>JAIDTI010000093.1 GCA_029060755.1 Ruminococcus sp. | reverse complement strand
CTGTCTGTTCTGCTTCTAATATGCCAAAGGGCTTTTTATGCCTACTTGACTGATTTTTTCTGTCGAACTCACGTTAACATACTTAATTCATCAAGATGACAAATCATAGGCTGTTTCCATAAATCATCGTCCGCCTCTCTGCATAGTTCAAGACATAAAATCATAATCTGAAATTCCTGATTCACTCCATCATCTTCACGCATTTGTATCGTTCTTTTTGGAATTAGTCTGTACATTGTTATTCCCTCCAAATTTATTATATAATATTTTTCATTAATTTGCAATAAAAAACAAATAAAATTTTCAATCATCATATATCCCTGACTGATAATGATAAATATTTTCATAATCAGATATAATGCAAATCGGCTAAAAGTATGCTGAATTTTACTCCAATACTTGACATCTGGTCTATTGCAAATAAACTGCATAGAACATATCAGAACTATAAATATATCAACAGATATTTCTATTTTAATCCATTTAAAGTTCTTTGTATAGGGTGTTTTATTATTGGGCGGATACGAATTATTAAAGATACTCATATAGAAGTAATGCCCGAAAGTAATTTTTCAACTGCTTTCGGGCGTGTTTTAATCATTTGTTTATTCGTACAAATCAGAATTTAGCTTTTTCTGATAGTATAACATTCTGTTACCTTTTCAAAACCAATTTTATTTGCTAATCTTTGTGATGCTATATTATTTGAATGACAAGCCCAAACGGGGCGTTTATGTTGTTGAAAGCAATACTGTATCATTTTTTCAGCAATGATTGTTCCCAATCCTAAATATCGATATTCGCTTTTCGTTTCTACTCCTATATCAATCTCATCTGAACTGATTGCAGCTGTAAAAGCCCAAGCAGCCACATTTTCCCTATCCACAATGCAATATCCTTTTCCATATTTTAAAAATTCGGTTGAATGACACCAAGAAAAAAGAGGAGTAACATTGCCTTGTATCTTATCAAACAAATCATTGTTGATTTCACATATTTTAAGATTTGCAGGCAGTACTCTATTATTTGATAAAAAGCTTTTCTTGTATTCAAAAAAATAACGTTTTTCCAAAATAATACTATCTTTATTTAAGAAAAATTCTTTTACTTTTTCATCTTTCACAAACAAAATAAAGCGTCTTGATGTTTCACAATTATCGCTTAAAAATAGCTTATATACACTATTAAGGAAATGCTCATTATAATCACCATAAATAAATGCAAACCCAGAATAATGCCAAAATAAAACTGAATGTTTACTTGTAAATATATCTCCGTTTTGTACCATTTCAGCTATAGAAAGAGGATAGACTATACCACACCCTGTTTTATCAATGTATTGAATAGCCTTTTCATAGTCAGCTAAAGTTAATTTATTCATACTGAACACCTAATTACAATTTATTTTACTAATATTATATACCAAAAAACTGTTATTTCAATAGAAACGCCATAGTATTTTGGACTTATAATCAAAAATGCTATGGCTAAAAATTTCTATATGGGTATCGCTCTTATGTTCGCCAGATGTATTTTATCAGTCTTTTATAACATTCTTTACAGCGTTAAGAAGTTCATCGTATGTTTCAAATGCAGGATACTGCGGATAATCAGCTTTAATCTGGTCTGTAGTTCTGAAAAGGAAACCAGCCTTGCTTGCCTGAATCATACCTAAATCATTGAAACTGTCACCACTTGCAATAGTTTCATAGCCGATAGACTGAAGTGCCTTTACAGTTGTAAGTTTTGACTTCTCACATCTCATTTTAAAGCCTGTTATTTCACCGTTTTCAGCAACTTCGAGAGTATTGCAGAAAATAGTAGGCTGTCCGAGTTTTGCCATAAGAGGAGCAGCAAATTGTGTGAAAGTATCGCTTATGATGATAGTCTGACAGATTGAGCGAAGTTCATCAAGAAACTCCTTTGCACCGTCAAGAGGGTCTATTTTTGCGATAGTCTCCTGAATTTCTTTAAGTCCTAAGCCGTGTTCTTTAAGGATATTGATACGATAATTCATAAGCTTATCATAATCAGGCTCATCACGTGTAGTTTTTCTAAGTTCGGGAATACCGCTTGCTTCTGCAAAAGCAATCCATATTTCAGGAACGAGTACACCCTCAAGGTCGAGACAAGTAATATACATTGACATAGTAAATTCCTCCATTGGATTTTTTATACAGTTTATATTATACATCAGATTTATTGAATTGTCAATATAATCAGAAAAATATAATTAATATCTTGACATATTTTCTGGTATATGCTAAAATATAGGTATATTTTATAAAGAAAGGACGTATGAAAATGGATATTATTATTCTCATATGCAGTTTTGTGATTATTGTTATGCTTGCAGTTATTTTAATCACCCTGATGAAGATTTCACAGAAAAATACCGACAGCAGAAATGGAAAAGAAATTGAGGAGCTTAAAAAGCAGATTGAATTTCTTAGCAAGAGTAATGAAAATAACAACAAAATTTTAATGGACAATTCAGCCAGACAAAGTGAATCTATTACAAAACAGATTTCAGTTTTAGGCGACAGTTTAAGAAATTCCATGAACAGCCAGCAGGAGAAACAGCACAATGATGTAAATGAAAAGCTTACTAAGCTTGAAAGTGATTTCAACAATGTCAAGGAGTCCATTATTGCATCACTTGAAAATATTCGCCGTTCAAATGATGAAAGTATGGAGAAAATGCGTGCTGGAAATCAGGAGAGTCTTGACAGAGTAAATAATACGGTTGATGTCAAGTTACAGAAAATGCTCAATGAAAAGCTTACTAAGCTTGAAAGTGATTTCAATAACGTCAAGGAATCCATTATTGCATCACTTGAAAATATTCGTCGTTCAAATGATGAAAGTATGGAGAAAATGCGTGCTGAAAATCAGGAGAGCCTTGACAAAGTAAATAATACGGTTGATGTCAAGTTACAGAAAATGCTCAATGAAAAGCTTACTAAGCTTGAAAATGACTTTGATAATATCAAGGAATCGATTAATGCAAAACTTGAAAATATTTGCCGTTCCAATGATGAAAGTATGGAGAAAATGCGTGCTGAAAATCAAGAAAGCCTTGACAGGATAAATAATACAGTCAATGAGAAATTGCAGAAATCGCTTGATGACAGAATATCAAAATCATTTGAGACAGTAAACAAGCGTCTTGTGGAAGTTTATGAGGGACTTGGCGAGATGAAAAATGTTGCTTCGGGTGTTTCGGATTTGAAAAATGTTCTCTCAAATGTTAAGACAAGAGGTATCATGGGAGAAATTCAGCTTGGTGCAATACTTGATGAAATTCTTGCACATGAACAATATGGAGAACAGGTTGCAGTTAAACCTCAGAGTTCACAAAAAGTTGATTTTGCAGTAAAACTTCCCGGAGCAGAGAATGGTGAATATATATATCTGCCGATAGATTCAAAATTCCCTGGTGATACATATTCAAATCTTCTTGATGCCTATGAAAGCGGAAATCCTGAACTGCTGAAAGAAAAGAGAAGCGTACTTATAGCAGAGATAAAACGCTGTGCTAAAAGTATACATGACAAATATATCTGTCCGCCTTATACAACAGATTTTGCAATAATGTTCCTGCCATTTGAGGGATTGTATGCAGAAGTTGTAAATCTCGGACTTGTTGAAGTTCTGCAACGTGAGTATAGGATAAATATAGCAGGACCATCAACAATGGGTGCAATGCTGAACAGTCTGCAAATGGGATTCAGAACACTTGCTGTTCAGAAGAAAAGCAATGAAGTCTGGAAAATTCTTGAATCAGCCAAAAAAGAGTTCGGAAAATTTGAAGATGTTCTTACTAAGACAAGAGACCGTCTCCGTAAGGTTGATGAAGAACTCACCACGCTTATTGGTACACGTACCAACACGATTAACAAAGCATTGGAAAATGTCAGTCTGATTGATTCAGAAAGTGAGCTGTAAAATGAATATGTCAAAAAAGTCCCTGCTCTCATTATGAGAACAGGGACAAATTTATGCAAATTTCAATCGAAATTATCAGTGATTTTTATATCAAACTGCATAGGAGTATCAGAAATTCTTGAATATATCAGTTTTTTTATTTTTTGAACGTCAATAAGTTCCTGTTTACTGCTGAACCAGAAAATTATATTATCTTCCAAATCAGCTTCAAAATCCATCGCTTCAAATTCAAGAGATGGTATATTTGTAATTAGGAAATCTTCCGTCTCAATTTCAATTCCAAGTTCTTTCTCAACATCTAACTGCATATTTCCATAATCGTAAAATTTTAGCCTAATCATAAATAAAAAAATCTCTTTTTTGTTTATCTCTTAGTTCCCTGTAAAAAATTCATGGAACTTTTTCTGTTATTTAAGATAATCAACAAGTATATGTACACTTTTTTTAGTTAAAAAGTCATTGCAACTTTCATATCTTTCTTTTATGTGTTCAGAATCCTCGAAATACTCAAAAATATTTTCTTTCATAGGAGAAAAAGCAGAATTTTCATCTGAAAATAATCCGACTGGAATTTCCCAGCGTCCTGCTGTGCCGTTATCAAAACCTATCAATACAGTATCGCCCCATTTGTTCATTGTATCAGGAATAACAAAATAGCTGTTTGTTTTGTGAGTTGCAATACCATAAAAAATCATATTTTCCTGTGTAAGCCAGCGGACAAGATTCATGAAATCTCCTGTGCTTACGTCCGACGGAACAGGAATAACTGTGAAATCTTCTACTCTGTTTACTTCTGTAAGTTTTGGATTATCAATTGCAAGTCCTGCAAATTCATCAAGCAGTCTTTCAGCATAACCGTCTTTGAAATTTCTACTGAAAATAAATCTTCTGTATTCCTCTGAACTGTAAAATTTTCCCATAAATACGCTCCTTTTATTATTATCGTCTGCATATATGTCACTGCTTTCTGTATATAGTTGCATTATCCTCAATATAACTTATGGCAATAAACCAGTCGAATTTTGACGATACTATATAACAGTCAGTAAGACCGCAGTCCGTTTCAATAAGTACGTCAAAAATTTCCTTTACATAACCTTCGTATACCCAGCCCTGCTCCAGTATCAGATACATTTTTTCCGTGATATGCGATATTTCTGCCCTGACCGTTTCCATATACTCAACCCAGTTGTCAGTCCTGAAAAAGCAGTCGATATAATGTACATCAAGATTATTACGAATATGCATGAATGTATAGTCTAAATGTATACGGGAGGGAGTGAAATTCTTATAATCGGCAAAATTATAGTAAAATTTTTTGATTATATCCTCATACCCGAATTTTGAAAACTCATGAAAACGGTTTCTGTCGATATTTTCTTCCTTTATTATTTCCTCTATCTCGTCTCTTATATAGTAACGGTGTGGCTTGTAACGTGCTTTTTCCAGCCATACCGTACTTTTCCAGTCGTCCATTTCAATCACCTTGTAAAACGTATATTCTTTTTGTATTATAACACAACTGGCATATAAAGTCAATATTTTTATACGAAATTTTTTCAAAGGACTTGCAAAATCAATAAGACTATGATATAATAAGATGTAAGTGTGTTTTTGCACAAAATTATTATGAAATGAGGAATTTATAATGCCAGCAAATATTGTTGTCGGAACACAATGGGGAGACGAGGGAAAAGGAAAGATAATTGATATTATTTCTTCTCGTGCTGATGTTGTAGTCCGTTCACAAGGCGGTAACAATGCAGGTCATACTGTAGTAAATAACGGAGAAGTCTATAAACTCCACCTTATTCCGTCGGGTATTCTTTACAAAGATACTCTCTGCCTTATCGGAGCAGGTGTTGTCCTTGACCCGAAAGACTTTATCGGTGAACTTGACAGCCTTGAATCAAGAGGAATTTCAACAGTTAATCTCAAAATCGACCCGAGAGCGCACGTTGTTATGCCGTGGCACATCACTCTTGACGGTCTTTCAGAGGCTTTTAGAGGCGGTAAGGACATCGGAACTACAAAGCGTGGTATAGGTCCTACATATATGGATAAATATGAAAGATGTGGTATAAGAATCTATGACCTTATACACCCTGATATACTCGCTGAAAAGATTCAGTCAACAGGCAAACTCAAAAACAAAATCATAACAGAAGTCTATAACGGCGAAGCCTATGACCTTGATGCAGTAACTGCTGAATATATTGAGTATGGCAAGAGACTTGCTCCGTATGTTGATGATGTTTCAGTACTTACTTTCAATGCCGAAAAAGCAGGAAAAACTATAATGTTTGAGGGTGCGCAGGCTACACTTCTTGACATTGACTTCGGTACATACCCATATGTTACATCATCTCACCCGCTTTCAGCAGGTGTATGTGTCGGAACAGGTGTAGGACCAAAGATTATCACAAATATCATTGGTGTTGCAAAGGCTTATACAACAAGAGTTGGTAAAGGTCCATTCCCGACAGAACTTGATGATGAAATAGGTAAAAAAATCCGTGAAACAGGCGGAGAGTTCGGCACAACTACAGGTCGTCCACGCCGTACAGGCTGGTTTGATGCTGTTATTGTACGTCATTCAGTAAGAGTGAATGGTCTTGACAGTCTTGCAATAAATAAGCTTGATACGCTTGCAAATCTTGATACACTTAAAATTTGTGTTGCATATAAAAAGCCAGACGGAACTGTTACAGAGAATTTCCCTCCTGTTTTAGAGGAATTAGACGGCTGTACTCCTGTTTATGAGGAGTTTGAGGGCTTTACAGAGGATATTTCAAAATGCACAAGCTTTGATGAACTTCCCGAAAACTGCAAGAAATATATTACACGTCTTGAAGAACTTGTTGGCTGTCATGTAAGTATGGTTGGCATAGGTCCTGACCGTTCGCAGATTCTTGAAAGATAATTCAAGTTTATCAGAAATTACGCTTAAAGCAGATACTTATTATATCTGCTTTAGGCTGAATAAAATTTTTTAGCAGAAAGGAGAAAAAATGGACGAAAATAATTTTGGTGCATCACTTGATGATATTGATTATACTGCACCACCACCAAAAAAGTCAGCCCCGACAGATGTCTCTGCACCTGTTCTTGATGACATGGACTACTATACACCACCACCGACAGCAAAAAAAGGTGCGCCGACTGGTGTTTCCGCACCTGTTCTTGATGACATGGATTACTATACACCACCGCCGTCAGCAAAAAAAGGTGCGCCGACTGGTGTTTCTGCACCTGTTCTTGATGATGATAATGTGCCGTATCAGTCAAAAAAGCCTGAAGTAAAAATAATGACAGATGAGGAGATAATTGCAAAATTCACTCCTGAACAGCTGGAAACTTATAACAGACTTCCTGATGTAAACAAGCAGAAAGTTCTTGAGCGTATGCGTGAACAGCTTGGAGTTGAAGCTCCGCCTGAACCTCCTGTTGAAGTATCTGCACCGATTCTTGATGAAGATAATTATACACCTCCGCCGAAATCTGAAAAGAAAGCAGAACCGCAGATACAGACTCCGATTTCTGCACCTGTTCTTGATGATGCACCTGAAACACCCGTATACAAGCCGAAATTTGTTGACGAAGACCTTGAAAGAGCAAAGCGTGAGGGTGCAAAAAAAGCTGTATCTTCTCAGCTTGTTTCAGACCAGAAAGACTCAAAAGAAAGTCTGCGTATGATGCTTGAACTGAAAAAGGAGCGTCAGCGTGAACTTGCACAGCAGGGCTTTAAGTGGGTTATAATGCTTGCTGTTTTGGGAATTATAGGAGCAGCTGCATTTTATCTTCTTTACAGTGGCTCTCTTGGACTTGACTACAAAGACGGCATTGACGGTATTGCAGGAATAATAAAGGATTCTGCATTGTATATCACTCTTGCAATGGGTGCATCAGGTCTTGCAATTGTTTCAGGTATAGGCTTTTTCAAGTCAATAGCATCACTTGTGTATGTTGTTTCGGCAATTGTACAGGTTTTTCCGGGTGCTGTAATGATTCCACAGCATGAAGGCAGTATGGGACTTACAGTTATATTGTATGCTGTTTCAATTATATGCACAATAGCTGTAGTTTTCGGCTTGTCAGGTGTGGAATCAGTAAGCCTTTACTTTAAGCGAAATGAATTATAATGAGGTGGATTCAATGGATTACGAAAAAAATGAGATAAACCCTAAAAAAGTTCTTGGTATGTTTATCCCGATAATTACAGCCGTATTTATTGCCTGTGCATCTATTTTGTACATTCTTTACAAAAGCTGGAGCAATAAGGCTTATTTTGAACGCTGGAAAGATTATGAGGATTGTGGAGTATAACAAAAAACGCTTTTGGCTCACTTAACGGGCTGAAAGCGTTTTTTTGTAAAAATTTTCTGTATGTATTGACATACAGAATACTTTGTGATATAATTAATATAGATAATCTTCGGGGCAGGGTGTAACTCCCTACCGACAGTTAAAGCCTGTGAGCCTTTGTGCTGATTCGGTGAGATTCCGAAGCCGACGGTTAAAGTCCGGACGAGAGAAGATGTTGTTTGTCATGCCCTGTTGTTACAGGGTTTTTATTTTTTTGTGAGGTGTATAATATGCACGAAAAATATATGAAAGAGGCCATCGAACTTGCAAAAAATGGCATGGGATTTGTAAATCCCAATCCTATGGTTGGAGCAGTAATTGTAAAAAACGGTGAAATTATCGGTCGTGGATTTCACAAAAAATATGGCTGTCTCCATGCTGAACGTGAAGCTTTTGCGGACTGCGATAGCAGAGGGATTGACTGTACTAATGCTGATATGTACGTAACGCTTGAGCCGTGCTGTCATCACGGAAAAACTCCGCCTTGTACAGATGCGGTAATACAGCATAAAATCGGTCATGTATATATTGGCTCATCTGACCCGAATCCGCTTGTTGCAGGTAAGGGAGTAAAAATTCTGCGTGAACACGGTATTGAAGTTACAGAGGGCATTTTAAAAGATGAATGTGATGAACTGAATGAGATTTTTTTTCACTACATTACCACAGGCAGACCGTTTGTTACAATGAAATATGCCATGACTATGGACGGCAAAATCGCTTGCTATACAGGTGAATCAAAGTGGATTACAGGTGAACAGTCCCGCATGAATGTTCAATATGAACGTCTCAGGCACTCTGCAATCATGGTTGGAATCGGAACAGTGCTTGCTGATAATCCTATGCTCACTTGCCGACTTGAAAACGGTCGCAACCCAATAAGAATTATATGCGATTCCCGATTAAGAATACCGCTTGAAAGCAATATAGTACAAACTGCAAAAGATATTCCGACTATAATAGCAACAACAGACTATGGAAAAAGGAAAAATGATGATAAAAAAGAAAAAAGAAAAAAACTTGAAGATATGGGCTGTAGTTTTATAACGACATTAACTGATTCACCTAATAGTAGGACAGATTTGAAAAAAGTAATCAAAAAACTGGGTGATATGAAAATCGACAGCATTTTACTTGAAGGCGGAGGAGAACTCAACTGGTCAATGCTGAATGTAGGACTTGTGAATAAAGTTCAGGCTTATATTGCGCCGAAAATCTTTGGTGGAGCAGGTGCAAAGTCGGCTGTTTCAGGCAGGGGAGTTCCTGTGACGTCTGATGCTTTTATGCTGACTGATACAAAAGTAAAGCACATTGGCGATGATATTTTGATTGAAAGCAGGGTGAAAAATGTTCACGGGGATAATTGAGGAAGTCGGAACTGTAAAGGAAGTCTGTCGAAATGGTAATAATTCTTTTATACGTATTCAGGCAAAAAAAATTCTGTCTGATGTTCACTTAGGCGACAGCATTGCAGTAAACGGCGTTTGTCTTACAGTTACAAGATATGATGGCAGTATATTTCAGGCGGATGTTATGAATGAAACTCTAAGCCGTTCGTCTTTAGGAAGTCTCAGAACAGGTAGTTCAGTTAATCTTGAACGTGCAATGTCAGCGAACGGACGTTTCGGAGGTCACATTGTATCGGGGCATATTGACGGTACAGGCAGAATCATCGATATAAAAAATGACGGTATTGCCGTATGGTATACTATTGGTGCAGATGCAGTAATAATGCGGTATATCGTTGAAAAGGGGTCAGTTGCAATAGACGGTATAAGTCTTACTGTTGCAAAAGTGAGCGATAATAATTTCAGCGTGTCGATAATTCCACACACGGCAGAACAGACTGTTTTGTCAACAAAAAAAATCGGTGATGTTGTTAATCTCGAAAACGACATAATAGGCAAATACGTCGAAAAACTTATAAACCCTGCAAAATCGGACAGTGTAATTGATATGGCATTTCTTGCAGAAAGAGGGTTTTTATGAAAAAATTCTTATCTTTATGTTCAGTTATTGCAATTATTTCTCTTAATTCATGTAATATTCATAATAATATGAGCCTTGATTTTATCAAGAAAAACAATGAAACTCAAAAAGTTGATGTAAAAGGCATTGAGAAAATCAAAATTGATATTAGTGTAGGAGACTGCAATATTATTGTCGGTAATTCAAGTGAAGCTGTAATCAATGCAAGCTGTGAATACAAGGCAGTCAGTGAGGAAAAAGCTCAGCAAGCTATGGATAATACAAAATTACGCTGTGAAACTCAGGGCGATACACTCCATATAGATTTTATTGATTCAGAAACAGGCAAAAAAATCCAAAATACCAAAAATTTAGTAAATATCATGACTGATATTGAAGTTATCCTGCCTGATAATTTAAAGTCTTTTGATATTTCTACAGATGTAGGGGATATAAAAATCCGTGATTTTTCAGGAGTATTTGATATTTCAAGTGATGTAGGCGATATAACTGCAAAAAATCTGACAATAACAGGCAAATCAGATTTCAGTGCAGATGTAGGTGATATTGATTGTGAAATCTCCGAACTTGCTGAAACGAAACTTGAGTTCAAGTCAAATGTGGGTGATGTTGACTTGTCGCTTGATACTATCACAAAATCCGAAATCGATATATCATCAGATGTAGGCAATATTAAACTTGATACGCAGGGTAAAAGCTATGAGGAAACATATTCGGAAAAAGGTACTGTTGAACAGGAAAAGAAAATCATTATAGATGGAAAGTGTACCGTCAATATGACTGCTGATGTCGGTGATATAAAGATTAAGTAGGTGATTTTTTGGATATTCAGGAAATAAGACGTTATATAGAGGTTGGTTCAGGATATATTGAAGTTGACAGAAGTTATCCCGAAAAATACAAAGGACTTTGCAGGAGAATATATATCCGTGAAAACAAAATTCAGATTGATTTCTGTACTGAACAGGATATTGAACTCAATGAGGGCGAAACTACTTTTTACTTTGTTTACACAAGTTTTGAAGATGTTATAAAATCGGCTGAAAATTTTCTGAAAAAGCCTGTTTCAGAATGGACTAATTATAACCGTACATGGAATGAGTGGTATTTTCCGCAGACTGATAAAGATGCCTATATAAAATTATGGAAAGACTTGCAAAGTCACGCACTTGATTTTCCGCATGGTTTCAGTAATTTCTATATTAATAACCACATGGCAAGAGGTGTTTTTCTTGGATTGATAAATCCTGAAGATAATTTTGAATGGACTGTTGAATTATTTGAAAAAATAAACGAACTTGACAGAAATTTTACAGAATATTAAAGGAGGAAAAATATGTTTAAATACAATACAGTTGAGGAGGCTTTACAGGCTCTCCGCAATGGTGAAATTATCCTTGTAACTGATGATGAAAACAGAGAAAATGAGGGTGATATGATATGTGCTGCTGAATTTGCAACAACAGAAAATGTAAACTTCATGGCAGTACACGCAAAAGGTCTTATCTGTATGCCGATGAGTGCAGAACTCTGCAATAAACTGCATCTTCCGCAAATGGTTGACTACAACACGGATAATCACTGCACTGCTTTTACAGTATCAATTGACCATGTTGAAACAACTACAGGAATATCCGCAAAAGAGCGTGGATATACAGCAAGAATGTGTGTTGATGATAATGCAAAGCCTGAAGATTTTCGTCGTCCGGGTCATATGTTCCCACTGACTGCAAAGAAAAATGGTGTGCTGGAGCGTGAGGGACATACAGAAGCAACAGTTGATTTGATGCGACTTGCAGGACTTAAAGAATGTGGCTTATGTTGTGAGATTATGCGTGATGACGGTACAATGATGCGTGCAGTTGAGTTGCAGGAGAAAGCTAAGGAATGGGGCTTGAAGTTCATAACAATTCAGGCAATCAAAGAGTACAGAAAAATGCACGAAACATTAGTTGAATGTGTTGCAAATACAAAACTCCCGACAAAATACGGTGAGTTCAGGGCGATATGCTTTATAAACAAGCTGAATGGTGAGCATCATGTTGCACTTGTCAAGGGTGATATTGGTGATGGACAGGATATTTTGTGCCGTGTTCATTCAGAGTGCCTGACGGGAGACGCTTTCGGCTCACTAAAATGTGACTGCGGTCAGCAATTCGCATCTGCAATGACTCAAATTGAAAAAGAGGGCAGGGGTATACTTCTTTATATGAGACAAGAGGGCAGAGGAATAGGACTTGTAAACAAGCTCCGTGCATACGAATTGCAGGATGGCGGTATGGATACGCTTGATGCAAATTTAGCACTTGGTTTTCCTGCTGATATGCGTGAATACTATATTGGCGCACAGATTCTGCGTGAACTTGGCTGTAAAACACTCCGACTGCTCACTAACAATCCCGATAAGGTGTATGGTTTAAGCGGTTTCGGACTTGAAATAAAGGAGCGTGTGCCGATTCAAATGGATGCTACCACTTTTGATTTGTTCTATCTCAAAACAAAGCGTGACAGAATGGGTCATATTCTTGATTATTGATATATAAGGTGAAATGATATGGGATTCTGGAATTATTTTTATATTGTTGTTTTTGTTCTTCTTATTCTCTTTGTCGTCTATGAACTTATTCTTTTGGTTGTAAACTCACAGAGAATCAAGAAAATTAACAGAAAAGTTGCTGTAAAAAAGAGTATCTGGCTTGATATATATTGGATTGTTCTTTCCGTCATTAACGCACTCTTAGACTATGACCGCTACAAAACAGTAGTCGGAATAAATGATAAAAGTGCAAAACTGAATTTTCTTGCGTTTATCTCATGGACAATATGCGGCACAGCTCATATTCTGATGATATTTCTTGATAAGTATATCTACATAACTCCCGATGGCGTGTTTTACAAAAGTATGATAAAGATTCAACGGAAAGAGAAGTACAGATACAGAATTGACGGCGATACGCTTGAACTTTATTACAAACAAAATGACAAGCCTGCAAAATATAAAATTGTGGGTGATAAAGAGGAACTAATTAAAATACTTGATGAAAACTATGAAAAATATACAAGGGGATTAAATTCAGACTAATAACAAAAGGGTGGTATTCAATGACTATTTTTGAATCAATAACATTGTCAATATTTGCTGTAATGGTAATATTATGTATAGCTCAGATTATTACTATTATTATGTGGCATAGTAAGATAAAAAAATATGACAGTAAAATTGCAATAAGCCGTAAAAAAACTGACAGCTACATTTGGATTTTACTTGCACTTGCAAATATTGCTGTTGAATCACGTATGCTTATAAACTCCATACACGATTTTAACTACAATACAAACACAAAAGGCTATCTGTTTATAGTTCTTATGTGGACTGCTTTTATGGTGTATGTATTTCTGCCGACTTTATTTGTCAGCAAGCATTATATTACACCTGATTTTGTGCTTATGCAGGGTGCAAAGAATGATATGTTCAGTAAGGAAGATGTGCAGTATAGTATTGACGGAGATGTGCTGAAAATTTACCACAAGAAAAACAGCACAGTTTATAAAATAACTGATAAAAAAGATGAGCTTTTAAAAATGCTCTCTGAAAATTATAAACAATATGAAAAAAAGGAGAAAAAATCATGAGAATTTATGAGGGAAATTTTATTCCGAAAGATGTAAGAATCGGCATTGTTGTTGCAAGATTCAATGAATTTATCACAAGCAAACTTCTTGGCGGTGCTGTTGATACACTCAAACGCCACGAAATTACAGAGGATTCAATTGATATTGCATGGGTTCCTGGAGCATTTGAAATTCCGCTTATTGCACAGAAAATGGCTAAATCAGGCAAATATGACGCTGTAATCTGTCTTGGCGCAGTCATCAGAGGAAGTACATCGCACTATGAACTTGTATGCAATGAGTGTGCAAAGGGCATTGCACAGGTTTCACTTAATACTGATACGCCTGTTATGTTTGGTGTGATTACGACTGAAAACATTGAGCAGGCTATTGAGCGTGCAGGCTCAAAGGCAGGCAACAAGGGCAGTGAGTGTGCAGATGGTGCTATTGAGATGATTAATTTAATCAGAGAGATTGAGGACTAATGGCAAATCTTATTTTTGATTATGATGGCACAATCCATGAATCAATGAAAACATATGCTCCGGCTTTCAGAAATACTTGCAAATGGCTTGCTGACAACGGATATATCGCACCAAAAGACTACACGGACAAGGAAATAAGCTATTGGCTTGGCTTCAATTCAACTGATATGTGGAGTACGTTTCAGCCTGATTTAGACCCTGAAATCCGTGAAAAGGCAAGAAAAATGCTTGGTGACGACATGGGCAGACGTATTGAAAACGGTGAGGGGGCATTGTTTGCAAATGCGGAGCAGGTTCTCACAAATCTGAAAGAGCAGGGGCATACATTGATTTTTTTAAGCAATTGCAGAGTAAGCTACATGGAACGCCATTCAAGAATATTCGGGCTTGACCGATTGTTTGATTACTTCTATTGCTGTGAGGAGTACGATTTTATACCAAAATATCAGATTTTCCGCATATTCAGTTTACAGCACAAAGGACAGTATATTGTAATCGGCGACAGATTTCACGATATTGAAACAGCAACACAAAACGGATTGAAGTCCGTCGGCTGTGGATATGGATATTCAACAGAGGGTGAACTTACAGACGCTGATATTATTGTAAATGATATAACTGAAATACCTTCAGTATTGGAAAAACTGCTTGACTGAAAATTTTTTCAGATATTGCTTTTTTTTCAGTAGTGTGATATAATAAATATGCAAAAAACTTATATTATCAGGAGGATATAATTTAAGATGGAAATGAATGATTTTATACAGATTGTATGCCCGAAATGCAAGGCTCTGCTTTTTGCGGAAGAAAGACTTGATTTCTGGTATTGTGGTCATTGCGGAGAGAAAATTGAAATAATCAAAGAGGAAGAAAAGAAATCAGAAGAAAAAGCTGCCTCTGTTCTTACTGGTGATATTTTTCTTTGCAACAAGGATATTCTTGTCAAGTATGCCGGACATGATGAAGATGTTGATATTCCCGAAAATATCACAAAAATTGATTCAGGAGCATTCAAGGGCAATACTGAAATCAAAACTGTACATATTCCCGACAGCGTTATGGAAATATCTGCATCTGCATTTGAAAATTGCACGGAGCTTGTATCTGTTTGTCTGTCTAATCAGCTTAAAACAATTGACTATAAAACTTTCAGCGGTTGCAGTAATCTTAAATCAATAACAGTTCCCGCAAGTGTTGAAGCGATTCTGCATGGTGCTATGTGCTGTGGACTTGATGAGATTGTTTTTGAAAACAGTGAGACTACATGGGAACTTGAAACAGAATATGCCGACCCGTCATTTGACGTATGCAGAAAAGCAGGCGGTGAGGGAGTAAAGAAAATCTACCTGAAAGGCAGTGCTTATGAGGCATCAGAGGTTTACCGTTCAAAAAGTATGGCAACATACCTGAAAAATAAAGGACTCTGCCCGAAATGCGGAGGAAAATATGGTATGTTTGGTAAGTGTAAAGGCTGTGGCTCAAAGAAAGAACAGTGAGGAATCAATATGAAATATACTCAGGGACAATATATTATCGTAAAAAAATCAGCAGTTGCAAAAGAAATGTACAGCTTTGAAATAAGCTGTCCTGAAGTTGCAGAAGTTGCTGAAGCAGGTCAGTTTGTGCATATAAGAGTTGGCAGTTTCACACTTCGCCGACCGATTTCAATATGCGGAATCGACAGGGAAAAAGGTACTCTGCGAATCGTGTTTGAAATTCGTGGAGAGGGTACAGCTGAAATTTCACGTCTCAATGAGGGTGATTTGATTGATATGCTTGCACCGCTTGGACACGGATTTACAGTAAATCCCGATTTCAGAAAAGTTGTGCTTATCGGCGGTGGAATCGGTACACCCCCTATGCTTCCGCTTGCTCAGGTTTATGGTGGAATAGCAACAGCAATCAGCGGATTCAGAAACAGTTCTGCTGTGATTTTGCAGGATGATTTCAGAAAAACAGGTGCGGAGACAATTCTCTGTACGGACGACGGCTCAGCAGGTATACACGGCTTTGTCACTCAGCCATTTGAAGAACTTGCGGAACAGGGTGGAATTGATGCTGTATACGCTTGCGGACCTATGCCCATGCTTAAAAATATTGCATCAATATGCAAGGAAAAAAATATTTATTGTGAGATTTCACTTGAGGAGCGTATGGCTTGCGGAATTGGTGCTTGTCTTGGCTGTGCCTGCCGTACAGTCAGAAATGATGAGGAATATTTTGCACACGTATGCAAGGATGGTCCTGTTTTCAATGCAGAGGAGGTGCTTTGGTAATGGCTGATTTATCTGTAAATGTTTGTGGTGTTGATTTTAAAAATCCCATAATACCAGCTTCTGGTGTTTTTGGCTATGGCAGAGAATATGAAGAACTTTTCCCACTTAGTAAACTTGGTGGTATTGCCACAAAAGGAACTACTCTGCATCTTAGAAAGGGTAATCTTGCTCCACGAATTGCGGAAACTCCGTCAGGTATGCTTAATTCTGTCGGATTGCAGAATCCCGGAATAGACCATTTTATAAGTACGGATTTGCCGTATCTGCTTACAAAAAATCTTGTTATACTTGCAAATATAGCAGGCTCAACACCTGATGAGTGTGCAGAGACTGCAAAAAAGCTTGATGAAACAGATGTTCATATGATTGAGCTGAACATTTCATGTCCGAATGTAAAGCAGGGTGGTGCAGCATTTGGCACAAGCTGTGAAATGGCAGGGGAAGTGACAAGAAAAGTACGTTCAGCTACAAAAAAACCACTTGTTGTAAAACTGTCCCCGAATGTAACAAGTATTGCTGATATTGCAAAAGCTGTTGAAGATGCAGGAGCAGATGCAGTTTCACTGATTAACACACTTCTTGGCATGAGGATTGATATAAATACAGGCAGACCTATTCTGCGTAATAATGTAGGCGGATTAAGCGGACCTTCTGTATTTCCAGTTGCTGTTCGTATGGTGTGGCAGGTTGCAAATGCTGTAAATATTCCAGTTATTGGCATGGGCGGTGTTTCAAGCGGACGTGATGCTGTTGAACTGATGATGGCTGGTGCATCTGCTGTGCAGGTCGGAGCAGCTATATTTACAGACCCTTATGCACCAATCAAAATTATTGACGAAATGAATGAATTTCTTGACAGCAAAGGCATAAAGTCAGTGCGTGATATAATCGGAACGGTGAAGCCATGGTAATAATGAGCGTTGATTTTGGTGATGCAAGAACAGGGATTGCTATATGCGGCAAAAGTGAGATAGCCGCTTCTCCCGTCGGAGTTATAGCCGAAAAGGATTTTGATAAGTGCATTGAAAAAACGGCTGAAACTGCAAAAGAAAATCATGCGGAAATGATAGTTGTCGGCTATCCGAAAAACATGAACGGCTCAATAGGAGAGAGAGCAGAAAAATGCAGACTTTTCGCTGAAAAATTGCAGGAACTTACAGACTGTCCGGTTGAACTCTGGGACGAAAGATGCACGACTGTTTCTGCACACAATTATCTTAATATGACAAATACACGTGGAAAGAAGCGTAAATCTGTTGTTGACGCAGTTGCGGCAACTATAATTCTTGAAAGCTATCTTGGTTACAGAAAAAATAAGAAATCCGAATAAATATGTATGGACGGAAAAAATCCGTCCATGCATTATCTCATCATTGAAGTTATATCATCAATAAGATTTCCTGCGGCTTTGAGTGTTTTTCCTGCATTTTTCTTGATACTGTGTTTTTTCATCATGCTTGCGGAGGAAAAAGCGTAAAAGGCAAGACCTATAGCCGCACCAGCCGTTACACCTGTTGTTATAGCTTTCATATTCATAAATATTTCTCCATGCTTTAATTTTAGTAAAACCGTAAAAATACGGTTGATATTATTTTTTGATTCAGATTGATTTTTATTCATAAGGAGCTGAAATGTATAATCTTAACATTGTTCTGGTAGAACCGCAGATTCCGCAGAATACAGGCAATATTTCCCGTACCTGCGCTGTTACAGGTGCAAAACTGCATCTTGTACGCCCTCTTGGATTTGAAGTTACTGATAAAGCCCTGAAACGTGCCGGACTTGATTACTGGGATAAACTGGACATATTCTATTATGATAATCTGGAAGAATTTTTTCAGAAAAACAAAGGCGGACATTTTTACTATTTCACTACAAAAGGAAAACACGTCTACAGTGAGAAAAAATATAAAAATAATGCTTATCTTATTTTCGGCAGAGAAGATAAAGGACTGCCCGAAGATTTACTGCACGATAATCCGAAAAAATGCAGACGTATTCCAATGAGAAACGAATTGAGAAGCTTGAATTTGTCAAATTCTGTTGCAATTGCAACTTATGAAGTTTTAAGACAATGGGATTATCCTGATTTGTCCCGTGAGGGAAAACTTACACAATATGAATGGTAAAGGAGCGAAAAATGTCAAAAATAATGATACTTACAGACAGTTGTTGTGATATTCCGAAAGAAACTATTGAGGAACTTGGAATAACTGTTCTGCCTTTTGAAATCACATTTGGTGGAGAGACATTCCGTGAAACTTTTGATAAAACAACAGAAGAATTTTATGATATGCTTGAAAAATTTGACGGAATACCGAAACATTCGCAATTATCACCGCTTGTTTTTGAGGAAACGTATACCCGCCTTTATAATGAAGGATATACTGATATTATCAGCGTTTCTATAAACAGCGCAGGGTCGGGAACTTTCAACAATTCAATTATTGGCAAAAATGATTTTTTTGAAAAGCACCCTAATGCAGAAATGCGTATTTTCAATATCGATTCACGCTGTTACACTGTTTTTTATGGCTATCCGATTATGGAGGCTGTCAAGAAAATTCGCAAATGTGCAGAAGCAGATGATATTGTTGCATATTTAGAAGATTTCTTTAATGTATGTGCTATTTATGCTGTTCCGTATAATCTGAAATATGCTAAAAAATCGGGTAGAATTTCCGCAGCAGCAGCTTTTGCTGGTGAACTTCTAGGCTTAAAGCCGATTATCGAATTTGCCGATAACGGTACAGCTATGATTGAAAAAATCAGAGGTGAAAAAAATATCGTTTCAAAACTTGTGGATTGTGCAGAAAAACGCATGATTCCGCAGACCCCCTATATTCTTATTCATGGTCGTGATGATACTCTTGCAAAAGAAGTTGAAAAGGAAATGTATAAGAGGACAGGAAGAAAAGCTGAAATGTTTGCAAAAATCGGTGCTGCTGTTGCATCAAATATAGGTGCAGACCTTGTTGCTGTTTTGGTAAGAAGAAAAAACAAATAAAAAAAATCGCAAAAAACTTGACAAATTCAGAATTTTATGTTATAATATAAAATAGATATTGC
>JAIDTI010000092.1 GCA_029060755.1 Ruminococcus sp. | reverse complement strand
GGTCACAGGGAAAGATTGAGAAAAAAATTTGCTCAAGATATGGATTCATTACTGGAACATGAAATTCTTGAACTGCTTCTTTTTTATTCCATTCCACGTAAAAACACAAATAATCTTGCACATATCCTTATAAATACATTCGGAAATTTAGATAATGTATTAAGTCAGCCCATAGATAAACTTGTAAAATTAGAAGGTATTGGCGAATCAACAGCTCTGTTTCTCAATTTCATTCATGATTTATGTAATGAATATAATTTATCTGAAACAGCAAAAACATCAATTTCATCTGTTGAAGATGAGAAAAAATATTTCATGAACTATTTCAGTAAAAATTCAGATGAAAATGATTGTTTACTGCTGAATATAAACAGCAGGCTTGAAGTGGAAAGTACACTCTGTCTTAAAACACAAGATTTTTTTAACAACACTTCCGAAACAAAAAGAATTGCTGATTTTTTTATCAAAGCAGACTGCAAAAGAGTAATAATCGGCATAAATATTAATGAACCGATTTCAAATATAAATAAAAAATGTCTGAACTTTATACATAAATTCAAAAGTAGTTTTTCGTCTATAGGATTGGCAATAATGGATTGTATAATATGCAATAAAAATAATGCTTTTTCGTTGAAAAGTAAAAATATTATCATGTTTTGACTTATTTTTTGAAATTTTTCTTGACGTTCACAGAAATTTGTGATATTATGTTACTTAGGAATATATTAAAGGAAAGGTAACAAAATGCGTTTTAATGAATTAAATTTATCACAGGAAATAATTGATGCTGTTAATGAACTAGGCTTTACAGAAATGACCGATATTCAACAGCAAAGTATACCTCTGCTTCTCAAGGGAGAAGACGTTATAGGACGCTCAAACACAGGTACAGGAAAAACTGCCGCTTTTGGTATTCCCGCTGTTGAAAGTATTACAGATACCAATAAAAAATCGGTTGCTGTACTTATTCTGTGTCCTACTCGTGAACTTGCCATGCAGGCTTGTGAGGAAATCAGGAAATTTTCAAAATATAAGCGTATTGTCAAAACATCTGCTGTTTACGGCGGTGCAAGCATGGAACGTCAGATTATGGAACTCAAAAGAGGGGCAAATATTGTAATTGGTACACCCGGACGTGTTATTGACCACATAAACAGGCATACTCTCAAACTTGATAATATCCACACAGTTATTCTTGATGAGGCTGATGAAATGCTTAATATGGGATTCCGTGAGGATATTGAATCAATCTTATCAAAAATGCCGGAAGAAAAACAAACAGTTCTTTTCTCTGCAACAATGCCACCTGAAATTCTTGCAATAACAGAAAAATATCAGCATGAGCCGATACAGATTAAAATAAAATCTGCACAGAAAACTGTTGAATCAGTTAAACAGTATTATTTCATGACAGCTATGGGCAGAAAAACAGATGCACTTAAATTACTGCTGACTGCATATTCACCTGAATCTGCAATGATTTTCTGCAATACAAAAAAAATGGTTGATGAACTTACAGAAGAACTTGTAAAAAGCGGTATACGTGCTACAGGATTACATGGTGATATGAAACAGTCTCAACGTACACAGGTAATGAACAGCTTTAAATCAAAAGCAACATCTGTTCTTATTGCAACTGATGTTGCCGCACGTGGAATTGATGTGAGCGATATTGATGCCGTATTCAACTACGATATTCCGCAGGATAATGAATACTACATTCACAGAATAGGCAGAACAGGACGTGCAGGACGTACAGGAAATGCCTATACACTCATTACAAGCCGTCGTCAACAATATGAATTGAAAAATATTGCAAAATATACAAAAGCTGAAATAACGGAACTGCCATTGCCTGATAAGGCTGATATTATTAGGGCAAAAAAGGAAAATATAGTGCGTGAAATTGCTGAAATGCCGTCTGCTCCTGATAATGTCAGCGATATTCTTGATAAGCTTGCATCTATGGGAATTGATTATCGTGAAGCTTCTGCACGAATCATAAATTCGATTTTACAGAAAGAAATTGAGGGACTTCCTGAATTTGATATGCCGAAACCATTGAAAAAAGGGAAAAAGAGTGGTGCAAAGACTGTAAAAATCGATATAAGTATCGGCAGAAGTAAGAGAATTGCTCCTAATTTTATTTTAGGTGCATTAGTTGATGCAACAGGTATGTCGGGCAAGGATTTCGGAAAAATTGACATATTTGACAATCACACTACAGTAGAAATTCCAGAAACTGAGACAGACTATATTCTTGACAATACAAATCCCATGAAAATTAATGGAAATAAAGTGGAAGTCAGACTTTATAAGGGAAATGCAGTCAAGGAAAAAATCGATAAAATCCGCAGAACTGAAAAAACAAACAAGCCCGACCGCAGAAAATCAGCGTATGGCATACGTAAAAAAGCCAATATTTTCGGTGATTATACGCCAAACCGCAAAAAACGCACAAAAAAACGTCATTGAGGAGTGAAATATAGTGAGTGAAAAACCAAAAAAGCCCATGTGGACAAGAATTGCTGTACTTATTATTGCAGGCATTATGATGCTGGGAGCTATTATTCTCCCGTTTCTGAAATATTAACAAAAAAGCTGTATGCAGATAATCTGTATACGGCTTTATTTTTTCGGACATATTTTTTATTTACCGCAAAATCCGACATATACCGCAGACTCTTTGCATTATAATATAATTAAGACAAGGAGGTGAACCGTGCAGACGATTTATATTGATGTTTTAATCGTGCTGAATATCTACATCAACTATTTCTTGTTGAAAACGACATCAAAAATAACATCTTCGCCATTGAGTATATCAAGATGTATTCTTGCATCTTTTTATGGAAGTCTTTTTTCTTTGCTGATTCTTGCACCTGAACTGCCGTTTTTTATCAATATTACTATAAAAATCATTGCGGCTGTAACAGTTGTTATTGTCGCATTTGGTATTCACGGAAAAAGCCGTCTGATAAAGAATACTTCTGCATTTTTCTCTGCAAACTTTATCTTTGCCGGTGCAATATATGCTGTATATTCATGGTTTAAACCGCAGTTCATGCACTTTTCCAACTCATATTTTTACATAGATTTTTCTCTGCTCCTGCTGGTAATTTCAACGGCTTTATTATATGCTGTCTTGTGTATTTTCAAAAGATTCAGTGATAAAGTCCCCGAAAATTCAGACAGTTATAAAATTATTGTGAGATACAAGGAAAAAATATTTACAGCAAAAGGTCTTGCCGATACAGGAAACGCTCTGACGGATTTTTTTTCAGGTAAACCTGTTATCATATTCGGAAAAAATGATTTTGTGGATTTAAACAAAGTAAGATTCAGGCTTATACCATATTCAACCATATCTGAAAGCAATGTTATACCTGTATTCAGTCCTGATGAAACTGTTATAATAAATACTCTTACAGGCGAAAAAAAACTTGTTGATGCTGTAATAGGACTTGGCGAAAATGACGGAAAAGCAATATTTAATCCAAAAATCCTGAAAAATTAAGAAAAGGAGATTTTTACTATGTTTTTAGAAAAACTGATTGCACAAATCAAAAAAATTTTCGGCGGTGACGTTTTTTACGTCAACGGCTCTGACACTCTGCCACCTCCGCTGACTCATGAGGAAGAAGAAAAGGTATTTGCAGGACTTCTTGCAAATGACCCCGAAGCACGTAAAAAACTTATAGTGCATAATCTGCGACTTGTTGTATATATTGCAAAGAAGTTTGAATCTACAGGAATAGGCATAGAGGACCTTGTTTCAATCGGCACAATAGGACTTATAAAAGCTGTGAATACATTCTGCCCGACTAAAAACATCAAGCTTGCTACATACGCATCACGCTGTATTGAAAATGAAATACTAATGTTTCTTAGAAAATCATCACAATACCGCAATGACCTGTCAATTGACGAACCGCTTAATATTGACTATGACGGAAATGAACTCTTGCTGTCGGACGTTATCGGAACTGATGATGATATTGTAAACAAGGGCATTGAAACAGAGGCAGAACGTGAACAGCTCCGAAATGCTGTTGCAGAACTTGGTGAGCGTGAGCGTGAAATTATGGAAATGCGTTTCGGTCTTATTGATGGAAAGGAGAAAACGCAGAAAGAAGTTGCAGAAATCATAGGTATATCGCAATCATACATATCAAGACTTGAAAAGAAAATAATCAAGAAATTACGTATAAAACTTGAAAGTTTATGCTGAAAAACGGACGCTGAAAAATGCGTCCTTTTATTTTTTGTAAATTTTTTTGACAATCAATGTTTCTGCACTGAATATATGTTGAAAACATCTTATATATAAAGAGTCAAATACACAAAAATCTTTCCACGATTTAGGATATTATGCCGATTTTTCAAACAGTTATTGAAATATTCACGTTTTAGTGATATAATATAATTCAATACAAAATGAGGAGGAGATAAAAAAATGAAGAAATGGGAAAAGAGTGCGCAGAACAGGGAAATCATCAGAAAACTTGCTGTAAGCTGTGGCATATCACCATTAACAGCAGCGGTACTTGCATCAAAAGGCTATTCGTCACCTGATTCTGTCAGGCAAAGTATTGATGCAGACAGTCTTTCAGACCCATTCTTAATAAAGGATATGCAGTCCGCTGTTGACACAATCAATCAGGCAATCGACGAAAATCAGCTTATATGCGTATATGGCGACTATGATTGTGACGGCATTATGTCTTGTACTATCCTTTATACTTATCTTTTGGAGAGTGGTGCAAATGTAATGTACTATATCCCTGAAAGAAGTGAGGGCTATGGACTTAACAAAGATGCTATAAAAAGCATTTGTGATGACGGTGCAAAGCTTATTGTTACAGTTGATAATGGTATTTCCGCTATTTCCGAATCAGAATATATATACTCGCTCGGCATGAAACTTGTTGTAACAGACCATCACCAGCAAGGAGAACAGCTCCCGAAAGCAGAGGCAGTTGTTGACCCGCACCGTTCAGACTGTCTTTCACCGTTCAAAGATGCTTGCGGTGCTGTTATCGCATTAAAACTTGTTGCGGCATTAAATGACGGAGATTATACATCAGCTCTTGAACAGTTCGGCGACCTTGCAGCTATGGCAACTGTTGCAGATATTGTAAAGCTCAAAGATGAAAACCGCTTTATTGTATCATATGGACTTGAACTGATAAACAACACCGACCGCCCTGCACTTATTGCGCTTAAAGAAGTTTCGGGATTAAATAATAAAAAGGTGGATTCAAGGGCTATCGGATTCGGACTTGCTCCACGAATAAATGCCTCCGGACGTTTCGGCTCACCAAAAACAGCTGTAAAATTATTCCTTTGTGAAAGTTATGAAGAAGCACTTCCTCTGGCGCAGGAACTCAATACACTTAATGAAGAAAGAAAAAATGCTGAAAGTAAAATTGTTTCTGAAATATATCAGATGATTGACGAAAATCCGTCACTTGTGCGTGACCGTGTAATATTTATATGCGGTAAGAACTGGCATCATGGAGTTATCGGAATTGTTGCATCAAAAATTCAGGAAAAATTCGGAAAGCCATGTTTTATAGCATCTGAAGAAAATGGCGAAATAAGAGGCTCTGCACGTTCTTTCGATGACTTTTCAGTATTCGATGCACTCACCTATGCAAAAGATTCACTCGAAAAATTCGGCGGTCATGTAGGTGCAGGCGGATTCACCATAAAAAACGGCATGGCAGAAAATTTCTGTCAGCTTATAAATAAATTTGCACTTGAAAATCACAAGGAAATGCCCATATACACAATAAAAGCAGATGTAACAGTTGCACCTGATGAACTGACTGTTGAGAATGTGCAGGAGCTTGAAATACTTGAGCCATACGGTGAGGGAAACGAAAAACCGAACTTCCTTATTGAAAATGCACGTATTCTGAATATAATTGCACTTTCAGGCGGTGTACATACAAAAATAAGAATAGCAATCGGAAATGTACAGAAAGACGCATTGAT
The DNA here is from genome assembly GCA_029060755.1 of Ruminococcus sp. Lineage (GTDB taxonomy): Bacteria > Bacillota > Clostridia > Oscillospirales > Ruminococcaceae > Ruminococcus. The sequence goes on along the minus strand of JAIDTI010000092.1, from coordinate 7,145 downwards.
GTTCTGGGTTTCACCTGATGCGTTTCCTCTGAAAGTCGGCGATTATTGCGATATTATTGCAGTTCTTGATAAAAACGAATACAGGGAAAACATATCATTAAGTATCAAGATAGAAGATATAAGACCGCATGGCTTTAATCAGGATAAGTTTTTTAACGGACTTAGTGTTTTTGAAGCATTTACAAGAAACGAAAAACTTCCCGACAACTACTATCCTGTAATGCTTCCGACAAGAGATATGACAGCATTTATATACAAGTGTATCCCGAAAAATGATGGTATCAATTCTGATACGCTTTATATCCGATTAAAACACCCTGATATAAATTACTGCCGTTTCTGCGTTGCTGTTGAAGCAATGAAACAGCTTGGCTTGATAACAATATCCTCGGCAGATTCGATAATAAGAACAGTACCGAACGTACCGAAAGCAGATTTAAACTCTGCGCCTATACTTGTCACATTAAGAGAAAAAATTTCAAATATTAAAAAATAAAAAATCTGAATATATTCAGATTAAAGAAAGGAATGGTCATTAATGTATAAAGATAACAAACCGTCTGAAAACAGATACGGAGAAGAAAATGTTCCTATGCCAGTTTCAGTAGAAACACCCGAACTTAAAGAATTAATCAGCCGAATACCTGACTTCCACGACGATTTTACAATTGATATGGTCATTCAGAAAATTCTCACAAACGACAGGCAATATGACTTAAGCAAGATTATTTCAGCATATGAATTTGCTGAAATGCAACACAAAGGACAGAAACGCTCCTCCGGTCAGGATTATATAATACACCCTCTTGCTGTTGCACTTACTGTTATTGAACTCGGTATGGACACGGACACCATATGCGCAGCACTTCTGCATGATGTTGTGGAAGATACTCCCGCAACTCTGAAAGATTTACAGAAAAGATTCGGTCAGGACGTTGCAATGCTTGTTGATGGTGTTACAAAACTAAGTAAAGTTGATACAAAATCGAAAGAAAGACAGCAGGCAGAGAACATAAGAAAAATGCTCTTTGCAATGTCGCAGGATATAAGGGTTATGATTATCAAACTCGCTGACAGACTTCACAACATACGCACTCTTAAATACAGACCATATCACAAACAGGTTGCAACAGCATATGAAACATTAAATATATATGCTCCGATTGCTCACCGTCTCGGCATAAGAACGATAAAGGACGAACTGGAAGATTTATCGCTTCGCTATATCGACCCGTTTGCTTATCACGAAATCGAAAATGCAATGATGAGCAACAAGGAAGAAAAAGAGACGTTTATAAATGACATAATAACAAAAATTGAGGACGGTATTAAAACCGCTGATTTTATTGAACCACCAAAGATTACAGGACGTGTAAAAAGCATTTTCAGCATATATAAAAAGCGTTTCATGCATGGAAAAAGTATGGAGGAAATCTATGACAAATATGCTGTAAGGGTAATTGTATCAAATCTTGCTGAATGTTACAGCGTTCTCTGCATTGTAAATGCAACTTTCAATCCTATTCCTAACAGATTGAAAGACTATATTTCACACCCGAAAGCAAATATGTATCAGTCGATTCATACAACTGTACTCAATTCTGATGGTATTCCTTTTGAAGTTCAGATTCGTACATGGGAGATGCACGAAACGGCTGAATATGGTATCGCTGCCCATTGGAAATACAAAGAAGGTATCCGCAGTAAAGACAAAATGGAACAACGTATAGCATGGGTAAGACAACTTATAGAAGCACAGCAGTCATCTGATGATGTTGAAGATATTGTAACAGCTATCAAAAGTGAAGCGGATTTTGATGAAATTGTAGTAATGACACCAAAAGGCGATACAGTGGAACTTCCCAGCGGTTCAACAGTAATTGACTTTGCATATCATGTCCATACGGAAATCGGACACAAGACAGTCGGTGCAAAGGTAAATGGCAGAATAGTTCCGCTTGATTTCCAGCTTGAAACAGGTCATGTATGTGAGATTATCACAACAAAATCCCCCGACAAAGGACCAAACAGAACATGGCTGAACTTTGTAAAGACAAATGCGGCAAGTTCAAAAATCCGCTTATGGTTCAAGAAAGAAAAACGTAGTGAAAATATTACAGAGGGAAAAAATGAACTTGAAAGAATGTTCAGACGACACCATATTGACATTCCGAAAGAGGAAATTGCTGATTTTCTGCAAGACGATTTACGTCGTCACAACTGCGAAAATATCGATGATTTTTATGCTTCAATAGGATATGGCGGTATATCACTTGATAAGATTATCCTGCGTATCAAAGAAAAATATGAGAAGATTTACAAAAAAACAGAACAGAACAATCTTGAAAATGCAAGTATAATAAAGCCAAAATCAGAGGGCAGAAACATAATAAGTCTTGACAAGATAGAAAATATTGCAATAAAATTTGCACAATGCTGTAATCCCTTGCCTGGTGACGAAATTATCGGCTTTATAACAAGAGGAAACGGACTTTCAGTTCATACAACAAGATGCAACAATTACAAAGCTGTTGTACAGAGGGGAGACACAGAGGAACTTAAACGCTGGTGCGATATTCAATGGACAGACCAGAAAAATTCACAGCTTCAGACAAGTTTTGAGGTTATAGCAGCTGACCGTGTAGGACTTCTCCATGATGTTACAGGTATACTTCTTGATTCAAGAGTACCTATTATTCATTCAGCATCAAGAGTTCTCAAAAGCGGAAATGCTATGGTTGAATGTACTATCATGATTACAAGTACAGAACAGCTGAAAAATGTTTTTGACAAAATAAAAAGAATCAAGGGTGTTATATCTGTTGACAGGGCAACTATATAATCAGTGAATTTGTATGGGCGGACTTTGTTCGCCCTGCAATTATTATTTTAAAGGAGACTTTTTTATGAACATAAAAACTTTGCATCTTGGTGCATTAAATTCAAACTGCTATATAATGGAAACGGCAGACGGACAGTGCATAGCTGTTGATATTGGCGGAACTCCGAAAATAGTTATTGAATATCTTAAAATGAAAAATCTTAAACTGACAAAAATTCTGCTTACTCATGGGCATTTTGACCATATAGACGGTGTAGAAGCTGTCCGCAGAGAAACAGATGCAGAAGTTTTTATCCATGCAGATGATGCAGAAAAACTTTCAGACGAAAATAAATCTCTGCGCTCATCAATGTATTTTGTTTCCGAACCTTATATGCCCGTTGAGAAATACAGCATAGTTCATGACGGTGACGAAATTACAGACGGCAATTATACATTCCATGTAATTCATACTCCCGGACATTCAAAAGGAAGCGTATGCTATGTTACTGACGGTGTAATTTTTTCAGGTGATACAATTTTCTGCTGTTCAATAGGCAGAACTGATTTTCCTGACAGCAATACAGATGATATGATTCAGTCGCTGAAAAAACTGTACAGCATTGAGGGCGATTATAAAATACTTGCGGGACATAATGAGCCGTCAACACTTGAATATGAAAAGAAGAATAATCCATATATGAGAAAATACGGTGCAAAAAATGACTGACAACAAAATACCCGTTATATTGGACGGCAATTCTTTTAAGTATGAAATTGAGGCTGTGTGCAAACTCTTTTTTCATACAGCACGATTTGATTTTTCAGACGACTTTGAAAAGCTGAATGGCAACAGTTATATTCTTGCAAGTGTTATCTGGGATAACGGACTGTTTGTTCTCACAAAACTCCGCCTTAATGGTGATGAACCAGAAAAAAAGGTAATGGCACTTCCTTTAACTGCAAAAGAAAATGTTATCGAACATGAACTTTGCAGGCTTATTTATCACATACTCTGCAAAAAAACAGGCATAATACCGCCATGGGGTCTTATGACAGGTATACGACCCGTAAAAAAGGTAACAGAACTTATTGAGCAGGGACTTTCTAAAGATGAGATTGAAAAAAAGCTTACAGAACATTTTGAACTGTCGCAGAAAAAATTTAATCTTGCATACGAAACAGCGGTAAATCAGCTCCCGATACTTGAAAGTATTGATAAAAGCGCAGTAAGTCTGTATGTTTCAATTCCGTTCTGTCCGACAAGATGCAGTTACTGTTCATTTGTATCGCACAGTATGGATTCCGCAATAAAGCTGATTCCACAATATATAGATGCACTCTGCTGTGAACTTGAAATACTTGGAAAGATAGTAAAGGAAACAGACACTAAAATTGATACAATATATTTTGGCGGTGGAACTCCTACTTCTATTTCTGCTGATGATATTCAGAAAATAATGCAGACTGTTGAAAATAATTTTGACATTGATAAAATACGTGAATACAGCTTTGAAGCAGGCAGACCTGATACAATCACAGAAGAAAAACTCCGTGTGATAAAATCTTTCGGAGCAAGCAGAATATCAATAAATCCACAAACACTGAATGATGATGTACTGCGTGTTATCGGCAGAAAACATTTGGGAGAAGATGCAATAAAAGCATTTGAACTTGCACGGAAAATCGGCTTTGACAATATAAACACAGACCTTATTGCAGGATTGCCGACGGAATCAGCAGAAAGTTTCATAAATACGCTTGACCGCATAACAGAACTTTCTCCCGAAAGTATCACTGTTCATACTCTCACGGTAAAACGTTCAGCGGATTTATTTGAAACAGGCTGTAAAAATATGTCCAATCCCGCTTCGGAAATGGTTGATTACAGCATAGAAAAGCTTATGTCACTCGGCTATCTCCCCTATTATATGTACCGTCAGAAAAATACTGTTGATAATCTTGAAAATGTGGGATATGCAAAAAAGGGATATGAAAGTCAGTATAATATTTTTATAATGGACGAAACACAAACTATTCTTGGTGTAGGTTGTGCAGCATCAACAAAGCTTGTATATCCCGACGGCAAAATAAACAGAATCCACAATTATAAATTTCCGTATGAATATATAAACCGCTTTGAACAGCTTATGCATAAGAAAAAGGAGATTGCAGAATGTTTGAAAAAAATAAAATCTACACTACAGAAATAACAGGTCTTACATCAGAGGGAAGCGGAATATGCCGTATTGACAATATGGCAGTTTTTGTTCCTGAAACTGCTGTCGGCGATATTGCAGAAATAAAAATTGTGAAAGTTCTTAGCCACTATGCTTTCGGAATTGTAAACAAAATTATAACTCCGTCTCCTGACCGTGAGATAAGAGAATGTGATGTGTATAAAAAATGTGGCGGTTGTGTATTCCGTCATATAAGCTATGATGCAGAATGTAGGGCAAAAAATGATATTGTGAAAGACACATTTGAAAGAATAGGCGGACTTTCACCTGTTTTTGAAGATTATATATCCGCTGAAAAATCCGACAGATACCGGAATAAAGCGCAATATCCGCTTGCTGTTGTTGACGGCAAAGCTGTATGTGGATTTTATGCTCAAAGAAGTCATCGTGTTGTACCTATTATTGACTGTCCGCTACAGCCTGTTATTTTCAGCAGTATTCTTGAAACTGTACTTGAATATATCAACGAAAAAAAGCTGTCTGTATACAATGAATCCACAAATACAGGAATATTGAGGCACATTTATATCAGAAAAGGAACATATTCAGATGAAATAATGATGTGTATTGTTGCAAGAAAAAATATCTCTCGACAGCTTTCCGCATTATGCCGTAAACTTACAGAAAAATTTGCAGATATAAAAAGCATTGTACTTAACATAAATCCAGACAAGACCAATGTAATTCTTGGAAGTGAATGTATTGTACTATGTGGAGAATCTGAAATTACTGACATTATGTGCGGAAACAAAATAAAGATTTCTCCGCTTTCATTCTATCAGATTAATACAGTTCAGGCAGAAAGACTTTACCGAAAAGCTCTTGAATATGCAAATCCCACAAAAAATGATATAATTGCAGATTTATATTGCGGAGCAGGAACTATAGGACTTTCCATGGCAGAATATGCAAAAAAAATTATCGGTATTGAAATAGTACCTGATGCTGTCAGAAATGCAAAAGAAAATGCAGAGGAAAATAATATTTCAAATGCTGAATTTTACTGCGGAGATGCAGGAGAAGTATTTTCCATGCTGAATAAAAAAGGCTGTTCACCTGATATTATCATTGTCGACCCGCCACGAAAAGGCTGTTCAGAAGATACTCTGAAAGTAATAGTTGAAGCATCTCCGAAAAAGATAGTTATGATTTCATGTAATCCGTCAACTGCCGCAAGAGATGCAAAATATCTTTCTGAAAACAATTATACTGTTGAACGTGTATGCGGTGCAGACCTGTTCCCTGCAACAAAACACATTGAGTGCGTAGTTTTGATGTCACGAATCGATAAGTAGATATAAGAAAAGTGCCGATTTCATGGCACTTTTTCTATTATATGGATTATATGCGATTGTAGGTATTGCGTTTTTTACTGTTCTCGGAAACAAGTCCGGTGTGTTTTGCAGATACACACAGAGTTGAATGTGACAGAGCATTCGAGCCTATCTTGTATTCGGGAACAAATCAATGTGTGTAAATATTCCTTTTTATCACGAAAGGGTGCATTGTATCAAAATTATAGTCTTTAGCCAGTTGTAGGGGCTGGATTCTAACCCTTATTTCAATTTTCCCCCAGAATCTAAAGGCTTGTTTCTACGGACAAGAAAATGAATCATTTTTGTATTTGGAGTAAAGCTATCGTTTTTAATGGTGTAACGATATGGCATTACGGTAAAAATAATTATGATTTTTTAGAATAAGGAAGAATATAACCAACACACCCAGTATGACCGAAAAAGCATGTATGTGACATTTCAACAAGACCACTGTTTCAAGTGAACTATACCTTGATATCCAACATATACACTTCATTTCAAGGAGTCTAACAGCTTTTTTAAAAATTCATTTGCGTTTAAATGTCCACCATTAATAGTATTATAGGATATGACTCGAATGTTATATTCTTGTTGTAAATACTCTTTTTTTATCCTTTTTATATCAGGTAGCAATGCATAATGCGTCCTAGATTTTCCACCATAATCTGCCATTATTTCCTGCAATAAAAAATCTATGTCAGGATCAGCAAAACTATATCCATAAAATAATATCGTATTTTCCAAAAACAATTGTTTTAGCTGTTTTTT
>JAIDTI010000091.1 GCA_029060755.1 Ruminococcus sp. | reverse complement strand
TTCAAGATTCTTACAGCCTGAAAAAGCATATCTGCCTATTGTGTGCGGTGTACTTATTTCAAGTTCTGTAATTGTATCATCTCCGCAGAACTGATATGGCTGAATGTATGTTCTTGTATATCCGCTGTTGAAAAAAATCATATCACCGTCAAGAACTGTATCAAATGGAATATCTATATTTTTAAGTTCGCTACAGCCATAAAATGCCATGTCTCCGATATATTCAAGCTTTTTATTCACATCAAAAAAATTCAGCTTACGGCATCTTTTAAAAGCAGATTTTTCTATTGTACGCACATTGTCAGGCAGTGTTATTTTAAGAAGCTGACGGCAGTTTTCAAATGCACTTGTACCGATTTTACGCAAATCAGCAGACAACTCAATACTTTGCAGTGATGTGCAGTTTCTGAACGCACTGTCTCTTATTTCCTCAACACTGTCAGGCAGGATTATTCTGTCGATTCTGTCATTTCCCATAAAGCATTTTTCTGAAATAATTCTGATACCGTTCGGAACGCTGATACGCTCCTCATGTCCGCTGTACCGCATCAATATGCAACCGCTTATATAGAAATCGCTGTAGACCTGTTCATGTATCTTTTTTACAACATCAGTAACACCGTCAAATATTATATCTGTCAGGTTACTGCAACCCCTGAAAGCGTCATCTTCAATATCCTCTTTTTTTATATTGGGATTGCTTATTACAATTTTTTTCAGGCTTATGCAATTAACAAAAGCATTTGCACATATTTTTTTGAGACTCATTGGAAAGACAATTGAAACAATGCCCTTTTTATCACTGAAACATCCTCTTTCAATACTTGTTATGCCCTCTGGAATAGTTACATCTTTCAGATTTACACTGAATTTATAAAGCCGTCCGTTTTCAAGCTTCATTGACTTATACACGCTTTTTGCAATTGTGCTTATTATATTATTGCTATGGTCGATAGCTTCTATAAGATTAGGGATTGAATATTCTGAACCGTCAGAAAAATTAATCTTGTTTATTTTTGTACAGCCTGTAAATATATCGTCACCAAGATTTGATGTGTCAAGACCGATATTCAGCGATAATTCCTCAATAGCTGTACAGTTTGTAAACGTCTGCATTTCAATACGCTGTACACCTTTGAGGGCGATTTTTTTCAGTGAGTCGCAACATAGAAATGCCCCTTTTCCCACATGATTCACGCTGTCGGGCAGAATAACTGATTCAAGAGAGTGACAGCGGTGAAATGCAAAGTCACCAACTTCACAAAGATTCTGCGGAAAATTTATGCCTTTCAGATTCCTGCACCCTTTGAACGCATTTGCCTTTATTGATACAACACTTTCAGGCAGTGTAACTTCCTCAATCGTCCTCATACCCTTGAATACGCTGTCTCCTATTGCGGTTATACCGTCTGGAATTACTATTGTTTTTTCATTATTATAGTTTTCAATTTTAACAAGAATGTTGTTCTGATATATGTAATCCATAGAATCAGTCCTCCGCAAAGATTTTTTCTATAATATTTTCCAGTTCGTTCAGATTTCCACAAGCATATAAATCCTGCTTATACTTTTTTGTGCCATGCTGTTTTTTCATGAAATATGATGCAAGCTTTTTTATATAGCAAAGAGTGAAAAACTCATCATAATAATCTAATGTCAGCTTTATTTGCGACAGCAACAGACTTTTCTTTGTTTCAGTCAGTTCACGTCCGTAGAGATGAGCAAAAATAAGCGGATTTTCAAATCCGTATCGCCCGAGCATTACACCGTCCGCACCTGTATTTTTCATCATTTCTATTGCTTTTTCCTCTGAATCTATACCGCCATTTGCTATAACGGGAATTTTTATAAATGCTTTTGCGTCTGCAATATGTTCATACAAAGGCTCACCGCTGTACATCATATTTCTTGTACGTGCGTGGACTGCAATCATATCTGCGCCCGAATCCTCACACATTTTCGCAAATTCAACTATATTTATACTGTTGCTGTTCATACCGATACGACATTTGACAGTAACAGGCTTACCACTTCTTTTGCAGGCTTTTATTATTTCAGATGCTCTTGTCATATCGTTCATCAATGCACAGCCAGCACCACTTTTTATCACGTTCGGAACAGGACAGCCCATATTTATATTGATAATATCAAACTTCTGTATATTTTCACAACGGCACGTATGTTCAAATACAGACGGTTCAGTACCCAGAAGCTGTACAGCTTTCGGATATTCTGCTTCTGTAGTGAAAAGGAGTTTTTCTGTTGCATTATCATTGTATTTCAGACCGTTTGCACTTACCATTTCTGTAAATGTCAGTCCTGCTCCGAGATTATGGCACATAATGCGGAACGGATAACAGGTATATCCCGCAAGAGGTGCAGAAAACACATTGCTTTTCAGTGTTATATTTCCTATACGGATTTTTTTCAGGTATTTTTCGCTGAAATATGACATTGTTTTTTCTCCTTTTTACATTTTACAATATTTTATCATAAATGATGTGGTCAAAAATAAAGTCTCTTTTACGCAAATGGAAAGCACGTTCTTCTGAAGCTCTCAACCAGTTTATTGAAGAAGCCTTTTTTGCTGTTACGACTAAAAATATTGTCTGTATGTGGTTATTATTAATCTAAAGTGGAATTGCTGTAACAGCTTTTTAGGCGGTTTATCAGCTCATTGATAATCAATCATCAAAATTCTCCTTTAAAAGCAGTACATCACTGCAACAACGATAAGCAGTACTCCCATTAAGTATGTTAAGCACCCTGTGGGTTTAGACAATGTCTTTCTATATTGTTGGTATGTATAACTCGTTGGAGTTGACGAATATGTTTGTTTCGGTTTTTGCGTTCCATGTGGACTTCTCGCTTTACGATATAACGCAAGCGGATCGTTGGTTGACATGATACGAGAATAAAAATTATCAAGCCACTGCATATCACCAGATTCGCACATATTTTCTTCGGTACACCCCGGTTCGTGTACGATTTGATTTCTTATCCAACGATAATGTTTTAACTGCTTTAGGTCTTCATTCCAGCCTGACACATAATAGGAGCCGTTCGGCGCACCAATCATTTCATCAATATAAATTGATAGACCATGAGTATCGCCATATATTTCGCTGCATAGTTTTTCAATCCTTTTATATGAATCAATAAAACTCATAGTGTATTCCTCCAGGACAATCGCTTGTCATTTTTTCCATATAAACTTATTTCTTCGCTTCCACAATACTATCTATTATATCATATTTTTTCTGATTTGTCTATAGTGTAATTGCTGTAGTACAGAATATTTTTATCAGCTGAATTGTTCAGAAAGATAGATGCTCATTCTGCTTTGGATTACATCTGCACACTGTTCAGCAGTATATCCGCCATTGAAAAAGTTGTCTATTTCTTCATTGATAATATTATAGCAGTCATTTGTCAGTCTTAAAGAATAATTATATGGCTTTGCTTTTGAGATGATTTCATCTACTGCTTTGACATCATCGTCTGTTATTTCACCAATCTGTATTGCATACTCACCGCATATTGAGAAACCAAGCATATACACCAATCCATGATAATCTGCCCAGTATGGGTCGTCTTTTGTTTCATCATATTGTGTATAGTCGTTGTAGTGAGTGCGTTCATAGTTTTTCTGCTTTTCAAGACCACTTTTTGTTATGGGAAATCCATGAAATTCACTTTCTTTTTTGGTATATGTTTCATTTGATATTGTTGATTTGAGGTATTCCCATGCAAGCTCCTTGTTTTCGGAATTTGCCGTTATTGCAATATTGTTGTTCGTGTCAAGTATCGGAGTTTCAATAAAAGTAACAGGCTCACCTGCAAACTGACCTTTTATACATTGTGCGTAATCAGCATAGTCATATAAGTTCATGTATGAGAAAATTTCCTTGTCGTCCATGTATTTACGCTGTTGTTTTACATAGTTTTTCTGGTCTTCTTCGTATGATGTCTCCTGATTATTCCAGTCAGGATAATCAGATTCGATATTATCAGGCTCATTGCACCAGTTCAGGTATTTTACAAAGCTTTCATCTGTAAAATGACAGGTAGCATTTTCTCTGTCAATCCAATCAGTCAAATCAATATCCCATTTTCGCTGTTGCTTTGAATCGTAGGCAATTTCTATTTCTATCGGCGGATTTATTATCATGTCAACATATTTTTCAAAAGTCCAGTCCTCTGCGTCACCGACAAATTTAGTTTTTGCTAATTTTCCAGCATTGACAGAGAAGTAATCAGAAAGCGAATACAATTTGCCGTCAGCTTCTATACATTCAAGCACATTCGGCACAAATGAATCTCTTGATAATGTTTCGTCATTGTCGATAAATTCATACAAATCACACAATGCACCCATTTCGCCAAGATTGATATTGTTGATAGCATTAACAGAGGAAACTTCCAGTAAATCAGGAAGATTGCCTGACAGTGCATCTTCTGCAAGGTCGCTGATTTCAAGACCTGTTCCGTTGCTGTTTTCTTTGACTATGTATGCTTTCAATTCAAGCATAAAGTCGTGACCTTCATCATTCCATGCATTGATTTTGTCTTGTATATATTGAGTCTGTCCCTCAAATTCGCATACACCATATGTTAAAACTTTTATGTTTTCCATTTCTTCAGGTGTGCGTGGAATGTATTTTTTAAAGTTCACACTGAAATCACTGCGGTTATTGAACATGGCTGACATATTGCCGTCGGATTGAGGCAGAACACCTTTGAGTACATCAGAAGTAAATCCTGCAACATTCATATTCATCAACGGCACAATATCATAATTTCCTGATTTTACACCAAAAATAGTCGAGCGTGACCATATAAAGAAATCATATTCACCTGTTCCCTGCTGAATACCTTGTACACTTTCGCTGAAATCATATGTAACATTGTTTAAGTCAGTGAGTTTTCCGTCATTACCTATGAGACAGATTTTTAGCTTGTCTTCGTCATTTTCTTCATACGATACGGCACAAATAAGCCTGCCTGTTCTGTCGTGACCTATCTGCTCAATATCTCCGCTGTCGTATTCAAGTTCGCATATATAGTTGCCGTCAATACCGAAAACTTCGTATGCACCTGACAATTTAGCAATAATTGTTTCACCGTCTGAGTATACACCATTGATATTGCTTGATTTTTCAGCAATACCGCCATATCCCGAAACATCAGCAGAGGAAACAAGCCTGCCGTCCTTGAAAGTTTTAATCATGAACTTATATTCTGCATTAGCGTCGTAGAGTTCTTCGTCATAATTTTCGGGATATTCATAAGGACTTATCGGTGGAAGGTCGCCATAGTCTGCATGATTCACAAAAACAACTGTTGTACCGTCGTTTGCTGTGTCAAGGTCGTATGATTTGCCTATGTCAAATTCAGGAAATTCAACGTCCTCAAACTCTGTAAAATCTGCATTAGTTTTCCAGAACTGCGGAGTATATCTGCCTGTACCTAAAAGCAGATACTCATTTCCGTCATTGTACGGCATGAACGTATAAACCTGCATTATTTCTTTTGGCAAATCAAGTGCTTCTTTCTTATAATTCGCTACATTTGAAAGCTTTTCTGCTGTGTAATTCTGCGCAGGTGAGTTTTCAGGCATTTCAGGATTTTGCTTTTCACTGCACGATACAGCTGTTAAAAGCATCAATGCAACTAAAAATGATGTGATTTTTTTCATATAGAAAACCTCCTTTTTGTATAAGTGCATTTTAAGGGTGAAAAAGACGAATTTTTTTTGAGATTTGTATGATTGCATAAATATATTGTATGCGATTTGGTTGATATGATGTTTTTTTGAAAAAAACTTGACAAATTCATATAGTCGTGATATAATAATACGTTAATTACATATGAAAGGAGAGATTATATTTGTTATTAACCATTACGTATGAGGGCGAAAACACGCAGAATCTTGGATTTTTACTGCATAAGAATCCCGACCGCTCACAACAGTTTGAGTTGAATTTCGGTAAAGCGTATGTTTTTTACACGGAAGTAAGCAATGAACGTACAACAGCAGCACTTTTACTTGATATTGACTCAATAGACCTTGCACGTGGAAAACTTGGCAGTAAAGACGGCGGTTTGTTTGATTATGTCAATGACAGACCATATGCTTCTACCTCTTTTATGAGTACAGCTATTTCCCGTGTTTTCGGTACGGCAATGATTGGAAGATGCGATAAAAAACAGGAACTCGCAGACACTCCGCTTAAACTGACTGCCTGCATCTATTCATTGAAAGACGGTGGCGACACTGAACTTGCAAAACAGCTTTTTGAACCGCTTGGGTATACAGTTCAGACAGAACGCACTCACCTTGATGAGCGTTTTCTTGAATGGGGCGTATCTCCGTATATTGATTTGACAATAAGCGGAACTGTAAAACTTTCGGAACTTCTCAATCATATATACGTGCTTATTCCTGTTTTTGACAGACAGAAACACTACTATATTTCAGAAGACGAAATAGAAAAACTGCTTAAACATGGTGAGGGCTGGCTTGCCGAACACCCGTATAAAGAGAAAATTGCATACCGCTATTTTTCGGCAAAGAAAAGCTATGCACGAAAAGCAATTGATATTCTTCTTGATGATGAAGATATTGAAAAAGATACTGAAAAACCTGAAACAGTTGAAAAAGAGGCACATACTCCGCTTAACACAATGCGACTTAATGCTGTCAGAGATGCTGTGCTTGTAAGTGGTGCGACAAGTGTAATCGACTTAGGCTGTGGAGAGTGCAGACTTACATCACTTCTGCTAAATGAACAGCAGATAAGAAAAGTTACAGCGTGTGATGTATCTGTAAATGTACTTGAAAAGGCTGCTGAAAGACTTCATCTTGACAGAATGCAGTCCTACAGAAAAAATAAGCTCACTCTTATGCAGGCATCACTGACATATAAAGACAAGCGTTTTGAGGGTTACGACTGTGCGTGTGTTGTTGAAGTTATTGAGCATATAGAGCCTATGAGAATCTCTGCTTTTGAGCGTTCGGTATTTGAATTTGCGTCACCGAAAACAGTCATACTTACAACACCTAATAAGGAGTACAATACAAATTATCAGTTTTTGCAGAGTGATAAACTCCGCCACAATGACCACCGCTTTGAGTGGACGAGAGCAGAATTTAAGGCATGGACAGAGTATATATGTGAGAAATTCGGTTATACCTGTGAAATCAGCGGAATAGGGGATTGTGACGAAATTTACGGAACACCGACACAGATGGGAGTGTTTACGAAAAATGGATAAATTCAGAATAGAAATACCAGAGTTCTGCCTTGTTGCACTTATCGGAGGTACATCTTCGGGAAAATCAACATTTGCAAAAAAACATTTTCTTTCAACAGAAATTTTGTCATCAGATTTTTTTCGTGGCATAGTATCTGATGACGAAAATAATCAGAATATTTCAGGTCAGGCGTTTGATTTGCTTTTCTATGCCGCAAACAAGCGACTTGACAACATGAAACTTACTGTAATTGATGCAACAAATGTTCAGCAGAGTGCAAGAAAACAGGTGCTTGAAGTTGCAAGGGAACAGAATGTTCATGCAGTGGCAATAGTACTTAATATGCCTGAAAGTCTGATGCAGGAGCGAAATAAAGCACGTTCAGACAGAAATCTTCCTGAAAGAGTAATAAGTCAGCATTGCAGAGACGTAAAGCGCAGTATAAAGGGCTTGAAGCGTGAGGGATTCCGTTTTGTTTACGTGATAAACTCACCTGAACAGCTTGAAAATGTTGAGATTATACGCACAAAAATGTGGAATAACATGACAGACGAACATAGTCCGCTTGATATAATCGGGGATATTCATGGCTGTTGTGATGAACTTGAAATGCTCCTTGAAAATCTTGGCTATATTAAGGAATCATGCGGATATATTCACCCCGACGGCAGAAAAGCAGCATTTTTAGGTGACTTCTGCGACAGAGGAAACAGAAATGCTGATGTTCTGCGGATTGCAATGGATATGGTTAAATCGGGTAATGCGATAGCAGTTCCAGGAAATCATGATGTAAAACTGCTGAAATATCTTAGGGGAAAGCCAGTTTCAACTACTCACGGTATGGATAAGACGATAGCTGAAATAGAGGCAAAAGGTGATGAATTTAAGTCAGAAGTTGCAAAATTCATAGATGGTCTTATAAGTCACTATGTACTTGATTATGGAAAAATTGTTATTGCTCATGCAGGAATAAAACAGGAGTACATTGGCAGAGGTTCAGCAAGAGTGCGTGAATTTTGCTTATATGGCGAAACAACAGGTGAAAAAGATGAATACGGTTTGCCAGTTCGTCTTGACTGGACAGCTGATTACAGAGGTCGTGCAACAGTGGTTTATGGTCATATTGCAGGAAAAGAAGTGCGACAGCTTAACAAGACTTTCTGTATTGATACGGGCTGTGTTTTCGGTGGAAAACTTACAGCATTTCGTTATCCCGAAAAAGAGATTGTCAGCGTTGATGCACTCCAGCAGTATTATGAACCAGTAAAGCCACTGGAGCAGACTTTTGATGAAAATATGGGTGATATGCTTACAGTCGGTGATTTCAACCGCAGACTTCATATTACTACAGAACTTATTCAGTCGATTGATATTCATGAAAATAATTCAGCAGCTGCACTTGAAATAATGTCAAGATTTTCATCAGACCCTCATTGGTTGATTTACTTACCGCCTACCATGTCACCATGTGAAACAAGTAATCTTGACGGATTTCTTGAACACCCGTTGCAAGCGTTTGAGTATTACAGAAGCAAAGGAATAAAGAATGTCGTATGTGAGAAAAAGCACATGGGTTCACGTGCGGTTATTGTACTTTGCAGAAATGCCGATACAGCAAGAGAACGCTTCGGCATAACTGACGGCTCAAACGGCATAATCTATACCAGAACAGGCAGACGCTTTTTTGAAAATACTGACACTGAAACGGCAATTCTTGACAGGCTTAATAATGTCCTCACACAAACAGATTTCTGGACGGATTTCAATACAGACTGGATTTGTCTTGATACAGAGTTAATGCCGTGGAGCGAAAAAGCACAAGGTCTTATCCGTACGCAGTATGCCCCGACAGGTCGTGCAGGTTTAGGCGGATTATCTGCATCAGTGAAAGCTCTGGAGCAGGCTTGCACAAGAAAAAATATTGCTTATGACGTTGACCGCATAACCTCCGGACAGAATGTGAATTTAGGTGAACTTCTTGAGAAGTTTAACAGTAAATTGTCTGATATACAGAATTATAAAAAAGCATACGGCGAATACTGTTGGACTGTATCTTCTGTTGATGATTACAGGATAGCACCATTTCATATTCTTGCTTGTGAAGATAAAGTTTTCAGCGGTGAAAAGCACGTATGGCACATGGAAACGATAAAGAAATACATAACAGGCATTGACAGCATTTTCATGGAGACACCATATATATGCGTTGATACGGAGAATGAAACAAGCGTGCAGAATGGTATTGAATGGTGGCTGAATCTCACTGGAAACGGCGGAGAAGGTATGGTTGTAAAGCCTGAAACGTTTATTGCAGTGCAGGGAAACAAACTTTTACAGCCTGCCGTGAAATGTCGTGGACAAGAGTATCTGCGAATTATTTATGGTGCAGAATATCTTGAATCATATCATCTGCAAAGACTGAAAAAGCGTTCACTTAGTCGCAAGCGTACACTTGCCCTGAAAGAATTTTCGTTGGGTATGGAATCATTGACACGCTTTGTAAAAAAAGAACCGCTTTACAGAGTTCATGAATGTGTGTTCGGCGTACTTGCATTTGAAAGTGAACCTGTTGACCCACGATTATAATAACAAAAGCGACTGAATTACGGTCGCTTTTTATTATGTAAAAAAACTTTTTGAAAATGCACGAAAATAGTCTTTTCAGTTGTATTATAAGCAGAGGGGGGATAGAGATGAATGAAAGTAATATATCATTATACGCTTTCAGAAAGTATGGTGATATGGTGTTAAGGACAGCATATGCGTGTAGCGGAAATTATGCCGAAGCGGAGGACATAACACAAGATATTTTTTTACTTCTGCATACAAAGCCTGTTAATTTTGAGAGTGACGAACATTTAAAAGCGTGGCTATTGAAAGTAGCTGTAAACAAGTGCAAGAATTTAAAAAGAAGTTTCAGAATCAGCCATACACAGTCACTTGATGAAACAAGTGAAAAACTGGCGTATTATAATTTTGAATCGGGAGAGAGTGAAATCCGTGAAAAAATCAGAGCATTGCCGACAAAATATTCCTCTGTAATATACCTGTATTATTATGAGGGGTATAAGATACATGAGATTGCTAAAATATTAGGCAAAAACGAAAATACAGTAAGTTCATTGTTACAGCGTGGCAGACAAAAATTAAAACTTGAATTGGAGGAATCGTAATGAAAAAGAGCGATTATAAGAATCATCTTGACAGAATCAAGTGCAGTGACGAATTTAAGACAAAAATGGAGACAATACTTTCTGCTGAACCTGACGGCGAATATGCGGACAGCGTAAGTCATGTGGAATACGCTCCAAAAGTGAACTGGTCAAAATGGGGAGCTTTTGCGGCATCTGCTGTACTTATTACAGGCTTGTGCGGACTTGCTGTCATAAATCTCAAAGGCGGTATTGATTCATCAATGATGAGCAGTGATATAGAAACAAGTTCTGACATAGAAACTGAAATATCAGAATACAGAATAGCTCTTTCTGTTATGGGCGAATACAGTAAACCCGACGGACATTATACATCATTTGGTGCATTGCCTGATGATGCAGTAAAAGAAATTATGACAGCGATTAAAGAATTTACTCCGGCAGATGACACAAGATATTTGAACAATACAAAATCCGAAGCATTAACCCTTACAATCAGAGGCGCAGAAAGCTATACATTGAATATTGACAGCAACGGTTGTTTATATATTGATAGAGATGGTGAGAAATCAACTGAATATAACGCTTTCGACTTATATAAATCATTGTGCGGTATAATTGCAAAGTATCTTCCTTACTGCGACTGGAACTGCATTGTTGGAAATATTGGACAGGGTACAGGCAGACGGCTTTCAGAAGCATTTGCAAATCACATTGATGAATTTGAAATAATAGATAATTATGATGCAGACGAAACAGAAATGAGATTTTTCAGTTCAGGTTCATTTGGCGGAGTTATCAAGCCTGATGGCAGTTTCAGAATACTGTATGATAATGAAAAGCAGTCAGTATGTTTCAGGTCGTCACCTGAATTTTATGAAGAAGTATATTCAGGAGTTACAAACCAACTCTCCGAAAAAATATCAAGTACAAAAGCCTTATTTTATACAAGCAGTCAGGGGCAGAGCAATTATAATTTCTCTGTTCAGGATACTGAATTACTTCCATTATGTGAAGCTGTAGAAAAATTGAAGTGGATGGTACATTACAACGGAGAAAGACCGTCATCAGCTTTCTACGGAGTGAACACGCTTGAAATTTCAACTGACGGCACAATAATATATGATTCTCAATCCAATATAACATATACTGCGGAAAATCAGGACACATCAATAATAACAGATACACTTGAAGAAATTGTAAATTCAGATAAAACTGCAAAACTTCTCAAGATGATTGTTGATTCTGAAAATCTGACAAGTACAATAGAGGGTAATGTTGAATTTTATTATACCTGTTATGTGAATGATGAAGCATATTATTTAGGCGGTACGGGTTATACAGTATGTGATGTCAAAAATAAATGTCAGTATACAACAATTGAAAACGATACAGACAGTTATTATGGTGAATTTATTATGCAGAAAGGAGAATGGCAGTATAAGGAATGGGGCAGACAGATTCTGAATATTAACGGAAATAATACTGATGAGCGTGTATCAGAAGGAGGATTATTTTTTAATTTATCTGTTATTGCATACGAAAATATAAGAAGAAGTCTTTATGATTATATCAGAAATATGGTTGTCATTGACAACAATTCTTTAATTTACGAAACAGAAAACGGCATCACAAGCGGATTTATTGCATCTGATTTTCAGTCTGTTTTTTTTGAACTTGACAAAAGAGGAAATATTGTTTTATTTGATATATATTCAGCAAAAAATCCGAAAGAATTAGAATTGCATTTTAAGTTAGGAGACAAATTAGGCGACGGAGAATACAATGGCATAAAATATGATAGTGAAATAGCTATTCCTGAAATTAATATAGCAGAAAATTAAAAAAAATAACAGACTTGTCAAAACGGCAGGTCTGTTTTTTTCGGAAAAATTATTTTTGTAAAAAAGTATTGATTTTTGTAATAATATGTTGTATAATAATGGTGTATCGTGATTATGATACAAAATTTTTAACATGGAGGAATCAAAATGAGTTTGATTAACGAAAAACTATCAGCCATGCAGGCTGGAACGTCTGTAAAAATCACACAACGAAACGGACAGATTATCAATGGAGTTATCATTGAAAACGACGGCAAAGAGTCGCTGGCTGTACAGATTACATCAACAGCTTTTCTGCGATATGAAGATATTTCAGGAGCAGAACAGTTCGCATACAGCGGAACTGTACAGAATATAACGACAATACCTTTTCTGCAGGAAAAATTCACTTTAGGAAAAGTTGAAATTCCCCGTGTGGAATGTGATAAAGAGGTGATTTCCAAAGTTTTCAAGGAAATTGACAGTGATGCTAAAAAAGCACTTAATCCATCATATAACAAGTATCAGACATTTCTGACAAGTCATGATAATAAGACAATAGCTGAAGCTATGAATATTACATGGGACACTATGGTTGAAATGGAGCTTGAATGTAATCCCGAAGCAAATATGTATTATGCTTATCTTACGCTTCTGAACAATGATTATTATAAATCGGCAGAATCATTCTTTTATGGAAATAATCTCCGAAATGCTTACTGTACTGCATATCATGGTGCGGTTGACAAAAAAGATGATAGTCTGTATGCTATTTCTGCTGTATTTGCGTCAATATATATAATTGAGGGAAATACAGAAAATCTTGCTGAAGCAGTAGAAGTTATAGGAATATGCTCCGAAAAAATAAAAGATTTAGGAGCAGTTAATTTCCTTGCGGAAAATATAGGCAATATACCCGACAGCACATTTCTGATTGATATTATCATGTATTTAGGCATGAAAAACGGCAGGGCATTTGCAAAAACAGAAAGTATTGAAAAAAATCTCTCTGAACTGAAACCATATTATCCGTCAATTAAAATGGCGCAGACATTTGACAAGTACAAGGACGATATTGTAGTTTCAAAAGAGGAAGATAACATTGAACAGACAGAAACTGATGAAATTGACACAACAAAAACATTTACAGGCAAGATAACAGTATACAAGTTTACAGAGCAGTCAGGTACAATCACGGCTGACAGCGGTGAACAATATCCGTTTGAGCTGGCTGATGTTTCTGCATCATCTCTTGAAAAGACTCTTAAAAAGACAGTCAAGAGAAACGTCAATATTCCTGTCAGCTTTACTTTGATGAAACGCATGAAGAAATATTATGCTGTTGGTATCGAAAACGGCAAGTCGGCTGTACAGTCTCCACCGCCTGCACCTGTTGAGCAGACACCGAAAATGCTTTTCAGTAATCAGAAATACAATGAAACTATCGCAGTGTGTAAAAAACTGCTTGATACGGACGAATGGGAGGAAGCTTTCGGATATACTCTGCTTTCTTATATGCACTTATGGAAACTTAGCGAAAATGAAAGCTATGGTAAAGAAATTGAGAAACTTATAAAGAAGTATTCAGACAAGGAAATCAAGAAAAAGGGTACATATGAGACGCTTTTGCAGATTAATATGCGATTCAAGAATTATCCCGAAGCAATAAGTGTGGCAAATACGCTTTTTGAGATGTGCGACCCTGACGAACACGGACGTATGCTTAATTATCTTTCTCAAAAAGAACGCTGTTATCGTGGACTTAAAGATTATCAGTCTGCAATAGGTCAGCTTCAAGACTGGCTTAAAATAGTCAAGGATAATAAAATTGCTGAACAGTATTCAGTAAGAGAAAACTCTATGTATATTGAAATGGCAGAAGTCTATTTTGAAATGGGCGACTATGAAAACGCTGAAAAATACTGTAAGCTTTCAGCAAGCAACGATCGTAAGAAATTGCTTGTTAAAAAGCTTGAAGAACTCAATCAGAATCAACAGCAGGAAGATTTTGAAATCGATGAAGAAGATGACGAGGACGAGCAGGAACTCATTTTGGAGGAGCAGGAAGAATCATTGCAGACTGCTTATGAATCGTATACAGATGATACAGCTTTTGATGAACTTAATATCACAGATACGGATATTTCAGACAAGATTAGCATATTCAATCCAAATCAGCTTTATTGTCTCCTCACTTATCTTAAAACAGCATCAGATATTTCAGCATCATCAGCAAAAGAATACACAAATGAGGACGGTTCTACAATCTATGTAAGTAATGCCGTACAAGCTTTAAACAGTGCATTTGAATACGCTTTCAACAGTCCACTGCTCTCAAAGGAGTATGTAAGTTCAGAGGTTATTTCTGCATTTGCAAACGCAAAACGTCTTACAAATGATATGAATAATACGCTTTTCGGCTCTGCTGTACTTCATTCTTTATTTAATAATCAGTCTGTTCCCGATTATGGTATTGATGATTTTCTTGTACTTGCTGAATCCTATGAATATGGCGAGAAATATCCATCACTCACTCCGCTTATAAATACTCTCTATAGTTTCAAGACGAAAACAGGCTATGGAATTGATATTTTTGCAGATTACAAGACAAATACTTCTGTTATGGACAAGATAATAGCCGAAGCAATTGCCTGCGGAGAAGCTGCTGATAAACGTATTGAAGCTTATGAAAGTCAAGGACAGGTAAGACGTGCAAGGGAATATATGTTCATAAATCCTGATAATGATTTGAGAAAGTGCCTTAATATAGCAGCTGCAAATGATGTAACTAAACTTTCGTTTGTAAAATCAAAGATTCTTGAAATGTTTATCAGGGATAAAAAACCGCTCAACGTTGATGATATAGACATCAAGAAGATTGATTCATACATTGATTATTATTGGAATCTTGCAAGAGATATGATACTAAGCGAGGGCAGACACGTTTCAAGACCGCATGATAAAATCAAGAGTGGAAAACGCACAAATATGGTTACCACAATAAGAAGAATGGTATCATGCATATGCGATTGGGTTGCAATTGCTGAAAACTCTGAAACAAATGACAATCCATATGCTAAAGGAATTTATGAAGAAACTGCTCCCGATATTGTAAATTATCTTACAGAACTTATAAAATCATGTGAAACAAATGCAGAAAATGGCGGCTTTAACTGGGGCAATGAAAGCTTGCGCATGACAGCAGTTGAACTTCTCTCAAAAATGAACGGAACTTATGACCCACGCACAAAGAAATATATGTTCATTGACTTCCTCAGAGGTGATGACATACTTCTGAATGAAAAGTATTTCCCCGAACTTCATTCAACTTTCCTTGGCTGGAAAAGTTTCAACATTCTTAGCAGAATAGAACATCATGCAACAACAGAACTTATCAGCTTTGAGAACAGAATAACAGAAATTTTAAGTGAAATAGAATCGAAACATAATTTCAGAAGTATCAGGTTAATCAAGAATTATGGCGATGATATGCAGATAGCATCAATTTCGGAGCATAAGTATTTTGAATTTCTTAACGAATGTCAAAAACAGGCTAAACAGCGTTTTGAAGAACTTTATCACGATTTCAGCGATGAAATTGAGATGTACGAAAGTTACGGACGAATTTCCGATATAAACGGCGAAAAGACAAGTATGCTTGAAACATCGCTTCAATGGTACAAAATAACCCGTATTACTTGCGATTACGGCTTTTATATGATGTTCCTTGATGTGATACGCAACAGAATTGCGGTAAATGCCTCTGAACAGGGTGAAAAACTTAAACAACAACTTTCAGAACTTGCCGACAAGCCCGAATATGATTTCGGCGTATATCCAAAAGAAAGTATTGCTGCTATGATTGAAGACCAGAACTATACTGTAGCGGAGTATATGCTTAACTGCATCAGACGTCACGATACAAAGACAGTTGATGATTATACAGTAGAACCATTCAGCTTTTTCCATGGATTCATGAATGAGCATCAGACGAATTATCGTATTGTCTATGGAAGTGGTACTTATCTTGACGCTTCTGTAATGAAACAGGCAGGAATAAAGAATCTTGAAAGAGCTATGAAACAGCTTACAAATAATGCCATGAAAGACGTAAAGGGCGGTTGTGGACTTATCAACAACTGGCTTTTAAGGTCGCCGGCTGGAGCAGACAGAATTGAAAAACTTCTTTCATTTCTTGGTATTCTGAACTGTACTGTAACTGTTGATGGCACAAATTCCTATGATTCATATATGGTATATTGTCAGAAACAGACAGGTAAAATAAATTATCCTCACCCGATACCCGCTTTCAGTTCGTCTGCACAGAGTGAGGGATTCAGAGTTCTTTGCCTTTACGGAAAATTCAACAGCAAAGACCTTATGGAAACGTTCCGCAATGTAAATACTGTTGCAAAGCATACAATTGTACTTCTTGATTTTGCCATGAATCAGGACGAAAGAAGAAAGCTTGCAAGAAAAATCAAAGAGGAAAAATCTTTCGCAAGAACATTCATTCTGATTGACAGAGTTATACTCATGTATCTTGCAAAGCATTATACAAAAACAGACATAAACAAGATGCTTATGGCTGTTACAATGCCTTTTGCTTACTATCAGCCGTTTGTTGAAGCATCTAATCAGAATATGCCTCCTGAACTTTTTACAGGTCGTGAGGCTGAACTTACATCTATTGAATCTCCAGAGGGTGCAAACCTTGTATACGGAGGCAGACAGCTTGGAAAAAGTGCGCTGCTTAAAATGGCACAGCGTAATATTGACGGAAATGCAAACAATGACCGTGCAGTGCTTGTTGAAATAAAAGACCTTGACTATACAGAAGCGGCAAAAGTTGTATCATCTAAACTGGTTATAGCAGGAATACTTGATGAGGGTTGTCAGTGTGATGACTGGAATGTACTTTCAGCGCACATCGAAAAGCGACTTCTTGACGATAATCCGCAGACAAAGATAAATTATCTTCTGCTTATGCTTGATGAAGCTGATAAATTTATCGGTACAAGCATAGATAACGGAAATATCCCAATTACTGCATTGAAAAATCTTCCGTCAAACCGCTTTAAGATTGTAATGGCAGGTCTGCATAACCTTAGCCGTTACGACCATAAAGCAATGATTGGAAATAACTCAACACTTATTCACCTTAATTCAATAATTGTCCGTCCGTTCCAGAGACCAGAGGCAATAAAACTTCTCACAAATACGCTTGCTTATCTTGGATTCAGATTCAAGTCTGATGTAATTTCACTTATCCTTGCAAAGACAAACTATTTCCCGGGTCTTATACAGCTTTATTGTCAGAAACTTATTGAGGCAATGAAAGATGACTATGCAGGCTACAGCGAAATAAGTACACCATCATATGAAGTTACAGAGGAACATTTCAAGAAAGTTCTCTCCGATAGTCAGTTTATGTATAAAGTAAACGAAAAACTTGAAATTACTCTCTTTACAGAAGAAACCGGACACAGTAAATATCATATTATTGCACTTATTCTCTCGTATCTTTGCTATACAGAGCCGTCAAATAAGGGCTACACTATGGACGATATTATAAGAATTGCTGAAACATACGATATAACACGCATCAAGAATATAAGCCGTGAACAGCTTCAGGAACTTCTGCATGAAATGTGGGACTTGAACGTATTAAGTTCAGAGGGCGACTACTATATGTTTGCAACTGAAAGCTTCAGAGAAATGCTCGGCAAGCAGGAAGATGTCGAAAAGAAGATGAGCGAATATTTCGGAGAAGGTGACAGCGAATGATAATGGGTGAAATGTGGTGGAAACGCATGGTTAATTCCGTGCGTTTCCTCGAAGATGTACAATACTTTATTGATTCGGGTAAATCTGTGGTACTCAATTTTCCTTATGCTGTACCTTTTCTTGATGTAATGACAGATGAAATTTCAATGCGTGTTTTACAAAATGACAAGAATTTTGAAGTGCATGACGTAGGTGAACCTATAAAATTAGACGGTGAAACTACAGAAAGAATTGCTGATTCAGGGGAATACATTCTACACAAATTCTGCCCGAAATCCGTAAGAGTAAGATATTTGCCGACCGTACACATAAGCCGTGAACGCTATGTAGCATCTTGTAAAGATACACCACTTCATACGCTTGTTGTTTGCGCAGTAGGAATTGACCCGCACACTGCACAGTCATGGATAAAATCAGTAAATGAGTATACCGAAAACTGTACAACGGAGGAACATGGCATATTCATTCTTGTAACTCACGGTGCGAATGTCAGAAGTTCAGATTATGTTGAGTGTCTGCAATTTTCGGACTATATCACGGATTACGACTGTATGATGCTCTGCCTTACAATGATTTCGTCACTGCCATACAGCCGAATACAGAAACTTTATTTATCAGAAGTCGCAAGCAATATAGCAAACAATAATGTTGAAAATGCAGGACTGCTTGTTTCGGCAGAAGCTGACCTTATACGTGAGCCGATTGAAACTACAAAAAAGATATTTGAGGAAAACAACATAAAATGCACAAGACTTGAAGAACAGGTCAACGACGGTGTATGGGAAGCACAGATAAGACTTGTTTTCCCACGCATTGAGGATTACAGAAGTAAAATTGTCAAGAAATACGAATCGAAAATACAAAAATATCTGCCGATTACAAATTCAATCAATGAAAGAATCGACAAGACAAATGATGTTGAGATAGCACAGCTTTATACACTATGTTCCAGCAAGGGCATAGCTGACAGAAGTGAATGTAAACTGCTTGAAAAAATGCGAAAAGCAAGAAATGACCTTGCACATCATAATCCGCTTACATTCAAGCAGATTATGGATTTAGGTATATTCTGATATTAAGAATAAAAGTAATGCCCGAAAGTAGTTTTGCAACTGCTTTCGGGCTTATTTTAATTATTTATTCGTATAAATCAGATTCAAGAACATAGTAATTAGTTACAAATTACCATCAACAATAATGATAGATGTATAGTTGAGAGCTTTCTTCAGCCACTTCAAAAAATCCATGAAGAAAGATTGTTTATCAGCAGAAATGCTATCTAATTCTTGTTCTATTTCAGAAATGATTTTAAACCAATCTTCCTTACCAATCCAATTATAAAAACAGACATCAAAAACAGGTTCAGTTGTTCCGTCAAATGCGTCTTGGATAGGGTATATTCTATTGAAATAATCCATTAAGAGTTCATAATCTTGCTTATATATCCGTAAAGGTGTAGGATAGCAGTGCCACTCCTCCCATGCTGGATTCCAGTCAGGTTCTTCAGAAATCTTAAGAGGATTAAAATCCAATAGAATTTTTTCGTTTTCAGGCGCATATAATCTCAATTCTATATACTTTTGCTTTTTATAATCACCTGGTTTCAGCCACATCATAATTTCACCTCTGCACGTTACAACTAATAAATTTCGATTTATTTTACTGATATTATACATCAAAAAAGCTGTTATGTCAATAGAAATACCATAGTATTTTTAATTTATAATCAAGAAATGCTATGGCTAAAAATACTCATATAGAAGTAATGCCCAAAAGTAGTTTTGTAACTGCTTTCGGGCTTATTTTAATTATTTGTTTATTCGCATAAATCAGAATTTATCGCATTATAACCTTTCAATCATATCAGTAACACTAAATGTTTCTGCTTCTCCTGATTGCAGCTTTATAACAAACTCATCAAAGCTATCTGCAAGTTTAGGAGCAACTTTAATTACATTTTGATAATTAAAGGGAAGCGTATACATTTCACCTTTATAATATGAAATATCGTCCTCACCGCTTAACAGGGAATGCGAGCTTGATATACAGGGAAATCAGAATCGTTCATATCAAAACAAATACTATCGCCATCAAATGTAGAAGAAAACGTAAATAAACCTAACGGCAATAGGTTAGTACCGGGAACATAGTCCGTGTTTTCATCAAATATTCTATCTATCCCGTAAAAAATAAAATCACCATACTCTACATCATCAGCAGGAACAGACTTTGAATAAGCAGCGATAAACATTGCTGGCAATCTACCTGAAGATAATTTTTGTAATTTTTCAATATCACTATCAGTTGGGGTTGCAAAAGAAATGTTCTCTAAAGATTTAAGAAATGATAATAACTGATTATCCATATATACCTCCGAACGAATATTATAAATTTCAATTTATTTTACTGATATTATACATCAAAAAAACTGTTATGTCAATAGAAATACCATAGTATTTTGAACTTATAATCAAAAATACTATAATTGAAAGTTTCTTTGTGGGAACTATTTTTTATATGCTTCAATATTACAGAACAACACGGAAATCAATTTTCAAAGTTTTTTGTTTTTTATGCTAACAATTATGCAATTTTTGCCATAGTAAACCACATTAAACATCTAAATTTCATATTAAAAATTACTCAAAAGTATCCATTTTAAGTGCAATTATATTTTTTAACCAACAAAATTGATTTCCGTGACAGAACAAATTCAGAACTTGACAAAAAAAGTAGTATATGGTATAATATTGCAGAAGAAAAATTAAATAAAGGAGACTTTTCAATGAGTCAATTGAGAAATCAACATATGACTATAAACTGGTATAATATTATTGATACGGAAAATATCATTCCTGCATCTGAAGCATCACTGAAAGAAAAAGCGTCACTTGTCGGACGTGTTGGACTGCTCATGCTTTCGGCAGGTACAGGAGCATGGAGAGTAAGGGCATCTATGAACAAGATTTCCCGTGCATTGAATATAACGTGTAATGCAGATATAGGACTTCTTGCAATTGCATACACCTGCATTGAGAACGGCGAAACATATACAAATGCACTTTCGTTGAGTACTACCGGAGTAAACACGCATAAATTAAGCTGGATTGAAGAATTTGCTGATAATTTTGCCGAAAGAACAAACAGATATTCAGTTGAGCAGTTTCACCGCATACTTGACAAGATAGAAACACTTCCTGCAAATTACAAGGCGTGGCATCTTGCACTTGCTTCTGCATTTGCCTGCTGTGCATTTACATTTCTGCTCGGGGGCGGATATATTGAGATGATATGTGCATTTCTGGGAGCAGGTATCGGCAACTTCGTTCGGAAGCTCCTGCTTGAACGTCATATAACGCTGTTTGCAAATGTTGCTGTGGGTACTGTTTCGGCTTGCTGTGTGTACGTTCTGTCAATCAAACTTGCCGAACTGCTTTTTGATGTATCAGCAATACACCATTCGGGATATATATGCTCCATGCTTTTTGTGATTCCCGGATTTCCGCTTATAACAGGTGTGATAGACTTATCAAAACTTGATTTGCGTTCGGGAATTGAACGTCTCACCTATGCACTTCTTATTATAATGACAGCAACATTGTCAGGCTGGATTACTGCATCAGTATTCAGATTTGCGCCGTCTGATTTTCAGGTACTCGACCTTAACCCGATACTTATGGTTATTTTCAGACTTGTTGCAAGTTTTACAGGAGTATTCGGCTTTTCTCTCATGTTCAACAGTACGGGAAAAATGGCGTTTACAGCAGGTATAATCGGAATGATTGTGAATACATTAAGACTTGAACTGGTGGAATTGACATCAATTCCGGCAAGTATCGGTGCATTTATAGGTGCTTTATGTGCAGGACTTCTTGCATCTGCACTGAAAAAGAAAATCGGTTTTCCACGAATAACGCTGACTGTACCATCAATTGTTATAATGGTTCCCGGAATGTTCATGTACAAGGGAATATATTTCATGGCACTGAATAACATATCAGACGGAGGAATGTGGCTTACAAAAGCATTTATGATAGTTCTTGCACTTCCTTTAGGATTGATTACCGCAAGAATACTTACAGACAGAAATTTCCGTAAAAGTACATAAAAAACAGGAGTGGTAACAAGGTTATCACTCCCATTTTGTTATGTAATTAAAAAAGCGGTGCAACAAGTTTAAGAATCTGCCCTATAACTTTATAATAAAGCTTTTCGTTTCTTATTGTTTCAAGCGTTACTTTTCTGCATGAAGTCAATGTCTGCTGAAAATCCGCTTCAATCATAGGAATACAGCTTGTCCTGTACATATAAGTTGCACATTCAAAGTGATGATATAAACTTCTGTAATCAAAATTTATTGTACCGACAACAGCTTTTCTGTCGTCGCATACAACAACTTTTGAATGTACAAACCCCGGAGTATACTCATAGATTTTAACACCTGCCTTTGTAAGTTCTTTATAGTGAGTTTTTGCAAGTGCATAAGCTGATTTTTTATCAGGAATACCAGGCAGAATAATCTTGACATCAATACCCCTTTGAGCTGCAAATTTAAGTGCGTTTTCAAGTTCTCCATCAAGAATGAGGTAAGGTGTCATGATATGCACATATTTTTTTGCATGGTTTATCATATCCATGTAGACATTTTCGCCGACTTTGTAATCATCAAGCGGACAGTCTGCGAACGGCATAATATAGCCCTCTGCCCTGTCTCTGGCTATGTTAATATCTTTCGGAATTTCAAGCCACTTATTCCATTCAGGCTTATGTACATCAATATTCCACATCTGTAAAAACATAAGAGTAAAACTCTGAACGGCAGTTCCTTTAATCATAACAGCAGTATCTTTCCAATGCCCGAAACGTGACTTTTTGTTGATATATTCGTCCGCAAAGTTTATTCCGCCGTTATACGCAGTTTTTCCGTCAATAATGAGTATTTTTCTGTGGTCACGGTAGTTATAATGCGTGGAAAGAAATGGTGCAATCGGAGCAAAAGCCTTGCACTTTATACCAAGTTCAGCAAGTCTTTTCGGATAATCATGTGTAAGCGTTGACATTTCGCACATTCCGTCATACATTACACGAACATCAACCCCCTCTGATGCTTTTCTTTTGAGGATTTCAAGAATCTTTCCCCACATATAGCCCTCTGCTATGATAAAGTATTCCATAAAGATAAAATTTTCAGCTTTTTCAAGTTCCTCTAAAACAGAGGCAAATTTAGCCTCACCACAAGGAAAATATTCTGTTTCATTGTTGTCATATATCGGAAAACAGCCTGTTCTGTTCACATATCGGCATAAATCACTCATACCCGAATTTTGCAGTTCTGTGTTATTCATAAGATGTTTATCATGCGGAAGTATTTTTTTTGTTGAATCCATAAGAAAAGCAAGCCGTTTTTTAAGTGTATTGTGACCCACATCATTTTTTGTGATAAAAAGCAGAATAGTTCCGGGAATGGGAAAAAGCATGATAATTCCAAGCCAGGTAAGTTTTGCAGATGAATCCATAGTATCATTGAAAAGATAAAATATCATTACTACAGAAAACACACTAAGAAACAAGTTGATATGCGGAAAAAAATCAAGGAAAAACTGATATATTGAAAGAAGTATTCCTATCTGCATAAGTACAAGCAGAATAATCATAAAGAGACGGCTGAAAATAAGTTTAAGTATACCCTTTTTTCTTTGCGGAATCAGGCGGATTATTCCGTCGTTACATTGTTTTTTATTTTTCATTTTGTTAATTCAGATTCTCCCTTATTTCTTATTTTCATTGCTATGCAGTTTCCGTCACCGAAAATACTATCCATTTCTGCAACATATTCATCTGTACGATAAGACGGCACAAAAGCTGTTATAATATTGTCATCAGCAGAAACAGCACCATCATATTTTATAAAAAGCTGACTTTTTATAAATCCTGCCTGTATTTTGTAGTTGCAGTTCATATGTTTCTTTGAATCACTAAAACAGCGGAAAAACTGTGCGGTGTCACCAATTTTCAAAGCTTCTCTGCAAAGTTCCACACATCTTTTTTCATTTTCCTCTATAAGACTGCACAATGTATCATAGTCAGTGTCAGGAACTCTTTTTCTTGATGTATGCTTTTTCACTCCCGAAAAACATATGCTGTATCCAGAAAAGCAATCAGCAATATCTTCTGTTTCCTTGAATTTTGCAGGTTTGAATCCTTTCGGAATATTATCAGAAACATATACAGCTTTATTGTCGTTTCCGCTGATGATTATCTTATCAGCTGACAAAAAAACAGGTATGCCCATTATCTCCGTATATGCCGGAACGGAAATAACACTTATATCATCACAACATGGAGAAGCCTTTGAAAAATGTTCGCACACATCAGTCAGGCGTATTTTCTGTTTCATTATTTCCAGTGTCGAATCGCCATAAAGCATTTTTAAGATACTGTCCAACTGTCCATCTGTCAGTAATGACATAAAATCTTTCATAATCATAAAAAATCATCTCCAAAAATATTATACATCTACTATTATACAACATTACTGAAAAAAAATCTATAGTTTTTTGAAAAGTAAATCTATGTTTTTTTGTTATACCATAATTTTTGTTGATATTATGCACAAATAATTCTGTTTGTAATTGTCTGATATGTACATCTCTTGCAATTATTATTTATTTTTGCAAAAAATACTTGCAGTTTTTTGTGAAATGTGATAAAATAGTATTAACTAAAGAATATTTTGTTTTATCAATAAGGAGAAAATAATGGCAAAAATCAAAACTGCTGTAATATTTGGCGGAACTTCTCAGGAGCATGAGCTTTCGCTTGCTTCTGCATCAGAAGTTATCCGTAATATTCCAGGCGACAAATACGATGTTACACCAATCGGAATAACAAAAAAAGGACGCTGGCTTTGTTTTCAGGGTGACGTTGACGAAATTGCAGATGGTTCATGGGAACTCAATCCCGACTGCATTTCAGCAATTCTTTCACCTGACCCCTTGCACAGAGGATTTATTACACTTGAAAACGGCGAAGCAACAATCAGACGATTTGACGTAATATTTCCTGTTCTGCATGGAAAAAAAGGTGCAGACGGTACAATACAAGGCTTGCTTGATATGTCAGGCATACCATATGTAGGAAGCGGACTTCTTGCATCTGCATCATGTATGGATAAATCACACACACACATGATTCTTGACGATTATGGAATAAAAACGGCAGAATGGCGGCTTCTTACTCAAAGGGATTTGAACAGAATTGACGAAAAATGTGTTGAGATTGCAGAAAGCCTTGATTTTCCGCTTGCTGTAAAGCCTGCAAATAGTGGTTGCAGTGCAGGGACAAGTACAGCACATAATCTGAATGAGCTTATAACAGCTGTAAAAATTGCATTTTCAAATGATAATAAAGTTGTTGTTGAAAAATTTGTGGACGGCAGAAAATTAGAAGTTGCTGTATTTGGATATGATACACCATTTGCATCTTATGTAGGTGAAATTCTCTCAACAGACAGGGAATACAATCCGATAGAGGTGCGCAAAAGTTCAGGAGACGACCTGAAAATCCCTGCTGATTTGCCCAACGAAATGCATAATACTATACGTGAAACAGCGGTAAAGGCATTTAAAGCATTAGGCTGTAAAGGTATTGCAAGAGTTGATTTCTTTTTGCAGAATGACGGAACTCTTTTTCTTAACAAAATCGGTACAGCTCCCGGATTAAGACTTAACAGCGTATATCCAAAACTTATGAATCATTTCGGAATGAATATGCCTTATTTTATCGACAAACTTCTTGAACAGGCTATAGATAATTTCGACGAAAAGACATATTAAGGAGACTTTTATTTGGAAAATAATGTTATGATTTCCCTTACAAGTATTCAGTATCAGGACGACGAAAAAAGTGAAACAGAACTTCTTACAAAAGCAAGTTTCACACAATTCGGAGAAGCTTATATTATTTCATATGAAGATACAGAAACAACGGGATTTGAAGGCAGTATAACAACAATTACAATCTACAAAAACGAATCTGCATCAATAGTCAGAAAAGGTACTGCAAATTCAGTGCTTTCTCTTGAAACAGGCAAAAAGCACTATTGTCAGTATGATACTCCGTATGGTTCAATGCAGATTGGAATATACACACATAAAATCGAAAATGATATAGCCAAAAACGGAAAACTATATCTTAAATACACACTTGACCTTAATTCGTTATATCTTTCAGATAATGAGATAGTTATGAAAATAAATCAATGAAAAAGAAAGGATTATTCCCATGTCAGACCTTATAAAATCAGCATCTTTGCAGTTAAGAGAAATTATTATTGATGCAATCGGAAAACTTGTTGCAGAGGGAAAAGCACCTGCCGAACCCCTGCCCGATTTCACAGTTGAAATTCCGGCTGATAAATCACATGGCGATTTTGCTGCTAATACAGCAATGGTATGTGCAAGAGTATTCAGAATGTCACCACGAAAGATTGCTGAACTAATATGCGAAAAAATAGACCTTACAAATTCAGTTTTTGAGCGTTACGAAATTGCAGGAGCAGGCTTCATGAACTTCTTTTTGAATAAGAAATGGTTTGCTGATGTAGTTGAAAATGTTCTTGCTGAAAAAGAAAACTATGGCAGAACATACTATGGCAAGGGCAGGCGTGTTCTTGTTGAGTTTGTTTCGGCAAATCCTACAGGACCTATGCACATAGGCAACGCAAGAGGCGGAGCAATCGGCGACTGTCTTGCAAGCGTTCTGGACTGGGCAGGCTATCATGCAGAACGTGAGTTCTATGTAAATGACGCTGGCAATCAGATTGAGAAGTTTGGCAAGTCTCTTGATTTGCGTTATATGCAGTTATGTTCAGACAATGGCATGACAGCTATGCAGAAATATACAGATAATGATGATTTATTCCAGTATATCTATAATTTAAGCGGTGAGGGTATGGATTTTGAAATGCCCGAAGATGTATATCTTGGAATGGATATTATTGAACACGCAAAGAATTATTTTGATGAATATGGTGCAGTTCTCAGCGGACAGGCAGAATCAGACCGCAGAAAAGCACTTGTTGACTATGCTCTCCCTATTAATATAGCTGGTCTTGAGCGTGACCTCAAAAAATATCGTATTGTATATGACAACTGGTTTAGAGAAAGTACAGTCCATGAAAAAAATGAGACAAAGAAAATCGTTGACAAACTTCTTGAATCAGGAAAGGCATACGAACAGGATGGCGCAGTCTGGTTCAAGGCTACAGAATATGGCATGGACAAGGATTTCGTCCTCAGACGTTCAAACGGCTTATACACATATATAGTACCTGACATTGCATATCACTATGATAAGCTTGTTACACGTAATTTTGACAAGGCAATAAATGTTCTCGGAGCAGACCATCATGGCTATGTGCCACGACTTAAAGCAGCTCTTACGGCTCTTGGTGTTGATGCAGGTAAACTTGATGTCGTGCTTATGCAGATGGTGAGACTTGTCCGCAACGGTGAAACAGTAAAACTTTCAAAAAGAAGCGGAAAAGCTATCACTCTTGTAACACTTCTTGATGAAATACCGATTGATGCCGCAAGATTCTATTTTAATCTCCGTGAGGCAAATTCGCAGTTTGAGTTTGATTTGGATTTAGCTGTAGAAAAATCGTCGCAGAATCCGGTGTTTTATGTTCAATATGCCCATGCAAGAATATGCAGTCTTATAAGAAATCTCAGTGCAGAGGGAATTGAAATACCCGAAAATGCGGATTTGACATTGCTTGAAAATGAAAGAGAAATTGAGCTTATCCGTCATATTGCATCACTTCCACATGAGATTGAGCTTTCGGCAAAATTCTATGACCCCGCAAAACTCACAAAATATGCAATCGACCTTGCAACATTATTCCACCGCTTCTATGATAGTTGCAGTGTGAAAAATGCTGAAACAAAAGAACTTATGAACGCAAGAATAATGCTTTGTATTGCAGTAAGACAGACGCTCAGAAATGTTCTTGCAATTCTAAAAATTGAACAGCCGGAAAAAATGTAAAAAATTACATTTCTTGTAACCAAAATTTAATTTTTGGTTACAAAAAAATAAATCGGTTGTAAAATTATCACAATACCAACATAAAAAACTTGTTAAACATTAAGGGTTTTCACAGAAAATTAAC
>JAIDTI010000090.1 GCA_029060755.1 Ruminococcus sp. | reverse complement strand
ATATTCCACCTCCCAAGATTTATTTTAAATTCATTATATCATAAAACGCATAAATTTTCAAGTGATATTTTTATATTTAATGTAAATTTTTAAAAATATAAAATATTTTATTGTATTTTACTATAAGACTATTGATTTTTTTAGAAAAAAATGGTATAATAAAAATTAAGGAAGGTGATTATATTGAAAATAAACTGGAATGAAAAATATACAACGATTTCTGTTTATGTGGTTTTAACTTTTGCTGCGTGTATCATTGTCTATGCACTGCTTTTCAATTTCTCAATTTTAGTGGCAGGACTGAAAAACTTTTTTTCTGTAATTGCTTCTATAATATGGGGACTTATTATAGCATATGTGCTTAATCCCATTATGATGTGGATAGAAAAACGCATAAAAACTATTACAGACAAGAAAAAGCCTATGCCAAAATTACGCCGTGCAATTTCTATAACCTTTACAATGATAATTTTTATTGCTATGCTTTCTACTCTGGTATCAATAATTCTTCCGCAGGTTATAGAAAGTATAACAGGAATTTTCAACAATTTCGGAAGTTATATTGATAACTTTGAAAAATGGATAAGTTCAATTCTTGTAAAATATCCTGAAATCAGAACTCAGGTTAACAATCAGCTTGATAACCTGAAAAATACGCTGACGGAATTTATAAATAATATTATACCTAAAATCGGCGATATTATGAAGAAAATCACAGACAGCACATTAAGTTTTATAGTTGCTCTGAAAGATTTTTTCATCGGTTTGATTGTAGCTGTTTATTTTCTTTTTGACAAAGAACATTTTCAGTCTCAACTTAAAAAAATCATATGTGCAGTACTTCCGAAAAGAGCATCAGCAGGATTTCTAAGAATATGTGTTCAGACGAATGATTCCATAAGCGGTTTTGTTTCTGGAAAAGTTATTGATTCAATAATAATCGGCTGTCTTTGCTTCATCTGCATGACTATAATGAAACTCAATTTTACAGTTCTTATTTCTGTTATTGTAGGAGTCACAAATATTATTCCGTTCTTTGGTCCTTTTATAGGAGCGATTCCAAGTGCATTGCTTTTGCTTTTTGCAAGTCCGAAACAGGTTATTCCGTTCCTTATTCTTATTTTTGTAATTCAACAGCTTGACGGAAATATCATAGGTCCAAAAATTCTTGGACAATCCATAGGAATTTCTGCATTCTGGGTGCTTTTCTCAATTCTTGTCGGCGGAGGTCTGTTTGGTGTTACAGGAATGATTTTAGGTGTACCAATATTTGCTGTAATATATTCCCTCATAAATCAATATATTACCTATCTTCTTGAAAAAAGAGATATGCCAACTTCCACATCAGAATATTTACCCACTCACAGTAATTTGCAGAAACCTGTAAGTAAATCAAAAGAAATACATTTTTTCAGAAAGAAAAAGAAATAATAAAAACGGGTGCATCTGATGCACCCACATATCTATATTTAATTATTCAGGGAGATTTATATGGAACAGAAAAGAACTATCCAGCGTAAACAGAGTAAGAAGAAGAAAAGACCGAAAGTCCGCTTCAACTTCTGGGTGATGTTTATCATATTTGCACTTTCATTTATCGGCTGTTTTGTTTTATATATGCTGGCAGCTAATTTTAATGATGACTTTTTCAAAGATGAATTTGAAGATGCTGTAATTGAAATGGAGCATTACGTTCCCGAAAGCACAACAGAATCTTCTGCAACCACAACAGAATCAGAACAGACTGCTATGCAGGATTCAATAACAAATCCTGTTCCGCAATCTGCACTTGTAAATCCCGATTACTTTGACAATGCAAGTCTTATATCTGATTCAACATTAAAATATGCATCTGATTACAGTAAATTCAGTGAAGCTAATATTTTCTGCAGCTCCGAACTTAATGCCTCAAACTGTAGTACGCTGAAAATCAACAGCAGTTTCGGTAATGATAGTTTATATGATATAATAAAAAACAAGAAGCCCGCTATACTTTATATCATGCTTGGCAGTGACATTGAAACATCATCTGTTGATGATATGATAACAAGCTATAAAACTCTTGTAAGCAATATACATTCAGCTTTGCCCGATACAAAAGTGTATGTGATGCAGTTACCGCCTGTTATTTATGATACAGAAACACTCACAAATGAAATGATTAACAATTATAACGACAGACTGCTTGAAATGTGCAACGAAACAGGAATATATTGCATTGATACAAATACAGCCCTGAAAGCTGAAAACGGCGTATTAAAAGAGGAGTACTATTCATATGACACACTTAGCATATCTGCAGCAGGATACAGCAAGATATGCGAATACATTGTAAATCACGTTGCATGAAGTGAACTCTCCTCCACCTACGCTCGTTACACTCGCTAAGAGGTGGGGGCTTCGTAAGAAGATTGGTATTTAAGTTTCCACCTGAAAATCAGGCAACCCTTATTCTTACAGGCGTATCCACTTCGCCACTACTGTATAGAGTATCTAAACTCACAACGCTACTTTTTCTTAAAATATTTAATGCACCATTTATATCTGCATTTATAAGTTTTCCGTTTGCAGTTCTGTATAGACCTCTTTGTATGCGTTTTCCACTGAAATGATATTTCTGCGGATTATCTGAATTGTATACAGGTATTACATCTTTATCCCAGAAAGAAGCCTTTGAAGTATAACTTTCTTCCTGTTTTACAAATACAATGCTGTTCAGTTCGCAAAGATATTCCAGTTTTGAACGTAATTTACCATACGGAATATTGACAAAGTTCTGATTATTTTGCTTACCTATATCAGAATTACGCTGAAATGTTTCGTTATATCCAATTACAAGAGTACCTATATCATGTCTGATACAGTAATTGATTATCATTTTTGCTGTTTTACTCATGTAATCATTAACTTGTCTGTTTCTTTTATCAGCAAGTATTTTCTGACGGTTTGTTATTCTTTTCTTACCGCCCTGTTTATCTTTGACGCTTTGCAGTCTTGCGTTTTCTTTGTTAAACCACTGATTGATGGATTTCAGTCTTTTTCCGTCAATAATGAAACTTCTTCCCTCACCTGATACAGCAGTCACAAGATTATTGACACCTAAATCCAAAGCAAGTGCATTGTTTTGATTAAGATTTCTCTGAATACATTCAGCTTCATAAGTGTACTGAATTTCAAAGAATCTTGCGCCTGATTTCGGAATAATCCTGATTTCCTTGATTTTCTTATCAGTAAGTATCGGCGGTATTCTGATTTCAACAGGTTTGTGTGTTTTCATGAATATATTGGAATATGGCAGAATCAACTTATTACCATTCAGTCTGACGAATCCTATCACAAGTGTGGTGAAGCCGTCTTTCGGAAGATAATGCGGTAATTTACAGTCTCTGAAAGAATATCTGCCTTTCTTTGCAAGTTTCAGCAGTCCGAAAAAACTTTTGAATGAGCCGTCCACTTCTTTTAATATCTGCTGTGCCATATTGGAATTGAGCATTTTGTAATTTGGACTTTCTTTCAACAGAGCATAATTTTTTTCATAGTTCAGATATTCTCCCTCTGTGAAGTAATACTGACGGACATTATAGATTGCTTCATTTGCAAGGTTTTTCGCTGTATGACATAATTCTCTTAAAATATTATATTCTTCTTTTGACAAATGTTTCACCTGTTGCTTTACCATAAGATACATAGCTTTTCTCCTTTCCCTTGTATTCAGGATATTTCCTGTGTATCTATTATAGCATATATTTTACTGATTATCAATGGCTTTAGTAAAAAATCGACATTCATACCTCACTTTCGCTCACTTCGTTCGCTTAGAAGTGGGGTATTCTGCCAATAATTGAATAAAAACAGCTTATGCAGAAAATGCACAAGCTGTTTATTTTTTATGGCTCTGTTTCAGTTACAGCACCTTTTTCAAGGCTTACCTGACAATCAATATATCTCTGATTACTGCTCCCACGAAATTTTGTTTCCCAGCTTTTTAATTCAGAAATAAATTTTCCGTCAATCAGAATATTTGTTATTTTCAGAAGTTCGCTCCAATGATTCTTGTCACGGTTGCTATACAGTTCCTCAAAAGTATATCCTGTATAAGTCACAATATTCAGTCCGACAGATTTTATTTTCCTGCCAAGTTCGGCAAGTGCTTCTGCTTGACAGAACGGCTCTCCACCGCTGAACGTTACACCGTCAAGCAGAGGATTTGACTTTATCTTCTCAAAAATCATATCAGTATCAATAATTTCTCCGCCATTGAAATCGTGTGTCTGCGGATTGTGACAGTCTTTGCAGTGATGCGGACAGCCCTGTACAAAAATAGTAAATCTTATGCCAGGACCGTCAACAATTGAATCGTTGACAGTTCCGGCTATTCTTATTTCAGACATTATGCTTAATTCTGTCCTTTTCTTCTGCACGTTTGCCATCATTGAAACGGTCAAGAGTACCAACAAGATAACCTGTTATACGGCGTATTCTGTCAAATGCAACATTTTCGCTGTCATGCTCTGTTCGTCCGCAACATGGACAGACATCACCAATAATTCCAGTAAATCCGCAGCACGGGTCACGGTCAACAGGGTGATTGATTGCACCATAGCCGATGCCACTTTCTTTCATACAGCGGACAATCTTTTCAAATGCAGAGAGATTCTCCAACGGGTCGCCGTCAAGCTCAATATAGCTGATATGACCTGCATTTGTAAGCTCATGATAAGGTGCTTCGATTTTGATTTTTTCAAATGCACTGATTGGATAATATACTGGCACATGGAAAGAGTTTGTGTAGTAGTCACGGTCTGTTACACCCTTGATAATGCCGTATTTTTTAGCGTCCATGCGTACAAATCTGCCTGAAAGTCCTTCAGCAGGGGTTGCAAGGAGTGAGAAGTTAAGACCTGTTTTCTTTGATTCCTCATCAAGACGATTGCGCATAGCTGTTACAATTTCCAGTCCAAGTTCTCTTGCATCTTCGTCTTCACCATGATGCTTGCCAATAAGTGCGGTAAGAGTTTCAGCAAGTCCGATAAATCCGACAGAAAGCGTGCCATGTTTGAGTATTTCGCCGATTGTATCATCAGGAGAAAGCTTATCTGAATCAACCCATATGCCCTGACCCATAAGAAACGGGAAGTTTCTTACACGCTTTTTTGCCTGAATACGATAACGGTGCATAAGCTGGTCAATAGATAAATCCATCATTTCGTCAAGCATATCAAAAAACAGTCCTACATTGTGATTTGCCTTTATAGCAAGTCGGGGGAGATTTATTGAAGTAAAGCTAAGATTTCCTCTGCCTGTAACAATTTCCTTTGATTTGTCATAATTGTTGCTTATAACTCTTGTACGACAGCCCATATAAGCTATTTCTGTATCAGGGTTATTTTCCTTGTAATACTGGAAATTGAACGGAGCATCAATAAAAGAGAAGTTCGGGAAAAGTCTCTTTGCAGAAACACGGCACGCAAGCTTGAATAAATCATAGTTCGGGTCAGTCGGGTTATAGTTTATGCCGTCCTTGATTTTGAAAATGTGAATAGGGAAAATAGGTGTTTCGCTGTTGCCAAGACCTGCTTCCTGTGCAAGGAGAATATTCTTTATAACCATTCTGCCCTCTGGTGATGTATCTGTACCATAGTTAATTGAGCTAAACGGCGTCTGCGCACCTGCACGGCTGTTCATTGTATTGAGATTGTGAATAAGTGCTTCCATAGCCTGATATGTTGCACGGTCAGTCTCTCTTACAGCATTTTTTACAGCAAATTCCTGAATTTTCGTTGCAGTTTCAGCATCTGTATAATTAAGAAGAAGTTCATATTCCTTTTCCTGATAGCCGTTGTCATTTGCAAGAACAGGTATAAGATTATATTTTTCTTTGATTTCCTTTTTGATTGACTCTGCTGTCTCAAATTCATTTTCAGCATTTCCGATAAGATTCAAAGCCCTTGCAACATTCTGTGAATATCTTGCAGAATATGTCTTTTTTACGCCGTCCGACATAGCATAGTCAAATGTAGGAATACTTTGTCCGCCATGCTGGTCGTTCTGATTTGACTGAATTGCAATGCAGGCAAGTGCAGAATAACTTGCAATATCGTTAGGCTCTCTTAAAAAGCCATGACCTGTTGAGAATCCGTTGTGGAAAAGCTTTTTCAGGTCAATTTGAGTGCAGGTTGTTGTAAGGGTGTAGAAGTCGAGGTCGTGAATATGTATATCGCCGTTTCTGTGTGCTTTGGAGTGTTTCGGGTCAAGAACATACATCCCATAGTATTCTTTAGCTGAAACAGACCCGTATTTCAGCATAGTACCCATAGCGGTATCGCCATCAATATTGGCATTTTCACGCTTTATGTCGCTGTCTTTCGCATCGCTGAATGTCAGTTCATTAAGCACACACATGAGATTCGTTTTCATCTCACGTGAACGTGTACGCTCATAGCGATAAAGGATATAGGCTTTTGCAGTTTTTGCGTGACCTTTTTCAATAAGTATCTTTTCAACAAGGTCCTGAATTTCCTCAACAGTCGGAATTTTATTTGGATTTTGCGATTCATATGTTTTGCAGACCTCCGCTGAAATCTCCATAGCGGTATTCATGTCACTGCCTCCGCACGATTCAGCAGCTTTCATGATAGCATTTGCAATCTTTTCAATGTTGAAAGGAACTTTTCTTCTGTCTCTTTTTATTATATGTATTATCATTTAACATATCCCCCTGTAGCATTGTTTTTTTACCTTGTATATAAAGTATAATCTAATTTTTTTAAGTTGTCAATATGCACTATAACATCTCTTGGTATGTTTTGGAGTGCTTTTTTTGTAACATATGCACAAGAAAAATCATTTAATAATTAGATTTAAGCTATAATACGTGATTTTACAATAAGTGGAAAACAAAGTTAAAATAAAAAAATAAATCCCGTGTATGAGGGATTTATTTAGATTTTTTTAAATAAAAAATCCGCCTTGCCGTCATATAGCGTATAAAACCCGCACGAAGCAGGTGGGTAAACGCCCGATTGATTCACGCTCCCTTCGTCCATAAAAATGGGAGGTCTGCAATCCACAACCGGAGCTGAATTCCCTTAAAAGATGTGTTGGATTATAAAAACTATACTAAGTCGAACAAGGCAGAAATTCTTTTATTTACTTTGCTATATGTATTATATCACATAATTATAAAAAAATCAATAGTTTTTTGAAAAAAATTTGGAAAATTTATTCAACTTCATATACCACATCGTCAAAAATATCATCATCATCGAAATCATCTATATCCATACGGCTGAAGAAAAAGTACCAGACTTTTTCGTATTCTGCTTCATCATCAACAGTAGCAAGGACTTCCTCATCTCCTTCAAAAACAGATTTGACAATGATTATATCGCAGTCAGCGTTAAGAAAGTTTTCATCTTCGATTGCCGGAATGATAGCATAATACTGTTCGCCGTCTATTTCAGCACAATCAAGGATTTCAAAGTTTCTTTTGTTTCCCTTATCGTCGATAAGTTCAATAAGTTCGGGGGTAAATTCGTTCATTTCAGACATAAAAAACTCCAATCCGGCAAAAAGCCTTTGTGATAATAATATTATACATTATATTTCTGAAAAAATCAAGAGGAAATTTACTTTAAAATTTCTATGCTGAAATTTCCGTCAGCATCAACTTTAAGTCGGAGTGTTTTGATATACTTGTTGTAGAAGTTTTCTATTTCTTTTTCGCTTGCTGTTATTCTTGTTTCGGTATAGATATGCTGGACAAGTTCTTTTCCATTGAGATACGGAATTTCAGGAAGATATTTTTCAAGTGTATCAAAAAGAACTGCTTTTTTAAGTTCTTCGATATTTCCTGAACAGAAATCATCAATTGAGCAGTAGTAAATGTCATGTTCCGACAGAGCTTTTTTTATTGCAGAACCGCATTTTGAATATTCATACATGACAAGAAAATTAACATTAGGAAGTGAGGAGATAAGTCCCCAGTAGTCAGAATCGCTTGACACTATTATAAAAGATGTAATGCCGTTCTCAAAAAAATCTTTGCAAACGCCTGCTGTCATTTTTATATCAACAAGAGATTTCTGGTCAGTAACTCTTTCAACTTCAACGTGTTCAATAGGAATACGGGTGAATTTTCCAAGCCAGTCCCAGCCACTGTTTGTATGGCAGTCATCATAGAGAACGATTTTTTCAATTTTTTCAAGTTCGTCCTGTTTGAGATTTTTCAACACACTGTAAAGCTTGTAAACATCAGAATTTTCACAATCAACAGCAACAGCAACCTTGAAGCTGTTTTCTATAAAATTATATATATTATTTTTTGTTTCATCATGTGCATCTTTATATTTTGTGAAATCTGTAAACACATCATCATGCTGTTTGTATATAATGCTAAGGAATTTTCCGTCTGTATATAAAATATTTCCATAATCTTCAGGAATCCAGTGTATGTAGCTTTGAAACGGATAACATTCAATTTTGCTCATGTATGTTTCAAATTCTTTTTTCAGCACATTTGGTTTTGTGTAATATGGAATAACAAACAAATCTCTGATATAATCCCATGCAACCCAATCAGGAAAAAGATTTCGGCAGTTGTCAATATTTTCACTGATAAACTTATTGAAATCAACCATGTATTTTTCGGAACGATAGTTCGGTTGAACTATTTTGAAGTCCCATTTTTCAAGCTGTTTAATATTATCTTGGTCAAAAAATTCAAGTCTGTTAATATTTTTGAGGT
This sequence comes from Ruminococcus sp., assembly GCA_029060755.1. GTDB lineage: Bacteria > Bacillota > Clostridia > Oscillospirales > Ruminococcaceae > Ruminococcus. The sequence continues at coordinate 30,223 of JAIDTI010000090.1, read as the reverse complement.
TAAAACGCATTTCATCATCAGTTTTCTTGAATTTCTGCATAAGTGCAGTTCTCAGCTTACAGAAGTATCTTATAACAGAAGCATTTTTATCTGCATAAAGCTGTTGGAGAAGTTCCCCACATTCTTCATTGAAACACTGTTCAAGATTGGATTTCTTTACTCCTATCATATATCCGATAGTAGTAACTAATTCTTTTGTATCAACTCTCATGTATTCATTATCCTTTCATGAAAAATAGCTGTTTTTTATATAGCTATTGTTATTATATCACAAATGTTATAAAATTTCAAGTATACTAAGATAAAAATTTTGTGAAAATATTATTGAATATGGTCGAAATCCCAGTTTAAAATAATAGCAATTATTGACTTGACAAAGCAAAAAATATGTTGTATCATATTGATTAGATTAACTGACAAGGAGATTTTCAGAATGAAAGATGATGTATTTAAAGATAAATTGTTTAAACTTGTTATACCGATTGCTCTGCAACAGCTTATGGTTGCACTTGTGGGATTTACAGATGCGGTAATGATGGGATTTCTCAATCAGGATTCCTTATCCGCCGTATCTCTTGCAGGACAGGTGCAGTTTGTGTTTTATTTGTTTGTCTTTGCAACAACAAGTGGTGTTTCAATCCTCTCTGCACAATACTGGGGAATAAAAGACAGAGATACTGTTGAAAAAATTCTGGGTATAGGACTTAAAATAGTCACACCAATATCACTTCTATTTACATTCATGGCACTGGTATTTCCCAAACTTCTCATGAAATGCTTTACATCAGATGAAACGCTTATTGCTCTGGGTGCGGACTATCTCAGAAGCGTATCATTTTCGTATTTGTTTCTTGGAATTTCACAAATATATCTTTGTATCATGAAAAACTGCGGTCATGCCGGAAAATGTTCGCTCATAAGTTCTTTTTCCGTTATACTGAATATATTGTTCAACTGGCTTCTCATATTCGGAGTTGGTATATTTCCACGAATGGAAGTAAGCGGAGCAGCTCTTGCCACAACAATTTCAAAAGCGGCTGAACTGATATGGACTATAATTGTAATGTTGAAAAAAGACAACCTGAAAATACGTCTGAAATATATCATACATACAGAAAAAGTATTAATGAAAGACTATCTGAAATATGCTCTGCCCGTTCTTGGAAATCAGCTTGCATGGGGTATGGGATTCACAATGTATTCTGTAATTCTCGGTCATATGGGAAGTGATGCAACAGCTGCAAACTCAATAGCAAATATCATAAAAAATCTTGTAATATGTGTATGTCAGGGTGTATCTTCTGCCACTGCTGTAATTCTCGGAGCAGAAATGGGCAAAGGCAATCTTGAAACAGCAAAGGAATATGGCTCAAGACTTTGCAGAATATCACTTATATGCGGACTTGTTTCAGGCGGTGTGATTTTATGTGTGATTCCGTTTGTACCGCTTTTCACTTCAATCAGCGCAACAGCACAAAGCTATCTCAGAATAATGCTTGTTGTATGTTCATACTATACTGTAGGAAAGGCTATGAACATGACAACTATAGGAGGAATTTTCCCATCTGGCGGTGATTCACGTTTCGGATTCAGATGCGATACAATAACCATGTGGTGCGTTACTGTTCCTATAGGATTGATTTTTGCTTTTCTTCTTAAACTTCCTGTTATGGCAGTCTATATAGCAATAAATATTGATGAGATTATAAAACTTCCTGCCGTTTACAAGCACTACAAAAAATACAGCTGGCTGAATAATCTTACAAGAGCAGATACATAAAAAAAATTAACGCTGTAGCAATTTCTGCTATAGCGTTATTTTTTTACTCATCTGTAACATTGCTTGCCTTTCTGTCAACAGCAAATTCCTTTGAAAATTCTGTCTTGTATTTCTTGATTTCCTGTTTATGTTTATACATTTCACTATCGCTTCTTTTCATGATAGCTTTTATATCAGGAGTATCAAAATCAACAGTTTTATCATAATGTGCCGTACCTACAGCAACAGAAAACGGATAGCCTTTGTAGTGCATTGATGCTTCAAGTGAAATTTCCGTTTTAAGCGCATTTGACGGGTCATATTTTGTAACGCACATAAATTCGTCTCCGCCTGTACGATAAACCTTTCCTTTTTTGCCGATTGTTTTAAGCAGAACTTCCGCACATCTTATAATAGCCATATCTCCGTATTCATGACCATAATTGTCGTTAATATATTTAAGAAAATTGACATCACATACAGTCAGATAATACTTTTTACATTTTTCAGGGGAATTTTCAAGATATTTTGTAAACTCCTCAAATGTATTTCTGTTAAATGCTTTAGTCATGGCATCTATTTTTGCAGACATCAGAATTTCTTTTGTCTTTTTTGTTTTTCTGTAAACTTTATATCCGATAAATACGACTAATATCAATACAGCCAATGATACAGCGGAAACTATACATATATGTATGATTCGTTCTCTTATAAGCAGTGTATTATCAAATATAACAACATTATCAACATAAAATGACATAAGGTCATTTTTATCAGGCTCACGATTAATAACATCTTCTGTCTGAATATACAAAGCTATATTTTCCGCATTTTTCGGCAGTATAAAATCCCCCGAAATTTTCGACCATGTACCTTTCTGCAACAGCTTGCTTTCTATTTCAGAATACGTTTCAATTCCGTCAAGACTGTATTGCAGTTTCAGTGCAAAGATATGATTCTGTTCATATGCCACACCATTATACATCACATAAGCTGTATAATTATAGCTCACTCCTGTTTTTATATTGTTAAGACGCACCATAGGAGCATTCCAGAACTCTTTTCGTCCCGATACATAAAGAGAGTTTTTACCGCTGTAGCTGAAATCACCTGTAGTAACAATTGATATATCTCCTCGTGGAAGCCAGTTTTCAAGATTCTTTTCAAAATCAAAATCATAGCTGTCTTTGTTGTCTTCATTATCTGTTGTTACTGTTTCTTTATGAGTTCCCAAAATTTTTATATCATCAATATAAAAATTGTCCAGTCCTTCTCCAGTCTGAAAATAAACTGTAAGGTCTGTTGCATTTTCTGCAATGATATAAGACCCCTCAAACAAAACCCATTCTTTATTGTCAACAATATGTTTATCAATGCCCGAATAGTTTTCCGTTCCGTTTGAATCGATTGATTTAAGCGACATATGCACTTCAGGAGTAATATCAGGTGAAACACCTTTTACATAAGCCTGAAACGATATTTCCGTACCCGGTTCAACAAGATTTATTATATTAAGAGCAGGTCCGCTCCACACTTCATTTCTTGATTCTGTTTTGACACAGAGTTCTCCGTCATGTGAAGTTTCGTCAGTTATTGAAATGGTTGATTTGCCTCCGAATGCAACCCACCCTTGAAAACTTCCTGATTCAAAGCTTGTAAGTGAAAGAAGTGATTTTTCGTTAGTAGTTTCCTCTGCATTGACAGTAACAGGAAAAAAACAAAGAAACATTGATAAAATTATAGTAAACAGCAGAGATTTTCTGATTGTTGTCATATCCCCTCTCCTTCCCTCTGTTAATATTATATCATTTTTACAGTATATTTTCCATATACACTTTATCAAAATGTTTTTCTTGTTTTTTGTTTATTTTGTATACTGTAAACAAATGGCAAAAGCCGATTTTGACTGAAAAAATCAATTTCGGCTTTTATTTTAATCAATTATTTTCTTGAAAATTCCTTGTTTTCAGATTTTATTCGCTGTTTGTCAGCATACATATTTTTGTCGCATTGTGCAATTATAGATTTTATATCGTTGCAGTTGTTTTCATCATAAACAGCAAATCCGCAGGCAACTGCAAAAGGATAACCCTTGTCGTTTTTAGCTTCTTCTGTTATTGCATTTCTGATTTTTTCGTCAATCGGCAATTTTGATATGCAGACAAATTCATCTCCGCCTGTTCTGTAGACTTTGCAGTCTGTTCCCGTTGCATCTGAAAGCATCTTTGCACATCTTGTAATAACTTCGTCGCCTTTTTCGTGACCATGATTGTCATTTATGTATTTAAGGAAGTTGACATCACAAAGCGCATAATAAAGCGACTTGCATTGTTCAATATCGTTTTCAAGTTCCTCAATTTTCTTTTCATATGAGTTTCTGTTGAGTACCTTTGTCATAGCATCAATAGATACAAGTTTCATTGCAGTTTTGTTTTTCCTGATACGCTTTACTATAAAATATATAATAAATGCAATAACAACAGCAATAGCAGCTATTATTAAAAGTTTCAGCATCAAATCTTTTCGTTGACTTTCAAGCATTATCCTGCCGTCTGTAATCTGAACTGTATCAACATAAAAAGACATGGTATCATTATCTGTAAGTTCCTGACCTTCCTCTAAATTCGCTGTCTGAACATAGATAGAGATATTTTCTGCTTTATCAGGGACTGTATAATATCCGTCAAGCATTGTCCACTTGCCTTTTTTTGCTTCTTTTTCAGCAATAAGATTATAACTGTCTGCTCCGTTTATTGTATACTGTATTTCAAGACGGAAAACATGGGCATCTTCATATTCTTCTCCGTTATACATAACGTTTGCGGAATAATGATAGCTCTGATTTTTGGATATTTTGTTTGAGACATTAAGTGTAGGTCCGTTCCATGTAGCATTTCTTCCTGTTACATATATTGAGTGTGTACCCGTGTTACTGTATTCGTCGGTATGGATAATCTTGACATCACCTCTTGAGTTCCACATTTCAGAATCAGCTTCAAAATCGTATAAATATTGTTGCTGATAGCTGATTTCATTATCAAAACTATAAGAAGCTGAATTTGCTTTTCCGTTTATTGTAATATCATCTACATAAAAATCAGCGTTTTCGTTACTGCACTCAAAGTAAATCAGATAACTTACAGCCGTTTCAGGTATGGTAATAGAGTTTTGCAGTTCAACCCATTCTCCCGACGGAACATCTACACCCTTTATCTGTGCATATGATGCATTTCCTGTTGCATCTAAATATCTTATAGTCCATGACATCGTAAGATTTACACCCTGTTCATGATATACCCAGCCGTCAAAATCGTATGTTTCATTAGGCATAAACAAATCATCACAATTAAGTGAAGGACCTTGATAAGTTTGTTTTCTGTTTGATGCCTTTATACTTTTTGTTCCGGTATGTGCAACGCTGTCATCGATTTCCATTGTTCCGCCACCGAACATCAACCAGCTTCCAATTTCCTCGTCCTCAAAATCACTCGAGACAATAGCATCTTCTTCTGCATACACCGTTGAAAATGTAGAAATAAGAAGTGTTGCAGACAAAAATAATGCTGCTACACAAGTAATTACAGATTTCAAATTCATAAATCAATCACCCACTATTAAAATAAAATACGAAGTTAATATAATTTTATTATACCACCTTTTTTTGAATTTGTCCATAGTTTTTTTTGAATTCATTTATATTTTTGTCCAAAATAAGACCGCTGTCACGAAAACAGCGGTATATGATGTTAAAACAGCTTTTCAGGGTGCTTTATTTTTCTTGAATACTTTTTCGGCTTTTCAGCAATTCTTGTAACAGGATTAAGACCGTTCCAGTCACGGCGTTTTGCGGAATCAACCTTATGACGTTCTTTCTTACTCATTTTTTCGTATGAAATAAATTTCTGCATCATTCTTCACCTGCTTTGAAATTGTAAATTGGCTTGATAATGTCATTGATTTCAACAGTATCACCAATATTACTGATAATATCATCAATCGGCTTGTAAACCATAGGACATTCATCAAGAGTTGCCGAACTTACAGAAGTAGTATATATGCCATTCATCTGCTTTTTGAACTCTGAAACAGTGAAAGTTTCTTTTGCCTTTGAGCGTGACATTAAGCGACCTGCTCCGTGAGGTGCAGAGAAATTCCAGTCGGGATTGCCCTTGCCTGTACAAACCAAACTGCCATCTCTCATGTTTATCGGAATAAGAAGTCTTTCACCTGCCTGTGCAGATACCGCACCTTTGCGGAGAATCATATTTTCAGTGTCAATATAGTTGTGGATTGTTGTAAACTCCTCAACAACGTGAACACCCATACCCTTGATAATTTCATTCATCATTGCTTTACGGTTAAGCATTGCAAACTCCTGCACAATCTTCATATCATGGATATACTGCTGAAAAAGTTCGCCCTCTGTATACGCAAGACGTTTCGGAACGTCTGTTCTTTTTACAGACGTGAGTTTCTTTAGTTCAGATTCAATCTGCTTGTGTTTATTTTCCGCTTTGAGACGTGCAATAAGTTCATCAATATCAGCCTTTGAACACTTGTTAAGTCTGTTATATGCTTCATTCTGATAATATTTAGCTGTTTCCACTCCAAGATGACGTGAGCCGGAATGAATAACAATGTATATTCTGCCGTCACTACCCTTGTCAGCTTCGATAAAGTGATTTCCACCACCTAATGTGCCTATGCTTTTTTCAGCACGTATCGGGTTAATATGTTCATAGCAATAAAGCTGTGTAAGGTCAATCTGTTCTGCATATCTGTGCGTTTTTTCACGTATATCAAATCCAGACGGGATTTTCTGATAGATAAGCTTGTCAAGTTTCTGCAATTCAATATGCTTTTCCTTGAGTATTACTGTTTCCATACCACAGCCAATATCTACGCCCACAAGGTTAGCCACTGCTTTATCTTTAATTGTCATTGTCGTACCGATTGTACAGCCTGCTCCTGCATGAACATCAGGCATAATGCGTATTTGTGCGCCCTCACTCATAGGCTGATTGCAAAGGCTGATAATCTGTGCAATTGCGTCCTGTTCAATTATTTCTGTAAAAACTTTTGCCGAATTATATTTTCCGTTTAAAATAATCATAGTTTTCCTTTCTGTCTCACCTGCAAAAAAATGCACCTCTGCCGAAACAGAAGTGCATTATACGCATATAATTATGCTGTCAAGCGATATATTGCAGGCAAGCTTCATGTCTCATTGTTGTTGTGTATTCTGTTCTAATTGGATTAATAACTATATGTTTTAACATGATTCTCACCGCCTTTCTTTATTGTAATATATGTATTATATCACTGTTTTACGCATTTGTCAAGAGTTTTTTTCAAAAATTGCAATATTCCTTGTAAAATTCCTCACAGATTTTCAATGCTTCCATATCTTTTTCAAATACTACAAGATAAACCTGCATATCATTTTCATGCAGAAAATCAGTAATCGTTTCAACTGCCACTTCCAAAGCCTTATCTTTCGGATAACCATAAATTCCTGATGAAATAAGTGGAAATGCAACAGATTTACAGTTGTTTTCCTTTGCAAGAGCCAAAGAATTTTTATAACATGATACAAGCAGTTCACGTTCACCACGATTTCCGCCATTCCAAACACAACCAACTGTATGTATAATATATTTTGCTTTCAGTTTATATCCTTTTGTAATTTTTGCTTGTCCTGTTTTACAGCCATGCAGTTTCATGCACTCCCATAAAAGTTCAATTCCTGCCGCACGATGTATTGCACCATCAACACCGCCGCCGCCAAGTAATGACGAATTTGCAGCGTTTACTATTGCATCAACTTCCATTTTTGTTATATCATTTTTTATTATTATGAATGACATTTTCTGAATCCTCCGGAATTTTGTTTATATCTCAATTATAATCTTTTTTATTGGATTTGTCAACACTTTCTGATGAAATATAGTCGTTTTTCTGATACTGTACCCCGAAATAAAAAGCTATCACTGTTGTGAATACAGTAAGAAACTGGTCGGACGAAATTTTTCCGTTAATTGAAAGTATTACAAAAGTTAACGTCAAAGCAAGTGTTACAAGAGATTTTACGTCAATAAGCTTTTCTAATTTTCGTCTCATAAATAAACCCACTCCATTTTCATAGCACTGATATAATTCTATTCAGTGTTGAAAACAATTATTTATATACAACAAAAAATTTTCCGAATTTTATATATTAAGACGAATAAATCTTTTTTTACATGATTATGATTGATTTTTTTTCTTGAATATGGTAAAATACCAACGGTATTATTATACACAAAAGGAGATTGTCAGATGATTTGTAAAAATATTCTTGATGCAATAGGAAATACTCCGTTGATTCAGCTTAATAATATTGTCCCTGAAGATTGTGCAAGAGTTCTTGTAAAATTTGAAGGGCTTAATGTTGGCGGTTCAATAAAAACACGCACGGCTTTCAATATGATTTTAGATGCAGAGGAAAAAGGCTTGATTAATAAGGATACTGTCATTGTTGAGCCGACAAGCGGAAATCAGGGTATAGGACTTGCATTAATCGGTGCAGTAAAAGGCTATAAAACAATTATAATTATGCCTGATTCTGTAAGTGAGGAACGCAGAAAATTAGTAAAGCATTATGGTGCAGAAGTTATACTTATTCATGATGATGGTGATATAGGACGCTGTATAGCTGAATGTCTTGATACTGCTCTGAAAATGCAGAAAGAGAATCCGAAAGTATTCATACCACAACAATTTGAAAATCCTGCAAATTCAAGAGTACACCGCATACATACAGGCAGAGAAATTTTAAGTCAGGCTGGCTGTACTATACATGGTTTTTGTGCAGGAATAGGTACTGGCGGTACAATAACAGGTATAGGCGAAGTTCTGAAAGAAGCTAATCCCGATATTGAAATATGGGCGGTTGAGCCTGAAAATGCTGCTATTCTCTCTGGTGGAAACATAGGAACACATTTACAAATGGGTATAGGTGACGGCTTAATACCTAAAATTCTCAATACTGAAATATATAACAGCATTATACGCATATAATTATGCTGTCAAGCGATATATTGCAGGCAAGCTTCATGTCTCATTGTTGTTGTGTATTCTGTTCTAATTGGATTAATAACTATATGTTTTAACATGATTCTCACCGCCTTTCTTTATTGTAATATATGTATTATATCACTGTTTTACGCATTTGTCAAGAGTTTTTTTCAAAAATTGCAATATTCCTTGTAAAATTCCTCACAGATTTTCAATGCTTCCATATCTTTTTCAAATACTACAAGATAAACCTGCATATCATTTTCATGCAGAAAATCAGTAATCGTTTCAACTGCCACTTCCAAAGCCTTATCTTTCGGATAACCATAAATTCCTGATGAAATAAGTGGAAATGCAACAGATTTACAGTTGTTTTCCTTTGCAAGAGCCAAAGAATTTTTATAACATGATACAAGCAGTTCACGTTCACCACGATTTCCGCCATTCCAAACACAACCAACTGTATGTATAATATATTTTGCTTTCAGTTTATATCCTTTTGTAATTTTTGCTTGTCCTGTTTTACAGCCATGCAGTTTCATGCACTCCCATAAAAGTTCAATTCCTGCCGCACGATGTATTGCACCATCAACACCGCCGCCGCCAAGTAATGACGAATTTGCAGCGTTTACTATTGCATCAACTTCCATTTTTGTTATATCATTTTTTATTATTATGAATGACATTTTCTGAATCCTCCGGAATTTTGTTTATATCTCAATTATAATCTTTTTTATTGGATTTGTCAACACTTTCTGATGAAATATAGTCGTTTTTCTGATACTGTACCCCGAAATAAAAAGCTATCACTGTTGTGAATACAGTAAGAAACTGGTCGGACGAAATTTTTCCGTTAATTGAAAGTATTACAAAAGTTAACGTCAAAGCAAGTGTTACAAGAGATTTTACGTCAATAAGCTTTTCTAATTTTCGTCTCATAAATAAACCCACTCCATTTTCATAGCACTGATATAATTCTATTCAGTGTTGAAAACAATTATTTATATACAACAAAAAATTTTCCGAATTTTATATATTAAGACGAATAAATCTTTTTTTACATGATTATGATTGATTTTTTTTCTTGAATATGGTAAAATACCAACGGTATTATTATACACAAAAGGAGATTGTCAGATGATTTGTAAAAATATTCTTGATGCAATAGGAAATACTCCGTTGATTCAGCTTAATAATATTGTCCCTGAAGATTGTGCAAGAGTTCTTGTAAAATTTGAAGGGCTTAATGTTGGCGGTTCAATAAAAACACGCACGGCTTTCAATATGATTTTAGATGCAGAGGAAAAAGGCTTGATTAATAAGGATACTGTCATTGTTGAGCCGACAAGCGGAAATCAGGGTATAGGACTTGCATTAATCGGTGCAGTAAAAGGCTATAAAACAATTATAATTATGCCTGATTCTGTAAGTGAGGAACGCAGAAAATTAGTAAAGCATTATGGTGCAGAAGTTATACTTATTCATGATGATGGTGATATAGGACGCTGTATAGCTGAATGTCTTGATACTGCTCTGAAAATGCAGAAAGAGAATCCGAAAGTATTCATACCACAACAATTTGAAAATCCTGCAAATTCAAGAGTACACCGCATACATACAGGCAGAGAAATTTTAAGTCAGGCTGGCTGTACTATACATGGTTTTTGTGCAGGAATAGGTACTGGCGGTACAATAACAGGTATAGGCGAAGTTCTGAAAGAAGCTAATCCCGATATTGAAATATGGGCGGTTGAGCCTGAAAATGCTGCTATTCTCTCTGGTGGAAACATAGGAACACATTTACAAATGGGTATAGGTGACGGCTTAATACCTAAAATTCTCAATACTGAAATATATAACAGTGTTTATATAGTTGCTGATGATGAGGCAATAAATATGTCAAAGATGCTTGCAAGCCGTGAGGGGCTTATGTGCGGAATTTCAGCAGGAACTAATGTTGCGGCAGCGATTGCCCTTGCAAAAAAACTTGGCAGAGGAAAAACTGTAGTAACTGTTCTTCCTGATACAGCAGAACGCTATTTCAGTACAGCACTTTTTGCATAACATAACAAAAAATTCCTCTTTAGATTCGCTTTAAAGAGGTTTTTTATTGTGACAGAAATAATATAAAATTTCTATTGCAATATTAAAAAAAAGATGATATAATAAAATATGTGTGCAGAACACATAAGAAACCTGACAGGAGATAGAAAATGAGTAATATTTATACACAACAAATCAGTGATATTGTTTCAGAAGTTAAAAAAGCTGTTATTGGTAAAGACGCAATCATAGTAAAGACTTTGCTTGCTGTTCTTTGTAAAGGTCACATCTTAATAGAAGATATACCGGGAGTCGGCAAGACAACCCTTGCACTTGCTTTTTCAAAGGCACTTTCACTTGAACACAACCGTATGCAGTTTACACCTGATGTTCTGCCGTCAGATATAACAGGTTTTTCTGTATACAACAAGATTCATAATACTTTTGATTTCAAAAAAGGGGTTGCTTTCTGCAATTTATTTCTTGCGGACGAAATAAACCGTACATCAAGCAAAACGCAGTCGGCACTTCTTGAACTTATGGAAGAAAAAAGCATAACAGTTGACGGCAATACATACAAGCTCCCTGAACCGTATACCGTTATAGCAACGCAGAATCCAATTGGCTCGGCAGGAACTCATAATCTGCCCGATTCTCAACTTGACCGATTCATGATAAAGTTAAGTATGGGTTATCCTGATTTTGATGGAGAAGTTGCTATACTAAAAGCAAAATTCAACTCCGCACCTCTTGAAAATGTAAATGCAGTTGCAAATGCACGAATTATTACGGAGTTGCAGGACTATATATCGAATATTTACATAGACGACAGAATATATGAATATATTGTGCAGTTATCCAATGCAACAAGAAATCACCCCCTTATAAAGCTTGGAATAAGTCCACGTGGAACGCTTGCCCTTATGCAGATTTCAAAGGGAATAGCTGTTGCAATGGGCAGAGACTATGTAATCCCCGATGATATAACATATATCTGCAATGACGTTTTTGCTCACCGCATAATGCTTAATTCAAAAGCAAAGCTGTCAGATATTACAGCAGAACAGGTTATAAATGACATCATAAAAAATACATCAATACCACGAATAGCAGGTTGAATCATGTTTATAATGAAAATATTTTTTGCTGTACTTATTGTTATATGTATAATATTTTATATAATGTATCTCTGGGATTTTGCACTTATTCTGCTGATTACAGTTATTGCAGTTCCTGTTGTTATGTTTGTTACAACGCTTATAGCAAAGAAAAGTATCAATGTGGATTTTTCTGTCCAGAGTGATACTGTCATGAAAAATGAAGCTTTTCCCATACATATAAAAATAACAAACAGCAGTATTATTCCCATAGGCAAGGCAGAGGCTTTTATTGAATACTGCAACTTTTTTGATAATGAAGTCAACACATTTAACCTGCTCCTGCCGATTCAGGCACGCAATACGCAGAATATATCATTTCAGCTTAATTCTTCTTTTTGCGGGATTGTGAGTATAAAATGCGCCTGTATCAATATATATGACCCTCTGAAGATATTCAGATTCAGAGTAGGAAACAATGTTCACAAAGAAATAACAATAATGCCTGAAGGGCATGAAATAGGCGGTCAGATATGTTCGGTTGACCGTGAAAATGATGAGAGTGAGATTTTCTCCGAATATAAAGCAGGTGATGACCCATCGGAAATTTTTGATTTGAGAGACTATCACGCAGGAGACAAGCTTAATCGTATTCACTGGAAACTTAGTTCAAAAAAAGGCGAATTTATTGTAAAAGACTATAGTCTTCCTGTTGATACACCATGTACACTGTTTATCAATATGCAGGTTAATTCAAAATATCGTCTGCCGGTTTATGATACACTTATAGAATCACTTGTTTCTGTATCGCAGTTTATGCTTGAAAATGAGCGTATACATTCTGTTGTATACTATAATTCAGGAGCAGGAAATTTTATTGAGCGTACTATCATAAATACCGATTCTCTCATGGAGCTGATACAGGAACTTATATTGTCATCAGGCAGTATAAATGAATGTCAGCCACCAAAGAATTATTTTGTTGAAAAAGATAATCTTGCATTATCGTCATTTGTATTCATAACATCAGATGCAGAACAGCAGATTCTTGAATATATTGATAATGACGTAGATGCAGACATAAAAAATGCGGTTGTAGTTGTAACGTCACCGACAGAGGCAGACAGAATAGCAAGGGATTACATGAATATGACAGTTATACCTGTTGTAATCGGACGAATAACATCATCAATCAAGGACATAGAACTATGAATAAGAAAAATTTACAGAAAAATAATGGCATAACAGTTTGTGACAGCATTATAATGTCAGTGCGTGAAAAAAGATTTAATTTACGGCAGATTGAAGCAGTAACAGTTGCAGTTATAGGCTATATTTCAGCTATTATGTCATTTTTGGGAATGTTTGAATTTAATTTCAGTCGCAAATTATTTATTCTGTTGGCAGTTGTTTTTTCGGCATTTTATATTATATTGTCGCTGGCTGGAAAAAAGATGATGTGGCTTATAATAATATCAGTTGCAGGAGCTTTTGCAGTTGCATATAAATATATTGATAAACTTATTATGGGCTATAAATATACATATAATGTTATCTACAGAACATCAATGCACAAGGAAATTGACTACTATAAATTTCTCAATGCAGAATATGAAACAGAATCAACAACAGCTTTATTTTTAGTGGGAGCGTGGCTTCTTGCGATAATTATATATGTTTTTACAATATATCACCCTAATTCGTTACCGCCTTTACTGGTAACATTTCCGCTTATTGAAATCGGTTTGTATAATGGTATAGAACTATCTGTTTTCTGGGGTATGCTTGTTGTTGCATACTGGCTTGCCGTATTTGCAATGACTGCGATAGATATGGGCGAATATTCAGGCGGAAACGGCGGATTTGTCCGGAAAGACAACACATTTTTCCCGAAAAGACAGATGAAACTGAAAGTTACTGAAAAATGTGGTGTGTATATCATCATAACAGTTATTGCTGTTACTGGACTTTCCTATGCTTTCCTTAAAGCAACTGATTACAAACGAAGTGAGGAAATCAACAAAAAGCGTGTGGAAATCAGAGATGCTATCAATTCATTCTCCGCCGACGATTTGGCTGGCAGTATATCGCAGATTACAAGTGCATTTGGGTTTACATTCAAAGTGCAGGTGCATAAGTTAGGCAATATCGACAGAATGAAATACAAGGATACAACAGATATGATTGTAACGCTTGACCATAAATATGACGGGGCGTTATATCTGAAAGAATATACAGGCTCTGTATACCATGATAATCAGTGGCTTACTCTTGATGATTCTGCATATAATGAAAATGTTTTCAGGGATTTCAACAGCTATAGCATCTATCCGCAGGATTTTCCTCATATTTTCGCCAGAGGAATAAACTCTCTCAGTTCAGTTCTTACAGAAGATTATCAGATAAATATCAACTCAAAGTTACGCAAAAACAGAAGTTTTTCACCGTACGGAACAGACAGTTTAGGTATACTCAATTATGACTTTGATATGAATGTAACATCAAAATCAGGTGACGAATATTCCTACAGATTTACACCCGTAAATGCTGAAGATATTGCAAGAAAACTCAAGATGCCGCATACGTTCATATGCAACACAAATGATTTTGCAGATAAAAACATGACAGACCTGCTAAGTGAATACTGTTCGGGTAAAAATATTCTTGACGAAAATGGCAATATCACACTTACTTCTGATTTCTTTGTATATGATGCAGAAGAAGTCCTTGCAAAGCTTATTGAGGCAGATTATCAGGATTTTGTGTACAAGCACTATCTGCAAATTCCCGATACTGATGCTATAAAAGAAGTTCAGCAGGAATTTTCAGGACTGCTTACAACCGGAGACAATGCTCAAACAAAAATACAGACACTTACAGTACTGCGTGATAAAGTTTCAACAATGGCTGAATATTCTCTTAGTCCGGGCAGAACTCCTAACACACGTGATTTTGTCAACTATTTTCTGCTTGAAAATCACAAGGGCTACTGCACACACTATGCTACAGCAGGTGTTCTTCTTGCACGTATGGCTGGAATCCCTGCACGATATGCAACAGGATATGTGCTTGTGGGCGACGATTTCAACGATAATACACAAAATGCCGACGGCTCTTATACTATCGAACTCAAAGACAACAGAAGTCATGCATGGATTGAGGTATACCTTGACGGCTATGGCTGGACTCCTTTTGAATTTACAGCAGGTTACACAAATCAGACAATAGATACAACTCCGACAACAGCGACAACAGTATCTTCAACATCAACTGAAACAACTGTTGCAGAATCAACAGAAGACAGCGAAACTACAACTGAAAGAAACTCACACACAACAACACATAGCACAACTCAAACGGAAACAGATGTTGTTACAGAAACAACTTTTGTAACATCTGAATCGGGAGTTAGTCATGTAAGGATTATCAGGATTCCAAAAGCTGTAAGCTATACTGTATATATTCTGCTTTATGCTCTGCTTGCTGTACTTGTGATTTATCTTTACCGTTGTATAGTGCTTTATGTGCGAAACAGTCATTTTACAAAAGGCTCAACAAAATCACGCATGAAATATATATACAGATATGCCGAAAAACTGCTGAAATATCTGAAATCAGAACAGAATGACATGAGTTATAAAGATTTTGCGTACTTTATAGAAAAATCGTTCAGCAGAAAGTATTTCAATGAGAATGAATTTTCTGATTTCATGGATATTGCATTGAAAAGTACTTTTTCAGAATTGTCATCAGATAAAGCGGAAGTTGAAAGATGCCGAAAATTTGTACTTGAATTTGCAAGGAAAATTTATGATAAGTCAAATATCATACAGAAGATTTATTTGAAATTTATAATAATTATCATATAATAAAAAGTGTCCTGAACCGTAAAAGATTCAGGACATATTTATTATACACAAAACTTTTCAGCCTCTTTTATTAATTTCACATCAACAAGTGCATCAATAAGAGTACCATTTTCCTGATATTCTTCAGTGAAAATTTTCCCCTCATTTCTTATTTTATTTATAAAAGCAGTATTTTCGTAAGGTACAAGCAGGCTCATACGTTTTGCAGTTTCGGGCAGATTATGCATGATACATTTCATAAGCCTGTCAAAGCCGTCATGATGCTTTGCAGATATGATTACATTATTATCATCTTCAAAAACCATATCAGGATTAAGTGCAATATCAGCCTTATTCATGACATTTATTACGGGTATGCCGTCACAGCCCAACTCTGAAAGCAGTTTTGCAGTAACTTCTGCCTGCTGTTCACGTTCGGGAGATGATAAATCCTGCACATTAAGTATAATATCTGAGCATGAAGCCTCCTCCAGTGTTGACTTGAAAGCCTCAACAAGATTATGCGGAAGACGGCGTATAAGTCCGACTGTATCAATAAGCATTACACTTCTGCCGTCAGGAAGTTCAATTGCACGAGACGTTATATCAAGTGTTGCAAAAAGCTTGTTTTCTGCAAGTACGCCTGCATCAGTAAGAGCGTTCATAAGCGTTGATTTTCCTACGTTTGTATATCCGACAATCGCACAGCATAAGATGCCGTCTTTTTTACGTCGGGAGCGTGAAAAATTACGGTGTTTTTCAAGTTCATCAAGTTCTGATTCAAGATATGAAATTCTCCTGCGGATATGTCGCTTGTCGTATTCAAGCTTCATTTCTCCTGCACCTCTTGCACCAATACCGCCACCCTGACGTGACAGAGACGTACCCATGTTGGTAAGCCGTGGCAGTCTGTACTTTTGTTGTGCAAGTTCAACCTGTAATTTACCCTCTTTTGTCCTTGCTCTTTGTGCAAATATATCAAGAATAAGCGTTGTGCGGTCAATTACACGAACATCAAGTATCTTCTCAATATTACGCACCTGAATACCTGTCAATTCGTGGTCGAATATTACAAGTTCTGCCTCTAATATGTCAATCTGTTCTTTAAGTTCTTCAAGTCTGCCTGCTCCCATGCAGGTTGCAGGGTCGTAAGATGCTTTTTTCTGAATAACTTCCCTAACTACTTCGGCATTTGCAGTTTCAGCAAGTTCGGCAAGTTCTTTTATTGATGTTTCTGCATCAAATTCACCTGTATCAACGCAGGCAAGAATAGTTTTTGTCGGCAAATCATCTGTTTTATTTTCGTACATATATTCTCCTTTGTCAAGTTGATGATTCAAGATATTCTGAACCGTCATCGGTATAGCTGTAGATGTTTGTGTGCATTTGTCCGTCCTCCCATGATTTGTAGGTTTCAGTTTTTCTGAATGGTTTCAGTCTGCTGTTATCCCACTTATACTGAATAACACGTTCAGTATATTCATCGTCTTGCCGTTCGCTAAGAATATCATCACTCTCAACAGTAAGTATTTTTCCGATTTTTGTAAGTTCACTGTTTTTTGTAAAATTATTCTCAACAGGCACATAGCAGTAATAATTCCCGAAAGTCTGATAAGAAGCGTTGTTTTCAAATGGCACAAAAATATCATTATATCCGTCAAAATTGAAATCAGCAACAACAATCTTGCTTTTGTCGGGAATGTATGTAAATTCAAGAGTTTTCACAGTTTGCCCGTCAACAATCAAATCTATTTCAGTATCATATTGAGTATATGCTATATTTTTCGGCTCATTTGCTGTTGTGGCAGTTTCAGTGTCCTTGCTTTTCATTTTGCTTGTGGGCAGAGAAACAGGCTCATATACAACAAAATTATTTGCTGTAACGTATTCCTCCATACTTTTTTCTTTATTTCCGCATGAAACAAACAAAAGCAGTAAAGGAATAATTAGGATAAAAATTTTATTCATTTACTCCTCCACAGAATTTTTTGCAAGAAGTGCAATTTCTTTTGGAGTGAAAACATATTTTTTTCCGCAGAAATGACAGCATACCTCTGTATCTTTTCCCTCATCTGCAATTGAGTTAAGTTCATCTGCACCAATACTTATCAGCACTTTTTCAGTTCTCTTTCTACTGCAATCGCATCTATAAACAGGTGATGCACTGTCAAGCTCATTCGGTTCAAGTCCGTTCAGCAACATATCTGCTATTTCTTTCGGGGTTACACCGTCATCAAGAAGTGCGGAAACAGGACGCATGGCGGACACATTTTTTTCAATCTGCTCAATGCACTTTTCGTCAGCAAACGGCAGAAGCTGTACAAGAAATCCCCCTGCCGATTTTACGGACAAATCAGTATCAACAAGCACACCAAGTCCGCAGACTGTCGGAATCTGTTCACTTGTCGCATAATAGCTTGCAATATCCTCTGCAACTTCACCCGATACAAGCGGAATAACGCCAACATAAGGCTCACGCATACCCATATCTTTCACAACAGAAAGCGTGCCGTTTTTGCCTATTGCACCCGAAACATCAAGTTTGCCTTTGCTGTTCAGCGGAAGTTCCACAACAGGATTATTTACATAGCTTTTTACATTTCCCATGCTGTCTGCAACTGCCACAAGCTGACCTGACTGACCGTCTGCATCAATTCTCAATGTTATACTGTCATCTTTGCCTTTGAGCATATAGCCCATAAGAGAAGCACCGATAGTTAAACGTCCTAAACCTGCCGTTATAACAGCAGATGTCTTGTGAATTTTTTCTATTTCTGAAACTATGTCTTTAGCGTCAAGAACTGCACAAAATGCAGAACCGTCCGCAGATATAGCCCTGTATAAATTACCCATATATTAATTTCCTTTCAAATAATCTGACCGCTGTTTATACAGCGTACAGCGTAGACAATACGCTGACAATCGGGAGCAGGTGACGAAAAAGTATCATCACCATATTTTCCCAGAATTTCAAAGCCTGTTTCGGCAAGCAGTTTTTCAATATCCGATTCACTGTAAGCCTTTTCTGAAAAGCTATCTGAACTTCTTGAATATAAGCCGTTTTCCTCAAGTTCAAAAAATTCAAGATTCATTTTCACTTCATCAGTTTCAGGCATAAGAGTATTCTCCCATATGCAGTAAACCTCATCTGTTTCGTATGTGAAAGTATTGTCTGCAAGGATATTTCTATGCTTATAAAGCGTGTTCACATCAAATATAAAAAGTGCATTTGGTTCTGAAAAAAATGCGATATTCTCAAATACTTTCCTCACATCTTCTATATCTGCAAGATGATTTATGCTGTCCAATGCACATATAGTTATATCAATTGAGCCGAACATATCAAGTTTCCGCATATCCTGACAAAGATACTGTATATTTGAATTACTGTCAAATTTTTTGTCAAGGGCAATTCCAAGCATCTCGTCTGAACAGTCAACACCAATAACATCATATCCAAGTTTTGACATTTCCTCCGATATACTTCCCGTACCGCAGGCTAAATCAAGCAATATGTTTCCGTCTGTCCGACGGAATTTCTTTATAATTGCATGAAAATATTCCGCACGCTTTCTGTAGTCTATATTTGCCGTCAGACTGTCATAATATCTTGCAAAAGCACTGTAACTCATTCTTCGTCAGTCACCTCTGTTGTAGTTTCGGTTGTAGTGGTTTCTGTTGTAGTAGTTTCGGTTGTTGTAATTGTAGTTTCAGTTGTAGTTGTTGTTTCCTCCTGATTAAGCGGAATTTCTTCTGTATCGATAATATTATTTTCGTCATCAAGTATCAGTTTTTCACGTCTCACAAGAGTTTCTTCACCGTCAGGATAATCAAAATAATCAATAAAAACGTCTTCTGAATCTTCGGGACGATATTGTCTTTTCAGTCTGATAATTTCAAGCTTTTTTTCGTCATTCCATTTATAAGTTTTCTGTTCATATTCAACAGCACTTATATAACAATGACTTGTAAGAGTTTTGTCCTCATTTATATTGAAATACAGCTTAATATCAGAGAGTTCCTCCCATGATTCAAATTTTTCCGTATCAGGATTATAGTGCATATATATACCAAAATTATTCGGAGTACCTATAAACTGCGGTATATACAAATCACTATAGCCATCAAAATCAAAATCAACTATATTGATAAGAGCTGATTTTTTAGCTTTTCCATTGTGATAATCTTCTGTCTGATAATATTCAATCATACCTGATGTATCAATTTCAATAAACTGATTTTTCTTGTCTTTCTGCGAAACTTCAATACCGTTTTCCCTGATTAAGCAGGATATATCACCATTTCTGAAACCAAAATGGGGTTTTGCTGTAGTGGTTGTTGTCTGAGTTGTTGTGACAGTTGTTCTTTTGGTGTTGGAAACTGTCGGAATACGTCCGTTACCACGATTCGGAGAAACTTTCGGAGCTGAAACTGTTGTACGCTTTGCAATACTTGCTGTACCTGTTTTTGTTGTTGTGTCCGATTCAGCAGTTGATACCGTTGTGACACGGACAGGCTTTGTAGTTTTCTTTGATGATTCTATTGTGGATTCTATTTCATCTGTTGTTATTTCTTCATCTTCCAAATTTTCGGTTGTACTGATTGTAGCTTTCTGAATATTAAGCGGTTTGGATTCAGTTGTTTCATCATCTTTTCCACAACTTGCAAGTGATGCAAGTATACATAAAGTTAAAATAAATGCTGTTCTTTTCATAAATTACACCTCGTCAAATCTGAATGTCTCAAGGTTAAAGCGGAAATATTTTCCTGCATCTTTCCCCTTTTCAATATAAATGTCATCATAGCCATCATTGTCAACGTCTTTGAATATAAAGCAAGGTTCAGGCGTACAGTTACCAGTACTTTCATAAAATTGACAATTGCACTCAATAGTCTGGATAAGTTCGCCGTTTTCTCTGAAATATACGCCAAAAACGTCATTTTTATAAGGAATATAGCATTGATACGGGTGAACAAAAATTTCCTTTTCAGTATCGCCTGTAATCTGCCTTCGGCAAATAAGCTGTTCTCCTTTATCTCCTGACTGAAAATAAGTATCAGCATAATTCAGACCGTCATCACCCTTATACTTAATTATTCTGCCCATATAATTCAGATTATCATTGTAAGACTGATAGTAAATATCTTCATTTTCAAGGCGACGGACAAAATACGGCGGTTCTGAAAGTCCATGAAAATTCAAATCAGAATGAACAATTTCAAGATTATCCATTGAAATATCATCATTTTCAGTTGCAGTGGATTCTGTTCTTTCGTCAAATCTGAATGTATCAGGGTTAAAACGGAAGTAGTCTCCTGCAAATTCTCCCTCATCTATAACAATATCATTATATCCATCGCCGTCCATATCCTTAAATGAAGCGGTATTTTTAGGCGGAGTGCAGTGACCTACAGTGTCTTTGTGTGCCTTGTAATTGCCCTCAAAAGTTTGAATTGTATCATATCCCTCACTGCACTTATGCCATATAACAGAAATTTTGTTTTCTTCTGTACGGATATAGCATTGGCTCGGGTGAACGAATATTTCTTCCGCACCTTTTTTTCGGCAGACAAGCTGTTCTTCACCTGTAGTATATGATTTCAGAAAAGTATCAGTATATTCTTCCCCGTCACTGTTTGTATATGTAAGTTCCCTGCCCGCATATTCAAGCTTATCTTTTATTTTATCGTAACTGTAGTAAATATCTTCGTCCTCATTGGAATCGCAAATAAAATATTTCAGTTTGTCATCACCAATTCTTCTGAATTGCGCTCTCCTTAAAAAAGTATCAGCAATGGCATTGGCAGATGTAAGATATACGCCGATTTCATTGAATGTGTCCCATTTTTCAAGTTCTGCCGTATCAGGATTGCGGTGATAGTATACACCTTTTTCTTCATCTGAAACTAAATATGGTACAAATAAATCCATACAGCCGTCGCCGTCAAAGTCTCTTTTTATGAGGTAATCTTCGGGGTAAATGTCTATACGTCCTGTCTGTCCTGATACTTTATAAATATTTGTATCTTCGAGAGTCTGAAAAATTTCGCCGTCACGTATAACCTGAATACCATTTTCAGTGACAACAAATTCTTTCCGTGATGCAATTTTTGTTTGTTCGGTTACGGTTTCTGTCGTTATTTCAGGAGATTCAGCAATTTCTGAACTTGAATTATCAGTTTTTTCTGTACAACCTGTCATGATAACGGCACACATAAGAATAATAGAAATTTTTTTCATGTTTACACCTTATTATGTCTAAAGGGCGACCAGAATACAGTCGCCCATTTAATTAAATTAATTGTCGTTTTCTTTGAGTTTACAGCATTTTTTATACTTCTTACCACTTCCGCAAGGACAAGGGTCGTTATCGCCGATTTTGTTTGCTGTTGCCTGTTCGGAGAAACTTCCGTCACCTGCTCCAGCGTTTGGAGCATCAGGCTTTGCAATCTGTTCTCTTTGCGGAGCTTGATTCTGTCGGAGCTTTACAGTAAGCAATGCACGGACTGTATCTTCACGGATTGACTCAACCATAGCATCAAACATTTCAAATCCCTCATATCTGTACTCAATAACAGGATTTTTCTGACCGTATGAACGGAGAGAGATACCTTTTTTGAGTTCTTCCATATCATCAATATGAGACATCCACTTTGTATCAACAGTTTTAAGAAGTATTACACGCTCAACTTCACGGATAATCTCACTTCCATACTGTTCCTCTTTAGCCTGATAAACTTCACCGCATTTTGTATTAAGTGCAGTGATAATTTCTTCACGGGTAACTGTTTTAAGTTCTTCCTCATCAAAATCAAGGTCTTCTTCCGTGATAAGCCAACCCATGAAATACTCTTTCAAGCCGATTATATTCCAGTTTTCACGCTCGTCCTCGTCAGCAAGATATGTATTTACAGTAGCTGTAATGAGGTCTTCCATCATCTTGAGAATATCCTTGTGTAAGTCCTCACCGTCAAGAACCTGTGAACGCTGTTTGTAGATGATTTCACGCTGAGTATTCATAACATCATCATAATTAAGAACATTCTTTCTTATGCTGAAATTACGTCCTTCAACTTTTTTCTGAGAGGATTCAATAATTTTTGAAAGTGACTTGCTTTCAATCGGCATAGTATCTTCAACATTAAGCAATCTCATCATGTTTTCAAGTCTGTCACCTGCAAAAATACGCATAAGGTCATCTTCTACAGAAAGGAAGAAACAGCTTTCACCCTCATCACCCTGACGACCTGAACGTCCACGAAGCTGATTATCAATACGGCGTGATTCGTGTCTTTCTGTACCAAGAATATAAAGTCCGCCAACTTCTCTTACCTGAACAGCTTTTTCCTTTACTTCTGCATTGAACTTGTTGTAAAGTTCCTGATAGAGCTTTCTTGTTTCAAGTATAGCTTCATTATCTGTATCAGCAAATCCGATAGCTTCTGATATTATTTCTTCAGGGATTTCACGCTTGCGGAGTTCAGCTCTTGCAAGAAATTCAGCATTACCGCCAAGCATAATATCAGTACCACGTCCAGCCATATTTGTAGCAATTGTAACAGCACCATATTTTCCAGCCTGTGCAACAATTTCAGCTTCTTTTGCATGGTGTTTAGCGTTGAGTACCTCATGCTTTACACCTTTTCTTTTAAGCATAGCGGAAAGAAGTTCCGATTTTTCGATTGAAACAGTACCGACAAGTATAGGCTGTCCTTTTTCGTGACATTCTATAATCTTTTCAATAATAGCGGCATATTTGCCTTTTTCAGAGGTATACACCTGGTCATTGTGGTCAATACGGATAACAGGCTTGTTTGTAGGAATGGCAATAACGTCAAGTTTATAGATTTCCTTAAATTCATCTTCTTCTGTCATAGCAGTACCCGTCATACCTGAAAGCTTTGAGTAAAGACGGAAGAAGTTCTGGAATGTTATAGTAGCAAGAGTTTTTGATTCGCTCTTGATTTTCACACCCTCTTTTGCTTCAATAGCCTGATGCAGACCGTCATTGAATCTACGTCCAATCATAAGACGACCGGTAAACTCATCAACGATAATAATTTCCCCGTCCTGTACAACATAGTCAATTTCATTTTTCATAATACCATTAGCCTTGATAGCCTGATTGATATGATGCAG
This sequence comes from Ruminococcus sp., assembly GCA_029060755.1. Lineage (GTDB taxonomy): Bacteria > Bacillota > Clostridia > Oscillospirales > Ruminococcaceae > Ruminococcus. The sequence goes on along the minus strand of JAIDTI010000090.1, from coordinate 6,280 downwards.
AAGTGTCATATTTTCAGGGTCCATGAGATTTTCAACACGGAATGCAGCTTCTGCCTTTTTAACACCATGCTGAGTTATAGTAGCAGTCTTTGCCTTTTCATCTATGATGTAATCAGCTGTTTCACTTATGCTGTCCTGGTCCTCTTTGTCATCAATTTCAACAACAGTAACAGATGAAAGTGTTTTTGCGAAACGGTCGGCAATAGAGTAAAGTTCTGTTGATTTGTCGCCTTTACCTGAAATGATAAGCGGAGTACGTGCTTCATCAATAAGAATTGAGTCAACCTCATCGACAATTGCAAAATTCGGCTCACGCTGTACACGTTCTTCTTTGTGAGTAACCATATTATCACGGAGATAATCAAAACCAAGCTCATTATTTGTAGCATATGTTACATCGCAGTTATAAGCCGCACGTCTCTGGTCATTGTTAAGACCATGAAGAATACAACCGACTGTAAGACCAAGCCAGCGGAGTACTTTTCCCATTTCTTCAGCCTGTGTTTTTGCAAGGTAGTCATTTACTGTTACAACATGAACACCTTTTCCCGAAAGTGCATTGAGATAAGATGCCACACAGGCAACAAGAGTTTTACCTTCACCAGTTTTCATTTCTGCAATACGTCCCTGATGAAGAACGATTGCACCGATAATCTGAACAGGATACGGCTTTTTTTCAAGAACACGCCATGCACCCTCACGGACTGTTGCAAGAGCTTCGGGAAGAATATCATCAAGTGTTTCGCCTGATTCAAGTCTGTCTCTGAATTCAGCAGTTTTGCCCTTTAATTCTGCATCTGAAAGCTTGCCATATTCTTCTTCAAGGTCAAGAACTTTATTTTTAATTGGTTCAATACGCTTTAATTCTCTGTTTGAGTAAGCATTTGCACCGAAAATATTTTTAAATATACCCATTTGTTTGTATACCGCCTTTTCATGATATAGTAAAATTGCATATACTCTATTGTACAACAAAATTATGCTTTTGTCAATAGCAAAATGAAATTCAACTTATTATTTGTTTATCCATTCTCTTATATCAATCTGAAATGTATCATTATTTGTGGAAAGATAGGCATAAAATGCAAGAATAGCAGATGCGTCATTTGAATCTATCTTGCCGTTGCCGTCAACATCAGCCGCCCATGTTTTTATGTCATCAAATGTTGATGGAGAAGACGTTGAAAGTGCAGAATATTCAGCAAGGACAAGACTTGCATCTTCTGCATCTATATCATTGTTTCCACTTGTATCGCCACATTTCGGATAGCGTGTAAGAACATAGGTAAAACCGTTACTGCTGTCGGAGATGTCTATTTCTCTGCCCCAGTGTATTGATGAATTATAGTTTCCTTCTGCAACTGTTATGATATTTCCTTCTTTTTTCAGTACAACAACAGAATGTATGTCATTATAAAGCCTGACTATATCACCGACTTTTATTTGTGAAAAATCGGTGTGTTTACTTGCTGGCAAGTCACCGAAAATACTGTCGCTAAGAATAAAAGCGAAAGATACACAGCCACCTCCTCTGCTGTATATACCGCCGTTCCACGCATATACATTTTCATTTGTCCATTTCATACCCTCCGGATATTTGGCTTTCATTGATATAAGATTTTCGCTGACTGTTTGTGTCGGAATATATTCATCATATAAGCTTATATCCTCTGAAAATACTTCTGAATTTTTCTGTACAGCGTTTCCACCTAAAAAACAACATGAAAAAGTAATCAAAGATAAAGCAACTGATAATATTTTTTTCATATTAATACTCCTTTTTGTTAATCAGGTAATTTTCCGTGTTTGCGGAAATAGCAGAAATCAGCATAGGCACGGTCGATACACTCATTCATAGCTGTAATGTAGTTTTCATCGAACGGCACAAACAAATATGCTTCATCTTTGAATCTTTTTGAGTTATATTTCTTTTCACCAAAATAAGCAAGAGCCATTTTGTCAACATCATCAGGATAGCTTGGCGGTTCGCAAGTGAAACTGTAGTAGAAACGGGCAAAATCTTCACCCTTTCTGTTAAATATGAATATGGGCAGCAGACCAGAAAGATGTTCTGTTATGAAATTTCTTATGTCAAGACTGCCTGTTTCAATTTCTTTTTTGTGTTGATTGTAAAGCTTCATGAAATTTCTGTTCACAAGTTTATGCTCTATGCACCACATCAGGAATACAGCTATATGATTAACAGCATTTATCTTGTCAATTTTCAGCTTTTTTTCTTCTATCTTGCTGGCGTGATTATTGTAGCTGTCGATAATATCTTTAGTAAGAAACTCCATATAAGCTCTGTCTATATACTTGCTTATAGCCTCATAGTATGCCTCATCAAACGGCACAAACAAATATGCTTCGTCCTGAAATTCATCACAGTTATATTTTTCCTCGCCGAAATAATCAAGAGCCATTGAATCAACATCATGCGGATAGCAATATTCATAATTATCTGAATAGTGGTCATAATACCATTCGCAAAATTCCTTGCCGTCATCAGTATAGATTTCTGTAGTTAGTTCTCCGTTGAGTGAATTTATCAGAAATTTTCTTATGTCATATTTTCCGTCTTTAATCTGCTGAATATCTTCAGCAAAGTATTCAGCAAATTCATCATTTATCAGATTATTCTCCCACGACCAGCGGAGAAATGCTGAAATATGATTTGCACCATTTATTTCAAGAATATCAAGACCCTTTTTTGTGATTTTGCTTGAATGTTTACGGACTGTATCAAGAATTTCTCTGAAATTATCAGGAACATAGCAATTGCGGTCAGGGTCAGTAATTTTCAGGGAGTTATCATTATCAGGAAACATTCCAAGAAGTGCTGATGCACCGTTTTTATTCTTGAAATCAAGTTCTGTTTTGAAAATCGGCACAACCTGATAAAAATTCACTGTTTCGTCATCTGAAATATCACAGGTGCAGGATTCTTTTCCGAACGTTGAAAGAACAAGTATAATACCGCTGAACGGAACATTATCAGCAAAGCCAGTTCCATAGTCTATAGTATGTCCCCAGCCAAGCCATACATTTTGTTTGATAGGAAGTCTTGAAATAATATCCAGCAACTGCAAAGGCCAGTAGTATTCCATAGATTCATTTTCAAAGTTCCAGTCGGGCGGAAGACATATTACAAGTTCTGCACGTTCATATTTTTCTTCCTTTAAATTTTCGGGGACATTCATAACATATGCTCCCATACCTGACGTAACAAGCGTATAATATGGATTTTTTCTGGTCGGAGGTATAACATTTATACTAAGTTTTATTGTGTCTGATTTTTTTTCATTGAAACAACTGCGTATTTCTCCGAAATAATGTTCAATATGCTCCTCAATCTTTTTAGCCTGCTCCTCCGTATAAACTGTCAGTTCAGTATCATCATTTTTTCTGCTCATTATATCTTCCTCCAATATCAATTGATTTTATTATTTCAGTCAGTTCATCAAGACTTTTTCTGATTATTCGGTTTTCCGTGAGAATTTCACTTAAAATCCTGTTATGCTGTTCAAGTATATCTGCAATTCTGTTGTCGGAGACTTTATTTTCCGTCTGAATATTTTTTTTGAGAAGTTTTTCAACCATATTCCGCAAACTTGAAAACTTTAGAATATTCATGTTTCGGACTGTCTCACTGTTTCTGATAAAATCAAACATAAAGCAGTCATAAGCATTGAGAAAATCCAGACATTCATCAGAATCAAACGGAATATCTGTACATTCAAAAGTATATTTCTGCCTTGTCTCCTGAATCTGATGTATAAAATTTTTGCTACTTGTTTTTACTTTAAGAGAACGCATTACCATATTTAAAGCGTTTCTGTGGCAGTCGTTTTCGCTGTCTGAATTTTCCTCAAGAGCCATTACAATAAGTGCGGAATCAAAGATATTGCACAAAAACGGTATTATAACACTGTTCGGATTAAGCTTGCCGGAACTGAAATCCGTATGCTCAATTACAGCTACTGCACGTTCAGTCTGTACGGCGATATTTTCAACAAGTTCATTTTTTGTAAGGTATATCATTGCTAAGGCTCCAGTTTAAATATTATATCCATAATTTCAGCAGGCGAATCAACAATAAATTCCGCACCCTCTTTTTCAAGTTCTTCACGGCTACGGAATCCCCATGTACAGCCGATTGAGTGGACACCTGCATTTTTTGCTGTCTGCATATCAACATTGCTGTCGCCAATCATTACAACAGAATCGTTGAAATCGGGATATTTTGCGACTATTTCATTGATTATAGCAGGGTCGGGCTTTCTTTCACGTTCATCACAACTGCCAAGAACTGTGATATATTTGCTGTATATCGGCGGTATAAGCTGATTCACAACTTTTCTTGCTACATCTTGTGGCTTATTTGTTGCAACAGCAACAGGTCTGCCGTATGTGAAGATATTGTGGATAAGTTTCTGAATACCGTCATAAACCTTTGTATTGTCAAGATAATGTTCACCATAATATGCCTTGAAAATGGTGTGCAGTTTTTCTGCATCATCTTTTTTGTCGTCGGGCAATGCACGATAACAGAGTTTTTTTGCACCGTTTCCGACCATTTGCTTATATTTTTCTGTATCATGTTCAGGATAACCTAATTGTTTAAGTGCATAATTCACGGCATTTGCAAGGTCTTGTATGGAATTTGCGATAGTGCCGTCCAAATCAAAAATAACAATCATTTTTTCACCTCATATTCTTGTAGCAAGTAATGATGAATACTTTTGACGGAACTGCTCAAATCTGTCCTCATCAATAGCATCACGGATTTTTTCTGTAAGCGTGTTGTAGAAGTAGAGATTATGCTGAACTGCAAGACGACCTGCAAGCTGTTCATTTGCCTTGAAAAGATGACGTATATACGCACGGCTGAAATTTCTGCACGTCGGACAGTCGCACTGTTCATCAACGGGACGTGGGTCTGTTTCGTAGCACTTGTTACCTAAGTGCATTATACCGCTCCATGTGAATACAGTTGCATGACGTGCATTTCTGCTTGGCATAACGCAGTCAAACATATCTATACCACGTGCAACAGCTTCAATTATATTTGACGGTGTACCTACTCCCATAAGATAGCGTGGCTTGTTTTCGGGCATATACGGCTCTACAACATCAATTATTCTGTACATTTCGTCCGTTGATTCTCCTACAGCAAGTCCGCCGATTGCATAGCCGTCAAGGTCAAGCTCTGCAATCTGTTCCATGTGCTTTATGCGTAAATCGTCATATGTTGAGCCTTGATTTATTCCGAAAAGCATCTGTTTTTTGTTGATAGTATCATGCAGACTGTTGAGACGTTCCATTTCATCTTTACAGCGGTAAAGCCAGCGGAGAGTGCGCTCAACGGACTTTTCAGCGTATTCGTGTGTAGACGGATTTTCAACACATTCATCAAATGCCATAGCAATTGTAGAGCCAAGACTTGACTGTATCTGCATACTTTCTTCAGGACCCATGAAAATTCTGCGACCGTCAATATGAGATGCAAAATATACACCTTCTTCTTTTATTTTGCGTAATTTTGCAAGAGAAAATACCTGAAATCCACCGCTGTCAGTAAGAATAGGCTTATCCCAGTTCATGAACTTATGCAAACCGCCCATTTCTTTTATTACTTTATCAGTCGGACGCAGATGCAGATGATAAGTATTGCAGAGTTCCACCTGCGTTTTCAGTTCTTTGAGGTCAACTGACGAGATACCGCCTTTTATTGCGGCGGCTGTTCCGACATTCATAAAACATGGAGTCTGAAAAGTTCCATGTACCGTTTCAACCTGTCCACGTCTTGCTTTATTATTTTTTTTGATTAATGTATACATAAAATCTCCTTTTCAAATTTTGTTTTGCCTCACCTTTTCAAACGTGAAATTATTACAGCAATAACAGCATAAATCAGTGTAAGAAGTATCAGAAATAAGAATGAAAATACCATAGTAATATAATATCCGACAGTAGTTTGGGTTTGCTTTTTTGTGAGAAGAAATACTCCCATACTTGACAATGCAAGAGCAAATAATCCCACAAACAGTGACGGCAAACCGTAAACATAAAGATTCACTATATTTAGAACAGATTGTGCCGTGCTGACAGCTTTATCAAGAAAATTCATTATTTCCGGAAATTCTTCATTTAAAAAATCAAGTGATGTGATTTTCTGTAAAAATTTTAATTTACCGTCATTTGATTTGACAGATATTATTGTACCTGCTCCCTTTAGTATGTAAAACCCTGATATTAAGGCATTTATTATGTATGTTAC
>JAIDTI010000009.1 GCA_029060755.1 Ruminococcus sp. | reverse complement strand
TACAAAAGCTCCCGAGACAACAACTTATACAACAAAGGCAACTATTACAACTACAAAAGCTCCCGAGACAACAACTTCTACAACAAAGGCAACAACTACAACTACAAAAACTCCCGAGACAACAACTTCTACAACAAAGGCAACAACTACAACTACAAAAGCTCCCGAGACAACAACTTCTACAACAAAGGCAACCACAACTACAACATCAGTTTCTGCAACAATCATAGCAAGAGAAGCTGAAACAACATCTATAACAGCTCCTGAAACAACTGCAACAACATTTACAACAACCACTACAACATCAACTCCTGAAACAACAACCACTACAACATCATTCCTTACAACAACAGCAACAGAGTCGGTTACAACAACTGTTAAGCACGTTACTTCCGATGAAGATTTCTGCAACTGGTCTGTAAAGGACTACAACGATAAGAATGATTCCAAAGCTGCTACAGCTGAAATTACTGAAAAATCAGAAAGCCAGTATCAGATTATTTTGATAGACAATTCCGGTGATGTTCTTAACGTTTATGAAATAAATCCTGAAACAGGTAGCGGTCACGATTCACATAACAATGAAGTTAACCTTCCTCAGACTGGTAACAACTCTCTCAGAAATATCATGACTGTTCTTGGCGCATTGATGATGACAGCATTTGGTTTCATTTCTGTAAAATTCTCTGGTATATTCTGCCGCAAGGAAGATGAATAATAATAAAAAAACAGACTCTGTTGATTGCAGGGTCTGTTTGTCTGTAAATCATTGGTGCAATTATTTTTTTCTGATATTTTATCATAGACCTTCTGTCTACGCAAATCATATCCATATTCACGGTAAAGACATTTATCTATTCCCGTTTCGTCAATATATGCTGTTTTTTCTTTCGGAATATCTTTCACTTTTTCATGATGTTCCTTTACTTTATTTTGTTGTCAAATAGGATGACTATCTGATTTATTTTCAAGCTGCCTGTTCACAAATTCTATAAAGAAATCACACACTTTTTTAATTTTATCGTTTTCACCGAATAAAACAGGTAAGCATCTGGAATTTTTTATATACAGTTTACTAAGCTTATCATTATTTTTTGAAGAAGAATGAAATCAGAAATAATAATATCTGTATTTCCAACATTATCAATCAATTTGTTAAATCAGTCTGAATAAATGGAAAGCCGATTTCAGACTGTCTGGAGAGTTCTAGAATGGAAAATCCAAATGTTAATATGTCTTTTGAAAAAGAGTATGGTGATACCTTGCATATAAGCGAAAGACATCGTTATATAAACTACTATAAATAAATCAAAAACAGGCAGATATTTATAGTATCTGCCTGTTTTCATTTCATAGCCTACTTTATAAGTCTTTCATATTTGTTTTTGGAAAACTTCTATATGAGTATTGGCATAAAATCAAGGGATTTTTTTATTATGTGTTCTTGTCAACAGTATGGAACTTTTTAAGATTGCCGATTTTTTCATTTCTTTCATCAAGTACCTTTTCAACGTCCGACCATTCAAGTCCCTGATTTACGCAAAGCACCATGACATGATAAAGCAAATCGTTGATTTCGTTCATAAGTTCGTCATTGTCGTTATTTTTTGCGGCAATAACTGTTTCTGTAGCTTCCTCACCGATTTTCTTGCATATCTTGTCAACACCTTTATCAAAAAGATAACAGGTGTACGAATTTTCAGCAGCTGTACCATTTTCATACTGCTTTTTTCTTTCTTTGAGTACCTCAAAAATTTCTTCATAAAGTGACATAAATTATTCCTCCGTGTTATAAATTTCATTAAAGAAACAGCTGTAACTGCCAGTATGGCACGCCACACCCGTCTGCTCAACATTAACTAAAAGCGTATCGTTATCGCAGTCACCGTATATTGATACAACTTTTTGCAGATGTCCTGATGTTGCACCTTTGTTCCAGTATTCCTGACGTGACCTGCTCCAGAACCATGTATAACCAGTTTCAAGAGTTTTTTTCAGGCTCTCTTTGTTCATGTATGCAAGCATAAGAACAATTTTTGTGTTGACCTCATAGCATATCGCAGGAATTAACTCGCCTTTGACAAAAAATTTATCAAGGTCATTCAAATCAATTTTAGTCATTTTATCACCAACCTTTGTATTTTATAAATTCACTTACAGTATTCCAAAGTCCCGACCATACGAATATAAAGCCGAAAAATGAAATCAAAGTTATAATAAACTCAATCAGTAATCTGCGGATTTTTTTGTTTTCGTCTATGAACGCCACTATATCCAATACAAATATCGCAAGGCATACAAGCAATGAAAGGCTTCCTGCAATTATACAGAAAGGGTGTGCATAGGGGTGTTCAGATATTCTGTAATCAAATACACAGAAAACATTGATAAAGCATATCAAACCAAGGCTGCCGAATATTCCATAAATAAATGGATATATTTTTTTCATATTCATAACAGATTTATTCCCCTTTCTAAGTCCACAAAGATGTTATAAACATAGGACTTGATTCATCTGATTTCTTGAATCCGCAGTTTTCATAAAACGTAAGTTCTGAATCGTACGCAACTACAACAATCCTAAGATAATCAGAATATTTTTCTTTTACCATTCTGACAAGTTCCCTGCCTATCTTTTGTCTCTGATATTCAGGATTCACAAGAAGATAATGAACATAAGCAGTCATAATTCCGTCGTCCATTGCACATATCATGCCAACAAGTTTATCACGGTCCCACGCAGAAAATACTGTCTCAAAATTTTTCATTGCAGTTACGAGTTTATCAGGATAATGTCCCGACGACCATTCAACAGACAAAAATAAATCCTGAAGTTGTTCACTGCTGAAATCATGAGTATCTTTATAAATTATTGCCATTATTTATCATCTTGCCTTTCAATATTTTCCATAAGCACAAATTTAACATTATCATAAACATCAAACCACAAAATACGAACTGTTGTGCCAATATTATAACCAACTTTCCCACTTGGAGAGTTACGTTCGGAATATATTGCATGATGTTTTGTTATACCATACAGAACAGCATTATACTTTACTGTTCCGCCGTCTTTATATTGTGATTTTATCGGAATAAGCATAATTATCAGAACTGCCAAAACAGCAATGATACCGATTTTCTTTCTTGTCATCGTACAATAATCCCCTTGTTTCTGCAATGTGCTTTTACTTCCTGAACGGTAAGTTCTTTGAAGTGGAAAAGTGATGCGGCAAGTGCGGCAGTTGCACCTGTTTTCTCAAATACTTCTGCAAAGTCATTAATTTTTCCTGCTCCACCGCTTGCGATTACAGGTATACTGCAATTATCACATACAGCTTTCAGCATTTCAATATCAAAGCCATTTTTTGTACCGTCCGCATCAATTGAGTTGAGACAGATTTCACCTGCTCCAAGCTGTTCAATCTGATGTACCCAGTCAATCAAATCGATACCCATGTCAACACGTCCGCCATTTATGTATACTGTCCATTTGCTTTCTGCAATCTTCTTTGCATCAATTCCAACGCATATACACTGACTGCCGAAAATATCAGCACCGTCCTTAATAAGCTGAGGATTTTTTACTGCCTGAGAATTTACGGAAACTTTGTCCGCACCTGCACGGAGAGTCTCACGTATATCATCAACTGTTTTTATTCCTCCACCTACAGTAAGTGGCACGAATACTTTTTTAGCAGTCTCACGTACAACATCAAGAAATACTCCCCTGCCCTCAAATGATGCGGTAATATCATAGAACACTATTTCGTCCGCACCCTGCTTGTTGTATTCCTCTGCACATTCTACAGGGTCGCCCACATCACGTACACCCTCAAAATTTACTCCCTTTACTACCTTGCCATTTCTCACATCAAGGCATGGTATTATTCTTTTTGCAAGCATTTTTCTGCCTCCTTTATATTTTTTCAGAACCTGTTCAGTACATTACAGATACTGAACAGGCTCTCTGAATCAATTAATAGAAAAATATATCTGCCATAGTCTCTAATCCATATTCTGAAAGTAAATGCTTTATACCGTTTTCAACTTCATCACGGCTAAAGCCAGTGCTTTCCAAATAATCATCATCTTTTTCATTAAGATATGAGTAAAAAATAAGTCCGGCTAAAAGATTGTCCATAGTTCTGTTTTCTACTAATTCAAACAACTTGTTTTCAGCTTCATGGATATTTCCGATGTCTATATTTCTTAACATATCATCTGCTGATTCTTTTGTTTCTGCATCTTTTATTAAATTTACAGACAAATACTGATTATCAACATTAAATAATATTTTAACCAATACTTCTATAATCTGATGTATTTGTCTCATTATATAGTCCTGCTCAAACATTATATCCCTCCTTTCTGCAAAAATATTTGCAGAGAGGATTTAATTATTCATTCGCACTTTGTAATCTACAATTGTATTTCTTTTCTTGTCTAATTCCTGATAATTTTCATAAAAGCAAAATACATCACAAAAAGAAGTACAGAAAATCAGTCCTGCAACTTCAACAGTTATCAAGCGTAAACATAGAATAATGGGCAGAAACAACCACTTTAACAATATAATTTTTCTGAATATCATGTTCACTCCCTTTACGCTTTTTATTTAAATTTTGTCGTTACAGAATTTACAGCCTAAAGCTGACAGAATTAATTTGTGTTTCGGGCATTTGGGATAGCCACAATAGATAGGGTCATTACTATCGGCTTCGGCAATCCATTTATTCAGATTATCTTTGTCAACGTCATTAACCGTTATCTGATTAATAAGTATTTCAAAACCGTTCAACGCATATGCAATATGTTCGGGCGATGGAGTATATCCGAGATTCTGCCACCATTTTTCCTGACGTACATAGTTTATTACTTCCAGCATGAATTTTTTATCAGTATCAAAAGTTTCCGTCTGCCAAGGCATTTCTGTAATATCAAAACCGACAGTTCCAAGCCCGACTACTGTCTGTTGTTTTTCTGCTAAAAAAACTATAAATCTTTTCTGAGAACTTGTCTTCACAAGAAAAAAGTGATATAATATAGAGTATTATGAGATATACAAGTGATTTGACAGATAGCC
>JAIDTI010000089.1 GCA_029060755.1 Ruminococcus sp. | reverse complement strand
AGACTATATAAATAAAGCAAAAATAACCACATATGAATATATAGAACAGAAATACGGATTTAAACCAAAAATAACAAAAACAGTTGTTGTAAAGGAAAACGAAAAACGTCTGACGTCCCAAAACAACACACAACGCATAGGACTGGTTTGTTCAGATGATGAACGTAAATTTACAGTATGGGCTGATTTTGATTCAGATAATCATGCTGTAGAAAATATAGTTTATTCTGACAATTATCAAGAAGAACAAATATGGGACGATTTTTGTAAATATATTAAGTCATATATTCCTGAACAAAAAGACCTAACAATAAAATGTATTGCTCCATGCGAAACTTTTCATACTATGTATTATGACGGAACAAATATACTTGATTTCATAGGTGATACACTTATTGGAATAACAGCTTACTACGTCAATAATGATTTATCTGAAAAAACGGATTTTGATTTTTTTGACGAAATGCTTGATTCAGATATTGGCTATGATGTCATGCTTATATCATGTTATTCTGAAAATGACATAGAAAAAATAAAGGATTATAATTTTCACAACAGAGATTATGATGCTTATAAATTTGCTCCATATATATCAGAATATGCTCATTTTTTCGGTAATAATCATACAAAAACCCAACAAAAATATAATAAAATGAATATACATCAATCGGACGGCTTCATGTACTCAAAATTAGATGATAAAAGTTTTGCCTGCGATGAAAAAAACGGCGACAAGTATTCAATAACTGTCGATAAAACACCAATATTAGACAGTGAATCTGTAGCAGTCACACCATGTTGGAAAATAAAAGGTAAGCCTGCAAAATTGCGAATATACGTTCCTGTTGACAGTATTAATTTTGATTATGAGCCAACTTTGAGATACTATCTTCTTCCACCATTTACATATAGTCTGGAAGGAAAATACACATATCCTGATAATGACAAAACAAAAACAGAAGGTTCAACTATTTTACATATAGTCTATGATTATGCCGTTTTTGATATAGAATTAAAACTCAATGACAAAGAATATTATGATAAAAATAATAAAAAATATCCGACTGAAGCTACAACAGTATTTGATATAGTCAAAACCTAACAAAAAAGCCGTTTACAGTTTTTCACGCTGTAAACGGCTTGACTTTTAACTGAAATCTTCAACTGCTTCAATAATATCAATGTCATTAGAATCTTTTCCCAATGATAATGCCCATTTAAGCAAATCATCTGAAATAATCTTTGATACTTCCAATAAACGTCTATAATCCCAATAATCATTTACATTTATTGAATCGAAAACAGTCTGCCTGATTTTTTCACATACCCAATCTTTCGGAAACTGCTTTAAGCAATCCCTTGCAATTGTAATAGGCAGTACATTTGTATAGCAACAGGCTGATTCAACAAGCAGACCTATTATTTTCGTCCTGACATCATCATTTTCACTCATTATTTTATCAACATCAAAATAAACGTCTTTTCCAGCGATTCCATTCATTTTTTCTGCAATTGTCTTTTCGTAAGGGTGCATATTTTTACTTATTCAATGCGTTTCTAAGTGCATCAACCTTGTCTGTCTTTTCCCATGCAACGCCTAAATCTTCACGTCCCATATGACCATATGCGGCAAGCTGTCTGTACTGCGGTTTTTTAAGGTCAAGCATATTTATGATTGCTGACGGTCTTAAATCGAATACTTCTGAAACAGCATCAGCAAGTACATTTTCGTCAGCCTTGCCTGTACCGAATGTATCAACAAGTATGGAAATCGGCTTTGCTACACCAATAGCATATGAAAGCTGTACTTCGCATTTATCAGCAAGTCCTGCGGCAACTATATTCTTAGCAATATATCTTGCGGCATATGCAGCACTTCTGTCAACTTTAGTCGGGTCTTTTCCGCTGAACGCACCACCGCCATGACGTGAATATCCGCCATAAGTATCAACAATAATTTTACGTCCTGTAAGACCGCTGTCACCCTGTGGACCTCCGACAACAAAACGTCCTGTCGGATTAATATAAATCTTTGTATTTTCGTCCATAAGTTCAGCAGGAATAACTTCACGGATAACTAAATCTTCAATATCACGGCGAAGCTGTTCAAGTGATATATCTGCTGAATGTTGTGAAGATACTACTACAGCATCAATTCTGACTGGCTTATCGTCATGATATTCAACAGTTACCTGTGATTTGCCGTCCGGACGGAGATAGCGGAGTGTGCCGTCCTTGCGTACTTCTGTAAGTCTGAGTGCAAGCTTATGTGCAAGAGAAATCGGGAGTGGCATAAGTTCGGAAGTTTCATTGCATGCATAGCCGAACATAATTCCCTGGTCACCTGCTCCGTTTGAAAGTCCGTCACTTTCGCTGTTCTTTTCTCTGTATTCATATGCCTCATTTACGCCCATAGCAATATCAGGTGACTGCTCATCAATTGATGTAAGTACGGAACAGGTGTGAGCGTCAAATCCGTATTTTGCACGGTCATATCCTATATCAGCAACAACTTTTCTTGCGATTTTTGGAATATCAACCTTTGCTTTTGTGGAAATTTCACCGACACACATAATCATACCTGTAGTAACAACAGTTTCGCAGGCAACACGGGAATTTTCGTCCTGTTCAAGCATTGCATCAAGCACTGCATCTGAAATCTGGTCGCAGATTTTGTCGGGGTGACCCTCTGTTACAGATTCAGAAGTAAAAAAAACTTTTTTCATATTATTTTGACCTCCATTAAAAAAGCACTCCTTATCCGGAGTGCATGATTTTTGTAAAAATCCTCATCTTCCGGAAATAATACCGCAGGATTTAGCACCTTGACTTTCAGGTTGCCGGGTTTCATAGGACCTGTTTCCTCCACCACTCTTGATAAGGTATGATTATATTATACTACATGAATATACATTTGTCAATAGAAAATTCAAAAATTATCAAAAAAATAAGTCGTTCTGACGTTTCTGCATTTTTTTCCAGTTTATGAAGCCATAAATATCGTTCACCAGAAATATCAGAAAACATACTGCAACTGATATGTATGACATATCCGAAAGAGATGCCATTATCCACATCACAACAAGTACAATATCATTCAGGGCATACGCTATGGCAAAATATGGACTCCTCCTGAATGTGAGGAAAACAGCTATAAAACTTGTAAGAACTGAAACCGTACTTGGAATAAGATTCGCTGTATTCAATACATTGAGAATAAAGTAAAAGGCAGTCGTTACGATAGCAGACAGACAAATCATGATGACAATATCCCTCAAGCTGATTTTGTTTACTTTAACTTCCGATTTGTTATCATTATACGGATTTTTCAGCCATGATATAAGTGAAAAGACTGACATAGGAGCAGTCATGCCAAGATAAGTTATCATCTCACCATAGTAAGCAAAACTGTATGAGATTATGCCATAGAAAACACTGAAAATTATTATTAATACCTGTCCAAACGGATTCCCCTTTGCATTGAATATAAGCGATGTCACGCCTATAAGCGAAGCAATAAGAGTTAAAAAACTTCCTCTGTCGAAAATCAGGAATGATATAACAATAGTTGAAACTGATACAAGCCATAATAATATTTCGCCCTTTGTAAAATATCCCGCAACTGATTTGATTCTATCTTTTACCATTAAAATTCCTCCAAAAAAATAAGCACCCGTCTGCACATCTTCAAAGACCTAATGACGTGCAACGAATGCTCTCTACCCGGTGGCAGACTGAATTATTTAATTTACAGAAATATTATAGCACAACACAGTAAAAAAGTCAACAGATAATCAAAAATTATTATAATAATATTGGCTTATAATTCAATGTCTTATCTGTTATTTCTTTTATCAAATCAATAATTTCTTCTCTTGACAGCAATACACTCCCTTAAAATTCCTCAATCACCCTGATTTTTCCTATGATACGACTGTTGAACTCTGCAAGTTCTTCGGCAGGTATCCATAATTCCTGATGATATGATGCTCCGACAGTCTGCACTTCATATCTGCTGATATAATCGTCATCAACTTCAAATTCAGTAACATATCCCTTATATCCTGAATTTTTATCTCTTGTATTCCATTTTCCAGCAATTTCTTTTGCATATTTCCTGTTCAGTACAGGATAAAAAATCGGCTGTTCAGGAAGTCTCGGCGGAAATTCACTGTAACCGCTTTCTGCAATAAGCATATGCTCTTTTTCACCGACAGGTCTATATAATATCATTTCTTCACCTCAAATCATATCCATTGAATAAATGCTGTCTTATCTTCGCTGTTATATCCTGCTTTTCTGTAGAAATTCAGCGTACTTTCCTCTTTTGAACCTGTCAATAGCATCAGTTTATAGCAGTTTTCTTTCAATGCAATATCTTTTGCATAATTCAGACATTGTGTTGCAAGACCTTTTTTTCTGTAATCTTTATCAGTAACGACATTTTCAATAAATGCGTATGACTGCTGATTATGTGTAAGATTAGGAATAATCACACATACGCATGACGAAACTATCATTCCATTTTCTTCTGCTACAATAATATGGTGATTTTTATCATCAACAATTCTATTCCATAAATCCATTATTTCAGTCGTTTTTTCAGGCATAGGATTATCATGCAACTGCATATACAATTTCATTAAGTCCTCAAAATCATTCCTATTTACTTCTCTTATCATGAATATCAGCTCTTTTCTGTATTTTCAGCTATATACCGCCATTTTATATTTTTCCAATACTCCCCTGCATAATCAATGCCGACACGTGAATCAGTCTTTATCTTCGGGCGACAGCCGTCATCTTCAATGCGTATTCTGTCATTGCCGACAATTTTTTTACCATTGAAACTTCCGTCAATCTGCAAAAACTTTGTTAGCTTTGCAGGACCGCTATGATTTTCTCCGCATCTTATCAATATTCCCTGTGGCTGTTCCTTTTCGCCTGTAATCACATTCATGAGCCAGTGAATACCATAGCAGAGGTAAACATAAATAACACCGCTTTCGCCATAAAGCAGTTCTGTACGTTTTGTCCTGCCCTTTGATGCGTGGCAGGCTTTATCCTCCTCACCCCTGTATACCTCAACTTCTGTTATTCGTTCACGCAAAACTGTTCTGTCAGCAAGTGTGCAGACAAGTATTTTCCCGATAAGTTCGGGAGCAACTTCCAATGCATCACGATGAAAAAAATCATCATCAAGAATTGTATTCATAATTACACCCTCAATTTGCTTTCAATTTCTTCATCAGGCTTTACAAATGCTGTTTTGTAATTTGTGAAAATTACTTTACCGGGTTTTGCTCCTGACGGTTTTTTCACATATTTTGCAAGACAATAATCAACAGGCACAAGGTCGGAATCTCTGCCCTTGCTGTTGTATGCAGCTATAATTGCAGCTTCTTCAATAGTTCTGTCAGGAGGAGTTTCACCGTCTGTTACTATTATCACGTGTGAGCCGGTTATAGTCTGTGTGTGAAGCCATATATCCGATTTTTCAGCAAATTTCAATGACAACTGGTCATTCTGTATATTGTTTCGTCCGACAAGAATAGTATATCCGTCACTTGATTTATATTCCATAGGCGGTAAAGCTTTCGGCGGTTTAGTCTTGCCTCCGGCAGACTTTATATATCCCTGCTCACGCAGTTCAAGTCTCAATTGAATTATATCATTTTCAGAATCTGAACGAATGAGAGCATCAAAAACACTGTCAAGATATTGTAATTCTTCCTCACCTTTTGCAATCTGTACAGCAAGTTTTTCTTCTGCCGTTACACGTTTTTTGTACTCATTATAATAATACTGCGCATTTTGTGACGGAGTTTTTCTTACATCAAGTTCAATTGTTATTTCAGGATTGTTTTCATCATAGAAATTCTCTACAACTGCTGACAAATCGCCTTTTTTGATACGGTACATATTGGCTGAAATCAAGTCACCGCACAACTTGAAATACTCTTTTTCAGCACATTCTGAAAGTTCCTGTTTTTGTGCTGAAATACGTCTTTGTGTGCGCTCCGTGAGATTGATAATAAGCTTAAAAAGGTCATTTGCACGTTGTTTTGTGCGGACTGCCCTGTCACGTTCGTAATAAAAATAGTCAAGAAGTTGAGAAGCTGTCGGAAGTTCTTTTGTATACATCAGTGTACCAAACTGATTCAGACGGATAAATGAAAAGTCTTTCAGTATACCGTCTTTTGTACTTGCTGACGAAAAACAGCACTCACCATTCAACAGCTTTTCACGTGTCTGTTTTATTATAAAGAGAAGTCTGTCAAGCTGGTCGCCGTCAATAGTGTCACTTTCCAGATGCACTCCACGACCTGCAAAAAACGTCCATTCTCTTGCAAGTATCGGAGAAATGCCCTCAAAAACACGTATAAGAGCCTTTGAAAGTTCTGACGGATTGACTTCCCTTAGTTTTGCTACAATTTCAGATGATTCAACCGTAAGAAAATTCAGACGGTCATTTCGTGGCGGTAGTGTGTACTTCATTCCTGGCAGTACCATTCTTTCCCGTGACATTTCTTCGTCAACACGCTTGATACTGTCTATTATTTTTCCCTCATCATTTATTATAATAAGATTGGAACAGCGTCCCATAATCTCGCAGGCAAGTGTTATTGTAACAATATCGCCCAATTCATTAACACACTCAAAATCAAGAAACAGTATTCTTTCAAGTCCGTCCTGCCTGATTGACATAAGTTTTCCACTGCCGATTTTTTTTCTTAAAAGCATACAGAACATAGGTGGTGTCTGCGGATTATCAGGCTGTTTCTGCGTTATATGCACTCTTGCACTACCTGCATTTGCCGATATATAAAGTTTTTTCTTGCGTATTGATATAATAATTTCCTCTCGTGACGGCTGATATATCTTTTCAACTCTACCGCCGACAAGCGACTGTAATTCATTTTTTACTGCATAGAGAAATGCTCCGTCCAAAGCCATAAAATCACTCCTTTACTGAATTTTCTGATAAACTAAAATTTCAAAATCTGCTTGAGTTTCAAGGTTTTCAAGTGCATTAAGTCTTTCCTGCTCCGATTTTCCTGTTTTGTAGTAATAAGGTGTCATTGAGAAAAGACTCTGAATATCAGCTGAATTGTCAATCCTCATATCAAAATGCACTTTTTCAGTTGAAATATGCCTGAAGCCGTCCAGCTCATATGGCTTGACACTGTTCTTATACGGCTTATCGTAAACAGCTTTTTTGAGTTCCCACAAGTGATTTTCTGACGGTATAACCATAACCATATAACCGCTGTTTTTGAGTACCCTTAAATATTCGTCTCTGCAATATGGTGCGAACATTGTCAGCAGAATATCGGCACTTTCCGACTGCACAGGAATATTGAAAACACTTGCAACAGCAAAATTTACTCCTGATTTTCTTTTAGATGCCATTTCAACAGCATCTTTTGAAATATCAATTCCATACATCTCAACCGCAATTTCCGACTGCTCCAAAAATGCTTTAACAGATGATGTATAATAGCCTTCTCCGCAACCTGCATCAAATAATACACAATCATTTTGTGCATAATTTTTTGTAATTTCACACACTTTCCGACACAACGGCAGATAATACCCTTTTTCAAGAAAATTATGTCTTGCATGAATCATAAACTTGTTATCACCGTGTATTTTGCCATGTTTTGCATTAAGAAGATTTACATATCCGCTTTTTGCAATATCAAAATTGTGTCTTTCTGCACACACATAGTTTTTTCCCGATATAGTGAGTTTTTCACTGCATACAGGACAAATAAATATACTCATTCCACACCTCACAAATATATACACGGGTCAGCAGAACTTTCAGCGATTTCAATGTCAAGCAACGGAAATTTTTCCTCAAGTACTCTGCGTAGTTCCCACAAAACGATATTTTCAGTATGAAAATGACCGCAGTCAAAAACCGTCATGTAGCTGTTGTTTGCATCAATCCAGACATCATGCTTGACATCACCTGTTAACAGTGCATCACAATTTTTCTTATCTGCAAGACCGAGAAGTGAACCGCCTGAACCTGAACAGACTGCAAGACGTGATATAATTCTCCTGCCAAAACGGCTTACTCTTACACGGTCGATACTGAAAATTTTCTTGAAAATATGTGCAAGTTCATCAATATCATGAGGAATTGCAAATTCAATTATATAACCAAGTCCGCTGTCCTCCAAAAGTTCAGTTGACGTAATTTCAAATTTTTCTGCAATTTTTTTGACTATAGTCGTATTTGTACCACCCTCTGCAATATCAAGATTTGTGTGCATACATATCGCACCTATATTGTGTTGTATAAGTCTGTAAACAGGATTCATGAAATCTATTTTTTTCAGAGGGTGAAAAATTACAGGGTGATGTGATATTATCAAATCAGTTTCCTTGTGAATTGCTTCGGTTATAACTTCATTTGTAATGTCAAGTGCAAGAAGTATTCCTGAACACGCTGAAAAACTGTTTAAAAGAAGTCCCGAATTATCCCATTGCTCCTGCAACGAAAATGGATATTTTTCATCAAGGAAGTTATATATTTCTTTAATGCTTTTGGATTCAGTACCCTCAACAAGTTTTCTGCTCAATGCAGAATAATGCACCGCTTCATAAATTCTGCCTGATTTTCTGAGTGATTCGCTTGCTTTTGCAAGACTTTCTGCTTTCTGCTGACAATATTTTTTGCCCATTTCATCATCATATGAAAAAAAACCGCTAATAGATTCAATTTCTGTAAGTTCAGATATATTTGATTCATGCTCTGTTGATTCGTAATCTGCACATATAACCGTGTAAATTTTTCCGCCGTCCTCAACTGCTTTTTCAGATAATTTCTGAAATCCGTATTCACAAAGGCACTTTCTGACAATTTCAGGCTTTGTCATTGGCTGTAGAATATATCTTATATTACCATGTGAACTGCAAATATAATTTTCAAGAATTTTAACAATAGTTTCTCCGCCCATACCTGCAATAACAATATCGCTTATGCCGTCAGAGCAGATATTTTCCAGACCGTCCGATAATACAAGTTCGATTTTATCCGATAATCCTGCATCTGCAACATTTTTCCTTGCTGATTCAAGCGGTTTTTCATTTATATCAGATGCAATAACTTTACTGCATTTTCCCGATTTGATTAACTCAATTGCCAAATATGCGTGGTCTGTACCGACATCACAGACAATACCCTTTCCGCTGACAAATTCAGCGCACATTTCAAGTCTCTTGTTATTCATATAATTTCATCTCCGAGTAAAAAATTGAGCGTGCCGACTTACGACACGCCGTTTTTGTAATTATGCTTTCTTTGCGAAATGCTCATTCAGCTTTGCAACAAGTTCATCAGGGTCTGTTCCGTGAACTGCACAAGCTTCCTCAATTGATTCACCTCTTGATGCGGGACAGCCGAGACAGTGCATACCCATTTCAAGAAAATAAGGTGCAACTTCAAAATCAGCATCAAGAATATCTCCGATAATAGTATTTTTAGTGATTTCCATTTTAAAATTTACTTCCTTTCGGTTAATTGGTGCAGATTACAGGTCATGCCCTGTAAAAGCCTGCCGTTTTGCTGTTTCACAAACAATTCAGCAGAGAAACAGCGTTTTGAATAATCGTCAAATCAATCAGTCTTTATTAAGACGTGAATAGCAGTCATCACAATAAACTGGTTTGCCGTTTTTTGGCTCAAATGGAACTTTTGCTTCTTTTCCGCAAGTTGCACAGATACCTGTATACATTACACGTTCCGCTTTAGATGCGTTTTTTCTTGCAATGCGACAAGGCTTACATCTTTGTGGCTCATGAACAAGATTTTTTTCAGCAAAAAATTCCTGTTCTCCTGCTGTAAAGACAAATTCTTTGCCACAGTCTTTACAAACTAACTTCTTGTCCTCATACATTTTAAAATACCTCGCTTTTTTATTTGTACCATCGTTCGGGGTTGCACCGACATCTTTGCATCTCTTGCGAAACACAACGCTCTTTATTAAGCTATCTGGTCTTATTTTAATATTCCTTAATGTACATACGAATTTTTTTTCTTGCCCTTTGCATAGCATTGTCAACTGATTTTTCGGAAATATCAAGTTTTTCAGCAGTTTCCTTGTAACTCATGCCGTTTATATATAAAAGAAAAGCTTTTCGCTCTGTTTCAGAAAGAATATTATCCACAGCATACCATAACTGTGAAAAAAATTCCTTGTTAATGTATGTGCTTTCAGGCGTTTCTTTATCCGAAAAAAAATCTGCTGAAATTTCCTCAAGACTTTCTGAAGGAATCGGATTTTTCCTTGACTTAAAAATAAAAGTTTTCATCTGATTGACAATACATACTTCTGCAAAAGTAGAAAATTTCACACCTCTGTTGACATCAAATGAATTTATTGCTTTGAGCAAACCCATAAGACCCTCTTGTTTCAAATCATCGCTTTCAATATCAGAAAATGCAAAAGTCTCTGCTTTAAAGAAAATAAGTTTTGAATAACGGAAAATAAGAACATTTACTGCTTTTTTATTGTCTCTGGCAATCAAAGCAAGCTCATCATCAGTTTTTCCGCAAAATTCATTCAAATTCAAATCTAAATCAAGCAAGATATTCACCCAATCAATTTTTATATATCAAGTTTTATTATATCCGATATTCTGAAAAAAATCAGAATATCGGAAATAACATAAAAAATCATTCTTCGGTTTTAGATGCTTCTGCTTCAGCAGCTTTGAGAAGTGCCTCCATGTCAAAACCAAAATTATTTATAGGCTTCTTTTTTGGAGGTTCATTTTTTACTGCTGGTGCTGGCTTTGGCGGAGGAGTCTGTGTTACTGCCGGCTTTGGACTACTTGCAACAGGCTTTATCACAATATCGTCCATTCCTGACATTGCAGGAGCAACAGGCTTTACTGTATCAGCTGGTTTCTGCTTTGGTACTTCTGCAACAGGCTTTGGAGCTGCTGGAGCAGTAGCCTTTGAAGCAGATGCAGGCTTATTGATATTCTCAACAGGCTTTATAAAAGCTTTGCTGTCATTTGTTTCTACAGCCTTACGTGCCTCATTCATGATTGCCTTAGCCTCATCAACCTTATCAGAAGTCTGTGCTGTAATGTCGTTAATTGTAGTTGTAAGAGTTGCAAGCTTACTGCTTACACTTTCAATTTCACTGAACAGAATTGAACGTACAGTTTCAGACATCTCATTAAGTTTTGATGTTTTTTCATTGTATTCCCTGATAGTTTTATCAGCTTTTTCATTAGCTTCCTTAACAGTCTTGTCGGCTTTTTCGTTAGCTTCCTTAACAATTTTTTCAGCCTTTTCTTCTGCTTCCTTGATTGTCTTTTCTGCATCTGCATCGGCTTCCTGCTTACGCTTGTTAACCATTTCTTGTGCATCAGCAAAGAAATTGCCCATAATAGCGGCAGGATTGCTTAAATCTGCTTTAAGCTTGCTGACTTCGGCATTGAGTTTTGAAATTTCCTCGTCCTTTTTCTTAGCGGATTCGCTTTCTTTTGCAAGAGCAGTAATTTTTGCATCTTTGTCTGCTGATTCTTTTGTTTTAGCATTAAGCTGGTCTGTTTTTGTTTTAAGTTCTGCAACAAGTTTAGATAATTCCTGTTTTGCCTTTGCAAGTTCAGCATTTATGGCAGAATTATCAGGTGCTTTTCCTGCTCCTGCTGATTTCTGTTCAGCAAGTGCAGCTTTAAGGGTAGCAACTTCTTTTTTTGCAGCTTCAAAAGCGTTCTGTAACTGCTGATTTCCGCCCTGTGCAGTTTTTGCAGCTAACTGTGATTTCAGGTTTGCAATTTCTTTTTTTGCATTTTCAAGTTCTGCCTGAACCTGTGGGTTTGCAGTACCTGTTGGAATCCCCTTGCCTGCAAGCTGTTTTTTAAGTTCATCATTTTCTTTTCTGACACTTCGCAGGGCATTATTGGAAGCATTAAGTTTTTCTTGAAGGCTGTCAATCTGTGTTCTGTATCTTGCAATTTCCTGTTGCGGTACAGCATTGGACTGACTTGAATTTTTTGCATCATCAAGTTCTTTCTGCATTGCTTCCATTTTGGAATTTAATTCGTCAATATAATCAATAACATCTTCTTTTACAAAGCCACCACCTATTTTAGTGGTTCTCAATATAGTTGGCTGTTCCATTGTTTCACTCCGTTCTCCGCATCATGCGGGAAAATATATTTAAAGGTACAAAACGCCTTGTAATAATTATAACACATTTTACATTCTGTTTCAATTGTTAAAATGTATAAATTTATTATTAATTTTCGTGCATTTCACCAAATAAAAAGGCGTCTGATTTTCAGCCGCCCTAAATTTCTGATTAATTTCCAAGAATTTTAAGAATATCATCAAGGTCATAATCCTGAGTTTCAGTTTGTGACGGCTTTGAATAACCTCTGTCCCTATCTGAATATCCCCTGTCTGAATAACCTCTATCTGAATATCCATTATTTGAATAGTTTCTGCTGTCGCTGTTTCTGTCATTAACACCAATACCATCAATAAGCGGATTGTCTATGCGGATAACATCTTCTTCCGTTTCTTCTGTAGCAGGAGGAACAATTGTTTCTTCTTCAACAGGCGGTGCATCAGGGTCATCAAATCCGGCAGCAATAACAGTTATTGTCATTTCGTCCTGCATATCTTCCTTAAATGCTGTACCGAAAATAAATTCCACACCCTCTGCTGCTGTATCGGTAATCATTTTTGTAGCTGCATCAACATCTGATGAAAGAATATCATCAGACATAGCAATATTTATAAGAAGTCGCTTTGCACCTGAAATAGAAGTTTCAAGAAGTGGGCTTGATATAACAGCATTTGCAGCCTCTTTTGCCTTGTCTTTTCCTGAACCGTGACCGATAGCCATGTGAGCATAGCCCGCACCTCTCATAATTGTGGAAACATCGGCAAAATCAAGATTTATGTAGCCTTCTTCAACGATAAGGTCAGAAATACTCTTTACACCTGTTTTAAGAACATCATCTGAAAGAGAGAAAGACTGTTTCATTGTAAGTTGCTGCTTGCCGTCAAGAAGTTTTTCATTAGGAATAACGATAAGCGAATCAACATATTTTCTGAGTTCCATTATACCTTTTTCAGCCTGAGCCATTTTCTGCTCTCTCTCAAAAAGGAATGGCTTTGTTACAACAGCAACTGTAAGAATATCCATTTCCTTTGCAATTTTTGCAACAACAGGAGCTGCACCTGTACCAGTTCCGCCGCCCATACCTGCTGTAATGAAAATCATATCTGCACCCTTAAGATGTGCTTCAATTTCGTCTCTGTTTTCCTCTGCACTTCTCTGACCGATTTCAGGCTTGTTGCCTGCACCTCTGCCCTTTGTGAGTTTTGCACCAATCGGGATTCTTGTTGTTGCCCTTGACTTATTCAGTGCCTTTGCATCTGTATTGATAGCAATATATTCAATATTGCTGACTCCTGAATCAACCATGCAGTTGACAGCATTTCCACCGCCACCGCCAACACCTATGACTTTTATATTAACATCGGGTTCCATTGTTTCCTCATAATTGAAATCTGACATTTTGAAACGCCCTCCTACTTTTATTCAATCTTTGCCTTTAAAATTCAAGCTGTAAATACACTTATAATTTTATCATATTCCGCTGATTTTTTCAAGTCTCATAGCTATTTTTTTGAATTTCTACATATCGTACAATTTTTTAATATTTTTATATGTATTTTCATATATTTTTACCATTGAGGATAATCATTATAATCATATCCATAATCATTGTAATCATATCCATAGTCATTATAATCATAGCCGTAATCATTATAATCATAGCCGTAATCATTATAATCATAGCCATAATCATTATAATCGTTGTAATCATATACAGTAGTAGTTGCTGTTGTTGTAGTTGTAGTTGTTGTACTGCCTGTAGTTGTTACAGTTGTAGTTGTTTCTGTTTCGCCGTTTCCTCTGAAACTGCACTGGTTTGAGCCAATCATTGTCAAATAGCCTTTTTTTCCTATGACATTTTCATCACTCATAACATTTTGCGCAAGGTCAAGCTTATATTCAACGTCACTCCAGTTTCCCATTGAAAAAACAAGACCGTTTCTGTAATTTACAATAATATCATATTCATTTGTTATATCTATTGATTCAATCTGCTTGTTGTCATCTCTGTCAAAACGGCTTATAATCTGTAAAAAAGCATCAAATTTATTTGAATTGACAGATTTAAGAGCTTTGCCCTCCTCCATTTCAGCAGGCTCAAATCCATATATTATAGGAAGGTTATCAATATCAGTATAAAAATCGTTGTTTGAAAGTATTTTTCCCTGACGGCTTACAAGAAGTACACCATTATCATACTGAATATTATATGCAGGAATACAGCGTGTTACTGTAATTTTTATTGTGGACGGAAAATCTCTTTCAACGTCAGCCGTTTCAACATAAAGCAAATCATCAAGAATCTGCTTTTCTGCTTTGTCAGTACTCATTCTGAAAAGATTATCTCCCGCACGTACTCCGGAGGATTCAACAATCTGCATATAGCTGTATGTTTCTGATTCGCCTGAAACAATAATTTTATCAACATTAAAAAGAAAAGTAAAACACATTGTAACTCCGACAGATATAACAAGCAGAACAACAGAAATTACATATACACTCATCATGCGTTTTCTGCGACGCATACGCTTACCGCTGTTCTGTCTGTTTATATCAACCTTATTTACATCTTCCATAAACTATTCAAACCTCCGACTTATTCTCTGCGGATTTTACCTCCGAGAGACGAAACAACTTCCTCAAATTTTTCATAACCTCTGTCTATGTGATAAATACTGCTTAAATTTGTTGTACCCTCTGCTGAAAGTGCTGCAACCGCCATTGCCGCACCTCCACGCAAATCTGTTGCTTCAATATCTGCTCCGTAAATCCTGTTTACTCCACGGACTACAGCAACTTTTCCCATAACCTGAATATCAGCACCCATTTTTATAAGTGCATCTGTATGACGATAACGGCAATCAAAAATATTTTCCTCAAAAACACTTGTACCGTCTGCGGTAATAAGTGCAGACATAAGAACAGCCTGTGCATCTGTCGGAAAGCCAGGGTGTGGCATGGTGCGTATTCTGTCTTTTATTGCACGAAGTCTTGCACCTTTGCGAACGTATATTCTGTCATCTGCAACATAAATTCCACAGCCTGTTTGCTCCAGAACAGAAATAAACGGCTCTGTTTCGGAAATACAAGCATTTTTAAGTATAAGCTCACCACCTGTTGCCGCTGTCATGGCAATATAAGTAGCACCGGCAATTCTGTCAGGCATTATTGTATATTCACAGCCGTGCAGTTTTTTTACACCTCTTATAACTATCCTGCTTTCGCCGTCGCCTTTAATATCAGCACCACATTTCCTTAGAAATCTGCATAAATCGCATATTTCAGGCTCACGTGCGGCATTATTTATAATAGTCTCACCTTTTGCCGTTACAGCACAAAGAATGATATTTTCTGTTGTACCGACGGAGGGAAATGAGAGTGAAATTTTTGCTCCATGTGCTTTTCCCGACGGTATACGGCAGTGTATTTTTCCTCCGCTATCGGAAATATCAACACCCATTTTTCTGAATGAAGCAAGGTGCATATCTATCGGACGTGAACCAAGCTCACAGCCACCAGGTATGCTTACAATACACTCTCCCATTCTGCCGAGAATTGCTCCCATAAACATGATTGACGAACGCATCTCACGCATAAGCTCATCAGGAATTTCAAAGCCTGATACTCCTGTCGAATCTATCACAGCATTTCCTGACGACAACTGACATTTACACCCAAGACAGTTAAGAATCCTTGATGCAGAATATACATCAGAAAGAACAGGACAATTTTTAAGTACACATTCACTGTCAGCAAGCAGAGTTCCGGCAATTATAGGCAGTGAACTATTTTTGCTTCCCTGTAGATTTATTTCACCGCTAAGACGATTTCCTCCGCTGATAACAAATTTTTGCATTATACCACCTCACAGCTTTTTGTTTATATTATGCTGTAAGGCATTTTTCAGTTACTTTGATTTTGCAACAAGCTTATCAATTACGGCAAGTATTCGCTCATTTGTATCATTCAGGTGCAGACTTGCCGCACTCTGCGACATGATTTCAACTTTATCGAGATTATTATACAACTTCTCAATTTCAACAATTATCTTTTCAGGTGTAACATTTTTCTGCTCAATAACTTCTGCCGCACCTGCTTTTCCAAGTACCATTGCATTATGATACTGGTGATTTCCTGCAACAATGGGTGACGGAATAAGGATTGATGCTTTTCCTGCGGCTTCAAGTTCCGCAAGAGTTGATGCACCCGAACGGCATATTACAAGGTCAGCCGCCGCAAGGCATACAGCCATATCATTTATGTATTCTGTAATTCTCAAGCGGTTATTTTTAAGCGGAATCCCAGCATCTTTCATAGCTTTCGAAAAAGTGTCTTTTCCCATACCGCCGTAACCATGAATATGATTTATATTCAGTTTTTTACCATAATGCCATTTTATAGCCTCTGTCATTGTTTCATTGATACAGCCTGCCCCGAGACTTCCACCAAATGAGAGGATAGTAAAATCATTGTTGAAACCGAGTTTTTTTCGTGCTTCTGCCTTGCTTATGTGATTTATACTGCTCCTTACGGGCAATCCCGTAACACTATATTCAAACTTGCTTTTGTCCATGAAGTCAAGGGCTTCTTTTACTGTCAGCATGACATAATCCACTTCTTTTGAAAGAAGTTTGTTTGTAACTCCCGGATAAGCGTTCTGTTCATGAATTGCGGTAGGAATACCCATTCTTGCAGCTTTTCTTATAACAGGACCTGCGGCATATCCGCCTGTACCGATTGCAATATCAGGCTTGAAATTACTGATGATTTCCTTTGCTCTTTTGCCTGATGTAGCAAGATATGCAACAGCCTTTATATTTCTGCCTATATTTTCCACAGAAATTTTTCTCTGAAAGCCAGCAACTTTTATTGTCTCAATTTTATATCCTGCCTGTGGAACGAGTTTTGACTCCATACCTTTCGGAGTTCCTGCAAAGAGAAATTCCGTATCAGGATATTTTGATTTTATTATATCTGCAATTGCAAGACCAGGATTTATATGTCCGCCTGTACCACCGCATGAGATAAGAACTTTCATAACATTTACTCCTTTATTTCAGATGCCTGATGTATTTTTTCGGGTGGATAATATCTTTGTTTTGAAATATTAAGCATTATTCCCATTTCAACAAGCTGCATTATAAGGGCAGTACCGCCATAGCTGAAAAATGGCAGACTGATACCCGTGTTTGGAATGAGACTGCTCACAACAGCAAGGTTAAGCACTGTCTGTATACCGATTTGTGTAGTTATTCCGACAGCAAGCAACATTCCGAATCTGTCCTTGCATCTTACAGCAATGGAATATCCCTCTACAACAAGAAGGAAAAACACTATCATAATTGCCAAAGCCCCTACAAAGCCGATTTCCTCACAAACAATAGGAAAAACAAAGTCATTTTTTGTTTCAGGAAGATAAAGATATTTCTGGCGTGAGTTTCCGAGTCCGAGACCGAAAAGACCGCCTGAACCTATTGCTATGATTGAATTTGCAGTCTGCCATGTATCATTGAGGACATCTGCAAAAGGATCCTGCCATGATTTTATACGCACCTGCACATAACTATCAGGGACATTATACTGCCAGAAAATATATGCTGCTGCCAGAACTGCAACTATAACTCCAAGCGGGACAAAATGTTTGAGATTAGCACCTCCACAAAGAATAAGTGTTACAGCAATCGATGTCAGAAGAAGAATACCTGAAATGTGCTTTTCAAGTGCAATAAGACCTACATACACAGCAAGATAACCAACATATTTTACAATACCTGTACCGAATTTATTCATCTTGTTGCCGTCACGCTCCATATTATAGGCGAAAAATACTATCAATGCAAGCTTTGCAACTTCCGACGGCTGTAGGTTTATAGGTCCTATATCAATCCAGCGTTTTGCACCCATATCACCGCCCTCTGTGTTTCCCCATATAAGAACAGCTACAAGCAGACCTATAACAAGAACATATAATATTCCTGCAATATTGAATTTTTTGAAAAAAGGAATCTCCATCTGCTTAAAATTATGATAATCAAACTGCATAAAAAACCACATTCCAACAAGTCCGATAAGTGCATTATAAACCTGATTTTTTGCATAATAGAGACCGTCTCCGTGTTCACTATAAGCCCATGCGTAACTTGCTGAAGCCATCATTGAAATTCCGACAACAAGAAGTATCATAACATACGCAAAAAACGATACACTTATATCACTTTTTCTGCTACCGCCGAAAAGTGCAACAAATATTCCTTTTCTTTTTTTCTTTCTGGATTTAGCTACAGCAGGCATAAATGTCCCCTTTCATTATACTAATAATGTTACTATTCCTAAAATACCGAAAATAATTCCTGTCAAGGAAAAAACTATAACTATTTTATATTCGCTCCATTTGCTCATTTCAAAATGATGATGTATAGGTGTCATCTTGAAAATTCTTTTGCCCTCACCGGTTTTCTTTTTGGTATGTTTAAAATAGATTACCTGAATAACAACAGAAAGAGCCTCTATGATGTATACCATTGCAACAAGTACAAGAAGCAGATGCTTATGAAGTACAAGTGCAACACCTGTTACAGCCGCACCGAGAAACATTGAACCAGTATCACCCATAAAGCACTTTGCAGGATTGAGATTCCATATAAGAAATCCAAGACAGCCACCAGCGAGAGCCATTGTAAAGCAGGAAATTTCTTTGTAGTTGAGAATTGCACAGCATACTGTAAAAATAAGCATTGCTGAAAATGTAACAGAACCGCAGAGACCGTCAACACCATCAGTAAGATTTACTGCATTTGTGAGATATATTATAACAGATATCATTATAATATAATAGAAGATGCCAAGCTGCGGAGACTCCCAGAATCCTAAATCAATAGCAGTTGAGCCGTTGCCGAATTTATAGAGTGTGAACAGAAATATAAGTCCGAAAACAGTTTGCAGAGCTATTTTCTGCATAGCTGAAAGTCCGTCATTATTTTTTCTTGCAACTTTTGTATAATCATCGATAAATCCGATAAGACCAAAAAGGAGTGAGAAAATAAGTACACTCAAAAGCCTGTAGAAAGCATTGTGCGTTTCTGAATCCGTTACATCAAGTCCAGCTTGTATGCGATACGCCCAGTAACCTGTAATTGTCATAATAACGGACGAAATTATAAACATGAAACCGCCCATTGTAGGAGTACCCTGTTTTTTAGCGTGCCATTCAGGACCGTCCTTTACTTTTATCGGCTGACCAAATTTTATCTTATGCAGAAACGGCACAAGCCATTTTCCCGATACAGCAGCTATTCCAAAAGAAAGTATTGCTGTAAAAAAATTAATTATCCAGAATGACATTTACAAAAACAACTCCTTTTCAGTTCCAGTTACAGAAGTTCAAGACCCTCTGCAACAATTTCTCTTTCATCAAAATGAATATGTTTCATTCCTGAAAGAATCTGATAATCTTCATGACCTTTTCCGGCAAGTACTATTATATCACCTTTTTCAGCAATTTGCAAGCCATAAAAAATAGCTTTTTTTCTGTCAACAACAATATCATATGGTACAGATGTATTTTCAAGTCCGACAAGAATATCCGCAATAATTGCTTCGGGGTCTTCATTTCGTGGGTTATCTGATGTAATAATAATCCTGTCGGCGTATTTTTCAGCTGCCTTTGCCATTTTCGGACGTTTTGCTGAATCCCTGTTTCCTCCGCAACCGAAAAGACAAATCAGTCTGCCCTCTGTATACTCCTTAACACTTTTCAGAATATTCTCAACAGCATCAGGAGTATGAGCATAATCGCATATAACAGTAAAGTCCCTGCCCGTTGGGATAACCTCACATCTGCCCTTTACTCCGTTATATTCCGCAACGGCTGAAAGAACATCATCATTATAAATTCCCTCATGAAGACAAGCTATTATTGCAGCCGTAAGGTTTGAAACGTTGAACATTCCCGGAATACGTGATTTTACATCAATAGCATTATTGATTGTAAAGCTGCTTCCAGTCGACTTTATTTCAATATCATCAGCATAATACTCTGCGTTGTCTTTTATACTGAATGAAACTTTATTGCAGTTTATCTCATTATAAAGTCGTCTACCGTAATCATCATCAATATTGACAATAGCTGTATCACACATATCAAACAGAAGTTTCTTTGCCTGATAGTAATCTTCCATATCCTTGTGATAGTCCAGATGGTCTTGCGTGAGATTTGTAAATATAGCTGATTCAAAGTGTGTTGAGCCTATTCTTTTCTGCACAAGTGCAAAGGAACTGACTTCCATAACAACATACTCACACCCTGCTTTTGCCATTTTTGCAAGAAGTTCCATAAAATCATAAGTAAAAGGAGTAGTATTGTCCGTATGCAAAATTTCGTCGCCGATTTCGTTCTGTATCGTACCAATAAGACCTGTTTTATATCCCGTACTCATGAGAATATGCTTTATAATGCTTGTTGTAGTTGTCTTTCCATTAGTACCTGTAACACCGATAAAAGTCATTTTTCTTTCGGGGTGACCAAACCACGCAGAACATACTTCACCATAAAGCCAGCGTGAATCTTCTGTGATAATCTGCTTGTCGCCAAGACCTAAATCACGCTCACACACTACAGCGACTGCACCTTTTTTAAGCATTTCAGCCGCCGCACTATGTCCATCAAAACTTCCGCCCTTTATGCAGAAAAACAGACTTCCTGACTGCACTTTTCTTGTATCATCAGTTACAGATGTTATTTCTTTATCGCCAATGGACGTAACAGCATTATTTTCAAGTAAATCTTTTAATTTCATAAAAATCTCCCTTTTGTAATTAATCTCCACCATCATATATTCTGAACTCAATTTCAACAGTTGTACCAATAGGACAACTCTCCCCTGCCGCTGGTGACTGCTTTGAAACAACCGCACCTTCTCTATGAATTGATGCACCAGTAGCAACATAATTAAGACGGCTGTATACAATTGCATCGTTTGCAATTTCAGGAGTAGCACCGAACAAATCAGGTACAACTGTATATTCAATCTCTGAATTTGTATCCGTATAAAGATATACCTTACCACCCTTTGCAATAATTGAGCCTGTAATCGGAGACTGTGCTACAACTGTTGCTCCTGAGCCTATAACTTCAGGTTCAGCAGCACCCAAGCCCTCAAGAGTAGTCTTTGCATCTGCAATTGATGCACCCTCAAGCAGTGGGACTTTTATATCAAGTTCTGCGAGTTCCTGCTCCGTATATTCAGGACTTATGCCAAGATATGGCAGAACATCTGTGAGAATATCTCTTGCTGTAGGCACGGCGACCTGACTTCCATAGTAATTATTGCCATTATTTTTATAATCAGGCATATCAGCAAGTACAAGAAGTATTATTTCGGGGTCGTTTGCAGGAGCAAAACAGCAGTAAGATGCACCGTATTCCTGTTCTTCGGCATTTTCTTCTGCATCAGGAGATGAAGTACTGTTTTTTCTAGTTTCAGAAAGTCGTTGAGATGTTCCCGATTTTCCGCCTATTGAATATCCTTTTATTGTAACATTACCGCCATTGCTGTCAGCGGCAACATGATAGAGTGCATCACGCATTATATCTGATGTTTCCTCTGAAACAACCTGTCTGCGAACTTTGCGTTCATTCTTTAAAATAACGTTTCCGTCCTCATCAAGAATTTTCTCCACAACATAGGGCTGTAAGAGATAACCGCCGTTTATAGCCGCACAATATGATGTAATCATTTCAAGCGGAGTTATTGTGTGATTCTGCCCGATTGATGACATACCTAAATCAATATCATACATTTCACCAACTTTTTTCTGTACTCCTCCTGATTCGGCAGGCAGGTCAATTCCTGTAGGCTCACGCAAACCGAACGCTTCATAATAATACAAAAACTTATCCTCACCAAGTCTTTCACCGATTTCCATAAATGCAGGGTTGCAGGAATGTGTCAAAGCCTCCTGATATGTCTGCGCAAGATGTCCATTTGTTTTGTGACATTTTATAGGGTAAGGCATTCCCTCATATTTTTTGAAGCCCGGACAATAGAAAGAATCTCTGAACCTGTCAATAAGATTTTCCTCAAATGCCGCCGCACTTGTAATAACCTTGAATACCGAACCAGGTTCATACACTTCTGTAATACATTTATTTCTCCACTGAGTTTCTCTTGCCTGACCTTGTATTTTGCTGTATTCTGCATCATCAGATGTATTTTTGAGTATTTCCTCAATAGAAGCATCGGCAACTTCATACGGATTATTCAAATCATAGCTAGGATATTGTGCCATGCCGTAAACTGCACCTGTTTTTGCGTTCATAAGAATTGCACAACTTCTGTTCTTTACCATATATTCTTCCGACATTTCTTCAAGATACTTTTCAAGCATATATTGAATATTCATATCAAGAGTAAGATAAATATCATTGCCATTCTGTGCAGGATAAGTTTTTGAATATCTGTAAGGGAGTTCATTTCCGTTTGAATCTTTGGCGGAAATTGTACGTCCGTCCGTTCCTGAAAGATAATCATCATAGTATGCCTCAATTCCGTACATACCATAACCATCAGCAGCAGTAAATCCGATAACAGATGCAGCAAGTTCATTCTGCGGATAGTAACGCTTTGTATCCTCTGAAACATGAAGACTTGTAAGCCCATACTGATTGAACAGTTCAAGAACTTCATCAGCAATCGGCTTTTCAACCTGTTCCTTTAACCTGCTGTACTGGTTGTCTGCCTCCATAGCCTTTGTAACTATTTCGGCAGTTATACCAAGTTTTCCCGAAAGTACAGATATAGCTTCCTCACGGAATGCATCAGCAGATGACGGAAGTGTCTCTTCAATTATAACCTGTACTTCCTCACCGTTTTCATTTGTTGTTGTTTGGACAGCTGGCTTATATGTACCGTTTTTTATCTGTGCATTACGCTCATCAATGCGTTTTTGTAGATTTTTCATGTCCTTTTTGAATTGTGTAGGGTCAAGAAAAACTTGATACACAGAAGCACTTTTTGCAAGTGCTGTTCCATGTGAATCATAGATAGAACCACGATGAGCAGATATTTTAATTGAGCCAAAATGCAGGTCATTTGCCATAGCCTGATATTTTTCGTTCTCAATTACTGATATTTGAAAAAAATTTCTTGCCACAACAAAAAACAATCCAAGAAAAACAAGTGTCATAAATGATTTTGCACGTCTTTTCATAGATGTTGAGGGGAGGTTATTGTTATTCGCCATAAAAACTCCTTTCCATACAGATGTCATTTTCCATCCAGATAAATAGAATAAGGCAGGGTAATTCCATGCCCCGCCTATGACATCTCCTTTATATATATGATGTCTTTAAAATAGATACCACGAAAAAACAAATTTTTCTGAACGGAGCTGTTGTCTGTCTGTACAAAAAACAGCTCCGATTAATATTCCGACCACTCGTTGTATCTCCATGTTCTACATTACTACCAACAATTATATATCTCTGTTTTGCCGGCATTTCAAATTATCAGGGCAGTTTTTATTATATTTATATTTGTACTACCCTCTGAAATATTCCACACAATTATCAAAAAATCTCTTGAATTTCGCAAGCAGACTCTCATCTTGTTCTGGAATATTTACCACGTCATCGGTCTGTATCTCAATGTACTGAATTTGCGATGAATCTATCTTTTGCATTCCAAGTACATTTTCGGCATAATCCTCAACGTTTTTAGCAGACATCTTACTGTCAAGTTCTGATTGAAGCCTGACATTTTCAGCCTGAGCAAGATTAAGCTCGCTATTCAGCTCCGAAACCCTGTTATACATGGTGTTTCGTCTGTCAAGGCTGTAGATAACAGCACCAAGCATTATAACTGCCAAAGCAGACACAAGAACGATAGAAAATAATGAACCGGTCTTGACTTCTGTACTTTCAACATCAATATCGGCTTGTTTTTCTGTTTCTTTTTTCTCTTTGATTTCGTCCGAACTTTCAATAACTTCACCGCTTAGAACTTCAATAGTTTCCTGAGAATTTATTTCAGCCACTAAAATCCGAACTCCTTTCTATCACTCTTAACCTGGCACTTCTGCTTCTGTTGTTTTTTTCAAGCTCACTCTGAGCTGCCTCAATAGGCTTTCTGTTCACAAGTTTACCTTGTGGTTTGTGTCCACAAATACACTGTGGAAAATCAGGCGGACATATACAGCCTTTACACCACTCCGCAAATCTCTGCTTGACAATTCTGTCCTCCAGAGAATGAAAAGTGATAACAGCAAGTCTGCCTTGTGGTTTCAGACAATTAAAAGCCTTGTCAAGTCCTTCTGATAAATGGTCGAACTCTCCGTTTACAGCAATTCTTATTGCCTGAAAAGTTTTTTTACAGGGATTTTTGTCTCTGCGTGCTTTCTGCGGTACACTTTCTCTTATAATATCTGCAAGCTGATTGGTGGTTTCTATCGGTGAAACTGCTCTTGCTCTGATAATATTTGAGGCTATCCGACGTGAAAATTTTTCCTCGCCAAACTCAAAAATTATATTTGCAAGCTGTTGCTCCGAAAAGGTGTTTACAACGTCAGCCGCACTCATACCAGTTTTACTCATTCTCATATCAAGAGGAGCATCAACAGCATGATAAGAAAAACCCCTGCTTTCTTTATCTAACTGATATGACGATACACCCAAATCCATGAGTATTCCGTCAACTTCACTTATTTCAAGTTCGGACAGAACAGAATCAAGCTCCGAATAATTTCGGTGAATAACTTTTGCATTATTGAACTCAACCAGTCTTTCAGATGCTGTTTCTACAGCATCAGGGTCACGGTCAAGCGCAATAAGTCTGCCCCTTTTACTCAATTTTGCAGCAATTGCAGAGGAATGTCCGCCGCCGCCTGCGGTACAGTCAACGTATATACCGTCAGGGTTAATGTTAAGTCCCTGAATACATTCATCAAGCAAAACAGGTATATGTTTAAATTCCATAAAAAAACTCCTTGTAATCCATATAAACAAACAAGCCGTATATTCTACAGCTCATATTGAAATATACACACTTAATAACAAAAGCACTTTTCGGAATATTCCTGAAATGCTTTTTGTTTCAGCAAAGTCTTGTTTTTCAGTTCTGATGAATGATTTATTGCATACAGAATGATTTTTTTCAGACTTTGCATTTTCTCTGAAACCGCAAATCTGCATAATGCAGAATACGTATTCTTTGAATATAACTTGTCCGAACGGATAAATCTGATGTACTGAAATTTAATGTCTTAACCGTAAATCCAATCACACCGACTGCAATTCAAAGGACTGATTTGCAGAAAACAGGCACTATAGTTTTTATCATGCAAAAGAAAAATATTGTCATGTTATTCTGTCGTTTCTCTTATCTTATGCACTCTGTAAACTAAATACAGCCTTTTACAATCCCATAATTCATTATAACTCATTCGTCAAA
Source organism: Ruminococcus sp. (assembly GCA_029060755.1). Classification (GTDB taxonomy): domain Bacteria; phylum Bacillota; class Clostridia; order Oscillospirales; family Ruminococcaceae; genus Ruminococcus. The sequence continues at coordinate 82,401 of JAIDTI010000089.1, read as the reverse complement.
ATTTTACAATACTTAATTTCTACAATTTTAAACTGAATTTTAAAAAACTTTTTGTGCAGTTTGCTTTAAAAATATTTTTTGACAGCCAATAAAAAACATATGTTTTATTTCTTTGGTTAACTATTATAATTTTTATTTAATATTTTTCATCAAAAACAACTAAATTGCAGAATAAGTCCGTGAAATCGACTTTCATAGACTTATTCTGCTGATTGTTTTTATTTAATATGAATAATCGTAATCGGAGTATGAATAATCGTAATCAGAATATGAGTAATCATAATCGGAATATGAATAATCATAGTAATCTGTTGGTTCTTCATAGTAGTCTGTTGAATAATCATACCAGTCTACCGGTTCTTCATAATAGTCGTCTGTCGGTTCTTCGTATGGTTCTTCAGGGTCTTCATCATCATAAGTCAAGCCTATATCTGTTGGATAGCTGTTAGGATAATATACACCGGGAGTATAAGTATAATCAGGGTCAACTACTTTCGGCTCTGATACTCCGTCAGGAATCGGCTCACCGTCAGGTCGTGGAGTGTAGTAAACATTGAATTTAGACGATTTAAGTCCGATAGCAAGTTTAAATTCATATCCTTTTACTGTAATCTGGTCGTCAATATTTACAGTAGTAACATAGCCTGTAGTATCAGAATATGTAGGCTTAATCCAGTTGTTCGGATTGTCGGAAAGTTCAATTCCGTATGCTTCCTGAATCATATTTCTTAACTGAAAATCATCAATATATGTAACAGTACCATAATGCGGGTCGTAAGCTGTATCATAATCACTTGATACACTTCTTAAATAAGGCAAATCGGAATAGAAAACTTCATAACAGTTAGCTGTAATTCCACCACTTGACGCTGAAAACATTGTAAGAGCATAGTCATCATTGTAATAAAGTGCCTGTCCAAGAACTTCTGCAACTGCATCAACTACAACTTGCGGAGGACACGGCTTGCAACGCAAATCGCTTGCATCATTGCCATTATACTTGCAATATGTGTAAACTGCAACAGCCTGTGCCTTGATAGCCTCATAACTCATTGTTCCGCCGACTTCGTTGAAAACAATCTGCGAAACCATTGAAAGAACATCACCCGAAACGCCGTTTACAGTGATTTCCTCATCATAAGCAAGACCTGTATTCATAAGATATGTACCAGGGTAATAATGGTAGAGTATATCCTGATAAGTCCAGCCACTATAAGTTGCATAGAAGTTTGCGCCATTCTGACTCATTCCTACACCATGTCCCCAGCCGTATGTTACAACTGCAAACTCACCAGGAACAGATTCTATCACGGGTTCACTCTCAAACCACGGAATATCACCAACATAACCGCCCGTAACATTAAGCTCAACAGGTGTCGGAGATACATTTTTTAATTTTTTACTGCTGTTTGCAGATTCGGGAGAAGATTCATAGCTTATAAGTGAAAGACTGTCATCATATTCATCAAGTTCAGCCTTAAACCATTCAGTTTCATTTTTTTCCTCTGCAATTTCTTCTTCTGAAACTTCCTCATCTGTTTCAGAAACAGTTGTTGTTTCAGTTTCAGCTGTTGTTTCTTCTGTAGAAGCTGTAGTATCTTCTGCAACAGAAATCATCGGAGTACTGCTCAAAGCAAGTACAGTTCCAAACACAACAGCCAGAGATTTCTTAAGTGGGCTTTCAATATTCATTGGTATCACCTCAATTTGTTTTTTTAATTATCAGCAGACTTGTGTGCCTTTTTATATTCTTCAGTTCTTTCAATAGTAGATAAGTCCTCTGCTGATTCTCCTTTTCGCAGTCTCCTTGCAACTACAAGAAATCTTGAATTGTCCTCATTGGCATAACAGGTTGAAAGAGTAAGCAGTTTATCACCATATTCAACATCTACACCAGTATCAAACAGTTGTTTCGCTCTTACGTTATCCATGTAATAGTCAAAATCTTCTTTTGTGTCAAGTTCTTCCAGATTCCAGTATGTAAAATCGGCATACCAGTTTCCGCTTGTGATAATACAGCCACAGATAACATAATCATAATCCTTGTAATTGGAACTAATCTGAATAAACGGTGATTTTTCAAAAAAGCTGTAGTCCTGACGGTATCTTCTTATTGAGCCGAACATTGTATTATTAGCCATATTATGACCATAAATAACTATATTTTCAGACTGCAAATCCTCAACACCGCCGAAATCATCACGGTAATCCATAAAGAGAGAACCTGCAAACTCATAGTTTCTGTTTGAATCATGGTGCAGATAGAAATCGTTTACACCATATGCTTCACCGCCGTAATATGATACACCTTCAGGAATCTCCCCAGGGTCTTTGAAAAACGGATAGTCAACATTTGTATCCTCAATTTTAATCCAGCCCGCAATATCCTTATTCTGCTTAAGCAATACCTTTGCTTTTTCAGTCATTCCGTTTTCTGATGGAACATAATCATATGAAGGAACTGTAGTTGGTTCTGTAGTTGCTTCTGTTGTTATTGTTGTTGTAGCTGTAGTCGGAACTGTCGAAACAGGCATATCCTGTTCTTCTGGCTTATTAAATAAAAAAAGAATTATTCCCAAGCCGACAGCAATCAGAAATACAGCACAAGTTAAAATAATTTTTGCTGTTTTACTCATCTGTTAAATCATTCCCTTGATATTGCTATAATTTTTTATTATTTTTCTGGACCATATGGCTCAAACTCTGCATCAGGGTCATAGTGTTCATTCTTTCTTATATTGAAATACATTGTAGGCCATTTTATGTTGTTGTTAGGCTTGCTGTTTTCCGTACCGCTGTACATATCCTCACCCTCACGGACTTGTCTTGCCATAATGATAAGTCTGCCGTTGTCACCAAGCAATGTATTACAAGTTGACAGTGTGAGAAGCTGGTCGCCATATTTCACATCAACATCATTTGTGCGGATTGTTCTTCTCTTTGCTTCATTGACAAACTTGTAAAAATTCTTTTCATCTGCAAAATTAATCTTATTCCAGCAATCAAACTTTGTTTCTGTTTTGTCATAAGCATCAATAATAAAGAAAGCGAATATCTTGTATGTATAAACTTCGTATCTTGATTCAAGGTAAATAGTCGGGTGATTTGCATAATAATCAGCATTGCGGTAATAATATTTCAATGCACCGAACATACTGTCATCAGCCATATTATGACCGTATATAACGATATTGTCGGAATTTTTTACAGCAAGATGATGCTTTGAATCAACCTCATCAAAATGATTGCGGTAATCCATAAAAAGTGTTCCTGCACGTGATTCACCGCCGGTAAAACTTGTATTCAGATACTTGCTGTTATCTTTTGCCTGTACTACAGGAAGTGCAAAAACGTCATCGCCGTTAATAGTGGGAAGTTTTATAAATCCTACATAATCGGGATTTATATCAAGAAGTTTCTGTGCTGACAAACGGAGTTCATAATATTTCTGAGGCACACCATTTTCGTCAATCTCAATTTTGGCTTCTTTTTTAGGTTCGCTATACGTCTTGTGAATATCCTCAATCTTATTATTTCTCATATCGTTGCGCCATAAATCAATATAATAATCCGCAACAAGATAACCGCACACAATAATCGCAATTATTGATATAAGAAACACAATTTTTCTTATGACTTCTAATGCTCCGTCACCTTTTTCGGGGAAAAGCCCTCTTACTTTCTGCCCGAAAGTCTTCTTCTTTTTCCTTTTCTTTTTACCCGATTTTTTAACAGGTTTTCCATACGGAACAGGCTGTCTTGATTCCTCTGCATTATTCTGTACACGGCGGACAGGTCTAAGCGGAGGCACTGCCTCATGACTTCTTATTCTTACAGATATATCCGCATCTTCCGGCTTTCTGCCCTCCTGAACTGCTTTTCTTATTGCCTTTATCTTTTCGGCTCTTGCGATTGCCTCTGCATCTATGTTATTATAGTTGTTTTTCTCATTCATTGAAATTTATCACCACCATAATATAATAAGTGTAAACTTTACATAAGTATATTTTACACCATTACAAGTATACTTGTCAAGTCAAACGCTTTAATTTTCACATGATTGACTTTAACTTTTTAAAATATGTTCATTTTTTCATCATATTTCACAAAAAAAATGGTAATTTTTGGCTGATTTGTTATTTTGAATACTCAAAAACTTTCATTGTTGTACCCTCAACTGCTTTCTGAATAAGCGGTTCAAAGTCAAATCTTGCCTGTGCCTTTTCAATTTCAGCAAGTTTCGGTTTTACTTTCGGGTGACGTGGAGTAAATACGGTACAGCAATCCTCATAAGGTTCTATTGATGTTTCAAAAGTATCTATTTTTCGTGAAATTTCAATAATTTCAGTCTTATCCATTCCAACACACGGACGGAGAACAGGTATTCTGCATACTGCATCTGTACAAGTCATAGCCGCCATTGTCTGACTTGCAACCTGTCCGACGCTTTCACCCGTTATAAGTGCAAGACAATTGTCTTTTTCTGCGATTTTCTGTGCAATTTCCATCATCAGCCTGCGCATTATTATTGTAAAATATTCTTCGGGACAGTTATCTTTTATAGCCTCCTGAATCTCCGTAAACGGCACACAGAAAAATGCAATACTACCGCAATAATCAGTAAGTTTCTGGCATAATGTTTCTACTTTAAGTAATGCCCTGTCGGAAGTATATGGTGGACTTACATAATGAATTGCTGAAATATGTACACCTCTTTTTGCTATCATATAGCCTGCAACGGGACTGTCAATTCCACCCGACAATAAAAGCATTGCCTTTCCGCTTGTACCAACAGGAAGTCCGCCTGCTCCCTTGATATTTTCAGCATGAACATATGCGTTTGTGTCACGCACTTCAACAGTTACAGTTACTTCGGGATTGTTTACATCAACTGTAAGATTAGGGAACTTTTCAAGAAGTATTCCGCCAAGTTCTGCACATATTTCGGGCGATTTCATTGGAAAAGCCTTGTCCGAACGCTTTGCATTTACTTTGAATGTTTTTGCCGTTTCAAGAATACCGCCAAGATATTCAACAGCTTTTTCAGTAATATCGCCGAAATCTTTTTCACATACGCAAGCACGGCAGAGTGCGGCAATACCAAAGATTTTCCCTACACGCTCAACAACTTCTTCCAAATCAACATCTTCATCAAGCGGAGTGATGTATGTTGTGGATTGTGCGGACGTAAGCTGAAAATGTCCGAGACTTTTCAGCCTGCGTTTGATGTTTTTTGTGAGCATATCCTCAAATGTACGCTTATTAAGTCCTTTAAGAACCATTTCGCCGTATTTTACAAGTATAATTTCTTTCATTTTAATTTCTCCTATACTATATAATTTTCAATTTCTTTCGTGTCTGTCAAGTCAACACACATTCCCCCACACCAATCCACAAGCAGAAGCGGAGCAATACTGCCAAGAGCAGTAAGTATTTTATACCATATATCACGGTTTTCAGGGATAATATACATTCCCAGCCACATTGCACTTATTATGCCCTTTTCGTCCTTCTCCCAGAATACAGCTGTGTTATTATCAATGCCCCTTGAAAAAACAGGCTCACTGTCCTCTATCCAACGAATATATTCAGAATCCACTTCATCAAATTCAGGCAGAAAATCAAGAACTTCTGCAATTTTTTCCTGACTGATTTCTACTTCTTTTATCGAATAAGGACTTTCATCACGGACATACATATCAGAAAAGCCAAATTCCTCACTGTGCTTATCTGCAAATTCATCTATTTCACCAATTTGTTTAAGACAGAATTTCTTTGCAGTAAGCGGAAGAATTTCTATCTGACAATAATCATCTTCATGAAAATAAACAGTTCGTTTCATAAAATCACCCTCTTATTGTTTCTATTCCCTCACGGAGTGCATTTGCAAATTCATCAAGTTCTTTTTCTGTTGTTTCTGCGGTCATGCTTATACGCAATGCACTGTCAGCATTTTTATCTGATATACTGAATTGTTTCAGTACTCCGCTTTGCTGTCCTTTTGAACACGCAGAGCCACTGCTAACATAGATACCCTTGCTTTCAAGAAAATGAAGCATTATTTCTGAACGCTTGCCGACTGAAATATTGATTACATATGGTGATGCGTCATCAACAGAATTTATTGATACACCATCAATTCCTGACAGATTTTCAAGCAGATAACTTTTCAATGCAGATACTTTTTCATAGCGTTCTTTTATTGTGGGACTGTACTTCTCAACTGCACTCCCGAACGCACATATAAGCGGTACACTTTCAGTTCCCGAACGGATTCCCCTTTCCTGCTTTCCGCCCGTTGCTATCGGAAGTACCCTCACGCCTTTTTTTATGTACAACGCACCAACGCCCTTTACAGCATGAATTTTGTGTCCGCTTAATGAAATAAGGTCAGCATTAAGTGCATTTGCTTTGAACGGAATTTTCATGTATGCCTGTACACAGTCGGTATGTGTGATAATATCGGGATATTTCCGCTTTACTGCTGAAAAAGTTTCTTTCACAGGCAGAATATAGCCTGTTTCGTTATTGACATACATCATTGTAATCATGACAGTATTTTCGTCACATGATTTAATAAAATCCGCAGAATAAAATCTGCCATTATCTCCCGGAGGTACACGGACTATTTCAAATCCCGATTTTTCAAGTGCCGACAATGTTTCCTCAACTGATGCGTGTTCCACTGATGATGCAACTATTTTACGACGTTTTCTGCCATATGCCGAACATATCCCATGCAATGCAAGATTATTGCTTTCCGTTGCTCCTGACGTAAATATTATATTGTTTGATTCTACACCTATTGAATCAGCTATTATTTTTCTTGCATTATCAACAGCAAGCTGTGCATCAAGTCCTACACGATGCAGAGATGACGGATTTCCAAAATTTTCAGTCATTGCAGAAACTGCCAACTGTACAGCCTCCGCACATGGCTTTGTTGTTGCCGCATTATCTAAGTATATGAACATATAATCACACTTTCTTATTGAAATTTTTTATGATTTTCAAAAACTTCATGTATATTGCCATCATTGTAAAAAATATATCCTGAATGAAACCCACTGATTTTTTCTGTTCTTAAATGATTTTTACGTATATTGTTTTCTTCTGTAATCGCAAAAGGAAAACAATTCGGACCAATTCCAGATTTAAGTTCTGAAAGACTTACATTAGCATCACTTTCTTCAAGTCCCGTCTGTATCGCTTTTACATATGGAAATTCCCATATTTTTTCAGCAAATTTTATAATCCTGCCGATTTTTTCCTTATCAAAAATATTTTCAAAGTACTTTCCAGTATAAATTATAAGCTCATCTTCGGGGATAATTATTTCATAAATAAATTCTTCTTTATCAGGATAATTATTCAGCCAGAAACCTCTTGTTTCAGAAAAATTATCGAAGCTATAATAAATCTGCCTGTAATCATTTGAACAAATTTCATCATAATCCAGATGAAAATTTTCCTCAAGTTTCTGTTGATTGACAGAGATTATTTCTTCATATGAATATTTTCTTTCCCATTCTCTTGAAACACCTGATAAAAATTCCAGTCCGCACTTTTTCAGATGACTGTAAAAATCATAAACAAACGTTCTATAAATATCCTTTCGCTGAAACTGAATTGAAATATTAAAATATGCTGGCATATTCTACCTCCTTTTCAGAATTTCCCTGTAAAATATTATTATATCATATTTCAATGCAAAATGCTATAGATAAAAGATATTTTTAATTATTTTAATTGCTTGACAATTTATTCATTTTATGATACAATAAACATGGTGATTAGTTATGAATAACGAAAAAAGAGCAGAAATGCTTATAGAAAAATACGGATTTGATTTTGATTCAATTCCGAAACATGAGATAATCAGCCTTATAAATGAGGAAATCGACAACTATCAGTACGGGAACAGTTCTGAATATATACGACTTTTGTGCGGTTATCTCTACTGCATAGGCGATAAAAGTGATATTGACTTAATAAAAAAAGCCAAATACAATATAAATATGGACGTTGGCTGTATGATTGATATTGAATGGATTGAAAGTTTAAAAAACGGCGGTATTGAAGATACAGAACATTATGTTCGCCAAAGAGATGAAATTATTGCTGATTTTTTGGAATATTATTCCGATTTTCAGGTAGATGATGAAGATTGAAATTTTTTTCAATTTTTTTCAAAAAAACACTTGACAAGCTGTTTTTTTTATGATATAATAAATTTACCTCGTTTGGGGTCTATTTTTTATGCCCTGTGAGGGAGGCAAACAACCTATCTTCATTAAATTGGAGAGAGTAATTTTTTCAGGAGGTGCCGATATGAGAGTTAAAATTACATTAGCTTGTACAGAGTGCAAACAGCGTAATTATGTTTCCAAGAAGAACAAGAAGAACGACCCAGACAGAATCGAAATGATGAAGCACTGCAAGTTCTGCCGCAAGCACACTCTTCACAAGGAAACAAAGTAATCGGAGGAGTATTTGAATGGCTAAAAAAGACAAGAAAAATACTGCTGACGAAAAAGAAAAGTCTGAAAAGTCTTTAAAACTCGAAAAAGCAGAAGACAAAGCTGAGAAAAAGGACAAGAAAGACAAGAATAAATCCGAAAAAAAAGAACCTAACAAGGTTGCTAAATGGTTTAAGGATTTAAAAATTGAGTTCAAAAAGGTAGTATGGCCTGACAAAAAGACAGTTGTAAACAACACAAGCGTTGTTCTCGCTGTTGTTGCAGCTTCTGCTGTTCTTGTTGGTCTGCTCGATTCAGGATTCCTTGCCCTTATGAGACTCATTTATCAGCAAGGTTAATTAATGGAAATCTGAGGAGGATTTGCTATGTCAGAAGCAGCAAAATGGTATGTTGTACACACATATTCGGGCTATGAAAATAAAGTTGCCCAGAATATTGAAAAGGTTGTTGAAAACCGTAAGCTTCACGACCTTATCCAAGAAGTCAGAGTTCCTACTGAAAAAGTAATCGAAAATGTCAATGGCAAGGAAAAAACATACGAACGCAAGACTTTTCCCGGTTATGTGCTTATAAAAATGGTAGTAACCGACGACACATGGTATATTGTAAGAAATACTAGAGGTTGTACAGGATTTGTGGGTCCTGCTTCAGTTCCTACTCCTCTTTCGGAAGAAGAAGTGCAGAAGACATTCGGCGTTGATGTATCAGAGCCGATTGTTGAAGTGAAATTCAAAGAGGGCGACAGAGTTCAGATTTCAGGTACTAACATGGACGGCTTTATTGGCATTGTCCAGAGTATCAATTTAGACGACCGCACAGTTACACTTATTGTATCAATGGCAGGTCGTGAAATGCCCACTACAATTTCTATCAACAATGTTATGGTAGTGGACGAATAATTCAAGGTCAAAAAAGAAGCCCTGTGGCTTCAGTGGGAGGGATAAAATATTCTTATCCCGCCATTTACCACATTTATGGAGGTGCGAAAGCATGGCACAGAAAGTAGTTGGCTATATTAAGCTTCAAATCGCAGCAGGAAAGGCTACTCCTGCACCACCTGTTGGTCCTGCTCTTGGTCAGCATGGTGTAAATATCATGGCATTCACAAAGGAATTTAATGAGAGAACAAAGAACGACATCGGTATGATTATCCCTGTTGTTATCACTGTTTATGCAGACCGTTCATTCTCATTCATCACAAAAACTCCACCAGCAGCAGTTCTTATCAAGAAAGCCTGCAACATAAACAGCGGTTCAGGAGTTCCGAACAAAACTAAAGTTGCTAACATCACAAAAGAACAGATTCAGAAGATTGCAGAGCAGAAAATGCCTGACCTCAATGCAGGTTCACTCGAAGCTGCTATGAGCATGATTGCTGGTACTGCTCGTTCAATGGGTGTTGTAGTTGTTGACTAATCAAAATTAACGAATGATGATTCGGGAAAATCCCGTTCAGCGTTCTATTGGTGGGAGGAAAATTCCGCTAATCGTTCTGCTATATGCAGTCGGTATTACCACTTAAATAGGAGGAAATATAATGAAACACGGCAAAAAATATGTTGACAGTGCAAAAACTGTTGATTATACAAAGCTTTATGAGTCTACAGAGGCTCTTGATTTAGTTTGCCAGAATGCAAAGGCAAAATTTGATGAAACTGTTGAAGCTCATATCCGTCTTGGTGTTGACTCACGTCACGCAGACCAGCAGGTAAGAGGTGCAGTTATTCTCCCTAACGGAACAGGTAAAAACGTAAAAGTTCTTGTTTTCTGTAAGGAAGATAAATACGAAGCTGCTACAGCAGCAGGTGCAGACTATGTTGGCGGTATGGATTTAGTTGAAAAGATTCAGAAAGAAAACTGGATGGACTTCGATGTTGTTATCGCTTCACCTGATATGATGGGTATTGTTGGTCGTCTTGGTAAGGTTCTCGGTCCACGTGGTCTCATGCCAAACCCGAAGGCTGGTACCGTATCTCCTGATGTTGCTAAAGCTGTAACAGAGGCTAAGGCTGGTAAGATTGAGTACCGTCTTGACAAGACAAATATCATTCACTGCCCAATCGGTAAAGCATCATTCGGTGCTGCTAAACTTGAAGAAAACTTTGCTGTACTCATGGAAGCTATTGTTAAGGCTAAGCCTGCTGCTGCTAAGGGTACTTATCTCAAGAGCTGCACAGTTACTTCAACAATGGGTCCTGGAGTTCCTGTTGCTACAAACAAGTACGGTGTATGATTAAATCTTAAAAATAAAAAAGTTGTGTAGAAGTTTCTGCACAACTTTTCTTTTTTTACTATGACTTTTCACTTAAATAAATACTTATACGGCTCTGTAAAATTTCTACGGCATTTTCTGATGTTCTGTCACTTAAAATAACCGGCTCAATTTCTTCATCAATTATATATTTCAGTTTAAGATGTATATACGGATTTGCAGGAATACTACAGATATAATCATACAACTTCTCTTTTACTTCAGCAGGAACATACTCCTTTTTATCGCTTTCCAAGTCAACATACATCTCACTGTTAATTGAATTAGTATAGCTTTCGCTACGGTCATAATCTCTTTGCATTTCCTTTTTTAAAACAGGAAGTCCGATAGTATCATCATTTGCATTTTTCTCAAGTTTCTTGTGATGTTTAAGCATACGGCAAAGAATATCCCATGCAAGTTCTTTGTTTTCACAGTTTTCTGTTATTCCAAAAAGGTAATCCATCGTTTCAACATATGCACCCTGACCGTTCTCCGACGGATAGCCGACAAATGTTATATCTTCTTTGTTCATCTGAAAATATGCAAACTGTGCCAAAGATGAATCGAATCCGTTTATTCTAAGTTTAAATACAAGTTCACTGTCGTCCATTCCAGGAAATTCAACACCTTCGGCTGTGTATGTATCATACATTATGGGATTATTTTTACAGAAGTCAAGCAAATCTGTAAACGCACCGCCGAAATCACATACATTATTTTTCATATCAATACAATTCAGACCTTCAAGTTTAAGCATATAATCAGCAACTCCCATATCATCATAAACATGAAGAAACTGCATATTTTCGGGCATTGTTCTATAGAAATACATTGCCTGTTCTGCTGTCCAGTCTCTACTCTCACTGCCAACAAATTTTGTTTTGGCAAATGCAGTACGTATGCTGTAACGCTCCATAATTGCAGGAAGTTTGCCGTCAACAGTAAGTCCGTCAAGTGCCATATCAGTGAAATCTTCACGTTTTAGGTTGTCGTATTCGTCCATAAACGTATATAAATCAGCCATAACATTATGATTAATCATCTTCTGCATATCATCAACATGCAAACAAAGTATATCAGGAATTTCACCTGATGCAACAGCCTTGTCAAGTACAAATTCGTCATTTTCGTCGTAATAATTGATAATTTTAACTTCAATATCTTTCGGCATAGCAAGATAGTCATCAAATAATGGGTCATAATAATTCATACTACCTACAGTAATAACATTTTTCGTATTTTCTGTAGTTGTCTCACTTGATTCCTGAATTTCATTGGATTCTTTTTGTGAAGAACATGAAGTCACAGACATCAATATCAATGCTGATGTAAGAATTAAAAATTTTTTCATAAAAAATCCTCCTTTAAATTACTTTATATATAAGTGATTTTCAAAGCAGAAAAAGACGAAACAATTTTTAATCTCAAAAATTTTTGTAGAAACGCACAAAATCGCCATATAATTTTTATTTAAAATATAAAACGGTATCATTTTTCTGATACCGTTTTACTATTTCACTTATGACATTTATCTTTCATTGCACAATTTGTACAGCCACAGCCACATGATGTTTTTCCCTGTTTCTTGTCACGTATAAGTTTTACAATAATAAGTACTATAATTGTAGCAAGTACAGTAGCCACTATAAAAGTTCCCATATAACAACTCCTTATGCTACTTTTACATCTCTGTCAAGTTTCTGTGATTCCTGATACGGCTTGAAAATAAGATATACTGCAAATATTACTATAGCAACAGCTATAATTGCTCCGATAATTCCAAGTGCTGTTGTATTTCCAGTAAAAAGACTGCCAAGCTGATATATTACAAATGATACTATATAAGCAAATCCACACTGATATGTAATAGCGAAAGCTGTCCACTTTGCATTATTCATCTCACGCTTGATTGCTCCCATAGCTGCAAAGCAAGGCGCACAAAGAAGATTGAATGCAAGAAATGAATATCCTGCAACAGTTGTGAACGATGCCGCAATTGTTGCATATACAGATGCTTCACCCGTGCCGAAAAGTATACCCATTGTACCAACAATATTCTCTTTTGCAATAAGTCCTGTTATTGATGCAACAGCAGACTGCCAGTTGCCCCAGCCAAGAGGAATGAAAAGCCATGATATACATTTTCCGACTGCTGCAAGTATTGAACAGTCAAGCTCATCATCTGTAAGTATTCTGAAATCACCGTCAACTGTACCGAAGTATGTCAGAAACCATACAACAATAGTTGAAAGAAGAATTACTGTACCTGCCTTTTTAATAAACGACCAGCCACGCTCCCACATTGAGCGAAGTACATTTCCTAAAGTAGGCATATGATAAGCAGGAAGTTCCATTACAAAAGGTGCGGGGTCACCTGAAAACATCTTTGTTTTCTTAAGAATAATACCTGATATAATAATAGAAATCATTCCAAGAAAATAAGCTGAAATTGCTACCCATGGCGAGCCACCGAAAATTGCTCCTGCAATCATTGCTATAAATGGTGTTTTTGCCCCGCATGGAATAAATGTTGTTGTCATTATTGTCATTCGTCTGTCTCGTTCATTTTCAATCGTACGTGATGCCATAATTCCTGGAATACCACAGCCAGTACCAACAAGAATAGGAATAAATGATTTACCTGAAAGTCCAAAACGGCGGAAAATTCTGTCAAGTACAAATGCAACTCTTGACATATATCCACAGCTTTCAATAAATGCAAGCAACAGGAAAAGTACAAGCATCTGCGGAACAAAGCCGAGTACAGCACCTACACCGCCGACTATACCATCAAGAATAAGTCCTTTTAGCCAGTCAGCACAACCTATTGAATCAAGCAGACTGCCAAGAAGTACAGGTATACCATTAATCCATGTGCCGTAATTTGCAGGGTTAACACCGCCCTCATATTTTTCAAACATAGCAACTGCATTTCTGAAATCAGCCATATTTGCCGTTTCTTCTGTCACTTCAAGAGTTTCTTCGTCTTCAATCTCGTATGTAAATTCAACATTATCATTATAAACTGCCGAAAGTGCGTTTAATTCAAAAACAGCATCAGTCATATCAAAATTATCAGACTCAATATCAACAGCAGAAACATCAACTCCAGCATCTGCCATAAATTCAAGACCGCCTGCAATTATAGCATCAGTATCGCCGTATTCTTCTTCTGCTTCTTCTGTTTCAGCTGAACCGATTCCGAAAAGGTGAAATCCGTCACCGAAAAGTCCGTCATTTGCCCAGTCAGTAGCAGCAGCTCCTACAGTTACCATTGAAACATAATACACAATAAACATCACCACTGCAAAAATAGGAAGTCCAAGCCAGCGGTTAGTTACAATTTTATCAATTTTATCGGAATTTGTAAGTTTACCTGCATTTTTTTTCTTATAACAGCCTTTTATGATTTTTGCTATGTATTCATATCTCTCATTTGTGATTATTGACTCTGCATCGTCGTCCATTTCTGTTTCAACAGCAGATATATCATTCTCAATATGTTTCATTACAGATTCGGAAATTTTCAGTTGTTCAAGAACTTTTTCATCACGTTCAAAAATTTTGATTGAATACCACCTTTGCTGTTCTTCGGGCATATCATGAATTGTAGCTTCTTCAATATGTGCCAGTGCGTGTTCAACAGTTCCAGAAAAAGCATGACGTGGAACAGATTTTCCTGATTTTGCGGCAGATATTGCCATTTCAGCTGCTTCTGTTATTCCCTCCGCTTTAAGTGCTGAAATCTCAACTATCTTACAGCCAAGCGATTTTGAAAGTTCGGAAATATTGATTTTATCACCGTTTTTCTTCACAATATCCATCATATTTATAGCTATAACCATAGGTATACCAAGTTCAGCAAGTTGAGTTGTCAGATAAAGATTACGCTCAAGATTAGTTCCGTCAATTATATTAAGTATAGCGTCAGGACGTTCACTGACAAGATAATTACGTGCAACAACTTCCTCAAGAGTATACGGAGAAAGTGAGTAAATACCCGGTAAATCGGTAATTATTACACCGTCATGCTTTTTAAGTCTGCCCTCCTTTTTTTCAACCGTAACACCAGGCCAGTTTCCGACAAACTGATTTGAACCGGTCAGGGCATTGAAAAGTGTAGTCTTTCCGCAGTTCGGATTGCCTGCCAGAGCGATTTTCATACTCATTTTTATAATCTTCCTTTCATAAAACAATTGTGAGTATATACTAACTTGATTTTTAAAATATTGTGCAGATTTCTCTGCACTGAAAATAATTACTGCACTTCAATATTTTCTGCATCAGCCTTGCGGATTGAAAGCTCATATCCACGCACTGAAATCTGAATAGGGTCGCCAAGCGGTGCAACCTTGCGGACTGTAACTTCAACACCTTTTGTTATACCCATATCCATAATGCGACGTTTTACAGCTCCCTCCCCTCTTAATTTTACAACTTTGACAGTATCACCTATTTTTACTTCTTTAAGATTCATGATTTCACCTCATATCATTATTTTCTGTGCCATTTCACGGCTTATTGCAACTCTTGTTTCCTTTACGTTTACAATTAAATTTCCGTCAACAATGTTTATAACAGATATTCTTTCTCCTGATATAAAACCAAGATTTTCAAGATGTCTCTTGACTTCGGGATTTCCTCCTATTCTCATAATGGTATAATCTTCATTTGAGTTTGCAAGTGTAAGTGGCATCATAATAATTTCCTCCTTGTATTATATAATGCTAATAGAGTTATATACAACTAACTTTTCTGTCGTTATTATACACTAACATTTTTAAAATGTCAATAGAATCATGGAAAAATTGTACATATGAATATATAATCACTTATATTGTAGAATTTATATGTATACTTTTGCCGTCCTGATTTTTACAAAAACTATTTACATTATCATAAAAACATGATATAATAAAATTATATTATCAATTCATGGAGGTTTTTTCATGAGCTTTTCCCCTAAAGAGATTATTAAATTTGTTGATGAAAATGATGTCAAGTTTATAAGACTTACTTTCTGCGATGTTGCAGGAAATCTGAAAAATATAGCTGTAATGCCAAACGAACTTGAACACGCTTTTACTTATGGCATACCGTTTGATGCTTCGGAGTTTGGTGAAAGCAACTCCGATTTGCTGTTGTTTCCTGATATTTCTACATTGTCTGTTCTGCCGTGGCGACCAAAATCGGGCAGAGTAGTACGCTTCTTTTGTAGTCTGAAATATCCCGACGGCAGAGATTTTGCAGGTGATATGCGGAATAACCTGATTAACTATATTAACGAACTGCGTCTTGACGGCTATTCGTGTGAAATGGGTACACGGTGCGAATTTTATCTGTTTGAACTTGATGAAAAAGGCAATCCCACTAAAATCCCGCATGACAACGGCGGTTATCTTGATGTTGCTCCGCTTGATAAATGTGAAAATGCAAGACGTGAAATTTGTCTGTCACTTGAAGAAATGGGATTGAATCCGAAAAGTTCATGTCATAAGCATGGTTCTGCACAAAATGAAATTGAGTTTCAGGAAAATGAACCTGTAACAGCCGCTGATGATATGGTGCATTATAAAACCGTTGTAAAATCTGTTGCTGCACAATGCGGACTTTTTGCGTCATTCATGCCTAAACCTCTGCCAAATGAGCATGGAAGTGCGCTGAATATATCTTTGAGTATCAAGAAAAATGGAGAATATATTTTCGGCAATTCACCTGAAAATATGTCTCATGAGGGAAAATGCTTTATATCGGGTATTCTTAAAAGAATTAAGGAAATCACAATTTTTCTCAATCCTACATATAATTCATATGAGCGTCTAAGTGCATTTTATGCACCAAAATATATAAACTGTTCATTCAGAAATGATTCACCGCTTATAAGAATCCCGAAAACTGTCGGAACTCCGCCAAAAATTGAACTCCGTTCAGCAGATGCAACCTGTAATCCATATATTGTATTCAGACTTATCCTTGTTGCTGGAATTGAGGGTATAAAATCGGGCGACTGTTCAATTATGGACAAAATAATCAACTGCAATGACTATGAACAGCTTGAAAAATTACCCGAAACTATCACAGAAGCCAATGACTATGCAATAAACAGCGATTTTGTGAAAAATAATCTTCCGAAAGAAGTTATAGAAATTTTTGAAGATTATTATGACAAGCAGTTCACTGCAAGGAATTTATGTAAAACTTCTGAAGAAACTGAAGAATTTGAACGCAGATTCTATTTCAATCTGATTTAAGGAAATACTATGAATAAAGCCATTATTGTATCACAACCATGTGAAACAGCAGAACTTATTGAACTCACAATAAAAAATTCGGGATTTGTTACATATTCTGTAACAGGTGGAAACGAAATACGCCGAATAATCAAAAATAACTATAATCCTGACTTGATTATTATAAATACTCCTCTTTCTGATGAGTTCGGGTATGAACTTGCTGAAATGACTGCTGAAGAAACAAATGCAGATATTATCCTTATATGTTCGGGAGATATTTCAGCCGAACTTACAGATATGCTTTCATATTCAGGTATAACCATGCTTTCAAAGCCAATAACCCGTGAAATTTTACTTGAGAATATCAACAGCAGTCGTTTTTCGGAGATAAAGGAATCAGATGATATACTTAACAAGATTGAAAACATACGCACAATAAACCGTGCGAAGTCGCTTCTTATGAAGTATCTGAAATTTACTGAACCGCAGGCACATAAGTACATAGTAAAGCAGGCTATGAACAATCGCTGTACAAGATTGGAAGCTGCTGAAAAAATCATAAATACATACGAAAAATAGAAAAAAATCACCCCTGAAAAATCAGGGGTATAATTTTTTCATTTTGCAGTTGAATCTGTAGCAGGAGTTGTAATATTACCTGTAATGACAAGTGTACTTTCGCCTGGTTGAGTTGCCCATACTCCTGTAGTCTCATCTTGTGAATAAGTTGCAGACGGTACAGTGATTTTTCCGTCAAGTGAAGTGAATGTGCCTGTATCTGTATCATAACTGTAGTCTGTACCAAGTACCCAAGGTGTACCATTGAATGTTACAGAGGTAATATTGAGAATCGGATTGAAAGTGTCGCTGAATACAACGTTATCTGTATCTTCGGCAGGTGTTCCGCCAAAGTTTTTGATATTGAAAGTATAAGTCAATGTGCCGTTTTCTGATACTACAGCAGGAGCAAGTGACTTATCTATAGCAAGATTTATTCCGTCCTCATAATCTACAGTTGCTGATGCTGTAACAGGATTTAAAATTCCATTTCCTGAAACTGTAACAGTATTTTCAATCTGCTCATTTTCGCCAAGCGGTGCAAACTGATTTGCCTTTGTTGTATACACAAGTGTAGCGTCACCTTTTGCAGGAACGTTTATTCCCTCAATAGTAAGCGGATTTGTTGCCGAAACCGTAGGGTCAGCCTGTTTTACGTTGTTGACATAGTAATTTATAGTGCCGTCAACATAATTCAATGGTACTAAATCATTTCCGACATTTGCAATGTTGTACTTGCCAAGATTGTCGGTAACTGTAAGTCCTGATAAGTCAATGTTTCCGCTATTGATTATATTGATTACATAGCTCACATCACTGTTATTGCTGTATGTGTCGGAAACGGCACTTTTATTTACAGAAACAACCTCAATAATCTGTCCTGTTGTTATATTTGAACCTGTTACATTGCCATTATAGGACAATGTAGCCTGATTATAAAAAGTCGCCATGAAAAATCCTCCTTTTTGTGCAGTTTATCCACTGCTTTTATATAGTATGCCGATTAAAATAAAATGGTGAAAATTTAATGAAAAGTCTTTTATTTTTCCAGAATCTGTGATATAATATTTCTATATGTTTTAAGGAGATTTAAGATGAAAAATAATTTAAGATACTCATATTGTACAAAAGAAAAATATCTGTCTGCATTTCTGCTGGGATTTCTTACACTTCTTATTGCTGTAATTCCTGTAATGATTGCTGATAAGGGATATTTTATATACTACGGCGATTTCAATGCCCAGCAGATACCATTCTGTAATCTGCTGAATAATGCTATACGCTCAGGACAGTTCGGCTGGAACTGGTTTACGGATTTAGGCTCAGACTTACTTACATCATATTCTTTCTATCTTATAGGCAGTCCGTTTTTCTGGCTTACAACAATTCTGCCAAGAGCATTTGTTACATTCTCTATACCAATTATCCTTGCGCTGAAACACGGTGTAGCATCTCTTACAGCGTATATTTATATAAGGCGATTTGTCAGAAGCAAAGAAGCATCTCTTACTGGTGCTTTGCTGTATTCTTTTTCGGGATTTCAAGTTTTCAACATCTTTTTCAATCACTTTCAAGATGTTACAGCACTTTTTCCGCTTATGCTTATTGCAATGGAGGAGAATATAAATAACCGCCGTCGTGGCTGGTTTGCAGTTATTGTTGCAGTAATGGCGATAATGAATTACTATTTTTTCACCGGACAGGTTATTTTTCTTATTGCATATTTCATTATCCGTATTCCGTGCAGTGATTTTCATGTTACATGGAAAAAATTCTGGGGTCTGCTTATTGAAGCTGTAATCGGAACAGCTATTGCAGGATTTTTCCTGCTTCCGTCTGCACTTGCAATTCTTGGGAACTATCGTGTAAATGAGAGACTTTATGGCGACAGATGGATTTTCTACACCGAAAAATCAAGAGTTCTGCGTATAATACAAAGCTTTTTCCTGCCGTCCGACGTTCCTGCACGTCCGAATCTTTTCAAGAGTGACGGCGTAAAATGGGCATCTCTCGGCGGTTATCTCCCTTTATTCTCAACACTTGGTATCATAACATTCATAAGAACACACAAAAAACACTGGGCTGTAAAAATATCAGTATTCTGCATAATATGCTCATTCATACCTATTCTTAACAGTATGTTCTATATGTTCAACGCATCTTATTATGCAAGATGGTTTTATATGCCGATTCTCATTTTTACTATGATGACCGCACAAACTCTTGATGATGATGATGCAGATTTCAGACCCGCAGTAAAAATAACTGCTGTTGTTATAGCATTTTTCGGGGCTGTTTCATTTATCCCTGAAAAAAAAGATGACGGATTAAGCTGGTTTACACTTCCGCATGATTTCGCTTATTTCTGGCTTACTACAGGAATCGCCATAGGATTTCTTATATATGCTGTTTATATAATCAGACGAAAAAACAAGGGCTTGAATTACGGAAAACTTATGGTATACAGTACAGCCATTGCAAGTCTTATATGCACACTTACAACTATAATTTATGGTGCTGTATCTCCGAAAAATGCGGAAAAATATGTTAATATGGCTATAAAAGAGAAAGCGAACATTGTTGAGGAAGTGTCAGAGGATAATTTTTTCCGTGTGGATATATCCGAAAACACTGATAACTACCCTATGATATGGGAATTACCAAATATGAGAGCATTTCAGAGTGTTGTTGCTACGTCTATAATGGATTTCTATGATGAAATAGGTATACAGCGTGATGTTGCGTCCCGTGCTGATATTTCGCATTATACCTTGCGTGGACTTCTTTCAGTAAAATATTTTTACCGTGAAAAAGCAGAGGGATATACAATAAATGAACTGTCTGAAAAATTACTTGAAAAAGACGAAATCAGTGGCAAGGACGGCATTATTGCTTCTCATGTTGATGTAACTGAATATCTGCAAGGATTTGAGCTTGTTTCAGAAGATGATTATTTTGAAGTGTACGAAAACAAGCTGTATATTCCTATGGGTTTCGGCTATGATACTTACGTTTCTGTTTCTGATGCCGAAATGAGAAAAAAGTATCTTCGTGAAAACGCACTAATAAAAGCCTTGATTCTTGATGATGAACAGATTGAGAAATATTCGGATATTCTCACAAAGGCAAGCGGAAGTATATGGAATATGACAAAAGAAGATTATGAAAGTGCCTGTCTTGAAAAACAAAGCAACTGCTCAACTTCTTTTACGTGGGATTCAAAAGGCTTTGAATCTGAAATCACACTTGATAAGCCACAGCTTGTATTTTTCAGTGTTCCATACAGTGACGGCTGGACGGCAGAAGTCAACGGTCAGGCTGTTGACGTTGAAAAAGTTTCGTACGGATTTATGGCTGTTTCTGCAAATAAGGGCAGAAACGTAATCACATTCCATTACAGCACTCCCGGCTTGCGTGAGGGAATATATATATCACTGGCTGGTATTCTGATGCTTGCCGTGTATATCGTAATATGCCATAAGTTTACAGATAAAGAGAAAATCAACAGATTTTCACATTATTATGATTATAATTCATGCCAAAAAATAACAGCTTCTGAACTTTATTCAAGAAACTGTCATAAAAATAAGGAGGAATAACTATGCACCTTGACGAAAAAACAATAAAAAGCGATGTTATCTATGAGGGAGTAATTTTTACTATAACTCATGATACAGTTGAACTTGAAAATGGAAACAATGCAATCCGTGATGTACTTCTGCACAACGGCGGAGTATGTGTAATTCCTGTTACTGACGAAAATGAAATTTTTCTTGTAAAACAGTTCCGCTATCCGTTCCACACAACAACCATTGAAGTACCGGCAGGCAAGCTTGAAAAAGGTGAAAACCATGCAGAATGTGGCAGACGTGAACTTTTGGAGGAAACAGGCTGTACTTGTGATGAGTATATCTATTTAGGAGAAATGCTCCCGACACCTGCATATAATTCAGAAATCACATATATGTACATGGCAAGAGGTCTGCACTTTGATAAACAAAACCTTGACCCTGATGAATTTCTTGATGTTGAAAAAATTCCGCTTGCTGATGCTGTAAAGCTTGTAATGGACGGAAAAATCCGTGACGGAAAAACACAGATTGCAATATTGAAAGCCGCAAGAATCCTTAATATATAACCACAAAAAAAGCCCTGCTCATAAAAAAGCAGGACTTTTTGCAGTTACGGCATTATGTACAGATTATTCTTCTTCATCAATACCTGCTACAGCATTTTCAGCTTCAGCAGCAAGTGCGGCTGTATGCTGTTCATAAGCTTCAAGAATACTTTCTTCAAAGATTTTTCTTGATTCTGTTGAAATCGGGTGTACAATGTCACGGAATACACCGTTTTCATCTTTGTGACTTGGCATTGCGACAAAAAGTCTTGAATCACCCTGCACTACTTTTATGTCGTGGACAGCAATCATATCATCAATTGTAACTGAAACAACTGCACGAAGTCTTCCGCCCGACATAAGTCGTCTGATTTTTACATCTGTAATATTCATTCTTTTTCCTCCTTAATGACATATAATATTATACTCCAAAACCCTTATTGTCTGCCTGACAGACAAATTATATGTCTAAATTATATTATACTCCAAAAAAACAAAAAAATCAAGAGGAAATGAAAAATATTTATGATTTTAAAAAGTTATTGAAATATGTGAATTAAATTGAAAATTCCTATTGAAATAATTGTAAAAATATAGTATAATAATATAATAGAATAGTTATGCACATAATATTGTAAATGATTAGGAGAGTGAATTATTTGGACAGAAATATTTTAAACGGCAAAAAGCATATTCATTTTATCGGCATAGGCGGTTCAGGAATGTATCCGCTTGCACAGATTTTACACGGACAGGGCTATTATCTTACCGGCTCGGACAACAACGAAACAGAAACTCTTGATGCTGTAAGAAATATGGGAATACCTGTTTTTATCGGACAAAGAGCAGAAAATATAGAGGGTGCGGATTTGATAGTACACACGGCGGCAATCATGGCTGATAATCCTGAACTTGTTGCCGCAAAAGAAAGTGGAGTGCCTGTCCTTGAACGTGCCGACCTGCTCGGAATTGTAACAGGCTGGTATGATAAGGCAATATGTGTTTCAGGAACTCACGGAAAAACTTCCACAACCTCTATGATTACCCAGATTATGTATACAGCAGGTGTTGACTTGTCTGCATATATCGGCGGTAAGCTCCCATGTATCAATGGAAGTGGGATTGCTGGCAGAAGTGATATTTTCGTTTGTGAATCATGCGAATTTCAGGACCATTTTCTTAAATTTCTCCCTGATATTTCTGTTGTACTCAATATTGATGCAGACCACCTTGACTATTTCGGAACGCTTGACAATATAATCAAATCTTTCCATAAGTTCAATGAAAATACATCAAAGTGTATTATAATCAACGGCTCGGACAAAAATTCCATGAAATCACTCGAAAGAATAACAGGAAAAGAGATTATTACTTTCGGAAATGACAGTTCATGCGACTACTACCCTGCAAATATCAATCATGAAAACGGTATGCTTACAAAATATGATGTGATGTACAAGGGCGAAAATCTCGGCAGAATAACACTCCATGTTGCAGGAATACACAATGTTCTCAATTCGCTTGCATCTGTTGCAGCAGCTCGTTACTGCGGTATTGATTTTGAATTTATCGCAAAAGGTCTGGAAGATTTCAGAGGTGCTAAACGTCGTTTTGAGAAACTCGGTGAGGAAAAAGGAATAACTGTTGTTGATGATTATGCACATCACCCGACAGAACTGGAGGCAACTTTAAAAGCTGCTATGGAAATGAATTTCCGCAAAGTGTGGGCAGTTTTTCAGCCATTCACATTCAGCAGAACAAGTCTGCTCCTTGACGACTTTGCAAGAGTTCTGCAAATTCCCGATTATGCGGTGCTTACTGATATTATGGGCAGCCGTGAAAAGAATACCTATGGAATTTTCACACGTCATCTTGCGGAAAAAATTCCGGACTGCATATGGTTTCCGCAAAATGAATCAGAGGAATGGACAGACGAACGCAAATATTTTAACTTTGAACAGATATACAATTATGTATGTGAAAACGCAGAAGCGGGTGACCTTGTTATAACTCTCGGCTGCGGAGATGCTTACAAAATTGCAAAAATGATATTAAAAAAACTATCTCAGGAGGACTAAACAATGTCAAAAGAAAAGAAAATAAAAGTCTTTAACTTTATAAAGATTAAATTAAGCAGTGGTATTTCACCATCTGTAAGAGAAATTATGGATGCTATGGAGTTCAAATCAACATCAACAGCACACCGCTATATCAACGCACTTGTTGAGGACGGACTTATCGAAAAAACCGACAGTCTTAACCGTTCACTCCGACTTCCGAACAGCAGTTCAGTATCAGTGCCAATCATGGGAACTGTTACAGCAGGTCAGCCTATTACTGCTTTTGAGGATATTACAGGCTACATCAATTTTGAAACTCCGAATTATGACCCGAATGACCTCTTTGCACTGAAAATAAAGGGTGAAAGCATGATTAATGCAGGCATACTTGACGGAGATATTGTTGTTGTAAAGAAAGATAACTATGCAGAAAACGGAGATATTGTTGTTGCATTTATTGATGGAGAAGATGCTACTGTAAAACGTTTCTATAAAGAAGACGGAAAATACAGACTTCAGCCCGAAAATGACAGCATGAGTCCTATAATTCTTGATGAATGTGAAATTCTCGGAAAAGTTATAGGTCTTAAACGCTATTATTGATTTTCTGAAATTTCGTTAGTATTCCACAGCAAAAGAAAGGAAGATATAAAAAATGCTTAATGAAGTAAAAGTTATAATCTGCGGAAAAGAATACAAACTCAGAACAGCAGAATCCCCGAACTATGTTTTCTCACTTGCACGTACTCTTGAGGGCAAAATAACTGAACTCATGAACTCGGGAAGTTCACCATATACTGCCGCAATAATGGTAGCATTAAGCCTTCTTGACGACCTTAACAAATCAAGCCAGAGAGTTGAAAACATACGCACACAAACAAAGGAGTATGTTGACGAAGCAGGCAGAAACCGTATTGAGAAAGAAGCTGCTTTAAAAGAAATTGAAGCACTTAAAGCAAAAAATGAACAGCTTGAAAACATGGTAAAACTTAAAAAGCTGAAGGATAGTATCTGATGAAACGTTCTGAAATTCTTGCTCCTGCCGGAAATATGGAGTCACTAATTTCTGCACTCCGTTCAGGCGCAGACGCTGTTTATATTGGAGGAAAAAAATTTTCTGCAAGAAACAATGCTATGAACTTTTCAGCTGATGAAATATCAGAAGCACTTACTGTATGCCATAAATACGGTGCTAAACTTTATCTCGCTGTAAATACAATCATAGCCGACGATGAAATGTATGATTTCTGCAAATACATAAAATCAACCGCTGAAATGGGAATCGACGGATACATAGTACAGGATTTGGGAGCTGTTTATATAATAAAAAAAGCAGTTCCCGATGCTGTACTTCATGCCTCCACACAAATGTCAGTGCATACAGCTATCGGAACACATATGCTTAAAGACCTCGGATTTGCAAGAGTTGTCCCTGCCCGTGAGCTTTCATCAGATACACTTGAAAAAATCTGCAAAGAAGATATTGAAACAGAAGTTTTTGTGCATGGTGCATTGTGTATGTCTGTATCGGGGCAATGCTATATGTCGGCTGTAATGGGTTCACGCTCGGCAAATCGTGGCTGTTGCGGACAAGCCTGCCGACTTCCTTTTTCTGCTGTCGGAGTAAGCGACCGCAATGCTTTGTCGTTAAAAGATTTATCATTGCTTAATCACGCTGAAAAACTTATGCAGATTGGTGTTGATTCGCTGAAAATAGAAGGCAGAATGAAACGTCCTGAATATACAGCATCAGCATCAAATGAACTGAAAAAGGCTCTTGATGGTGAAACACCTGATATTGAACTTCTTAGAGATATTTTTTCACGTGGAGGATTTACAGACGGCTATTTTACTGGTAACCACTGTAATATGTTCGGCATACGTGAAAAGGAGAATATTATTTCCGCAAAACAGATTTTCCCGAAGATTCATGAACTTTACCGCAGTGAACGTGCTGTTCACAAAGTAGACTTTCATGCTGAAATAAAATCGGGAAATCCTATATCCATAAAAGCTGTCTGCGGTGATGTTTCAGCGGAAATTACAGGAGAAGTTCCAGATAATGCAAAAAAATCTCCTGTTGATTATGATTATCTGAAAAAACAGTTCTCAAAATTAGGTGATACTGTTTTTTATTTTGGAAGTCTTACAGCAGATATTGATGACGGACTTTTTATTTCTGTTGGCAAGCTGAATGAATTAAGACGAAACATTATTGAAAAGCTGACGGAAAATATAATTAATAAAAACACCCCGAAATACACGATAACAGACTATATTCCGCAGAAAAACGGTAACTATATCACAATAATAGGAAAAGCTCCTGTTCGCACATTCTGCCGTACAGCAGAACAAGCTGTCGTTGCCTGTAAAAAATCAGAATATGTTGTCATTCCTATGAAAATAATAACTGAAAGTCTGATTGAAAAAGTTTCTGCTGAAAAAATAATCATCTCACCGCCACGATTTATTGTAAACGAAGATGAAACTACAGCACAGCTCCGCAGACTGAAATCACTTGGCTTGAATCATATTCTCTGCCATACGATTGACAGCATAGCAATCGGCAAGAAACTTGGTTTCAGACTTCATGGAAATTTCACGTTAAATGTATTCAACTCATTCAGTGCTGAATATCTGCAAAATCTTGGTCTTGAAGACTGCATTTTCTCTGTAGAAGCTACTGTCAGTCAATTCAGACAATTGAAAACTGAAATACCTGTGGGTGCTGTAATTTATGGCAGGTTTCCGCTCATGCTGACAAGAAACTGTCCGATAAAAAATGAAATCGGCTGTAAAAACTGTACTGGCTATATAACTGACAGAACAGCAAGAAAACTGCCTGTTGCCTGCTCCGGAGACTATGTAGAAATTCTTAATTCTGATATACTCTGCATGACAGACAAAATCAGTGAGCTTTCAGGAATAAGCTTTGCTGTTGTTATGCTTTATGAAGAAGATGCAGAACAGACAAAATCCGCAATATCAGGTATAAAGCCAACAAAAAACATTACAAGAGGACTATATTACAGAGGTGTTAATTGATGAAGCTGACTTTCAAAAAAACTAACGAAAAAGCAATAATTCCATCAAGAGCAACAGAAGCAAGTGCTGGACTTGACATATATGCTTGTCTTGATGAGCCTGTAACACTGGAATCAGGAGAAATAAAGATGATTCCGACGGGTCTTACAGCTATGGTTGATTGTGATGATATTGCTATGCTGATTTATCCACGTTCCGGACTTGCCACAAAATATGGTATTTCCCTTGCAAACTGCGTTGGTGTTGTTGACAGCGATTATCGTGGTGAGTGGTTTATACCGCTGATAAATCACGGAAAAAAGTCGTTTGTTGTTGAACATGGAATGAGAATTGCACAGCTTATTCCAACAAAAGTTCTGTTTCCTGAAATTGAAGTGAGTGAGACTCTTACAGAAACAGAACGTGGCAAAGGCGGATTCGGGTCGTCAGGCTTAAAATAAAAATAAGGAGTTTTTCTATGAAATATACTTGTTATATGTGTTTCCTTATAATGTGTGCAATAGTTCTTGGAAATATGCTTGGCAATATGGTTATCGGAACAGACGGTCTCAGCTGGCTTGGATATTCCAAAACATTTGCATTTGAACCAGGAACTTTTGTTGACATTGATGTAATACAACTTACATTCGGTATAAGCATAACTGTAAACGTCGCACAAATAATTTTTATGATAGCTGCTATTATTATATACAACAAAACATCTTCAAAACTTTTTGCTAAATAATGTACATATTTTTTTGCTTATACAAGGAAAAATTTTTCTGTCAAAAATATTGTCTATTTGCGGAATTAGTGTTATAATAAATTAATGGATTATAGAAATATTAAGGAGCGACAAAATGTTTACAAAAGATATTGGTATAGACTTAGGCACTGCAAATACTCTTGTATATCTGCGTGGAAAAGGCATTATTATACGTGAGCCGTCTGTTGTTGCTGTCAACACAAGAACCGACAAGACAAGATATGTCGGCATGGAGGCTAAAGAAGTTATCGGAAGAACTCCCGGTTCTATCGTTGCCGTGCGACCGCTTAAAGACGGTGTTATAGCAAATTTTGAAATTACTATAACAATGCTTGAGGAGTTCATAAAAAAAGCATTGAGGGGTACAATATTGACAAAAGCCAATGTTATAATATGTATTCCCTCCGGTGTAACACCTGTTGAAAGACGTGCTGTACGTGAAGCCTGTCAGAAAGCCGGCGCAAAGAACGTTCTTATAATTGAAGAACCTATGGCGGCGGCAATAGGTGCAGGACTTCCCACAAACAACCCTGCTGGCAGTATGATTATTGATATTGGCGGTGGTACAAGTGAAGTTGCTGTCATCTCACTTGGCGGAATCGTTGCATCACGTTCTATAAGATGTGCTGGCGACCAGTTTGATGTTGCTATAATAAATTACATCAAGAAAAAGTATAATCTTCTTATCGGTGAGAGAACGGCAGAAAATATAAAAATAGAAATCGGTTCTGCTTTTCCTGGTGAAAAAGAGGACAAAATGGAAATAAAGGGGCGTAACCTTGTAAACGGACTGCCCGAAAATGTTACAGTAACATCATCTGAAATACGTGATGCACTTGTTGAACCGCTTGCAAAAGTCATTGATGCAATAAAAGCTACTCTGGAGGAAACACCTCCCGAACTTTCAGCGGATATTATTGACAACGGCATAACACTTTCAGGCGGTGGCGCATTACTGCGTGGACTTGACAGACTTATCAGCCGTGAAACAGGTATGCCTGTATATATTGCGGAATATCCTCTTGACTGCGTTGCAGAAGGTACTGGAAAAATCCTTGAAAATATAAGCAAATATCAGGACGCATTAACCGAAAACATCAAATACTATTAAGGGGTGTGTTTAATTGCGTGAATTTTTAAAAAGCACAAGATTCAAAGTTCTGCTTGCTTTTATTGCTTTCCTTGTTGGTATTATGATTTATGCTGTAACAAAGGGCGGATATTCTCTTTCAGGAGCGTCTTTTATAAATACAATAACAAAGCCACTGCGATTTGTTACAAACAGCATCTCTGTAAAAGTTGAAACTATAATTGACAGATATGAAAATGCCAATTTTTACTATGTTCAGAATAAGGAACTACAGAAAAAAATCGGCGAACTCAATCAGAAACTTGCTGATTATGAAGATTTACAAGCAGAAGTTGAGGAATTGAGAAAACTTGCTGTAATAAAAGAGAAACACCCTGACAGCACCTTTTCACAGCCTGCGGAAATTCTTGGATATATCGCAAACGACCCTTTCAAATCGTTTACTATTGACAAAGGATATGCGGACGGAATAGAACCATATTGCCCCGTAACTACTGCTGAAGGCATTGTCGGAATTGTTATCGAAGTTTCACAATATACTGCAACAGTCCGCACAATTCTTTCCCCTGATTTGTCAATTGCTTCCGTATGCTCTGCAACAAATGCAGACTTTGGTATAACAGAGGGAAGTGTTATAACTGCTGAAAACAATATGACAAAATTAACTCACCTGAATATAAATCACAAAATAAAGAAAGGTAATCTTATAATAACATCTGGAAGCAGTGGTCTTTTTCCTAAAGATTATCCAATCGGCACTGTAAAAAGTTTAGGAGTTGAATCAAACGGGCTTACAGCATATGCTGAAATAGAGCCTTGTGTCGATATTTCCCGTTTACATTCTGTATTTGTCATAACTGATTTTGTCGGAAAAAAGGAGACTGATGATGAGGATAAAAACTCCCCGTGAAAAAAGGATTCTGTATATAAAAACAATTGTCCGCTGGATTTTATATATTTCTATAATCTTCATTTCATTTACAGCTATGACTATAGGAACATGGAAAAAGCCAATGCTTCTTGTACCTGTTGCATTGTGCATTGCAATAAACAATGATACAATGCTTTCAGCATATACAGGTGCATTGTGCGGATTTCTCACTGATATAGCGTGCGGACGGCTTTTCGGATATAATGCTGTACTCCTTACAATTTTTTGTACTGCTGTATCTCTTATATATGAACTGTATCTGCGTAAAAAATTTTTCAACTACTTATGGATAACAGCAATTGTTTCCTTTATACAATGCTGGCTTGATTATAAATTCTACTATGAAATGTGGGATTATGCAGATGTAGAACTCATATTCACTGAATATTCGTTTAAAATATGGATTTATACAATGATTTCCTCTGTTGTTATTTATCTGATTTTCAGTATAATAAATAAATTCCTTATGCCAAAAGAACATCTTACAATTGAAGAAGTCATAAAATCCAGTTAAGGAGGATTCCGCTTGAATAAAGTTTCAGACACAATAAAATCTTTTGTAATGGTTTTTTTAGTTATAATTTCAGGCATACTTTCAGCGTCAAAACTTATGAAAATACAGATTGTCGGCGATGAAAACATTGCATCTTCTCCCCGATACGATTCAAACGCTTTCACATTTGAACGTGATGTGCCGTCAACAAGAGGTGAGATAGTCGATTACAGAGGAAATAAGATTATCGGAAATGATTCCAGATGCGATATTGTACTTCAGAAAGCGTTTTTCCCTGATGATTTACAGCAGGGAAATAAAATTCTGCTTGAAATATATAATGCACTTCTTGATAATAAATATTTGTTTGAAGAAGTTCTGCCGGTTACATTTCAGGAGCCTTATGAATATACAAAAGAGGACGTTTTAAGAACTACTGAACTGCTTAAACTGAATCCATATGCAACCGCTGAAAACTGTATTGACAAAATAATATCAGACTATGAGATTTCAGACGAATATTCACCACGTGAAAAAAGAATGATTGCAGGTTTGCGTTATGCCATGCTTGAAAAAGACTTCTCATACAGCAACGACTTACTGCTTGCAAAAGACGTTGATAAAGATATGGTTGTATATATGAAAGAACTTAGTAACTTCTGTCGTGGCATTGAAGCTGTTGACTCTGCTGAAAGAGTTATTCTGCGTGGTGATATACTTCCACATGAAATCGGCACTGTTGGTCCTATATATGCAGAGGAATATGACGAACTTAAAGAGCTGGGTTATGCAATGAATGACACAGTAGGCAAAAGCGGTATTGAATACGCTATGGAAAAGGAACTTCGTGGCGAAAGCGGATTGGAAGAAGTAACTATCCTTAATGATTCTATCGTTGACATAAAAACTACAAAGAAAACTGTTCCCGGACAGACTGTAAAACTGACAGTTGACGGCACATTTCAGATTAAGCTACAGAATGTTCTTGATAATTTTCTTAGCAACTTCGGATACTATGGCGGTGAAAAGGTTGAAAAGGGTGCTATTGTTGTACTTAATGCCAAAACAGGTGGTGTGCTTGGAATGGTAAATGCTCCGACTTACAATTTAAAGGATTTTGCTGAAAATTATGACGAACTTCTTGAAGCTGAAGGCGCACCTATGTTCAATCGCTGTACTCAAGGACTATATCTGCCCGGCTCTACTTTCAAGACAATCACAGCTACAGCAGGTCTTAATGAAGGCATTGTAAACGGCGGTTCGTCTTTCTTTTGCGGAAGATATTACGAATTTTACGGCGGTAATTTCCAGTGTACAGGCTATCACTCATCTATATCTGTAAGGCACGCCTTAGAGGTATCATGCAATATCTATTTCTATGAAGTTTCACAGAAACTTGGTATCGACAACATCACAAAATATTCACAGCTTTATGGACTTGGTTCAAGTTTAGGACTTGAAACAGGTGATGCAAAGGGATTTTTATGTAATCCTGAAACATTTGCAGAACGTGGGCAGGAATGGTATATCGGTTATGTTATTCAGGCAGGTATCGGCAACCAGGACTACGGCATAACTCCCTTACAGCTTGCAACAGTTGCAAATACAATCGCAAACAAAGGTACACGCTATAAGCCTTATCTTGTGGACAGCCTTTATACTTATGGCTCAAATAAGCACGTAAAAACAACAAAACCTGAAATCGCAGAAAAAATTGAGCTTAATTACGATTATGTCTATGATTATATAATCGGCGGTATGATGGACGCAGCAAGAAACGTTCCATACCCCTATTCTCTTTCAAATCTTGGATTCAATGTAGCCATAAAAACAGGTACTCCGCAGACAAGTCAGGACAACAAGAACAAACAGAACTCTGTATTTATCGGATTTGCTCCTGCTGATAAGCCCGAAATTGCATTTGCAGGCGTAATTGAAGGCGGTGAGTATTCAAAATATATGGTGCGTGGAATTATTGATGCATATGCAGAATGTTTCGGCATAAACGGCTCAAAGCCGACAGTTGAGGATAATAAACAGCTTCCTCCTGAATGGAGAAACGGCACAACAGCTGAAACAACTACAACCACATCAACCTCAACCACAACATCAACAACAGGCACGGGAACTTCAACAGGCAAAAGCAATGAAAGCAATAAAACATCATCAACGGTCAAAACAACAACGACAACAACAATAACAACTGTCAATACACCTGAACCGCAATAAGCAAAAAGAGGACGCTTTCAAGTGCGTCCTTTGCTTTTTTTGCTTATTATTGTTAAAATTATTGCAGAAATTGCAAGTCCTGTTATACTTCCGCAGGTATCAATTATAACATCTGTAAACATACAGGAACGTCCTGCAACAAAATACTGATGAATTTCATCAGAGCAGGCATACAGGAAACAGAAAACTATAACCAAAAAACTTTTCAGGCTTATAATTTTTCTTTTTCCGACAGCAAGCGACAAGCAGAATCCTAGTGCGGTATATATTGAAAAATGTGCAGTCTTTCTGATTATATGACTTATTTCATCAAAAATTTCCTTCTGCTGATATTTTGCCATACTTTCAAAATTTTCATGGAAAAAACTGATTATAATTTTAACCAAATAACCGCTTGTATCAGATGAGTTGTCTGCATTTTCACTGGAAAACAAAAATATTATAATTATAATGATAAAAGTGAGCAGGGCAGAAAAAATACGTAATATATTTATCTTTTTCATATGTAAAAAACACCTCATTTCATATTATATTATACATCATAATTCATAATTTGTAAATAGTCTGGAATTTGTAACCATTTAGTAACTATTTATTCTGAAAATCACTTGTAACTTTTTTTTAAAGGTGGTATAATATATTTGTATGCAAAATTTTTCATACATGACATTATATAATTTCGGAGGTTAAAATGAAATCTTTCTTTTCAAACGTATGGACGAAACGATTTGTAGCAATTATAGCATCTCTTTATACAGTCGGAGTGTGTTTTCTTGCCTACTTCTCAATTTTCTATTCTTTCCATATCGATGACAGACTTTCTCTCTGTCTTGTTGTCTCGTCAGTATCAGTTATAGCATTGATTTTCATGCTTTATACAAGAAAACAGATTCTTACAAGATTATCAAGTTTTCTTATACTGATTTTTATGGTTCCTGTTGTCTTGTTGAATTTCAGTGAAAAAAGTCTTATCATTCCTATTATAATAACGGGTATTCTGATATTGCTTTTTTCAGGTGCAGGAGAAGGAACAAAAACTGTTATCGGAACAGTTATACTTCTTATGTATGTTTTCAGTGCTTTAGGCTACTTTTTGTTTACGTCATTTTTTGTAACTGTTGCAAAAACAGAAGTAATTGAAAGCGGAGAATCTCCGTCGGGAAAATACCGCTATTCCATAATAAATACAGAGGATACATCAAACGGCAGTACGGCTGTATACATAGAGCCGAACTATGCAGACATGACTTATCCTTTTATAACATTTAAACTGAAAAATATTAAACGTGCTGTTTATCAGGTTCGCCCTATGTGTGAGGAGATAAACATTGAATGGACAAATGAAAACCGTGCTAATATATCAGAACAGCTTAATGAAATTTCTGATAATATAGAAGTCAGCCTTTCACAAGAAGAACTTGAAGCTTTGGGTTACACTATGGAAAATACACTTGAAGTAGGAAATGTAAATGTGTATATTCTGCTTGAAGCTGGTTTTACTGCTTCTGATGTTCGACCGATAAAGCTTGATGATTTAAGTGATGAACAGCTTGCTCTTTTTGATATAGGCAGAGAAAAATCAGGCAGATATTATGTTCTTAATCCTACAGATGAACTTCTTGAAAAAACAAAAAAGACATCAGCAGACAGAATATATTTTACCGAACTTAATAAAAAACAACTCAAAATTTTCAATAACTCACATCTTGATGAATATGACAGAAGACTTTTTGAAATCCAGAAAAATTATTCTGTTCCTTTTAAAAGTCTTACAGATGAACAATTAGCAGGTTTCGGAATTTCTGAATCGGGTGATGTTCTCAAATTTAATGGTAAAGTATGTTTCAGATACTATGTTGCAGAACTTGAAAATTATTTTGATGTAGATTCAAGAACATTGTCTCTTGAACTGCTCAATCCTACAAACTGATTTGCAGTAAATTTCAATAAATGCGTATAATTTCCTTTAGTTTGTCAACAATAATGACGGAGGTGTTATACGTGAAAAAATTTTCAGATAACAAAAAAGGCTCAAAAGGATTTTATACAGCATTAGGAATAAGTGCGGTTATGATTGGCTCTGCCTGTTATTTTGCATATGAACAAGGCGAAAAGCTTACAAATGAATTTAGTGCAAAGAACAGTGTTTCAGAATCAAACAAGCCTGTTGACAAAACAGTTGAAAATGTACCGAAAATAACAACTGAATTTGTCTACAGACAGACAACAACAGCACAGACTACAACAAGAGTTTCAGTTGCTACAGCTCCGCCTGTAGAGACAGCTCCACCTGTTGTTACAATTCCGTCAGCTGAAATCTATGACTATGAGGAACAGCCCGTTTACAATGAAACAGAGGAAGAAGCTGAACCAGCCGGAGCAGTAAAGCTTGAAAATGTCAAGTACCCTTTGGCTGATATAAATGAGATTGTCGGAGTATTCAGCGGTGGTGAACTGGTAAAAAGTATTACAACAGGCTCATGGCAGACCCATAACGGCGTTGATATTCTGGCAGAAGTAGGCGCAGAAGTATATGCAGTATCAAATGGCGAAGTTGCAGAAATAAAAAATGACCCTGTATGGGGTGTTACTGTCCTTATCGACCACCACAACGGTTTTATGACTAAATACTGCGGTTTATCAAATGGTCTTGATGTTCAGTGCGGTGATATGGTTATAAGCGGTGACCTGATTGGCACTGTCGGAAATACTGCTGATATTGAAAGCGCATTATCTCCGCATCTTCATATGGAACTGACACACAACGGAAACTATATCGACCCGCTTTCAGCACTTAAATAATACAAAAATTCCCCTTTATACAGGGGAATTTACATACAAGGTGATTTTATGATTAATGATATTACAGCACAGGCAGAATTAAGTCTGCGCAAAAAATTCAAGAAAAGTATATGGTGTAAATTCACAAAAGCTATAAATGAATATGAACTGATTCAGCCGAATGACAAAATAGCTGTCTGCATTTCAGGCGGTAAGGATTCCATGCTCATGGCAAAACTTTTTCAGGAACTCAAAAGACATGATAAATTTCCGTTTGAACTTGTTTTTCTTGTAATGAATCCGGGATATAACGAAAAAAATCTGCAACAGATTAAGTATAACGCAGAAATTCTGTCAATACCGATTGAAATTTTTGAATCAGATATTTTCGGTTCGGTTGTGCATATAGAAAAAAATCCGTGCTATATCTGTGCAAGAATGAGACGTGGTTATCTCTACAGCAAAGCAAAGGAACTTGGTTGTAATAAAATAGCTCTTGGACATCATTTTGATGATGTTATTGAGACAATATTAATGGGTATGCTTTATGGCGGACAGATTCAGACGATGATGCCTAAACTGCACAGCACAAATTTTGAGGGTATGGAGCTTATCCGTCCAATGTACCTCATAAGAGAAAACGACATAAAGCATTGGTGCTGTTATAACGACCTACAGTTTATACAGTGTGCTTGTCGATTTACGGAAACCTGCTCCAATATTGATGAGAACGGACAATCAACATCAAAACGCATTGAAACAAAACATCTTATAGCAGAACTGAAAAAAATCAATCCGCAGGTTGAAAAAAATATTTTCAGGAGCGTTGAAAATGTCAATCTCAATACACTCATAGCTTACAAAGATGAAAACGGCACACATAATTTTCTTGATACATATAACAAAAAGGGACGCAAATAAGCGTCCTTTTTTAGCCTGATTTCTTACTCTTCCTCTTTTTTTATCTTAAAAATCGCACGCAATATCCCTGATAAAAACTTTGGACTCTTTATTACTACTATTTTCATTTTATGTACCCCCTTTTCAGCGATGTATTATTATATTATATTCACTGAATCGGATTTGGTTACATCTTTGAACGCACAATAAGCACAAGTCCTGAATCTATCTGCAAAACAGCCTTGTTTTCCGTGATTTCGTTGCTTACACCTATAGGAAAACTTTTTTCAAGTTCAAAATCATACAGAGGATATTTCACACCGTAATATTTTTTAATCAAAGCCTTTTCTGTCAATGAAAAAATCGAAAAATACCAGCCGTCAAGCTTTTTGTACTCCTTACAGCCTGTCCCCTGCACCGTAATTTCATTATCAGAATCAATAATTTTCATAGTACAGCCCTTTTCATAGGCGTATACAAGTACCTGTATATTTGCAAAAGCATGGTCAAATCTTTTTCCTAATGCGCCGTATAAGCATATATCTGTACAGCCGTTTTCTATTGCCGTCCTGACAGCAAGCATTGTGTCTGTATCATCTTTTTCAGGCAGACTTCTGTAAATCATTACATTTTCGGGCAGATTTTCTGTATACGAATCAAAATCGCCTACAATAATATCGGGAACTATGTCAAGTTTTCGGGCATAGTTATATCCGCTGTCTGCACATATCACAAGATTACAGCTTTTTCTAATTTCAGACACATCTATAAAAGATAAGTCCTTTATCTCACCACCTGCAAAAATTGCACATCTCATTTAAGTTCCCACTCCTTAAGCTGTTTTGCCTCATCATACATAGCACAATAGCTTTCATGCCTTATTTTTGGTATTATACCATTTGCAACCGCTTCAACAACTGCACAGCCTTTTTCGCAGGTGTGAGAGCAGTCACGGAAAAGACAATTTTCAGTATAATCAGCAAATTCACGGAAACAGCCTGCAAGTTCTTCTTTTCGTATTATGTCATAACGGTTAGTTTCAAATGTAGAGAAACCGGGAGTATCAGCAATATATCCGCCGTCTTTCAGCCTGTAAAGTTCTGCATGACGTGTAATGTGCCTTCCTCTGCCAAGCTTTTTGCTTATCTCACCTGTAGGAATATTCAAATCGGGGTCAACAGCATTAAGAAGTGTTGACTTTCCTGCTCCAGAATTTCCCGTAAATGCACTTATTTTTCCTTTGAGAAGTTCACGCACTGCCTGTATTGATGATTCACTGTTATAATCTGCTTCAAAAACCTTTATTCCTATTGAACTGTATACATCTTTTATGGGCTTGCTGTCACCTAAATCAATCTTTGTGATGATTATAACAGGCTCAATATTTTTATACTCCGCAATGGCAATAAACTTGTCAAGGATAAGAAAATTAGGCACGGGACTTACAGTTGATACAATAAAAATAATCTGGTTAAGATTTGCAAGAGGCGGTCTTATAAGAAAATTTTTCCTTTCGCCTATTTCAGAGATAACGCCATTTTCTACAATCACATTATCTCCAACAGATGGGCTTATTCCTTTTTTGCGGAAAATTCCTCTTGCCTTACATTCAAAAATGTCATCAGGGGACTCCACTGTATAGAGTCCCCCTAAGCATTTCAGTATAATTCCGCTTGTTTTACCAGCGTTTACCATGTTCCGTTTCCGCCACCGTTATTGTTTCCATACCAGTACCAGAAACCGTCTGTACCCCATTCGCCGTTTACAAATGGCTCATACCACTGCCATGTTGAACCGCCGTCAATCCATGCGCCGTTACCGCCGTTGTTATACCATTCCCATACGCCGTTGTGATAGTCGCCGTACCAACGCCATACACCGTTTACATAGTCGCCGTTTACACCCTCATTATAATAGATATAAGTTCCGTCAACATAATCACCTTGTGGCTCTGTTGGTTCTTGAGTTGTCGGCTCTTCCGGTTCTGTTGTCTGCTGTTCAGGGAATCCTTCAACCTGCTCAAACGCTGAACGAATGTCACCGCCTGCTGTACATACCGCTGTAGAATCTGCGAAGTTAAAGGTATACGTGCCGACTGTTGCTCTCTTTGAGTTATTAAGATTTGTAAGCTGGACTGTAACGCTCACGTCCTCACCAGAACCGACAACATTCATAGTATATGATGCCATTTCAGGACAGTATATATATGATGTTTCCTGAATGTTCATAGTACCATCCTCATTCTTGAACATAAAGGCAATAACGAAACGTCCGTTAGCTTCAATCGGGAAGTCAATCTGGAAAGGTACTTCACCGTCAGGCTTTTTGCCGTTACTTACATAGAAAGTAATTGTTGTACCAACTTCAACTTTTTCATTTTCATCAATGGACTGCTTTACAACCTTGCCTTCATCTTCATAAGATGCTATCGGTTCATTGGCAACCTTAAGACCTTTATATCCTGCAAGCATTGATGCATCATCAATTGTCATGCCAACCCAATTGTCAATTTTAATCTGTCCTGCTTCCTGACCCATACTTACATAAACAATAACAGTTGAATCAATGTGCGCTTTCTGTCCTGCTTCAGGCTCTGTCTTGATAACTTTACCTTTTTCTACTTCTGTACTTGGCGTGTTCTTGATTTCAGCTTTAAGGTGGAATTGTTCAAGAATATCCTGTGCAAGCTGTGAATTTTTCTCCGTTACATCAGGAACTTCTATAGTTTCCATGCCCTTACTTATCTTGACCTTAAGCGTATCACCTTTCTTGAACTCTGTACCAGGCTCTAAATCCTGATAAATAATGACACCAGCTTCTGCCTCATCAAATTCCTGTCCGTCCTCCTGGAATCTGATGTTATTTCCATATGCACTTTGAGCGTCCTGGAAATCCATACCAACAACATCAGGCATTCTCCAGTCATTTGTCTGCGTTGTATTTGAAATCATATCCGAAAGAAGCATTGAAATGACAATAACTCCGACAATAATAACTACAACAACAACAGCTGTAAGAACAGGAACAGCAAGTGATGAGCGTTCCTCTCCCTCTTCCTCATCGTCATCATCTTCATCATAATCATCATCATCATTATAATAATCATCATTTGCATAGGCATCAGCATAAGGCTGATTGGAATTGCCGTAATAACCGCCGTTTCTGTCAGGTGCATATACATTCTGTCTTTCCTGTACTGGCTCTGCATACTCATTTCCTGCCTGACCTACATATACAGTATCTGCATCATCGTCTGTGCCTTCCTCCTGATAATAGCCAAAAACGATATTCGGATTATCCTTGAAATCTGTAATATCAGAAATCATTTCATCTGTATTCTGGTATCTGTCAGCAGGAGCTTTTTCCATAGCTCTAAGTACGATTTCTTCCAGTCCGTCAGGAATATCAGGATTAATAGCTCTTGGACGTTCCGGAATATCGTGCATATGCATCACTGCAATGGCTACGGGATTATCACTGTCAAAAGGTTTCTGCCCTGTAAGCATCTCATACATCATTGCGCCAACTGAATAGATGTCGCTTTTCTGGTCTGTAACATCACCGCCCGCCTGTTCCGGACTGATATAATGTACACTTCCAATAGCCTGGTCTGTAGCAGTCTTGCCTTCTTCACGGGCAAATTTTGCGATACCAAAATCCATGACCTTTATAGTGCCGTCGCTGAACATCATTATATTCTGCGGTTTTATATCCCTGTGTACAATACCTTTATCATGAGCGTGCTGTAATGCACGGAGAATCTGTATCACAAAATGTACAGTATCTTTCCATGTAAGCACCTGTTCTTCCTCAATATACTCTTTAAGAGTAATTCCCTCAATATATTCCATTACAATATATTGTAGCTGGTCAGAAAATCCGACATCATAAATCTTTACAATATTCGGGTGAGAGAGAACTGCAATTGCCTTTGATTCATTTCTGAAACGGCGCAGAAATTCTTCATTCTCTGCATACTCCTTTTTGAGAATTTTGATAGCAACAGGCTTGTTATCAATAACATCTGCACCCTTATAAACTTCAGCCATTCCGCCAACGCCTATGAGTTCAGTTATCTCATATCTGCCATCAAGTTTTTTTCCAATGTACTTGTCCATTGCTTTTCCCTTCCTTTTAAGTTTATTTTAATTAACAGCAAAAAATATTATTCATTAGAGATATATGCAATTGTAACATTATCCCTACCGCCTTTATCAAGCGCAAGACCGATAAGAGCGTCTACAGTATTATCAAAACTATTTTCACAAATAACACTAAATATTTCATCATCACTGCAATAGCCTGACAAACCGTCCGAACAGAGAAGAAGATTTATTTTGTCATCATAGGTGAGAATAAATGTATCAGTAAGCACCGTTTTATCAACTCCGACTGCTCTTGTAAGCATATGTCTTTTCGGGTGATTCTGCATTTCTTCCTCTGTAATTTCTCCCTGCTCATAAAGCATAGTTGCAACGTTATGGTCTGATGTAACCTGATATATTCCCGATTCCTTAACAACAACATATGCACGGCTGTCGCCTACATTTGCAATAAATGCCGCATCTGAATTTATAAAAGCCGCCACACACGTTGTACCCATGCCAAAATTTGTAAAATCCATTTTAGCTTTTGTGTAAATCACTGAATTAGCTGCTGAAACCGACGAAATCAGCAGTTTTCGTATTCCGTCGTTGTCAAGTTCATCATTATAACCGTCTTTGAATCGTTGGAAAAATTCTCTTATAGCAATCTCACTTGCATCTTTTCCCGCTCGTTCACCGCCCATTCCGTCACATACAACAGCAAGAACATTTCTGCCGAAATATTCACACCTGACTGTATCCTGATTTTCTTCACGTTTCAATCCTATATTTGTATCAAATCTGAACTTCATTTATTCACACCTCCACTCACATTTTTATTTACCGCATCTCGCCTCAACTGACCGCAGGCTGCTTCTATATCACTTCCAAGAGTTCGTCTCACTGTTGCATTTATCCCACGTCTTTCAAGTCGTTCTGCAAATTCAGCTACAGCATTTTTTGCAGTTTTATAATTTCTTTCCTTTACCTTGTTAACTGGAATAAGATTGACATGGCAGTTAATTCCACGAAGTAAATCAGCAAGCTTGTCTGCATCTTTATCAGACGAATTTACATTATCAATTACCGCATATTCAAACGTTATACGTCGTCCTGTTTCAGTAATATAATATTTGCAGGCTTTTATAAGCTCATCTATATTATATGCACAATTGACAGGCATTATTTCACTCCGTGCTGAATTATCTGCACTATGGAGAGAAATGCAAAGCGTAAGACCAAGCTTCAGTTCAGCAAGTTCATAAATCTTTGGAACTAATCCGCAGGTTGAAAGCGAAACATGACGCAGACTGAAATTATTTCCGTCCTTATGAGAAAGAATATTCAGAAATTTCATGACATTATCAAAATTATCAAGCGGTTCACCTATACCCATAAGCACAAGGTTGGAAATTTTTACACCCGAATTTTTCTCCGTCTCATAAATCTGCATAAGCATTTCAGACGGTTCAAGATTTCGCACAAATCCCGCAATTGCTGATGCACAAAATTTACAGCCCATTTTACAGCCAACTTGTGTTGATATGCAGAGACTGTTTCCATAGTGATATTGCATTAAAACAGTCTCAACAAAATTACCGTCATTAAGCTTATAAAGATATTTTACCGTATTATCTATACAAGATGCAAGTCTTTTCTGCATAAATAGTCCATTTATACAAAAATTTTCTTTCAGACGCTCCCTTAATTGGATAGAAATATCAGTCATTTTGTCAAAATCAAGTACTCTTTTTACGTGAAGCCATTGGAATATTTGTTTTGCCCTGAATTTTTTCTCACCCATTTCCTCAAGAGCTAACTGCAATTCATGCAAATCAAGACTTAATATATCAGTTTTTTCCAATGATTTCACCTCTTTCAATTAATATTTTTTTCTGAATTTTGCAATGAAAAATCCATCACTTCCCTTTAATCTGAATGGAAAAAGCGTAACAGGATTTTCGTGTATAATATCACAGATTACCGGCATTTCTGCAAGTTCAATTTCAGGGTGATTTTTCAGAAGTCTCTGCACAACATCATCATTTTCCACTTTTCTTACTGTGCAAGTGGAATATACCATCTCACCGCCGACAGCAAGGTATTTCAAAGCGTTTTCAGCAATATTGTACTGAATATCAGGCAGACTGTCAAAATCAGACAGATTCTTATACTTGATTTCAGGCTTATTTCGGATTACACCAAGTCCCGAACATGGAACATCACAAAGGATTTTTGTGTATTCCGGCAAATCGGGATTGAACTTTGTGGCATCACCTGTTTTTGCCGTAATATTGGTAAGTCCAAGTCTTTCCGCACCGTCACGTATAAGCCTGACACGCTTTTCGTGTAAATCAAAAGCGTGTATTTCACCCTTGCCGTTCATCATCTCTGCCATTGTGAAAGCTTTTCCTCCAGGTGCGGAACATATATCAAGCACAATATCATTTTCAGTCGGATTCAGTGCCATACAGCATACTTGTGATGCAATGCCCTGAACATGAAAAAATCCCGATTTAAAAGCATCTGTATTTATTATATCGCCCGACTTCACTCCATAGCATAAATTATCAGATGAAATTATTTCAAATTTTTCAAGCGATTTTCTTAACTGTTCATCTGTACATTTCAGCGAATTACGGCGTATATCAATAGTATCTTCATCTTGCATGGAAAAATCAAGAAAAAGCACTGCTGTATCCATATCATAATCGTTGACAAGGCTTTCAACAAGAGGAACAGGAGCAGAGTATCTTACTGAAATTTCCTCAATACCTCCGCTGTTGCACTCAAATTTCTTGCCGTCTCTTATGAAATTTCTCAATACAGCATTTACCATTCCGCTTGCACTTGTCTTTCTGAACTGCTTTGCAAGTACCACACTTTCATTGACTGCCGCATTATCGGGTATACCGTCCATAAACAAAAGCTGATAAATTCCGCATCGTAATATAGTTACAACTATACTGTCCATTTTTTCCAATGGTCGTGAACAGTATTTTGTCAAAATATAGTCAAGAGTAATTTTCCGCTGAATAACTCCATAATAAATTGCCGTACAAAGTTTTTTTCCTTGTGAATCAAGGTCGGATTTTTCAAGTCCGCTGTTAAGCTGAATATTTG
The DNA here is from genome assembly GCA_029060755.1 of Ruminococcus sp. Lineage (GTDB taxonomy): Bacteria > Bacillota > Clostridia > Oscillospirales > Ruminococcaceae > Ruminococcus. The sequence goes on along the minus strand of JAIDTI010000089.1, from coordinate 39,277 downwards.
AATAACTGCCGTCCCTGAAAGTTTTGTCAAGGAGTTTTGCCGCAAGATAACGTGGATTTGTCATCTTCTGTTTGCCCTTGCAAGAAGTCGGAGAAGCTGCATAATAGATGTAACAAGTGCTGTTACATAGGTCATTGCTGCGGCTGTAAGAACTTTTTTAGCCTGCGAAATCTCATTTACTTCAAGTATTCCGTTATTTTCAAGTGTTTTCAATGCTCTATCACTTGCGTTGAACTCTGTCGGGAGTGTAACAAGCTGAAACACAACTACAGCACCGAACATTGCAATACCTATATAAATAAGAGTAGGAAACAATTCAAAGAGAATCATACCTATAACAAAAACAATATACCACAATTTTGAGCATACATTTACAGCAGGAACTATTGCTGAACGTATCTCAATCGGCTTATAGTGTTCAGCATGCTGACAAGCGTGACCACATTCATGAGCTGCTACACCAATTGCAGCAACAGATGTTTTTCCGTAAACTGAATCAGAAAGACGGATAACATTTTCCTTTGGTGAAAAATGGTCTGTAAGATTGCCTGAAATACGCTCAATTCTTATGTGCTGTAAGCCGTTGCTGTCAAGAATCTGTCTTGCTACACTTTCCGCAGTAAGTCCACGTGCATTATTTACAGAACTGTATTTCTTGAAAGTGCCTGAAACGTTTAATTGTGCAATGATTGGAAGTCCAATCATAATTAAAACAAAAATCAACTCCATAAAAAATTTCTCCTTTAATCAAGTTTTTCGCCTTTTGTCAATTTTCGTCCACGGAGAAAATCAACAGTTTTCATATGTTTACCGCCCTCTAACTGAATTTCATTAAAAATAATAACTTTATCATTACAACTTACTCCAAATTTTTCAGTATCAGCTATAGTGCCTGATTCAGTGAGAGTGATATTGTCCGCAATTTCAGAGGAAAATACTTTAAGTCTTTTTCCACCCATTGTTGTAAATCCTGTTACACCTCTGATTATATTATGAACTTCCTCCGCTGACTTTGTAAAATCAAGCCTGCTCATTTCTTTTCTAATCATAGGCGAATAACAGCTTTGTGAATCGTCCTGTTTTTCGGGATTAAGCGAATTATTCTCAATTCCTACAATAGTTTCCATGAGAACATCTCCGCCGATTTCAGAAAGTCTGCTGTATAATTCAGAATACGTCTCATTTTCACCAATCTGTACAGCTTTCTTTATAAGCATATCGCCTGTATCAAGTCCCTCACTCATCTGCATGGAAGTCACGCCTGTTTCCTTTTCGCCATTCAGCAAAACCCAGTTTATCGGAGCAGCTCCTCTGTACTTCGGCAAAAGTGATGCGTGAATATTGATACATCCATATTTTGGTAAATCAAGAACTTCTTTTGGCAGAATCTGTCCATACGCTGTAACGACAATAAGGTCGGGAGCAATATCTTGCAGAATTTTCATTGAATTTTCAGCGTCCTCACCTTTTCTAAGTGACAACGGCTGATATACAGGAATATTATATTCAAGTGCCGTTGATTTGACAGGTGTCGGAATCATCTTATACCCTCTACCTTTTGGCTTGTCGGGTTGAGTGAATACTGCTGAAACGTCGTGAACACTTTCTGCAAGCTTTTTCAGACACGGCACGGCAAAATCAGGAGTTCCCATAAAAACTATTTTCAAAATCATTCCTCCTCAGGTACAAAAAATTCCTCAACAAATTCAGTAAAGACATGACCGTCAAGGTGGTCATTTTCGTGACTTGTGCATTGTGCGGCAAGTTCTGTAAAATCCTTTTCAAACCAGTTGCCGTTTCTGTCTTGCGCTTTCAAACGGACTTTCATAGGTCTTGTAACATATCCCCATACATTAGGGCATGAGAGACAGCCTTCCTGCACACGCTGTTTCCCCTCTTTCAGTATGATTTCAGGATTTACAGCCTCAATATTTCCTTCATCAAGGTGCATTATAAAAATTCTTCTGCAAATTCCAATCTGTGGTGCGGCAAGTCCTACACCCTGCGCCTTGTCAAGAGTTTCGTGCATATCATCTAAAAGTACAGCAAGTTTTTTGTCAAATTTTTCAACAGGCTTGCAAACCTTATGAAGCATTTCGTCTTTATCATTTAAAATTTTTCTAAGTGCCATAATTAATTTATCCTTTTACTATTAAGTTATATGCCAATATCGCCGTTTATATCAGCATAAAGGGCGATTTTTTTCATATCTTTCAATTTTGAACTTTCTTTTATAATATCACTTATAAATCCTCTCATTTCTGCATTATTTTTGCATTTGAGAATTATTCTCCAGCGATATTTTCCGTTAAGTTTACTGTATGATGCTCTTACAGGTCCAAGAACACGTACAGGGCTTTTCGGCTGAATTTCTCTTAAACGGTGATTCATAAGATTTATAACCAGATTTGCACCGTTTCTTGTTTTTTCCTCGTCCTCACCTGCAATACAGAATACACACATATCACAGACAGGAGGGTAAATTAATGCTCTCCTTATTGCAATTTCTTCATTGTAGAAACCTTTGTAATTCTGTTCAGATGCAAGTACCATTACATAATGGTCAGGGATAAATGTCTGCAAAACTGCCCTGCCCTTTAGTTCACCTCTGCCACTTCTTCCGACTACCTGCGTAATAAGTGAAAAAGTACGTTCATAGCTTCGGAAATCTCCTGCATAAAGTGACGCATCTATGGAAAGCACTCCGACAAGAGTAACATTGGGAAAGTCAAGTCCTTTGCCAATCATTTGAGTACCAATCATTATATCGTATTCACCGTTTTTAAATGCTGTAAAATTTTTCTCGTATGAATCACGTGAAAAAATATTATCAGAATCCATGCGGAGAATTTTTGCAGTCGGGAAATGTTGCTGAAGTTCTTCTTCCAGTTTCTGCGTACCGAATCCCATACTTTTTATCTTATCAGAATTGCAGTTCGGACATTTTTTCGGAAAGTCTGTTGCAAATCCGCAATAGTGACACATCACTTTCTGATTTTTCTTGTGAAATGTCAGCGGTACTGAACAGTTCGGACAATATACAGCTTTTCTACAACTACAACAACTGACTATTGTGTGAAAGCCACGTCTGTTAAGGAACAGAATACTCTGTTCACCCTGTTGCAGATTACAGTTAATTTCATTTACTAATTTTCTGCTGAACTGCGAAAGATTTCCTGAATCTCTCTCATCATTCATATCAACAACGGAAACTTCGGGCAATTCACCTAAGCCATAGCGTTTTTTTATCTCAACAAGATTATACAACTTTTTTTCAGCAAGATAATAGCTTTCAATTGACGGAGTGGCAGATGCAAGCAGAAGTACACTTTTATTATATGCACATCTTCTCTTTGCAACATCATGAGCAAGATAGCGTGGCGAAATTTCCGATTTATAGGTGCGTTCGCCCTCCTCGTCAAGAATAATAAGCCCGATATTTTCAAGCGGTGCAAAAATCGCACTCCTTGTTCCTATTACAATATCAGCTTCTCCACGTTTGATTCTTTTATACTCGTCAAGTCGCTGTCCAAGAGAAAGTCCGCTGTGAATTACAGCTACTTTTTCCCCGAAAAGTGACCTGAATCTGTTCAGCATCTGCGGAGTAAGGCTTATTTCAGGTACAAGCATTATAACTTTTCTGCCAAGATTTATTGTATTATAAATCAGCTTTTCAAAAACTGATGTTTTGCCACTTCCTGTAACTCCATGCAGAAGAAATACAGAGGGCTTATTATTGACAACATTCGCAAAAATTTTGTCATGTGCCGACTGCTGTTCATCTGTAAGTACAGTTTCATTTATATCAACAATTTTTTCCGGCATACTTCCTACAGAGCGTAAGATTTCTTTTTCATATTCTTCAACTGCTCCGACTGCAACAAGTCGCTTTATAACTGATTCTGTAAATCCGCACATATAGGCAACTTCACGAATCGGAGATGAGCCATATTCTTTCAGAAAATCTACTGCCTGTTTCTGTTTTGGAGTAAGTGAAAACTTATCTGAATCATTAATATAGTCATTGCTAAGACAAACCATTTTCATAGAGGCATCACCGACAACCTGCCTGAAATCATTAGTTGATTTCAGTGCATCAGCGTCAAGAAGTTCATCAACAAAACGTCTGCCCTTTGCAGAAATATAATTATCAATAAATTCTGTCAGCAAGCTATCAGTTTCAAATGATTGCAGATTTTCCAGAAGTTCTGCTGACTCTGCTGACAATTCCGAAAAATTCTGAAATGACTTTGAAATGAAAAAATGTTCCTTTGCATGAATACTCATTGCAGGGGGCAACATAACTTTTACAGCATCAAAATATGTACAGAATGTATATTCGTGCAGATATTCCGCTAAAGCAAGAAGTTCCGCTGAAATAACAGGCTCATTGTCAATCTGTGCAACTATTGATTTTAAAGATGCCGACTCGTTTTCAGTCAGTCTCATGACAATACCTGTTTTGCGTTTATTACCCCTGCCAAATGGTACAAGCACCCTACAGCCCTCTTTCAGACTGAATTTTTCAGGAATTTTATAGCTGAACAGCATATCAAATGAATATGCCGTTCCGCTTACAGCAACTTCTGCAATCAAAGGCATATTAATCCTCGCCCAAAGTGCTTACCATTTTGCACTTACCGCTTGCAAGTTCTTCAACAGCCGTTTTAACGGGCTTTTCCTCTAAAGTTTCTTTTTTCTCATAAAGTTCGTCTGAAATCTCTCTTGCACGTTTTGCAACAGCAATTACAAGAGAATAACAACTCTCATTCTTTGAAATAATCTGATTTACTGCTGGTCTAAGCATTTGCAATCACCTCATATATAAATTTACCTTTTATGATACTTTAAGTTCTTCTGCACGGATTACAGCAAAAAAATCACTTATCGCATCTTCAAGGGCATCATTAACAATAACATAATCATATTTTGACGAAAAAGAAAGCTCTTTTTCTGCCTCTGCCACACGCTTTTCAATGACTTCATCTGATTCAGTGCCACGCTTATGCAAACGTCTGCGGAGTTCCTGAACAGACGGCGGTGCAATGAAAATAAACAGTGCATCAGGTCTGATTTCACGGATTTTCATAGCTCCCTGAACCTCAATTTCAAGTATTACATTTTTTCCCGCATTTATTCTGTCATCAACTTCAGAAATAAGCGTGCCGTAATAATTATCGCAGTAACAGGCATATTCAAGAAACTTGCTGTCTGTTATTCTCTGTTCAAAGTCCTCTTTTTCAAGGAAATAATAATTCACACCGTCAATTTCGCCATCACGTGGTTTGCGTGTTGTAGCTGAAACTGAACAGCAGAAGCGTTCATCTTTGAGAATTTCAGAAAGCATTGTACCTTTTCCGCAACCTGATGGAGCAGAAAAAACAATCAGTCTGCCTTTATTCATCTTCTTCACTTCCTGTTCCATTTATTCTTGATGCAAGAGTTTCTGTAACAATCGACGAAAGTATAATATGACCGCTGTCCATGATTATCACAGCTCTTGTTTTTCTTCCATAGGTAGCATCTATAGCCTTTCCGCCGTCCTTTGCCTCCTGAATAAGTCGTTTTATCGGGGCGGAATCGGGACTTACAATAGTGATAATTCTTGATGCGGAAATCATATTTCCGTATCCTATGTTAATCATTCTCATAGCTTTTTTACTCTATATTCTGAATCTGCTCACGGATTTTCTCAAGTTCTGCTTTCATATCAACAACAAGCTTTGTTATATTCAAATCCTGAGCCTTTGAGCCGATTGTATTTACTTCCCTGTTCATCTCCTGCACTATAAAATCAAGCTTTCTGCCTATAGTGTCACCCGATTCAAGCAAATCAACAAGCTGAGAAATATGACTTCTGAGACGGACAGTTTCTTCATCAACAGCAATTTTTTCAGCAAAAACAGCTGCTTCTGTAATGATTCTCTGCTGGTCAAAATCTTTGCCATTGAGAATTTCATTCAGTTTTTGATAAAGTCGGTTTCTGTAATTTTCAGTAGTTATCGGTGAAAGCTCCTCCACTTTACCAACCATTTCAAGAATAAGAGATGTTTTTTCAAGAACATCATTATAAAGCTTTACACCCTCTTTTTCACGCATTTCCACGAATTTTTCAATTGCTTCTGTTGCAACTTCTGCAACATCATTCCAGACCTGTTCTTCATCATCAGGTGCTTTCTGAACATTGAAAATATCGGGAAGTTTAATCAGCTTTGAAAGTGTAATATCGTCTTTAAGATTAAGTTCCGCTGAAACACTTCTCAATGCGTTTACATATCCCTCCGCAACACCTTTATTAATAGCGATTGCGGTATCTCTGCCCTCAATATTATTGATGCTCACATTGACATCAACTTTTCCACGTGAAATCTTCTGTTTTAAAAGAACTTTCAGTTTTTCATCAATATAATTATAAGTTCGTGGGATTCTTGACGAATACTCATAATATCTATGATTTACAGAACGGATTTCAACCAGAATATCACGTCCGTTAAGAATTTTTTGTGTACGACCATAGCCCGTCATGCTTTTCAGCACTTAACCGCCCTCTTTCATTATTTTTTGCGTAACTACACTATTATATTATATCACGATTTCAAACAAAATGCAAGCCTTTTTTGGAAAATAAAAGAGGACACAGAAGTGTCCCCTTTAAAAAATCGTATGAGCAAAATTTAGTTAATTAATCAGCCACTGATTGAGTTGAACTTTTCAAGAGTAAGTGGGAACTCTGGCTGTGTTACTCTGCCTGCTTCCATAAGGCTAAGTGCAAGAGCATCGATACCTGTTACACCGCCGCCGTTGTCAACAATGTCAGCATTGATAGCACCCTGTTCTTCAAGTGCATACTTATCCTTATTGCCGAGAGCCTGAACAATAGCTGTAGCATCAGCGATATTTACTTCACCGTCGCAGTTAGCATCGCCCCAGAGAGTCTTGTCTGAGCCAGATGTAGTACCAGTAGTTGGCTTTGTTGTTCCCTGCTGTCCTTGACCGTTCGGATCAGCTTTTGCAGCTTCGTCCTGCATGAATGAAGCAATCCAAGCAAGAGGAGCATTCCAGTTGATTGTAACTTCGTTTGTAGACCATGCTTCGATTGAGTCAACAAAGCATCTCTGTGATGGGTTTGTTGTTTTGCCAGGAACAAATCCTAAAGCACGTACATATGGGTCCTGAAGACCTGCGTTAGGACCACCTGAAAGAATACCGTCAGGAGCCATAGGCAATGTCTTGTCAAGTTCATAAGACCAATATCTGTGGTGTGGATTGTGTTCCTTATATGTGCCGTAACCTGTAACAAATGAGTATGAAAGCGGGTTACGTCCGAAGAGGTAGTCAAGACCTGTAGCAACACCGTTCATGTAGTTAATATCCTTTGTCAAATCATAAGCATAAGCCATAACGATACAGTTATTGATAACCATTGAGTTTGAACCCCACTCATAGCCGTTAATCATAATCTTCGGGTCAAGGTTGTTCGGGTCATTGTAGTCAGGACCGTCATACTTGTATGGAATACCGTAGCCCTGTTCACCTTCGCACTCAATATATGCATCAGCAGCAGCCTTAACGCTTTTTAATATTTCGCTGTTTTCGCTTTCAGAGAGAAGGTCGCTATGAAGAGCAAGTGTAAGTGAACCAGCAGAAGCAGTATTGCCCCAGTTGAATGATGTAAATGAACCACTGCCCTTGTTTTCGCCACCAATCATTCTTGTGCCTACCTTGTAAGCATATTCAGAGTATTTAGGGTCGTCAATCTTGCTCTTATATGTTGCAGCATCAGAATCGCCCATCTGTGAAGCAGATACGAAGATTTCACAAGCTGCCCAGTAAGCATCGTCAAGAACGTTGTCATCACCGTAAGGTCCGCCGCCCTTTGCGTGCCACATTGGAGCATAGAGTGAATTTTCGTTAAGTTCTTCCTTTTTACAAGGGCAATTAAGCTCTGGGTGAGTAGTATCAGTGTCGTCATAAGCATACCAGTGCTTTTCATATGCAGCAAATGCTTCCTTAGCACTTTCAAGATATGTCTTTGCCTTTGCAGAGTCATAAGGCTCCCAAAGTCTTGCAGCCTGTGCAGCACAAGCAGCATAGTTAAGTGTAGCAGCGAGCGTTGGAGGCTTTACGATACGAACTGTTTCCCATTCTGACTCGTAGTCCCAAGGTCTTGTAGCAAGACCTGTCCATTTGTGGTCGTGAAGTTTGTGATAGTAAAGACCATCATATTTGCCCCATGCAGTGTCGCTTGAAACAACTTTCATCTGTGCAATCCAGTCAAGTTCTACAGCAGCTTCATCAAGAACATCAGGAACTTTGTTTCCAGCTTCTGGAATTACAACAACGCCTGAATTATCGTCAAACTTCTTGTCATAGCCGTCCTGGAGAATTGCTCTTTCATACATATTCTGGAGTGTCCAAACAGAGATACCGCCGTTTACAACGTATTTACCGTGGTCACCGGCATCGTACCAGCCGCCGCTTGCAGTAAGAGTACCTGACTTGTATGTTGAAGTAGCCTCTTCCTTAGAAGCATATTCATTCTTCCAGATTTTCTGAATTGTAGCTGTATCAGTTGCGTGACCGCCTTTATGTCCCATTCCTGTACCCTTGCCGTCTGAACCGCCTGATGTACAGTATTTATCTTCAATATCAACACCTGAACGGTTCTGATAGAAGTAGTTCATTGCATTTGTAAGGAGGTTGTGCGACTCATCGTAGTAAATATTGTCACCGATATAAAACTCGAATGACCTCCAGTCCTGTCCTTTTATCTGGAGATAGTATCTGCCGGGTTTATTGTATTCGGAAAAGTCAAGTGTACAAATATTATCAGCAGAATCCTTATCAGCCTTAACTTCTGAAGTCTTGCCTGTGTATACAGCAGTTCCAGAACTTACATCAATAAGCTCGAAGTCATAAGAACCGCTGAGACTTATTTTTGTAGCACCGTGAAGAATATCACCAGCGTTGTCACCGAGAGTTGCAATCTTTTTAAGATTTGTATAATAACCAATCTGGTTTACAGAAATAAAATTCTTAGTTGCGCCGATAGTACCGAGTCTGCTGTCAGCAGTTGTACTATAGTCACGGTTTACAGCACCATATGAAGCCTGTGGGTCTGCATTACATTCATCGCAAGTTTCACAAACGATAGACATCTCGTCAAACCAGATTTCGTCGCCGTCCTGAGCGTTACCTTCAAACTTAGTACCCTTTGCATAATGGAAAGCCCATTCAGCACCCTCAAGGTCTTGAGTAGGAGTAAATGTACCTTTATATGTCTGATATTCAGTAGTCAGCTTAGCAGCATTACCCCACTGACCGCCCATGTGTGGACCCATCTGCATAGTTCCCTCATTACCGTTAACAACGCAGTATTCTTCATCACCCTTGATATTACCAATCTTTGAGCAAAGTTCCAGACCAGCTCTGCTTGCCTTTGCTGTGAAGCTTACTGTATATTTGTGACCAGATTTAAAGTTAAGGTTTCTGTGTCTGAACTGAAGGTCCCACTTTTCCTTATCAGCACCTTCTGCCTTTACGATTGAAATATGAACTGCTTCACCTTCAATTGCGAAGTTCTGCTTTGCAGGACTTGATTCGCAGGTATGCCAAGGAAGTGCCTTATACTCAAAGCTTGTTTCACCAAGCACCTGACCAGCTGATGCGCTCATAGGAGCAACAACACCTGTTACAGCAGTAGCGAGCATAGCAGCAGACATAAGACTTCCGGCAAAAGCCTTGAAAAATTTCTTGTGCATTTTTATACCCTCCCAAAAAATATAAATATAAGATTTTTATAATGCAATGTCAGTGCATACATTACAATATATACGTTTTTTATAACGAGTTTTGTTCATTTTTGAACTGCACCTGTTTCACCCGTTATCAATATTATATTATATTATAAAAAAAAAGTAAATAGCTTTTCCAAAATTCGTGTATTTGTCTAATATTTGCACGATTTTTTTGTGTATTTTTACAAGTCTGTCAAAATAAATAAAGGAAGCGAAAGCTCCTTTTATTAATAAATTATGAATAAATTATTTTTTAATCGGAATTTCAGTAATCATGCCTGCTTCAAGCTGCATAAGCACTAATGCATCTGCGCCTGTTACACCCTCTTCGCCGTCAATATCAGCATTAATTGCACCTTGTTCAGAAAGACCATATTTATCCTTGTTTCCGAGAGCCTGAATAATAGCTGTAGCATCAGCAATATTTACTTCATTATCGCAGTTTGCATCACCATAGAGAGTTTTGCTGTCACCGCCTGTTGTTGATGATGTTAATGGTGTTGTGGGCTTTGTAGCAGGCTGTGAGAGGTTAGGAGTTGTGCCGTCAGGTTCTGTACCCCATACAAGAACATCATCTACATACATTGTAATGTATTCATTGAGAGAATCAGGCTTCTTGAGGTCTGTTGCATCTTCAACACCTTTGTATGACCAGTCATTTGATGGGTCCCACGCACCTTTTGTAGACTGTCCGTCGATAGCATCAGGGATTGAGATTCTGAACTGTACTTCGTCACGGTGTTCACTCTGACCAGTCGGCTGAATTGCTCTGCCGTCTGCAAATTTTATTTCAGCATAGTAAGTATTGCCTGATGAGTCACCCTCATACAAGAATGGACCTTCAACAGTTGCATAACCCTGCTCTCCCTCCTGATACTGCTGTGAATTGCTCTTGATTTCAATATTATCCACTGAAAGACCAGCCGATTTGAGTTCAGAAATATCAAAATAATATCTGTATTTGATATTCTCTGCTACTCTTGTAGGCCATGCTGTGTGATTCATTGCCCATGCCTTGATTTCAGTATAGCTATCGCCTGAACCGTTAAGAACTGCGGCAATTTCCCATTCTGCCCACTTCGGAGTTTCTGTTGGTGGGAAATCAGCAAGAGTCTTTCCACCATAATCATCTATCATAGCACAAAGAGCAGCAGTGTAGCCTGCATTATAGTCAACAGCAACTTCCGTATACTGAAAGTCCGAAACTTTATAATTTCCGTAACTTCCATCACTATCAGGACCGCCTATGAGCGCACCATAAAGAGTATGTGCATATTCAGTCTGCCAACCCTCTGTACTTTCTTCTTCCTGACCGAGTTCATTCCAGTGGTCATCATGAATACCCGAAGCTGTTCTGTGGTGAATGGCTGAGGGAGATTTTTCACCCATTCCAAGTACATAGCTGAGATTTTCTTCATTATCACCAAAACAATAATTCATCTGACTGTCTGCCCATTTATCATACTTAGCTGCAAGAGCTGCATCATCCTTGAAAATCGTATCACTTGCAAGTTTTGCAATCCAAGCAGTATTTGTGGCATGACGGAGGCAGCCCCATTGCATAAGCCATGAAAGACCTTTGGGAGTGATTTTTCCCTCAAATGGCTTTGAATCCTCACCCATCCAGTATTTCAAATGGCGTGAAACATGGTCAACCCATTCTTTTTTACCTGTATTCTGAGCATAAAGCAAAGCGGCAGCCTGAGAAGTATCGTCCCAGCAAAGTCCCCATGTATACTTGCGGTCAGTTGACTGATTTTCGGTTGGAAAATTTGGAATATAATCACTTTCACAAATATCAAGATACTTCTGTTCACCAGTAGCTATATAAAGCCAGTTAGCAGCATACATACAGTCATCAAGCCATGACGATGTATTGTACATACCTGTCATACCACCAATATCTTTGCAATCTCTTGTCTTGTCAGCAGTTTCAAAAAGACTTTTTGCGTGTTCAAGATATTCAGCAGCTTTTTCAGGCTGTTCGTCCTTGAAGATAATGTAACCTTCAGCAAGGCATGCGGCTGCAAGTGCTTCTACTGACGCATTTTCGATTTCATCATACGGACGTTCCCAGTCATCATTGTTAAGATGATGTTTTCTGAGATAAACTTCAGCACTGCACCAGATATTGTGGTCGGTTGAACCGCCTGTAAAGTCGCCGATAGTACCGATTATTTTATCATCACGGTCACAACCCAGAACAAAGTCCATAGCCCACTGTATGTTATTTCTGTAACTTTCGCCAAGACCGGTTTTGTCAACAGCATCTTTATACTGGATATATCCCCATGCCATAATTGATGCACTGTAAGCATTTGTGAGTGCAAATTTAAAATGGTCACCTGCATCAAACCAGCCTCCAGGAACTACATCAGTTTCTTTACCACTTTCGTCCACCATAGAATCAGCACGCCATGGAACAGAGTTCCATTCAGGTAAAATACCTGCCTGCTGAACTTCATAGAAAAACATGGACTTCTGAAGTGCTTCTGCATAATTGTAGTCGCTTTCGGCTGCATTTGCAAAAGGAACTGTACTGAGCATACTTGCGGACATTGCAATTGCAGACAATACCGCTGTAAACTTTTTTAACTTCATAATTAAATTACCCCTCTCTGTTTCGATATAAATATACCTTTATAATTCTAATATACATCATTTAACTGAATTTGTCAAGAAGTTTTTTCAATCACACAAAATTGTGTCTGTAAAATTTCGCCCTCATGCAAAGTAACTTCCATATCATCATCTTCATGATAATCGGTGTAGCATGAATCATAATCAATACTATCAATATCCTTGTGAACAGTCCATAAAGTCGGCAGACTGTCATATAACGGAACTATTCTGTAAGTACCCTCATCAACATCAATGCCAACTCTGAACATTCCGCTTTTTTCAAATGGATTGTTTTCACCGCTGAACGTTTCAAGCGGGTAAGCATCACAAAATGACATAGCAATATAGCCATGACCCTCCAGCTTTATAAATGCAGAGTTCTGAAAACTTCCCGAAAAATCATTGCCGTCGGGAGTTCCATAAATTGTAAAGTTTGCATCTCCATAGGTATCAATATTTTCATTATAAATAAGTATATAGTATCCTTCAGGAATATCATTTCCGATATTATAATAGTTCTCCGGATAATATGTGCTGTCATTATTAACTGGCTTTGATATATTATCGTCCCAGCCATTGTAATATGTTTCAGTTGATGTTGTTTTAGCAGATTCAGTTGTGGAAAATGAAATTTTATCAGGTATTCTTTCTTTTTTCGGCTCAACTGCATCACTTGAAATAAAAGAGTACATGATTATTGTAATAATAAATGTTGAAAAAGCTATGAGACATATTGTACTTGTTGACGGCGATTTATTGTAGTTATCCTCATTCACATTCTGTCACCTCTTAAACAAAAAGGCTATACCAAAAAGGTACAGCCTTTTATTTTCTGGCAAATTATTCAGCGTTGTTTTCTTCCTCAAGAAGCGCACGCATAGAAATGCTGATTCTCTTTTTCTCTGAATCAATGTCAATAATCTTAGCATTAACAACATCACCGATAGCAAGAACGTCTCTTACATTATCAACTTTTTTGTCAGCAATCTGTGAAATATGGATAAGACCGTCAATTCCGTCGATAATCTGAGCAAATGCACCAAAGTTTGTAATAGAAACAATTGTTGCCTCAACAACATCACCTATATTATACTTTGTATTGAATAATTCCCATGGATTTTCGTCAGGATTCTTGTAACCAAGAGAAATTCTGTTTGTCTCTGCATTAAGTTCCTTGATGTAAACTTCGATTGTATCGCCAACACTTACAACTTCATTTGGATTCTTGATTCTTTTCCATGAAAGTTCAGAAATATGAACCATACCATCAATTCCGCCAAGGTCAACAAATGCGCCGAAACTTGTGAGAGACTTAACTTTTCCAGTGTATCTCTTGCCAACTTCTGCATTTTCCCAGAATAAAGCTTTAGCAGCTTCTTTCTTTGCAAATTCAGCAGCCTTGATTGAGCCAACAGCTCTCTTTTTGCCGTTCTCGTCAACTTCAATAATCTTGAACTCAACTTTCTTTCCGCTAAGCTGTTCAAGGTCTGCATCTTTTGAAAGACCTGTGAGAGATGCAGGGATAAATACTCTTACGCCGAAATAGTTAAGAGTAACGCCCTTATTCACAATACGGCTGATTTTACCTTCAAGAACTGTACCTTCTTCTTTAGCCTTGACAATCTTGTCATATCCAGCTTGCTCATCAAGCATTTTCTTTGAAAGAGCAACTGTGCCATCACCGTCATTTACCTTTATAACAATAAGTTCAATTTCGTCGCCTACACTTACAATATCTGATGGTTTCTTTGTAGCATCGTCAGTAAGTTCTTCAAGCTTAACATAGCCTGTCTGCTTGATTCCAAGGTCAACAGTAATTTCAGCATTGTCAATGCTCATTACAATTCCCTTAACTCTCTCTCTCGTATGTATTTTTTTGAACGACTGGTCAACAAGCTCTGCAAAATTGACATTTTCGTCCTGATTTTCATTAAGATTTACATTGTCTGTCATTGTGGTTTGTACCTCCTTGATTATATATGCCGGTGTTGACGCTCCGGCTGTTATGCCGATTCTTTCAGCATAAGGCAACTTCAAAGATGAAAGTTCTTCTGAATTTTCTATATGATATGTTCTGCAATAGCGACTGCACACCTCATAAAGTTTCACGGTGTTTGAACTGTGCTTTCCACCCACAACAAGCATAACATCAGAACTCTTAGCAAGTTCAGCCGCATCTGATTGTCTTGTATCGGTTGCATTACATATTGTATCGAATATAACTATATCAGAAGCATCTTCAGGAATCATCTTTAAACAACTGTGCCATTCTATTATATTATAAGTCGTTTGGGCAACAAATGCAAGCTTTTTTTGAAAAATTTTTTCATTTTCCTCAAAAACGTGTTTTAGTTCAAAATTATCCTTGAAAACAAGAAAATTTTGTTTACAATGTCCAATGATGCCTTGTACTTCTGGGTGATTCAAATCGCCTGCAATAAGAATAAAATATCCCTCTTTTGTTTTTTCCTCAACAATTTTATGAATTTTTGAGACAAATGGACAAGTTGCATCAAGCATAACATTTCCCTTTTCAGCTATCTGTCTGTATATCTCTTTTCCTACACCATGAGAACGGATTACAACTGTTTCACCGTCCAAGAGTTCGTCAACCGATTCAACAACCCTTGCACCCTTTGACTTCATATCATTCACAACGTCCTGATTATGAATGATTTCACCAAAAGTAGCTACCTTTGTATTCTTCTCTAATTCATTATACACCATTTTTACGGCTCTGTCAACCCCAAAACAAAAACCCGCTGATTTTGCTACAGTAACTTTACTCATTTCTGCTCTCCTTACTTTCAGATTCACCCTCAACAAGCAGTTTTATTTCGTCCATATAGCGATTTTTAAGCTTTACAAGCTGTCGTGGATTCGGATTTGTAAAATCGTCTATGTATTCAGACGGGTCAATCGGTTTTCCATATTTAACCGTAACTTTAGTACGAAATTTCAGTTTGTCACCAAAAACAACACCTACAGGAATAATTCTTTTGCCCGACCTTGCTGAAATTACAGCTGCACCTGAATGACCTCTATGCACTTTGCCGTCTTTTGAACGTGTACCCTCTGGAAAAATCAAAAAATTAGACCCTTTTTCAAGTTTCTCTAAAGCTGTATCAATTACAGTTGTATCACCTTTTCCACGTGAAACAGGATATGCACCAAGAGAACGGATAAGTTTCGCAAACAGCTTGTTTCTGAATAATTCTTCTTTAGCCATAATTGCAAATAGTCCTCTGCATCTGCATAAAACAAGCGGAGGGTCTGCATTTGTCCTGTGATTTGATACATAAATAAATGTTTCATTTTTCGGTATATTTTCCATGCCCTCAACTTTAAATCTGAATGATATTGTAAAAGCAATATTTACAATAAGCTTTATAAAGAAGTAATACACACGATACATCAGATTTTTTCCCTCACTATTTCTATGATTTTTTCAACTACCTCCTCCAATGTAAGACTTGTGGAATCAACAAGAACCGCATCTTCTGCCTGTTTAAGAGGTGCTGTTGCTCTGTTCATATCCTGATAATCTCTCTTGATTATATCGTCAAGTATTTCCTGATAGCCCGGACAATTAGGCTTTTCAGAAAGTTCTCTGAATCGGCGGTTTGCACGTTCTTCAGCAGATGCCGTGAGAAAGATTTTTACATCTGCATTTGGCAAAACAACTGTTCCTATGTCTCGTCCGTCCATTATTACATTATTTTCATGTGCAATTTTCTGCTGTAAGCCAAAAAGATGCTTTCTGACAGCTGGAATTGCAGATGTTCTTGATGCTGACATGGAAATTTCAGGTGTTCGTATTAAATCCGAAACATCTCTGTCACCTAAATAAACTCGCTGTACACCATCGATAAATTTAAGTGATACTTCTGCATTTTCAAGCGATTTCTCTATATCCTCATCAGATATATTGTTTTCCGTGATATAAAGTGCAATTGTACGGTATAATGCACCTGTATCAACGTAAATATATCCCATTTCAGCAGAAACTTTTTTTGCAATAGTGCTTTTTCCTGCTCCTGCCGGTCCGTCTATGGCAATATTAATTGTACTCATTTTTTTAGCCTCCTAATAATTGATTAACAGATATTACTAAATCTGTCAGAACTGTTGCAACAGCAATAATACTGAATCCTGTGCAAGCCCATTTCGGCAGTTTTTCACTTAATCTGCCGGAAATCGGGTGCAGTATGAAAAAATATATCAGTGCAAAAAGTCCGAAGATTGCACTTGATATAACACTTGAACGGTCAAGAATCGACCCCCACCACGTTCTGTAAGTCCAGAACTGCTTGTGAAATATGAACTCCAGAAGATAAGATGAAGCAAGCTCAAATATAGTTGTGATTACAGATGAAAACAGAAACACAAAAATCGGATTATGCTTTTTCTCTCTGAATATGGCAAGCAGAATAAATGCTCCTACTGCATATATAGGAATTATCGGCAGATGCAACATTCCCCTATTGTCGAAATAATGCCACATAATCCATATAGTTGCAACTTCATAAATCCAGCCGATAAATCCTGCAACTATAAACTCAAACACATATCGGAATAACTTTCTTGAAAAATCTTTTTTCATAGATATAATGATGCTGAATATGCGGTCGAAAAGGCAATCTGCAAATTAAATCCGCCTGTATATGCGTCAACGTCTATAACTTCTCCTGCAAAAAACAATCCGCTTACAAGCTTTGATTCCATAGTTTTTGGATTGATTTCCTTTACAGAAATTCCTCCACTTGTTATAATTGCCTCATCAATCGGTCTGAATCCCGATATTTTTACAGGAAACGCCTTTATAAGTTCACCGAATTTACGGCGTTCCTCTTTTGTTATGCTGTTTATCTTGCGTTCAGGTGAAATGCCTGATATTTTCACAATAACAGGTATTAGCTTTGACGGAAGTAATTTTCTTATGCCATTTACAAAGTCTCTGTTGAGATTTTCTGCAAAATCACGCTGTATTCTTGTATCAAGCTGTTCTGGTGAAAGTGCAGGTTTCAAGTCAATCATGAATTTATAGCGGTTTTTCTGCATTTGTCTTATATGACTGCTTGCACTCAATACAAGCGGTCCGCTTAATCCGAAATGAGTAAAAAGCATCTCGCCAAATTCACTGTATATTACTTTTTCGCCGTCATATAGCTTAAGTGTAACATTACGCAGAGAAAGTCCCATTAACTCACTACAGAATTTATCGTCCGAAACAATCGGGACAAGGCTCGGCTTAAGTTCTGTTACTGTATGCCCTGCACTCTCCGCAAGCGTATAGCCGTCACCTGTTGAACCTGTTGCAGAATATGACTTTCCACCACAAGCTATAAGCACACTGTTGCTTCTGTATTCCTTGCCCTGTGCGATAACTCCACAACATATACCATTTTCTATAATCAGCGACTCAACTCGCTTATGTATTATTTTTACATTCAGCTTTTTCAGTTCCTTGTCAAATGCGTTAACTATATCTTCTGCCTTATCACTTACGGGAAAAACTCTGTTTCCACGCTCCGTTTTAAGCGGTACACCAATTTCCTCAAAAAAAGTCATGGTATCAGATGCACCGAAGTTTGAAAATGAACTGTACATAAATCTGCTGTTTACAGGAATATTTTTCATGTGTTCCTCAACAGGCGAATTATTGGTTACGTTGCATCTTCCCTTGCCTGTAATCCTTAATTTCCTGCCGATTTTTTCGTTAGGCTCAAATATCAGTACGCTTTTGCCGTACCTTGCCGAAAAAACTCCTGCCATACAGCCTGATGCACCTGCTCCAACTATTATAGTATCAGTCACTTTGCACCGCCTTTCAGTCTGCTGAATCTCTCCGCAATGGATTTACGTCTTTCAGCTGTTGCCTGTTCATCTATGATATATCCGCTGTCAGTAAGTAAAATAATATCGCCTTCTTCTGCATTTTCGGGCAGAAGTTCTTTTGAAATATCTGTCATTCCGCTGTCTGTTTCAACTACTGCAAAATCGCCCTCAAATCTGTCAATTATCATCATTGGCTCTTTTCCTCCGTTACCGCAAGACTTTTTCCGTCGGACGTTATAACAACTGTACCGCTTATATCTGTTCTGTAAATCCTGTCTGTATATTTGACAAGCTTTTCAAGTGTAATATCGCACGGATGACCGTATTTATTGCCTGTACCACACGAAATAACAGCAATATCAGGCTTTATGATTTCAAGAAATTCCTCTGAACTTGATGTATCACTGCCATGATGTCCCACTTTGTATACATCAATATCTTCAAGTCTGCCTGATTCAATCAGTTCTTTTTCAGCAAGTTTTTCTGCATCACCTGTAAAAATAAAGCTGTTTTCACCGTGATGTACTATAATGCCGACAGAATAGTTGTTGGCATTGCTGTAATCGTCACTGCATGGTGCGATTATCTCACATTCTGCATCACCTACACTGAATTTTCTGCCTGTTTCAGCCTCTGTAATTGAATAGCCCTTGCTTTCAACAGATGTCATGAAACGCTCAAAATATTTTGTTGTAGGTATATCGCTGTCATCAATATGAGGAAGTATAATTTCGCCTATATCATAAGATACAACGATTTTGTCCATACAGCCCATATGGTCGGAGTGCGGGTGCGTGCCTACAACATAATCAAGCTGATTTATACCTTGCTTTTCAAGATACGCTTTTACTGTATCGTCCTCGCCGATTTCTCCGCAGTCGATAAGAAGTGTATCATCACCATTTTCAAGCAAAATACAGTCGCCCTGTCCTACATCTATGTAATGCACCTGTAAATTTGAATCTGCTACACCTGTTGAAACTTCGTCGCTTTTATCAGGTATTCCAAATAAAACACCTGCTATTACAGCAATAATAAAGCCAATAATCCATATCAACCCTTTTTTCTGCGGTTTTTCTGGACTTGCTTTTGATGTGGCTTTCTTTTCTGCCATTGTTTTTCACCTCCTTTATTAATCTTTTTAACATTATCCTCAACCAGACATTTCGGAGAACTGCCGATTAAATCAAATCTTTTAGCTTTTTTCAGTGCCGACAGTACAATATCCCTGTTCTGCGGTTTGAAATACTGTAATAAAGCCCTCTGCATAGCCTTTTCCTCTGACGTTTTCGGAACGTATACCTTTTCCATTGTGTATGGGTCAAGCTCCGTATAGAACATACAAGTTGAAATAGTTCCAGGTGTGGGATAAAAGTCCTGCACTTGTTCAGGGCGAATTTTATTATCACGCAGAAACAAGGCAAGGTCTATCGCTTCATTTAACGTACTTCCGGGGTGCGATGACATCAGATAAGGCACAAGATACTGCTCTTTGTCTATACTTTTTGTGATTTCATAGAAACGCTTCTGAAATGCCTTATATGCTTCTATATGTGGCTTTCCCATTTTATCAAGTACAACCGCTGAACAGTGTTCGGGAGCAACTTTAAGCTGTCCGCTTACATGGTACTTTATCAGCTCACGCATAAACTCATCATCTTTATCCGCCATAAGATAGTCATAACGTATTCCCGAACGTATGAACACACGTTTAACGCCCTTTATCCTGCGGATTTTTCGGAGCATTTCAAGATATTCCCTATGGTCTGCTTTAAGTGCAGGACACGGAGTAGGAGCAAGGCACTTTTTGCCCATACACAAGCCTTTTTCAAGCTGTTTCTCACATGACGTATGACGGAAATTAGCTGTAGGTCCTCCGACATCATGTATATATCCCTTGAAATCGGGCATTTGTGTTATGCGTTCTGCTTCTGATAAAACAGATTCTTCACTCCTGACAGTTACACGTCTGCCCTGATGCAGTGCAATTGAACAGAAATTGCAGTAGCCGAAACAACCTCTGTTATGCGTTATTGAGAAACGCACCTCCTCAATTCCGGGAACACCGCCCTCTGCCTCATATATCGGGTGATAACGTCTTGTATATGGCAAACTGTATATGTAGTCAAGTTCTTCTGTTGTAAGACTTTTTGCTGGTGGAGTCTGCACAAGCATCATCTTTCCATGACGCTGTATAATTGTCTTGCCATACACTTCATCTTGCCAATCGTATTGTATTTTTGTAGCCTTTGCATACTCTGTTTTATTGTCTCGCACCTGCTCAAATGACGGACATTGTGCCGAACCTATAGGCGTATTTATAGGCTCTGTCAGATAGCAAGTTCCACGTATATCGTGAATATCCCTGATATTTTCACCGTTTACAAGACGTGTGCAGAGTTCCTGTATCTGATGTTCTCCCATACCGTACATCAGCAAATCAGCACCGCTGTCCACAAGTATCGATGGACGGACGGCATCGTCCCAATAATCATAATGTGCGAAACGTCTCAGAGATGCTTCAAGTCCGCCTATTGCTATCGGAATATCGCCGAAATACTCACGGAGTTTCTGACAATACACAATAACGGCTCTGTCAGGTCGTTTTCCTGCTTTTCCGCCTGCCGTATACGCATCATCTGAACGCTTGCGTTTTGCCGCTGTATAATGTGCAACCATTGAATCAATATTTCCTGATGTCACAAGAAAAGCATATTTAGGCACACCGAATTTTCTGAAATCCCTGTCAGTTCTCCAGTCAGGCTGTGAGATTATGCCTATTGTATAGCCTATAGACTCTATCAGACGTGTAACTATTGCCGCCCCAAAACTTGGGTGGTCAACATAGGCATCACCTGTTATGTAAATGAAATCAAACTGTGTTATCCCCTGTTCGTCCATTTCTTTTTTTGTCAAAGGAATAAATTTATTGTACAATTCTGTACCTCCTAATCCATATCATAATAAAACCCTGAACCAAAACTGTGGTTTTTGATACTCTCTTTGTCCGTTATCCAGTAAACATTCCATATACAACCCTCATCAAAACCATACTGCAAAAGAAGTATATCATCTTCCTTGACTTCTGGAACGTTTCCTCCTGAGACATAGCCAAAAAGTTTATCTCTCGTATAAGCAAGTTTACCAGGGTCATAACCATAATCAGAAACAAGGTCTCTCAAATCCTCATAAGCAACGCCGTATTCGTCATACTCCTCATGTGCCTCAAATCCGATTGTGCATTCTCTCTCATCAGAATTTCCACAACGTCTCAAAGTTGACATATCGCCGTCCCAGTAGATAATATCATAATCGGGGTCTTCAAAATCTTCAAGCGGTTCCGGATTCCAGAAAATATAAAGCATACCCGTTTTAGGCAGA
Source organism: Ruminococcus sp. (assembly GCA_029060755.1). Classification (GTDB taxonomy): domain Bacteria; phylum Bacillota; class Clostridia; order Oscillospirales; family Ruminococcaceae; genus Ruminococcus. The sequence continues at coordinate 17,639 of JAIDTI010000089.1, read as the reverse complement.
AGATTTTCAATGTCTGCACCCGATTCGGCGATTTCACACATATTAAGCTGAATCACCAACGACATATCAGGTAATTCTATTTCAGGCGGCAAATCAGGACAACCTGTCTTGCTCGCTCCTATCGGGATTTCGCCCTCTGCCAAGCAGTATTTCAGTATAACCGCATTTTTATAGTATTTTTTTAAAGTCTCTGCTTCTTCGGTATAACCATCTCTTTCAAGTTGTTCAAATAAAGTTAATTCTTTAGACATATTATTTATCCTCCTTTAATTTGCTAATCCATATCAAAATCAATTAAAACTCTTGAAAAATCAAGATTTTTCAGGTCGGATTTTTTTATAATCCAGTAGGCTTTCCATATACAACCCTCAAAATTATCATAGCAATCAAACTGAAACAGATTTACTTCTGTTTCGTCAATCTGCGGACAGATTTCACCTTGCGGACAACCAAAAAATTTGTTAGAACCACTGTTCTTTTTATAGTTTTTATACTCTCTATGTGAATCAAATTTAACGGCAAATTCAGTAAAACATTCATCAGGTTCATCAAAAAAATATTTGCTGTGATAAGGGCATGGCGGTTCTGTACGTCTCAATGATGATATATCGCCGTCCCACCAGATTACTTTATAAGTTGCAGTCTTATCGGGTTCAACAACTTCTATTTTCCAGTATTCATCGCTTTCAAGTTCCATAATTTCACCACTCCAGAATATGTAAAGCATACCTGTTTTGGGTAAAAGATTTTCAACGTCCGCACCCGATTCAGCAAGTTCATACAGATTTATCTGTGCAACCAACTGCATTGCCGATTTTTCATAATGGTCTGTTTTCTTGTTACACCATTTTTCAGTAAATTCAGTCATAACAGGATATTCAATTTCAGGCGGTAAATCGGGAAATCCGCCCATTTTACTTGCTCCCGATGGTATATCTTTGCCGTACGTTTCTTTGACGGAAAGAATAACGGCATTTATATAGTGTTTTTCAGGCATATTAATTATTTACCCTCCAGTTGTCTCATTTTCCACTCATCAAACTGCATTTTTGACATGAGTACTTTTCTGGGTTTCGCACCCTCGCTTGGTCCTACTATTCCACGTTCTTCCAGTTCATCTACTATTCTTGATGCTCTTGCATAACCTAATTTCAGCTTTTTCTGTAGCATTGTAGTTGAAAGTTGTCCTGCATTGACCGCAACTTCTGCACCTCTGATAATAAAATCTTCGTCACTTCCCGACTCAAATCCGCTTGCCGATACATCTCCGCCCTTACTGCCTTTTGTCTGCGGTACAAAACTTTCAACAGCTTCAATAATCTGCGGATTGTAATTGCTCTCTGCCTGACCTCTTATAAAGTCAAGAGTATTGGCAATATCCTTTGATGATGCAAAACAACCCTGTATTCTTACGGGCTTACTCATTCCGATTGGCATATACAGCATATCGCCGTTGCCAAGAAGTTTATCAGCTCCAGCCATATCAATAATAGTACGTGAATCGACCTGCGACATTACAGAAAGTGCGATACGGCTCGGAATATTCGCCTTGATAAGTCCCGTAATTACGTCTGTAGTCGGTCTCTGAGTTGCAACAACAAGGTGCATACCTGCCGCACGTCCCATTTGTGCAAGACGGCATATTGAATCCTCAACTTCCTTGCCTGCAACAAGCATCATATCTGCAAGTTCGTCAATAAATATAACAATCTGCGGCATAAAGTCCAGATTTTCATCATATTCTATAAGCTCATTATATGATTTCAAATCGTTTGCACCAATTTCAGCAAACTTGTTATATCTCCGCATCATCTCATTAACTGCCCAGTTCAATGCACCTGCCGCCTTTTTTGCTTCCGTAACTATCGGGATAAGCAGATGTGGTATGCCCTCAAATACCTTAAATTCAACAACTTTCGGATCAATAAGAATTATCTTTACTTCATCAGGCTTTGCATTATAAAGAATACTCATGATTATTGAACGTGTGCAGACTGATTTACCTGAACCGGTTGTACCTGCAATTATAATGTGTGGCATTTTTGTAATATCCCCGACAATTGCATTTCCTGCAATATCTTTTCCTACAGCAAATGCAAGCTTGCTCTTTGCAGTTCTGAACTCCTCCGATTCAAGTATTTCCCTTAACATGACAGTATCTTTATTTATATTCGGAACTTCAATTCCGACAGCTGCTTTTCCTGGAACAGGTGCTTCAATTCGTACGCCCTGCGCCGCAAGACTTAAAGCTATATCGTCTCCAAGTCCCCTGATTTTTGATACTTTTATTCCCGAACCCGGTTTAACTTCATATCGTGTAATTGAAGGACCTCTGAAAATATCAACAATTTCTACCTTGACAGAAAAGCTGTCAAATGTTTTTACTATAGTATCAGCCTTTTCAAGCATTTCCGCTTTTGCTTCCTCACTGTTGAATTTATTGTCAGACGGTGTAAGAAGTTCTATTGATGGGAGTACATATAAAGTCTGCTGAACATACTCTTTAACAGGCTCACTTTGTTTCTCAACGAAAATCTTTGGCTTTTCTTTCTTCTTTGTGGCATTGTTTATCAGCATTTCAAGGTCATCAAAAGCATCATGACTTACATTCCGCTCCTGCTGTGTAACTATACTTTCATTTTTTGGTGCAGTATAATCAGCAAAAAACGTTTTTTCAGTTTCGGGACGATTTTCGTCAGGCAAAGGAATATCAAACAGCAGACTAAATTCTTCTTCCTCTGTAAGCACACGTTTTTCCTCTGCCATATGAATTTCAGGCAGTGGAGTATAAAAATTCTGTATTGGCTCTGCAACTTCTTCAACTGTTTCTTCTGTATCGTCTGATTCAGATTCTTCGGTGTCGTCGTCCTCGTCATCTTCTTCCTCATCTTCATAATCTTCATTGTAAAAAAGTTTTTTCAACGGCTCAAACGGAGAAATAACAGCATCAAATACATCAACAATTCCTTTACCCGAAAAAAGCAGTGCAAGCACAAGCCCGATAAGTATAATAACTATTCTTGCACCCATTTTCCCGAAAATCACAAAAAGCAGTCCTGCAATCGGCAGAGATACTACACCACCCCCCCTGAATTTTGCACCGTCTGTATAAAGACTGATAATATAGCTTAAAAAATCACTTCCCGGAATAGTTCCGACAGCAAAAATCTGAATGGCTGAACTTATAAGAACAGCCCAGACACTTCCCCATAAAGTTTTGCCGATTATTTCATCTTTTTTCTTATCCAGTCCCATAAGGACAGATATATACATAAGTATAACAGGTACACTGAACACCGACCAGCCGAATACTCCCCACAAAACATTGTGCATATAGCTCCAGCCTGCCGAACCTTTTATCAATATTATAAGTGTTATCAGTATTCCGACAGCAAACATTGTCACTGATACCACACGCTTCATTTCTTCTATGTAGTCAACTTCAACAAGTTCATCATCATCTGAATCATAGTCGGGCTTACTCTTGCGAGTATAGCCCTTATCTTCGTCAAATTCTTCTGCTATATCTTCATCTTTCTTTTTTCTTGCCATTTTATCACCTTCCTATCTGTATCTTTTTTCTGTATTTTCAATCATCTCATAAAGGCAGTCCATAGCATCTCCGAGACTTCCGAGCCTGTCAATAAGTCCGATATTGACCGCTTTTTCACCATCAACAACAGAACCGACATCAAGCACAAGCTCATTTGTATTCATCATAAGAGTGCGGAACTCATCTTCTTTTACGTTGCTGTTTGCTGTAACAAAACTTATAATTCTGTCCTGCATTTTATCAAAATATGAAAGTGTCTGCGGTACTCCTAATACTGTTCCATTCATGCGGACGGGGTGAATTGTCATTGATGCAGACGGCACTATAAACGACATTTTCGCACTGACCGCAAGCGGTACGCCGATAGAATGACCACCGCCGACAACAAGCGATACTGTCGGTGTTTTCATGCCTGATATAAGTTCAGCTATTGCAAGTCCTGCTTCAACATCTCCACCGACTGTATTGAGGATAATTATAAGTCCCTCAACACTTCTGTCCTGTTCAATTGCAACAAGTGCGGGGATAATATGCTCATATTTTGTAGTCTTGTTCTGCTCATTAAGCACATAATGCCCCTCAATCTGCCCGATAATAGTAAGGCAGTGTATCAGATGCTTTGTATTATGCACATCAACCTGTGCTTCACTCTCTGCAACATTTATTTCTTCCTGATTATTTTCTTTATTATCCACAATATACACACTCCTGAATTTATTTTCAGTTTATTATTCCCTTTTCAGAAGTGAATATACATTTATAATTATATAATATTCTGCTCATAAAGTCAAGAGAAATTGAAAATGCTTTTTGATATAAAAAATAATAGCAAGTGGCAGACAATCTGCATATTATAATATATGCCGAAAAGCATAAACACAAAATCCCCGATAAAAAGGAGGGATATAACTATGACTGAATATACTGCTGAAATGCCCTCATACACTTATGCTATGAAAGCCGAAAAACTTCTCAAAGCAAGAGGGATTCGCTGTGAAATAAAAAGACGTGAGGAGGGCTGTGGATATAACATTTGTCTCTACAATAAAACTTCATTTGAAATATTGAGAAAAAACGGTATTCCGTTCAAATTAAAGGAAATGGAGGAAAGCTGATGATTATAAATTTTGACAATTCCGCTACTACTTTTCCAAAGCCTTTATCTGTTAAAAAGGCTGTTATATCAGCTATGGAAAAATACGGAAGTTCTGGCAGAGGAGGTCATTATATAGCCTCTGAAACATCAAAAGCTGTTTTCTCTGCACGTGAAACTGTAGCCGATTTTTTCGATGCCAAACCCGAAAACGTCGTTTTCACATTAAACTGCACTCATGCTCTTAATTTTGCAATACAAGGTATAATGAAAAACGGCGGTCATATGATAATAAGCGGAATGGAGCATAATTCATCTGCACGACCTGCCACAAAGCTTGCAAGTGACAAAAAAATCTCACTTTCCATTGCGCAGGTATATCCCGAAGATGCAAGAACTATTGAAAGTTTCAGAAATCTTATAAGAAGCGATACAAAAGCAATTGTATGCACGATTGCAAGCAATGTTACAGGACAGATTCTGCCATATCATGAAATCGCTGAACTATGCAGAAAAAATAACATCTGCTTTATTGCAGACGGCGCACAGGCTTGCGGAACTCTTGATATAAAAATGAGTGACGGCATAAACATTCTATGCACGGCAGGTCACAAAGGACTATATGGCATAACAGGAACAGGACTGCTTATTTCTGACGAAAAATACAAGATAAATCCTATAATTCAGGGCGGAACAGGAAATCTCTCTCAAAGTCTCACACAGCCTGATTTACTGCCTGAAAGTCTCGAAAGCGGAACGGTCGGAGTTATTGGCATAATTTCTGTCAAGGCAGGCATAGAATTTGTAAGAAGTATGGGAATTAACAGAATTTTCCGGCATGAGGAAAAAATATGCCAGAAGTTTATATCTGAACTGAAAAAAAATAAAGATGTGACAATTTACAGAAGCCCTTCTGCTGAATATGTTCCGATTGTATCTTTCAATGTAGACGGCATAAAGTCAGAAACCGTCGCACAGATTCTTGCAAAAAAAGGCTACTGTCTCCGTGCAGGATTTCACTGTTCGGCTCTTGCACATTCACAGCTTGGCACAAGTAGCGGAACTGTACGTTTTTCGCCGTCCATTTTCAGTTGTGAAGCTGATGCAATACGTCTTGCAAATGAAATTAACCGCATAGATAAAAATAAATTGTGATAATTTTGCAAAAATAAGAAAAAAACTATTGAAATTCTTTTAATTTGTGGTACAATATATAGTAGGGTGATTCAAGAGGCGGTAAGCTTTCCGCCTCCTGATTTCCGATTTTCAAAAAAGGACGTGAGAAAATGCCAGCATTTCAGGAAATAAAATATGCTTTCTTCAGTCTTATGAGTACAATTGGACCAAAAGATATTATTGACCTTGCTGTACTTGCCTACATAATCTATCTTCTTCTTAAACTTATACGTGAAACAAGGGCGGGTCAGCTTCTGAAAGGAATATTCCTGCTTGTTATTGCATATATACTAAGCAGTCTGTTTGAGCTGACTGTAATAAGATATATGCTCAGCCATGCTCTTGATATTGGTCTTGTTGCCATGATTGTATTGTTTCAGCCCGAACTCCGTCGAGCTTTGGAGCAGTTCGGACAAACAGCACTTGGAATAAAAATAGGCATAGGCACACCGTCAAATGACGTAAAACAGCAATGGAACAAGGCTATTGATGTAATATGTGATTCGTGTGTTGAACTGTCGGCAAGCTGTACGGGTGCACTGATTGTAATTGAACGACAGACAAAACTCGGTGAACAGATTGAATCTGGTACTATAATGAACGCTCTGCCAAGTCAGCAGATTTTCGGCAATATATTTTATCCTAAAACACCTCTGCATGATGGTGCTGTAATAATGCGAAACGGAATGATACTCGCCGCAGCTTGTTTTCTGCCGAAAGCACAGAATGACCGGCTTATTGATAAAAGTCTCGGCTCTCGTCACCGTGCCGCTATCGGCATGAGTGAAAATTCAGATGCTCTTGTCATTGTTGTATCAGAGGAAACAGGACAAATTTCTGTTGCCATGAAAGGTGTTCTTACAAGAGATTACACACATGAAATGCTTAAATCCACTCTTGAAAAAGAGATATTCTATGAAAGTCCGTCTGATGAAGAAAATTCAAAGAATGTACTTTCCTCTATTTTAGGAAGAAGGAAGAAAAAATGAAACATATAAACAGACTGAAAGAAAATCTTTTTAACAGTAATTTTTCTCTTGCTGTTTTTTCTGTTATAATTGCTGTTATAATATGGCTTTATATATCGCTTACACAATATCCGACAGTTTTAAAAACAATTGAGCATATACCAGTATCTTTTGATATTTCGGGAACTTCAGCAGAACTGAATGGCTTAAGTGTTGTTTCATGTGATGTAAAAGATGTTACTGTTGAACTTATTGCAAGCCGTACACAAGTAGGAAATATTAACAGTGAAAATATTGAGGCATATATTGATGCTGAAAATGTTTCAAATGCAGGAACAAAAAAAATATCTATAAAACTGAAAAGCAAAAACGGTATAAAATATGATGTAAAATCAGTTAATCCGCCCTCTGCAACAATTGAATTTGATAAAATCGATACAAAAGAAATTTCGATAACTCCGCAGATACCGAACGTTTCAGTAGTAAATGGAAAAGATATAAATCGTGAGGAGCTTTCATGTGAGCCAGACGTTATACGCATAACAGGTCCGTCCGCACAACTTGAAAAAATATCAAAGTGCTATGCTGTTTCAAAAAAAGAACTAAGTCTTGATAGGACATACGTTCTTTCAAGTGATGAAATTCAGCTGTATACGGAAGATAATGCACTGATAGACAAATCTACACTTAAATTCAATACTACAAATTTCAGCATAACTATTCCGGTACGCACACAGAAAGAAGTGAAGCTTACTGTTGCAATAAGCAATGCGCCAAATGATTTTAACAAAGACAAGATAAATTTCAATCTTTCAACTGATTCTGTATTACTTGCCTGCAACAACAGTCAGACGGAAATCCCTGATACGCTTACAATAGGTGTGATTTCTCTTAATGAACTTAAACCAAATTATTCAAAGACATTTTCCCTTAGTACCAGCCTTGAAAATAGTGAGTTTATAAATATTTCAAATCTTGAAACAGTTACAGTAACGCTTGACAGTGAGAATCTTTCGCAGACTGATTTAATTGTTGACCAAAGTAAAATATCTATAAGTAATATTCCTGACAGCAGTTATGACTACAAAGTCCTTACGCAAAGAATGAATATAACTGTTATAGGTTCAGAGGAATCAATACAGGCAATAAATTCAGATGATATTATTGCTGATGTAAATCTGCTGAATATTCCGGTATCTACAGAACAGTTCAATGCAAATGTAACATTCTCCTGTCCTAACTATGATGATGTGTGGGTTACAACAAATTCAAAGGTAATAATTCAGCGTACAAAAATCAATCCTGAACAAGAATAAGTTTCAGGTATATCATATTATAGAAGACTGTCATTATTGGCAGTCTTTTTTTGTGATTTATTCCAAAAATTTCAGTCACATTTTTAACAATATTGCTATTGTCTTGATTTTTGATAAAAAAAGATGTATAATGAAATGTGTGCAAATCCACACAAAAAATATAGATAAGAGGAGTAAACATGAAAAAGAAAAAACTTACAGCAACCATAATATCAACAGCAATCGGCATCTCAACTGTTATTCCTGTCGGTATACCTGAAATCACTACATACGCTGATACACCTGTTACTTTTGCTGATGCAGTCAACAAGCTGGGCGATGTCAATAATGATGATGCTGTTGATGCAACAGATTCTTCTATTGTTCTGGAGGAGTATTCACTTCTTTCAACCGGAAAAGAATCAAGTTTAAATGATAATCAGAAAAAAGCTGCTGATGTAGATAAAAGCGGAGAGATTAATGCTTCTGATGCTACTATAATACTTGCATATTATTCATATGTTTCAACTGGCGGACAATTAGATATTGAGCAGTTTATGGAACTGATGCTTGAAACTCCTGTTCAGTCCACAACCACAACAGCTACAACTACATCAAGCACAACCACAAGCACTTCTACAGCCACATCAAGTACAACTGCAAGCACTTCTACTGTTACATCAAGTACAACTGCAAGTACTTCTACAGCCACATCAAGCACAACCGCAAGCACTTCTACTGCTACATCAAATACAACCACAAGTACTTCTACTGCTACATCAAATACAACTGCAAGTACTTCTACAGCCACATCAAATTCCACAACAACAAGCACTTCTTCAACAACTACTGCAAGTACAGAGAAAGTTTCAGAAATAATTCTGAATCGTAATGAGATAAATATAGCTGTCGGACAATCGGAGCGAATTACTGACATCAAGGTAATACCAAACAATGCTGTAAATCAGGAAATGAAATGGACAAGCTCTGATGACAGCATTGCAATTGTAAATAATCTTGGCTGGATAATCGGCAAAAAAGCGGGACAATGTAAAGTTATTATCCAAAGTGCCGACAATCCGAACGTTTTTGCTGTAATTATTGTAAATGTATCAGACGGTGAGCCAATTACAACAACATCAACATCAGAAACAACTACTGCAACATCGTCGGAAACAACAACAGAAACTACATCAACAACCACATCAGAAACTACAACCACATCTACCGGAACTGAAACAACTGCAACCACAAATATAAAGGTAACAGAAATAAGCGTTTCACAAAACAGCTTTACAATTTCTGTAGGTGGAAAAAATATTCCAATGGTAACAATGTATCCTGCAAATGCCTCTGATAAAGGTGAAATATGGGTAAGTTCAGACGAAAAAATCGCAACTGTAGACAAATATGGCTGGATAAAGGGTATATCCGTCGGAGAATGTAAAGTAACTGTTTACAGCGTAAGCGACCCGTCTGTATATGCTGAAATTGAAGTAAAAGTTGTTGATGAAGAAGTCCCCGTACCTGAATTTAATTTCAGCTATGTTTTAGGTGACAAATCAGACGCAAAAAATATTGCATTCTATACACCGATTCCAAAAGATGTATCAGGCAGATTCAGTGTTGACTATGCAATTACAGACAGTAACGGAAAAATAACAAAACTTTCATATGCCATTTTTGCCCCTGAAATGAACTCAATTGTTACACCTCTTACAGCTGAAACAAATAATTTCAACGTAACTATATATGTAACAAATCTTGAAACAAATGATATTGCACAAATCGGAACATATGAGTTTTCCATAAATCCACGTGATGCAAAAACAATCACTGAAAATATCCCCTATGCTTTCAGTATAATCGGCGGTTTAAACAAGTAAAAATTTAACACCACAGCATTTCAATTTATTCATGTGCTGTGGTGTTTATTTTTTTATATTAAATCTAAAAGTTGTCTGGCTTTTTTATATGTTGGATTTCTTTTCAAGATTTCTGTTAAAACTTTTTGGGATGATTCTTTATCACCGAATTGAACAGATGTTTCAGCATATTCATATGCTACCTTATCATTTGCAGAATTTAAAACATAAGCTTTTTTTATACAATCATAAGCTTCATTCATGTTGGAAACTGCTTTCCAGCATTGGAATAACATTTCATATGTTTTATAGTGATTTTCTAAACTGCCAGAAATTTTGAAATATTCTATTGCTGATAAATAATTTTTCTTGTTAAATTCCTCAATTCCCTTATAATAGAAATCTATAGATTTCATATTATTTTATATTCCAGATATTTTCGGCATAATCAGCAATTGTTCTGTCGGAACTGAATTTGCCTGCATTGCACATATTAAGCCACTGTTTCTTTGCAAATGCCATGCGGTCTGTACCATAATCCGCATTGGACTTGAGTTTTGTTTCAACATAGCTTTCAAGGTCACCAAGCAGATAATAATGGTCGGGCTTATGCCAGCTTGCACCGTCAAGAAGTGACATATAAAGTTCACGGAAATCACCTGAACCACCGTCTGAAACTGTGCCATCAATAAGTGAAGATACAACTGCTTTGATTTTCGGATTCTGTGCAAATATCTTACGGCTTTCATATTCAGGAACGATTTTTTCCAAATCCTCAACTCTTGCACCAAAGATATAGTTGTTTTCTTCTCCTGCCTCCTGCACGATTTCAATATTAGCACCGTCATATGTTCCAAGAGTAACCGCACCATTAAGCATAAGTTTCATATTACCTGTACCGCTTGCTTCTGTACCTGCTGTGGAAATCTGCTCTGAAATATCTGCACCGGCAACAAGTTTTTCAGCGTATGATACATTGTAGTTCTGTACAAATACAACTTTGAGGAGGTCTCTTGTTTCGGGGTCAGATGAAACTATTCTGCCGATTTCGTTAATATACTTGATTATAGCCTTTGCACGTTTATATCCGGGAGCAGACTTTGCACCGAAAATAAATGTTGTAGGAGCAAAATTCTTGATAGAGCCGTCCTTGATTCCATAGTAAATCCAGAGAATCGAAAACGCATTAAGGAGCTGTCTCTTGTATTCGTGAAGTCGCTTAATTTGAATATCAAAAACAGAGTCGGGATTGATTTCCACTCCGTCACGCTCTGCAATAAAGTTCGCAAGCTGTATCTTCTTGTTTTTCTTGATTTCAATAAAGCGTTTCATTACTTCTTCATCTTCTGCATATTTTGCAAGTTCTTTCAGCTTGTCAAGGTCTGTAAGCCAGCTGTCACTGCCAAGAAGTTCCGTAATAAGTGCAGAAAGTTCCATGTTGCAGAGTGCAAGCCAGCGTCTTTGAGTTATACCGTTTGTCTCATTGCGGAAACGTTCGGGGTAGATGCTGTACCAGTCGGCAAGCACTGTGTCTTTGAGTATCTGCGTATGAATTTCAGCAACTCCATTAATATGACTTGATGCATAACAAGCCATATCAGCCATATGAATAAGTTCACCCTTGATAATCTTGATTCTGTTGATTTTTTCCTTATCTATGCCCTTATTGTACATATCTGCAATAAGTTCCTCATTAATCTGAATAATGATTTCATAGATTCGTGGCAGAAGTTCCTGAACTATACCAATCCACCATTTTTCAAGTGCCTCCTGCATAACAGTATGATTTGTGTAGTTGAAAACTTTCTTTGCAATTTCAAGAGCATTTGCAAAAGTATAGCCCTCATTGTCAACAAGCTGGCGGATAAGTTCAGGGATTGAAATAACAGGGTGTGTATCGTTAAGCTGTACGGAAATATAGTCAGCAAGATTATCAAGTGTGCCATATCTTGCTTTATGTTTTCTGATTATATCAGTAAGAGATGCACAACTAAAGAAATACTGCTGTTTAAGACGGAGCTTTTTACCCTCATTCGTATCATCATTAGGATAAAGTACTCTTGAAATATCCTCTGCAAAAATCTGTTCTTTTGATGCTTCAAGATAGTTCTGTCTGTTGAATGTATCAAAATCAAACTCTTTCACTGGTTCAGACTGCCACAAACGGAGCGTGCCGACGTTTTCAGTCTTACAGCCGAAAATCGGCATATCATAGGGAACAGCTTTAACAGTCTGTCCGTTGAAATTAATCAGAACTGTATCTTCGTCGCATCTTTTTGACCAGCAGTCACCGTATTTTGTCCAGTCGTCAATATCTTCTTTCTGAAATCCGTCAACGATTGACTGCTTGAAAAGACCGTATTTATAGCGGATTCCGTAGCCGTCAAGAGGAAGTGAAAGTGTAGCCGCACTGTCAAGGAAACAGGCTGCAAGTCTGCCAAGTCCACCATTGCCGAGTGCCGCATCTTCAATTACTTCCAAATCAGCAAGGTTAAGACCAAGTTCATTAAATGCAGAATTTACTTCATCATAAATTCCGAGACAGAGAAGATTATTATAAACTGCACGTCCGACAAGAAATTCCATAGAAAGATATGCAGCACGTCTTTTTCCAAGATGTTCCTGTCTGCTTGCGTTCCACTTATCAGCGTACAACTCCATAACTGTATCGCCGAGCGCATTATGGAGTTGCTGCGGAGTTGCTGTTCTGATGTCTTTGGGAAGTTTTCCCGTGAATTTTTCAATAAAAATATTCTTATCCATTGGTTTCCTCCAGAAAATTAATTTATTTTACAGATTTATCTGTTGTACATTTTATTGAGTTTGCGGATTTTTTTTGCAAGTTCAGGTGTAAATTGTTCTTCTTTTGCTCTGAACTGCCAGTTACAGCCAAGTGTTGACGGTGTGTTCATTCGTGCATCTTTCGGACTATCAAGAAAATCCTGCATCTGTGCAACTGCAACTTCTGCAACACTTGCCCATGTTGCACGTACTACCGCCATAGGTATATCGGACTTTTTCTTTACATTCAGATATTTTCTTGTAAATTTCAGTGACTTCTTGTCAAGTGTTTCAACCCAGCCATTAAGTGTTTCATTGTCGTGAGTTCCAGTATACGCAAAACAGTTTGTTGTTGTAAAATTGTGCGGAAGATGTTCATTTTCGCCGTCGCTGAATCCAAACTGCAAAACCTTCATTCCCGGATAACCGCAGTTATCAAGCATTGCACGGACTTCAGGAGTAATGAATCCCAAATCTTCAGCTATAATATTAAGCTTGCCCAGTTTTTCCTCTGCCATTCTGAAAAGCTCATAGTCAGGACCTTTTTTCCAATCGCCTACTGTTGCATCCTCACTGCCAAAAGGAATAGTATAGTAACTTTCAAAGCCTCTGAAATGGTCTATTCTTACAATGTCATAAAGTTTTGTTGCGGAGTCTATGCGGTCAATCCACCATTTATAACCTGTTTTCTTGTGATAATCCCAGTCATAGAGTGGATTTCCCCAGAGTTGTCCTGTTGGTGAGAAGTCGTCGGGCGGACAGCCTGCAACTCTTACGGGACGGCATTTTCTGTCGAACCAGAAAAGCTTGTGATTAGACCAAGCTTCAACGCTGTCCAGTGCGCAGTAAATCGGAATATCCCCAACTATTTCTATATCATTCTGATTTGCATATAATTTGAGTGCTTTCCACTGTCTGCTGAACTCAAATTGTATAAACTTATAAAAATCTATGTCACTTTTAAGCTGTTTTCTTGCATCTGCAACAGCTTTTATCTTGTGAGTTGAGATTTCCTCCTCCCATTCATACCACGCTTTTCCGTTGTACTTGAATTTAAGTGCCATGAAAAGAGCGTATTCGTCAAGCCATTCCTCATTTTCTTTACAGAATTTTTTATAATCGGGAAATTTTGATGCCTTGAATCTTGAATGTGCTACCCTTAAAACATCAAAGCAATGTTCATATATAAGACTATAGTCTACTTTCTGCGGGTTGCTGTCCCAGTCTATTGACGCATATTCATGATGTTCAAGAAGTCCGTCGCCCTCAAGAATCTCAAAATCAATAAAATATGGATTTCCTGCATTTACAGAAAATGACTGATAAGGTGAATCACCATAACTTGTGGGTGACAACGGTAAAATCTGCCAACATTTTACTCCTGCATCTTTAAGGAAATCGACAAATTTAAAAGCGTGCCTTCCCATTTTTCCTATGCCGTATTCCGACGGCAAACTTGAAATATGAAAAATTATACAGCTTTTACGCATTTTTTTAAAGCTCCTTTATTTTATGTATATTTTTACAATTATTCCGCATAATACATGAAAAAAGCGAGGTACTTAATTTATGAAATACGCTCAATATCTTTTTACTTTTCTTATGGGTTATTTTTTATATGGATTTATTGAAGTTGCAAGCAGAGGATTTACTCACTGGACAATGTGTCTTACGGGCGGACTTGCTCTTACAATACTCTATATCATCAACAGCAGTAAGACAATGACGCTGATAAAAAGCTGTATTATCGGGGCTGTTATTATTACCTGCATTGAGTTTATAGTAGGAATTTTCGACAATATAATTATGGGCTGGAACGTATGGGACTATTCAGATATTCCGTTCAATATCTTCGGGCAGATTTGTCCTTTTTTCTCTATGCTATGGGGAATTTTGTGTATTCCTGCATTTTTTGTATGCAGGCAGATAAGAAAAAAGTTTAATTAATATCCCTGTTTTTTGAGTTCTGCAACAAGATTTATATAAAATTCCCTTATGTCATATCCCTCAATGTTTTCTCTGAAAAGGTCGATTGTATCGCCGTGACTTATTCCTCTTGTCTTTGATGCGGTCACCAGTCTGAAATCACCGTGCTTTGCTGATTCAATCCACACAAGCCCGTCATTGTCTCCGTTCAGCCTTTTGATTATCATATAGCCGAGATTAAGCGGAAATCCTGCTGAAAAAACATTTTTCATACATGACATACAACTTCTGTACGAAACATTCGGGGAATCAATCATATATTTTGAAAGCTCATTCAGTCTTTCAGGCGATAAGTCTTTTACACCAGCAACAAAATCGGGGTCATTGTCGCCAAGTTTTCTGAAAATACTGTTATATCTTCTTGCAATCCATTCAAGCGTTTTCGGAGAAAACTTTGCAAGCAGATAATCAACCATATCACTACCGCCATGCGGAGTATTTATTGTTGTAAGCGTTGCAACATATTCATCAAGTCCGAGAGTGCTTATTGCGTATCGTGAATCAAGACCGCCTTTTGAATGTGCGATTATGTTCACCTTTTCAGCTCCTGTTTCAGCAATTACTTTCATAACTGCCTGTTTAAGTTCCTCTGCACTGTCGGGGATTGACCTTGCTGACTGCTGATTACCGTAATAAACTTCTGCACCGTTTCGAATAAGACTTGCAGGAACACGTCCCCAATAGTTCATCAACTGCCAGTCACGGAAAAAAATACCATGTACCATAACAACAGGATATTTTGTTTTGCAGATTTCATTTTCAGCTCTTGCATTTTCAAGTTCCAGTTTATCCGCTTCAAAAATATACTCTTTTTTTGCCGTTTTGTAGAATTTATGAATCAGCACAAGATTCACAACCGGAAACCACCATAAAAGAAAAAGCAGAATGTAGTCTTTAAGCTTAATCTGCTTTGAACTTACAGCCGTTTTTATAAATCCCGACAGGAAAGTGACAATCAGACAAATCAACGGTATCACAATTGAAAGTATTTTTGGAAAAATGTCTGCATCTGTATTTATAAAGTACAATACTACTATAGCAGTTTCGGGAATCAGGGCAACTCCCGAAAGCCATATAAGACTTGTACCCCTTTTCAGTGATTCAAGCCTGAAATTCTTCAATAGCGCTTTTTCGTTTCTTATCAAATCCACAATAAACAGAAAAACAAATACTATAGTTATTTCAATTTTATATGGTATTGAAAGAGATGTCTCCGTCCAGAACGGAATGACATTGCAAACAATCAGCAGAAAAAACAAATCCAATATCTTACTCATTATATCTCACTAAAAAACAGGCTGTTCCAGAATTAAAGGAACAGCCGATGTGTTCATTGATGTTTTTCTTAGTCGTTCATGAAATCTTCTTCCATGATGTCAGCAACTTTTGTTCCACAACGACCGCAGAACTGAAATCCCTCTGCAACTTCCGCATTACACTTAGGGCATACTCTACGACCTTTAAGGCTGTTAAGTTCAAACTTCATCTTCTTGATTCTTCTGCGTCTCTGGTCAATATCATCACAAAGTACTTTGAGATTTGCAGGGTCTTCATTTGGATTCTTGTAATATTTTTTGCCGATGTCAGCAAAAATTTCAACGATTCTTTCTTCCTCATACAAAATCTTGTTTTTGAGATTGCCGATTTCTGCCACGCTCTTTGTTTTGTCATTGATAGTTCTGCTAACATCACCGAATTTATCAATAATACTCATTTTAATCACTCCTGAATATAAATTCATGCAGAAAATATGTATCTGCATACCTGTATTTATTATTATACAATTTTTATGCTGATTTGTCAAGTAGTTTTATGTGTTCTCTCCCAAAAAAAGAGAGAGAACACAAAAAATTTACATTTCTGTAATATCTTTTTCTGTAAGAATAATAATTCCGCCATTTGTAAGTGCAGTTTCAGCAGTAGAATTGTCGTCAACACGAATAACAAATGATACTGCTTTATCTGATGCACCTGTAAAAGCATAGAGATATTCCAAGTTTACATTTTCACTGCCAAGAATATCAAGTACACGGCTGAGCTGTCCAGGAGCATCAGGAATTGAAATTGCAAGTACTTCTGTCACTGTAACAGCATATCCTGCTTTTCTTAGTACATCTGAAGCTTTGTCTGTATCATTAACAATGATTCGGAGAATACCAAAATCAGAAGTATCAGCAAGACTCAAAGCACGGATATTCAATTTGTTCTCCTTGATAACTTTCATTACACCTGTAAGCTGATTCGGCTTGTTATCTACAAAAACCGAAATCTGTTTTGCATTTGCCATAATAGCCTCCTATTATTTATTAGTCATGAAGTTTTCTTCTGTCGATTACACGGACAGCTTTGCCCTCACTTCTTGTAATTGATTTAGGCGATACAAGATGCACTTTCGGACTGATTCCAAGCATAAGCTTTATAGCCTGTGCAAGTGATTTTTCCTGCTCCTGCATATCCTTAACCTTATCCGAGAACTGTTCGGGATTCATTTCAACATTAATATCAAGTGTATCTGTGTTATTTACCCTGTCAACCTCAATAAGATAGTTCGGAGAATAGCCCTGCTCAATAAGTACGGTTTCAATCTGCGACGGGAATACGTTTACACCACGTATAATAAGCATATCATCACTTCTGCCCATTGGCTTGCTCATCTTTATAAGAGTACGTCCGCATGAACACTTCTTGCGTGAAAGTACGCATAAATCTCTTGTTCTGTATCTGAGAAGCGGAAATGCTTCTTTTGTGATGCTTGTAAATACAAGCTCACCGACTTCACCTTCAGGAAGTACCTCACCTGTTTCAGGATTGATAATTTCAGGTATAAAGTGGTCTTCATTGATGTGCATACCCGTCTGCTCACTGCACTCAAATGATACACCAGGACCGCTTGTTTCTGTAAGTCCATATATATCGCATGCC
>JAIDTI010000088.1 GCA_029060755.1 Ruminococcus sp. | reverse complement strand
GAAGCAACAACAACTACAACAGAGACTACAACTGCAACAACAGAAGAAGCTACAACAACTACAACTGCAACAACACTTCCTCAGACAGGCAACAACTCTCTTACAAATATTATTACTGCTCTCGGAGCTTTCATGATGACTTCATTTGGTGTTGTTTCTGTAAAATTCTCTGGCATCTTCCGTCGCAAAGAAAATAAATAAGCATATATTATAAGAAAAGCACGCTGACAGGCATATCACTTGTCAGCGTATTTTTTATGTGTGTAAAAAAATTTTCAAAAACCTATTGACATTTTGTATTATATCTGATATACTGTATATATCATAATATTAACAGTATATCAAAGGAGTGTTTCATGAAAATCGTCATCAAAAACAAATCTGAACTGCCAATCTATGAACAGATTGAACAGCAAATGAAAGCACAGATTTTAGACGGTACAGTCACGGAGGACGAACAGTTGCCGTCTATCCGACAGCTTGCCCGTGATTTGAAAATCAGTGTTATAACTACAACAAGGGTATATAATGACCTTGCAGATGAGGGATTTATTATTTCTGTTTCGGGTAAAGGTTATTTTGTCGCACCACGAAACAATGAGCTTCTGCGTGAGCGTATGCTCTATGAAATGGAGGACGGACTTGAAAAAGCTGTAACCAATGGACGTAATGCAGGACTGACTGATGATGAAATTGTCACTGCACTCAGAAAATTTATGGAGGATTAATATGGAAAATATTCTGGAAATCAATAAACTTTGCAAGAAATACGATGATTTTTCACTCAAAGATGTAAGTTTTTCATTGCCGAAAGGATTCATAATGGGATTTGTCGGTGAGAATGGTTCAGGTAAGACAACTACAATCCGTTCTATACTGAATATGGCTAAAATCGACAGCGGAAAAATCAGCGTGTTCGGACTGGACAGCGTTACCGATACTATTGCAATAAAAGAGCGTCTGGGCGTAGTATTTGACAGTCTGTATCTTGCCGAACATCTGAACGCTAAACAGATTGAACAGCAGTTGAAGCCATTTTACAAAGACTGGGACAGCAAGGAATTTTTCCGCCATATTAGTAAATTCGGCTTGCCCGATAACAGAAAAGTCGGTGATTTTTCAAAGGGTATGAAAATGAAGCTTATGGTTGCAATTGCACTTTCTCACAAGGCAGAACTCATCATTCTTGATGAGCCGACAAGCGGTCTTGACCCTGTTGCACGTGATGAACTGCTTGATATTCTTGCAGAGTACATAGAGAACGAAAACAGAGGTGTATTGTTTTCCACGCACATTACGGCTGATGTTGAACGCATAGCAGATTATGTTACAATTCTGCACGGTGGTAAGGTCTGGTATACTGGAACAAAAGATGAACTGACAGAAAAATATGCCGTTATCAAAGGTGCGGAGAAAGATATTCCTGTCAGACTGAAAGAAAAATTTATTGGATTCCACGCCTACCGCAACGGTTTTGATGCACTTATTAAAACGGACGACCTCACAGGTTTGCCCGATACGCTTGAATATGAAAAAGCAAGCATTGATGAAATACTTGTATATATTGCAAAGGAGGATAAGCATGAAAGAAATTCTGAAAATAATGAGGTTTGATTTCCTCACGGCAAAACCTTTTGCTTTGGGAATATTTATTATAGGAGCTGTTTTGTTTTTTACATTGAGTCTGCTTTTTTCTCCTATTATAAATGCCTATATCAGTTTTGTTGCAATGATATTTGTCATGCCGTTGCAGAGTGTTGCCGATAAAAGCGACTTCAACAAGCTGTATGGAATACTTCCTGTCAAGCACAGTAACATCACAAGAGCAAGATTCCTGTATATATTTCTTGTGATTTTTGCATCAGAAATTCTTGAATTTGTTCTTGCTGTCATTTCAAAGTCATTGAAATTATATAGATTACTTCCGAATCAGAACACTGAAACAATGCAGATGGTTAAGAACAGTTTTGAGGATAAAACATTTATGCTTATTATGATATTCGGAATTTTCACTGTTTTTGGTTTACTGTTTTTATATATAGAAATGATGGGACAGATTCACGGCAGAGAGAATGAATTTAAAATTATCATGATAACAATGATTATTCTGACAGTATTGCTTATTGGTTTTTTTGCTTTGTCCGACCGTGAAATCATACCAACAATAAAGTTGCCAAGTCTGCCAAGTACAGTATCGGGGTATATTCTGCTTGGTGCGGTACTGAATGTTGTGATGCTGGGAGTCTGCCTTTTATTCAGTGAGATAACGGTAAATAAACTTGCAAAGCGTGAGCTGTAAGGGAGTGTGGTTATGAAAAAACTGTTTGATTTGATAAAAGCTGATTTTATCACCATGAACGGCGGTAAAAACAACATGAGAACAATTTTTATATTTCTGTTTATTTTCTGCGGAGTATTCGGGCTTTTTATTTCACCGCTTTTCGGGATTTACTGTCCGATATTAATGGGCGGATTGTTCGTGCCGACGATATTCAAGAATGAACGCAAGTACCATAGTGAAAAACTGCACTGCCTGTTGCCGGTAAAAAAGCAGGACGTTGTTAAAGCAAGATTTATGATGATTCTTGGGCTTTACATCATCATGAGTTTCCTGTTTTATCTAATTATGCTGATTGCACTTATATTCAAGACATATTATCTGTTTTGGGGAGCAATGATGGCTGAGAATATGGAAATTCTTTCACTGCTTGCAGAGCGTTCAGGCGGTACATTCACTGTATTCGGACTATTTAATTTAATATATATTGTGGCATTTGCTATTGGCATGATGACAGCGGCAGGAACTCTGCGTAAGAATTTCAAAGACAATAAGACTATGGAACTTTCTTTTAAAAAAATCACACAAAAAGAATATATCTTTTTATTGCTGATTTTTGTATTGCTGATAATCTGGGTTATGATTGTCAGCGGTATTTTGCCAGTCGGAATGGCACTTGTGGTTATAATACAGCTTCTGATACAGCTTGCAAAGACGGCAAATGGTTTTATGCTTGGTGTGATGTTTGTGACAATAGCAATATTTTCGACTATATACAAATATATATGTACTTTGCTTGAATATGAAGACAAGGAATTTTAAGGAGGTTTGTACATGAAAAATATATTCAAAAGATTTACAGGGATTTTCTGTGCGGGATTTCTGCTGACTTCCATAATAATTCCCTCTGTCCACGCAGAAGAAACTGATACAGCATTGACATTGCCTTCAGGATTGACTATAGAAAAAGTTCAGCGTGAACTTTATGATAAGGTAAATACAAATTTTGGTGAACCTGTGATTGCTTCTGCTGTTGTAGGTATATTTCAAGGTGATGATGTACTTTATACAGGATATTTCGGCGAAACGGACATGGAAAATCACATTTCAGCCGACGAAAATTCCGTCTACGAATGGGGCAGTATATCCAAAACGCTTATATGGGTCAGTGCAATGCAGTTATGGGAGCAGGAAAAGCTTGACCTTAACAGTGATGTGCGTGAGTATCTCCCCGACGGCTTTTTTCAGCATCTTTCCTATGATAATATACCGATTACTATGCTGAATCTTATGAATCACAATGCAGGCTGGCAGGAAACAACCAAACCAATATTTAAAAATGACGAAAATGCAATACTGTCACTTGGCGAGGAATTGCAATTGATAGAGCCTGCGCAGGTAAATACTCCCGGAAAAATATCTGCCTATTCAAACTATGGTGCGGCTTTAGCAGGATATGTGATTGAATGTATAACGGGGCAGGACTACTGCGATTATGTTCATGAGAATATTTTTGAACCGCTTGGCATGGAACATACCGCTTTGAATCCGGTACACAGCGATAATGCTTGGGTGTATGAACAGCGTAAAAAGACAAAAAGCTATAGTTTTTCTTTGGGCAACTGTATCAGTCTTGGAAATAAGCTTGATTATATACCTGCTTATCCTGCTGGCTCTGCAACGGGTACACTCTCCGACCTGATGACCTATGCACAGGCTTTAGTGAATGATGATGCACCGTTGTTTCAGAATCCCGAAACACAGGAGATTATGTATACAGGTACAGATTTTTATGGTGAATCAGATATTCCGATGTGCGCTCATGGCTTCTGGTGTACAGAATATGCCGTGCGTACATACGGTCACACTGGAGCGACAACTGCCGGACAAGCAAATATGCTCTTTGACCTTGATTCTAAAACAGGACTGGTAATCATAGTAAACGAACCGAACGGCAACTTTGTTCTGTCTGATACGCCTGCATTGGTATTCGGAGAACTGCCAGCAGACAAATATAACTTCATAGAACCAAAAAAAGCAGAATTAAACGGTTACTATCTGTCAGCACGTTCGACCCATAGTGGAATGTTGAAATTAATTCCATATCTGTCAGCAATGCCAGCAAGCAATTTTGCGGAAAGCGAATATATTGGTAGAGGGGTGTATCAGTTACGGATTAAAGGACAATCGGAAGATGACACTGAAACAGCTGTTTTGTTTGGTGAAAAAGTTGAACCGAATAATAAGCTCATTGCATTGCAGATGCCGTCTATGGACTTGATACCGTGCCAGTTATATCTCCTGAAACTAAGTCTGCTCACAGTGTATATTCTGCTGGCTGTAGTATCAGTGTATCTTCTGCTTATCAGGCATAAGCTGAAAAAGCACAACAGATGGACAGCGTACAAAGGTTCAGCTATTATAGCAACTGGTCATATTGCAAAGCTTGTTTCTGTTCTTGCAATGCTTGTTATGTGTGTTATCTATATAAATAATAGTGGTGGAGTATCTGTCACAGCAGGTGCAGTTTTTGGCATTATGCAGATGCTTTGTATTGTGATATGCGGAGTATCGGCTGTAACTTCATGTGTATCGGTCATGGCGTACAAAAAAGAAAAATTGCTTAATATTATGAATACAATCGGCTGTATACTGTCAGTTCTTGCAATCATGTATTTTGAGATGTACAAATTCTGGATATAATAATGAAAAACCTCCGCATCTTGCAGAGGTTTTTTTGTGCTTATTATTCTTCGGGCATATGGATTTCGCCAACGATTGGAAGTGGGTCAATACCTTGTTTTGTGTAGTAGTCGGAAAGAGCAGAGCGGACAGCCTGTTCAGCAAGTACAGAGCAGTGAATCTTTACAGCTGGAAGTCCGTCAAGAGCTTCAACAACTGCATCATTTGTAAGTTTCAGCGCATCATCAATTGACTTGCCTTTGATAAGTTCAGTAGCCATTGAAGATGTTGCAATTGCCGCACCACAACCAAATGTTTTGAATTTTGCATCTGAAATAACGCCATTATCAATTTTGAGATACATTTTCATAATATCTCCGCATTTTGCGTTGCCGATTTCTCCTATGCCATCAGCATTTTCAATTTCGCCCACATTTCGTGGATTTGTAAAATGGTCCATAACCTTTTCACTGTACATCATAATATATCATTCTCCTTTTAACAGCAGTCCCAGTTGTAGAGGACGTTGCTGAAATCCTGATTTTTTAATTTTTCACTGTTTATAAAGAAATTTCCTACTCCCGAATCTCCCCACATAACTATATCAGTGTATTCCCCGTCAATATAATCCGTGTCAAGCTGAAACAGCAGGAAATCATAATATTCAAGTTGTTTTTCGTTACGTGGGTCACTTTGCGTAAAATACGGATAACCGCCGACTTTATGCCCTGAATGTTCTTCCCAAACTTCTTCGTCATCATCTATTTCCTCATAGCTGATATATCTGTTTTCGGACTTCTCAAAACTCATACCACACTCACGGAAAACAGGGAAATTATCATATTCATCGTTATCATCATATTCATTTTTTACGAATTTGCTTTCTATTTCCTCTTTGGTTATGGTCTTGTCAATTTTGGGATAGTAAATAACTCTGAAACCGTTCTGGTTGGTTGTTCCCCACTCTCCGCTTAAACCGCAATCATCGTCATTGGCAATCCAAAACTGCAAAAGACCTGTTTTCATAAAGCCGTCAAGCTGAATCTTGTCGCACTCAATCTGTGCCAGAAGTCTTAGCTGATTGCCATTGCTGTCAGTCGGGAAATCCTTATCATGCGGAATATAACCAAGTCCGCCGACCTTGCTTTCAAAAATTGATGGCTTTGTATCAGTAAGAGTGATTTTCATACACGGCTTTGAATCATTCATAGCTTTCGCCCTTCATCATCTTTTCCCATACAGGTGACATTGAACGCAGAGTATCAACAACTTTCGGGATAACTTCCAGAATATAGTCAACGTCCTCATCTGTAACATCTTCTTCAATTGAGAGACGGAGTGAACCGTGTGCGACTTCATGCTTCAAGCCGATTGAGAGAAGTACATGGGACGGGTCAAGAGAACCTGATGTGCAGGCAGAACCCGAAGAAGCGCATATGCCGTAATTATCAAGCATAAGAAGAAGTGATTCGCCCTCAATGCCCTCAATAGATATATTGAGATTACCTGGAAGACGCTTGTCCCTGTCACCGTTGAGACGTGTGTATGGCAGTTGTAAAATTCCGTCAATAAGTCTGTTTCGGCGTGGAGTAATGATTTCAGCTTTTTCGTTTATATTTCTGCACGCTGATTCAATAGCAACACCAAGTCCGACAATAGCGGGTACATTTTCAGTTCCTGCACGTTTACTGCGTTCCTGTCCGCCACCATGAATAAGATTAGGGAGCGCAATACCTTTTTTCACATACAAAGCACCGATACCCTTTTGTGCATGAATCTTGTGACCTGAAAGTGAAAGCATATCGATACCCTGCTTGTGAACGTCAATTTCAACGTGACCTACAGCTTGTACAGCATCTGTATGAAAAATAACTTTTTTCTCATTGCATATCTTTGCAATTTCATTTATCGGCTGAATTGTACCGATTTCATTGTTTGCATACATGATTGTAACAAGCGCAGTATCTTCACGGATTGCATTTTTCACATCTTCGGGATTTATAAGTCCTTTTTCGTCAACGGGGATATATGTCACTTCAAAACCCTGTTTTTCAAGATATTCTGTAGTATGCAGTACTGCATGATGTTCAAATACAGATGTGATGATGTGTTTTTTACCTTTTTTTGCAAGTCTTTCAGCTGTTCCTTTTATAGCCCAGTTGTCCGACTCCGAGCCACAGCTTGTAAAGAAAATTTCATTAGGGTCTGCACCTATCGCACTTGCAACTTTAGTTCTTGCATCTTCAATATCACGTTGAGCATCTCTGCCGAGCTTGTAAATGCTTGATGCGTTGCCGTAAGCTGTACGGAAATGCGGTAGCATGGCATTGAGTACTTCTTCTGATACAGCAGTTGTCGCAGCATTGTCAGCATAGATAAATCTTTTTTCCATTTCTTCAATCAGCCTTTCTTTTTTGATTTAGTATTCACTTATTGTATATATCTCTTTGTGCAACAGCAAGCCTGTCACATCTTTCATTTTCGGGATGTCCTGCATGACCTTTTACCCAGTTGAACGTTACATTATGTTCAGCTAAAAGAGGGAGAAGCTGTTGCCATAAATCCACATTCAGAGCTTTTTTGCCGTCGGATTTTATCCAGTTTTTTTTCTGCCAGCTGTAAACCCAGCCTTTTGTAATGCTGTCAACAACGTACTTGCTGTCTGTTGTGAGGATAACATTGCAAGGCTCTTTCAGTGCTGATAAACCTGCAATAACGCCCATAAGTTCCATGCGGTTATTGGTTGTGTGGGATTCACCGCCCGATAGTTCTTTTTCTGTATTTCCGAAACGCAGGATAGTACCGTAACCGCCTGCTCCGGGATTTCCACTGCACGCACCGTCAGAAAAAATTTCTACTGTTTTTATAGTAACCTCTCCTTTTGTAAATATCTGTTATATATTATAACTCAGAATCATGAAAAAAAGAGTATTTGTTAACTTCTGTAAACCTGAAAAATGTTAGCTTACACTTACTCAGTTTTTGTAATTTCACACCCTGTATAATAGTGGTTGAGAATATCCTGCCAAGATTTACCTTCTTTTGCCATAGCATTTGCACCATATTGACTCATTCCCACTCCGTGACCGAAACCTTTTGTAGTAAATATTACTTCTGTATCAGTGTATTTCACGTCAAAATCAGCAGAACGCAGACCAAGTGCAGAGCGGATTTCATTTCCTGTAACAACAGTATCACCAAGTAATGCCGTGAGAACTGTTCCCGATTCTGAAATTTCAGCAGGAATAACCCATTCTGTCGCATTATAGCCAAGTTTTAATCCCTCAAATACATTTTCAAGACGTGTTTTCAGTGCGGATTTGTCTATTCGTACTTCTTCCATGTATCGAGGGGCAGACGTATCATAACTGCTGTCTACTGGCACAAGATATTCTACAGGAGTACCCCACATATTTTCAGCACTTTCTGTTTTTCCTGATGACATTGAGTGAAAGGCAGCTATAGCAGGCTCTGAATTGAAAGTGAGGATATACGGCAGAACATCATCAACAGCAGAACTTATTTTTTTATAGTATTCATCATAATTACTGCCATAATAGTATTGGATTTGACTGTCTGTAAGGTAACCCTGATATTTTGATGTATCATTGGAGAAATCTGCTCCGCAGAGTTCGGAAGACGGTGATTCTCTTTCAATATTCCGCTGACGTTCAGCATATGTATGAGCAGTAACAGCTTGTGCTTTAAGTGCTTCTGTTTCAAATGATGCAGGCATTTCAGCACATACTGCGCCGATAATATAATCACGCACGGGAACAGTCAGAACCTGTCCGCTTGTAATATCAAGTACCTTATATGGCTCATCTGATATTTCAGGAACGTCTGTTTCGTTAAAAATATATTCTTTTATCCTGATATTATCCGTTCCGCTTTCTTTTGTAGTTGCCGTATTTCCTGAAAAACAGGCAGGTATTGCAGGTATAACCGCAGAAGATATTGCTATAAGCACAACATAAAGTAATATTTTTTTCATTTTTTTCTCCTTGTATAGAATATTAAGATTGACATAGCCTGAAAAATGTTGTATAATAAAGTATAATACTATATTTAAAGGAGTGCAGATAATATGTCAATATTTATTTCAGGTGCTAATATTACAGGTTTATGCGAAAAGCTTGCAGAAAATTCTGTTATAGAACAAAATCTTTACGAAAAATACCACGTAAAAAGAGGACTGCGCAACAGTGACGGAACAGGTGTTGTTGCAGGCATAACAAATATATGTAATGTTCATGGATATATGCTCAATGAAGGTGAAGTTTTTCCGATTCCGGGACAGCTTATCTACAGAGGATATAACATAAATGACATTGTTGCAAATGTTGAGGCAGAAGACAGATACGGCTATGAGGAAACAGCTTTTCTTCTTCTTTTCGGTCATCTTCCGACACCGCAGGAATTACAGATGTTTTCTACATACATTTCACTTAAAAGAGATTTACCAAGTGGATTTGTTGAAGATATGATTCTGAAAGCTCCGTCAAAGAATATCATGAATAAGCTTGCACGTTCTGTTCTTGCACTTTATTCATATGATGATGACTGCGAAAACAAGGGTCTTGAAAGTGAAATGCGAACAGCAGTAAGCCTTATTGCAAAACTTCCTGTCATCATGGTTAATGCTTATCAGGTTAAACGCCGTGTGTTTGATAATGCAAGTATGATTATGCACCCGATTAATTACGAAGAAAATACAGCACAGTGCATACTTTCAATGCTCCGACCCGACAGACAATACACAAAGGAAGAAGCACAGATGCTTGATACACTTCTCATGTTGCAGGCTGAACATGGCGGAGGAAATAACTCCACATTTACCTGCCGTGTTCTCACGTCATCAGGTACTGACCCGTATTCAGCATATTCATCAGCTATATGCTCACTCAAAGGCTCACGCCACGGCGGTGCAAATATCAAGGTTATCAATATGCTTGACAATTTCAAAGCTAATATAAAGAACTGGGAAGACGAAGGAGAAGTTGCTGACTATATGCGCAAGACAATCCGCAAGGAAACAAACGACAAATCAGGACTTATCTATGGAATGGGTCATGCTGTATATACAATTTCCGACCCACGTGCAGTTATTCTCAAGAAAAAGGCATTTGAACTTGCAAAGGGCAAAGAAATTGAAGCAGAGTTCAGACTTCTTGACACAGTTGAGCGTCTTACTCCAGAAATTTTCAAGGAAGTAAAGGGAAATGCAAAGGCTATGTGTGCAAATGTTGATATGTATTCAGGACTTGTTTATCGTATGTTAGGCATACCTGACGAACTCTTTACACCGCTTTTTGCTGTTGCAAGAATGTCAGGCTGGGCAGCTCACAGAATGGAAGAAACGATGACAGGAAACAGAATTATCCGTCCAGCATATAAGGCTATTGCAAAAGAACTTAAATATGTTAAATTAGAGGACAGAAAAAATTAAAATTAATGTATAAATTTAAACTTACAGCGGTATTTTTAATTATAGTGATGCTTACAGGGTGTGCATTTGGTACAAGCATTGACACACTTATGAAACCGCCTAAACTAAGTCTGGAGCAGGAACAGATTTACAGTGCATTGACTGATGCTGTCGGTGATTCAATAAGCCTGAAATATCCGAAATCGGGAAAATATCTTTCTGCATTTATACTGGAGGATATTGACGGCGACGGAAGTAACGAAGCATTTGTATTCTATGAAAAAAAAGGTCTTGCCGTTGAGGAAAACACGTTGAGAATAAATATTCTTGACAGTGACAGCGGAAAATGGCGGTCTGTTTATGATACACCTGCTGACGGCTCTGAAATTGAGCGTGTTATGATTTCAAAACTTGGTGAAAATCAGAGAATGAATCTTATTATAGGAAGCAGTCTGATAAACAGAAGTGAGAAAACAGCAACAATATACAGCTATAGTTCGGGCGAACTTGAACGCACTTTCTCTGAATCGTATTCTTTTATAGATATTACAGACCTTGACCGTGATTCTGAAAGTGAGTTTCTGATTTTAAAAGGCTCCGCAGGCAATGACCCTGCCGTAGCGGAGGCTTATAAGCTTGACAGCAACGGAAAGTATCATCGTTCACGCATTGAATTAAGCGGAAGTTTTACAGAATTTGACAGTGTGAGTTATGGTGAACTCAGAAGCGGAAACAGAGGTCTTTATATAGATGCTCTTTCAGGTACTGGATTTATTCAGACTGATGTAATCTACATGGACGAAAAAGGTCTGCACAAGATTTTTTCAAATCAGGAGGAATCAAATGCAACGCTTCGTCCGTCTGTCTGTAGTTCATATGATGTTGACGGTGACGGTCAGCTTGAAATACCTGTTCAGACTATTTCACCCGGATATGAAAACGTTTCGGCAGGCGAACAGATTAATCTTACAAACTGGCTGTATATAAACGAAAACAATAAGCTTGAACTGAAATATACATCTTATTACAGTATCGGAAACGGATATATTTTTATTTTCCCTGAAAAATGGCATGATAAGGTTACAATAAAAAGAGATGCTATAAATGATGAAATAGTTTTCTGTATATATAATAAAGGCGCAGAAAATGGTGAAATAGGACGTGAACTTCTGCGTATATATTGTGCAGAAGATGAAGCTTCAAGAGAGGACAGACTTTATACAGGATATATGATTTTACGCACAAAAGGAGAGTTGTCATATCTTGCGTATATACCGCCCTCAACTGAAACAGATTCAGGCTTGAATATAAGTTCGTCTGATATGGCTATAGGATTTGTTTATAAAAATTAACAAAAGGGAGTGAGTATTTTGAAACGTATTTTAATATGTGAAGATGAAGATACAATAAGAGAGTTTATTGTTATAAATTTGAGACGTGCAGGATATGACGTTGTTGACGTAAACTGCGGAGAATCTGCGCTTAAGACTTTTGAAATAGAACACGGCAATTTTGATATTGTACTGCTTGATATTATGATGCCCGGTATTGACGGCTTTACCGTATGCAAGAAAATCAGAGAAAAAAGCTCAACCATAGGTATAATAATGCTTACGGCAAGAACGCAGGAAATGGATAAAGTCAGTGGATTGATGATTGGTGCGGACGATTATATTACAAAGCCATTTTCGCCCTCTGAACTTACTGCAAGAGTTGATGCAATATACAGGCGTGTGTGTATGAGTTTTATCAAGAATGAAAAACAGTCTGTAATTGAAAGCGGACCTTTTGTGCTTAATCTTAAAAGCCGTACTGTAACAAAAAACGGCGAACAGATAGAACTTACACAGGTTGAATATCAGATTCTTGAATATTTCATGAATAACAAGAACACTGCTCTTGACCGTGCAAGTATTCTCAATCATATATGGGGCGAAAGTTATTATGGTGATGACAAGATAGTTGATGTTAATATAAGACGTATCCGCATGAAGATTGAGGAAGAACCGTCAAGCCCGAAATATATCATAACTATATGGGGTTATGGCTATAAATGGAATGATATGCAGTAATGGCTAAAAAGAGTATCACTAAACGCTGGATTTTCAATAATCTTGGAGTAATTGTGCTTGCACTTCTTGTTATTGAAATGATAGTAATATATGCTTTGCAGAGTTATTATTATAATTCTGCAAAACAATATCTTGTATCAAAAATAAATGTTGTTGCAGGTGTTTTGAGCATACATTCTCAGGACAGTTCAGCAAATTTTTCAGCTGAAATGCGGAATATGCTTGAAACGTTCAACGAAAAGGACAAAATCGAACTCATGGCGATAAACTCAAAAGGACGTGTTGTGCTTACTTCGTCGGGTTTTTCACCCGAAGAAGATTCACCCATGCCCGACTATGAGCAGGCTATGGAATCAGGTTTAGGAAGTTATGTAGGCAGACTAAAAAGCGGTGAAAAAATAATTGCTGTATCTGTTCCGTTATCGTCATTCAACAGTGAGTACAGTTCAGTCCGCATGGTGACTTCCCTTACTGAAATTGATAAAACAATTCAGGGATACATACTTTTCGTAACTGCTGTCTGCACCTGCATTATACTTGTGATTGTGGTGACCGGTCTTTATTTTGCAGGCTCAATTGTAAAGCCTATACGTCAGATAAGCGGAATTACACACAAGTTTGCTATGGGTGATTTTTCCGTCCGTATAGAGAATAACAGTGATGATGAAATAGGCGAACTATGTACCGCTATAAATCATATGGCTGACGAACTTTCATCGGCAGAGGCAATGAAAAATGAGTTTATTTCGTCTGTTTCGCACGAACTCCGCACTCCTCTTACTGCAATAAAAGGCTGGGCTGAAACTCTTATGACAGATGGCGGAGAAAGTTCCGACACAATGCGGAAAGGTATTGGAGTTATTGTCAATGAAACAGAGCGACTTTCTCAGATGGTTGAGGAACTGCTTGACTTTTCACGTATGCAGAACGGTCATTTCACATTGCAGAACGCAAATATGGATATTCTGGCAGAACTTGGTGACGCTGTACTTATATATAGTGACAAGGCAAGGCGTGACGGTATCAGGATAATATATAACGAACCTGAAATGCTCCCGTTTGTTTTTGGTGACAAAAACAGAATAAGACAGGTTTTCATAAATGTTATAGATAATGCTGTAAAATATTCCTCATCAGGTGATACGGTAACAATAAAGGCATATGACAAGAACAGCAATATTATAATATCTGTTGCTGATACAGGGTGCGGAATAAAGGAATCCGACCTTGCAAAAGTAAAAACAAAGTTCTATAAGGCAAACCATACAAGACGTGGTTCGGGTATAGGGCTTGCCGTTGCGGAGGAAATTATATCAATGCACGGCGGTACTATTGATATTTCAAGCGCAGGAGAGGGCAAGGGAACTACAGTAAAAATAACACTCCCTGCAAAATAAGATTTAGGAGATAGAAGATGTCAAAAGAAAAATTTAAATCCAAAATAGGCGGACAGGCACTTATTGAGGGTATTATGATGCTTGGACCAACAAAGGGAGCTATGGCTTGCCGACTTCCAAATGGTACTATCGACCTTGAAACATGGGACGAAAACAATGGTAAAAAAGCCCCCTGGTATAAGCGTACACCTTTTATAAGAGGCTGTTTCAACTTTGTTTCCTCACTTATAAAGGGTTACAAGTACACAATGAAATCCGCTGAAAAGCAGATGACGGACGAAGAAAAAGCCGAAGATGAAAAATTAAGCGATACAGCATTTAATATAGTGATGCTTATCGGCACAATGATTGGATTAGTTGTTGCTATGGGACTTTTTGTGTTTCTGCCGAAATTTGCAGTAGGACTTATTCCGGATATAGACGATATGGGAATACTCCGTTCTGTTCTTGAGGGTATCGTAAAAATCGCAATATTTGTATTGTATATGTGGATAGTAAGTCTCATGAAAGATATAAAAAGACAATATATGTATCATGGTGCGGAACATAAGACTATAGCTTGCCACGAAGCAGAACTTCCGCTGACTATTGAAAATGTGCGTAAGCAGACAAGATTTCACAAGAGATGCGGAACAAGCTTTATATTTATTGTACTTATAATCGGAATTTTTGTGATGTGCTTTGTACCGAAAGGACTTTTATGGTGGCAGAGGTCATTGATAAGCCTGATAACACTTCCGCTTGTTGTAAGTATATCATATGAGTGCATAAGACTTGCAGGAACTCACGACAACTTATTTACAAAAATATTGTCTGCTCCCGGACTTCTCATGCAGAGAATCACAACAAGAGAACCTGACGACAGTATGATTGAAATTGCGATAACTGCACTTAAAGTATGTATTCCTGAAGATAAAGAGGAGGATAAATGGTAAGCCGGATTGAATTATACAGAGACTGCGTGAAGATACTGAATGAACATGAAATTGATGATGCGGAATTTGATGCAATGTGTATTTTTCAGGACGTATTCAGAGAAAAAAATCCACTTTGCCGACCAAATGAGGAAGTTGAAAGTCTGCTTGCTGAAAAAATATATACAGATGTTGAATACAGATGCAAGGGCAAGCCTTTGCAATATGTTTTAGGCGAATGGGACTTCTGGAAATACACATTCAGAGTGGGAGAGGGTGTACTTATACCACGTCCCGACACCGAAACGCTGATTGAAAACGTGCTTGACATATGCAGAAAAAACAATCTGAAATCACCGAAAATACTTGATTTATGCAGTGGAAGCGGTTGTATTGCAGTAACGCTTGATAAAGAAATCCCACAATCTGTTGTTTACGCTGTTGAAAAATACGATACAGCGTTTGAATATCTTGTGGAAAATATCAGGCTGAATAATTCAGAAGCAAAGGCAGTGAAAGCGGACGTACTTTCAGTGGAAACTGCTGATAAATTCAGAGATTTTGATATTATAGTAAGCAATCCGCCATATCTCACGGCAGAGGAAATGCAGGACTTGCAGAAAGAAGTACAGGCAGAACCCGAAACCGCACTTTTTGGCGGTACTGATGGATTTGATTTCTACAGGTCAATCACGGAAATATGGAAAAATTCGCTTAAAACAGGTGGATATATCTGCTATGAATTTGGCATAAATCAGCATGATGCAGTTGCTGATATATTAAAAGCATATAATTTTATCAATATAAATTTTACAGAAGATGCAGGCGGAATTATCCGTACTGTAACAGCAAAGAAAACGGAGGAGTAAAAAAATGGCTAAGAAAGAACTTGCAAAAAAGACTGCTGTTGTAAAAGTTTCGGCGCAGGAGGACAAAAAATCAGCACTTGAAAGTGCAATAAAGGTGATTGAGAAAAAGTACGGAGCAGGAGCAGTAATGCGACTTGGACAGACGAAAACACTCAATGTTGCTTCTATTCCGACAGGCTCAATGACACTTGACATGGCACTTGGCATAGGCGGTGTACCACGAGGACGTATTGTTGAAATTTATGGTCCTGAAAGTTCAGGTAAAACTACAGTTGCACTTTCAATAATTGCACAGGCACAGAAACAGGGTGGCGAAGCTGCATTTATCGACGTTGAACACGCTCTTGACCCTAAATATGCAAAGGATTTAGGCGTAAACATAGATAATCTTCTTGTTTCACAGCCAGACAGCGGAGAGCAGGCACTTGAAATTGCGGAAGCTCTTATCCGTTCAGGTGCTATTGATGTAATCGTACTTGACTCAATTGCAGCTATGACAACACGTGCTGAAATTGATGGAGAAATGGGCGATTTGCACGTAGGACAGCTTGCAAGACTTATGTCTCAGGCTATGAGAAAACTCACAGCAGCTATTTCAAAATCAAGTTGTGTTGCAATCTTCATAAATCAGGTACGTGAAAAAATCGGTGTAATGTACGGCAATCCTGAAACAACACCGGGTGGACGTGCATTGAAATTCTATTCATCAGTAAGAATTGAAGTGCGCAGAGGAGAAGTAATAAAAGACGGTACACAGATTATAGGTGCAAGCACACGCTGTAAAGTTGTGAAGAATAAGGTTGCACCGCCATTTAAAGAAGCAGAATTTGACCTCATGTACGGCACAGGAATTTCAAGAACAGGAGAAGTGCTTGATATAGCGATAGATTTAGGAATTATCGAAAAAGGCGGTTCATGGTTTAAATATAAGGGCGAGAATATCGGACAGGGACGTGATAAAGTCAAGGATTTACTCCAGAGCAATCCCGACTTTATGAAAGAAGTTGAAGAACAGATTCTTTCACATAAAGATGAAATTGAAGCAGAAAAATCCGCTAAAAAGGCAGTCAAAAGCAAGGCATCTGCTATAGCGTCTGAAATTGCGGAATCTGATGTTGATTCTGTTGACGAAGATTTTGAGGAGTTCACACCTGCTGACTGATAATGGAGATAACAGAACTTAAACAGTATAAGGGCAAGACTTATGAAGTCGAGCTTGATTCAGAGCGCATACTCTATCTGCATATTGATATAATAGTTGATTTTGGACTTGTAAAAGGTATGCAGATAGAGCGTGACGAAATGAAAAAGATAATATACGCATCAAATTTTCGCCGTGCTTATGAATATTCTTTGTATTGCCTTGATTACAGGGATTATTCTGCCGAAGAACTTTATCAGAAAATTCTTAAAACTTATAAAAATGAAAAACTTTGTCTTGATGTAATAAGAAAACTTGCACGGGCGAATATAATAAACGACAGAAGATATGCCGAAAAACTGGCAGTAAAGCTTGTTGAATCAAGAAAATACGGCTATAGACGTGCAAAGCGTGAAATTATTCAGAAAGGCATAACAGAAGATATTGCAGAGGAAATGCTTGACAGATATAATAATATTTATCATGAAAATCTTATGGAGATGCTTGAAAAAAAGCACGGTCGTTTTCTTACAGACAGAACGGACAGAAAATCCATAGAAAAAGTGAAAAATGCTCTTGTAAGATATGGCTACAGTTTTGACGAGATAAACAGTGCTGTAAGGGAGTATTTTGAGAATATCGAAACGGAGGGATAAAAATGTCAATAAAAGTTGGAATGGTATCGCTTGGCTGTTCAAAAAATCTTGTTGATTCAGAGAGAATACTTTTCAAGCTCAGAAAAAGCGGATATGAGCTTGTTACAGAGGCAGGACTTGCTGATGTTGTAGTTGTAAACACCTGCGGATTTATACAGTCAGCCAAAGAGGAAGCTATTGAGACAAT
The DNA here is from genome assembly GCA_029060755.1 of Ruminococcus sp. GTDB lineage: Bacteria > Bacillota > Clostridia > Oscillospirales > Ruminococcaceae > Ruminococcus. The sequence continues at coordinate 23,784 of JAIDTI010000088.1, read as the reverse complement.
TCTTGAACTTGTTACACTTAAAAATGAGGGAACTATTAAAAAAATAATAATAACAGGCTGTCTTACTGAACGATATAAAGAAGAAGCAGCAGAACTTTTTCCCGAAGCTGATGCAGTTATCGGCATAGGCAATAATAAGTATATTGTTGATATACTGAATCAGGTGCTTGATGGTGAAAGAGTTGTGAATTTTGCATCTAAACTTGATGCAGAACTTACAGGCGAAAGAATTATATCAACACTTCCTTTTTTCAGTTATCTTAAAGTTGCTGAAGGCTGTTCAAACTGCTGTACTTATTGTGCAATTCCTTCAATAAGAGGAAAATTCAGGAGTGTTCCTATGGAAGATGTGCTTGCTGAAGCACGTTATCTTGCGGAAAACGGTGTTACAGAACTTGTTGTTATTGCGCAGGATACATCACGTTATGGTGAGGATTTATATGGTGAATCGAAACTGCCTGAACTTCTCCGACAGCTTTGCAGAATTGACGGTTTAAAGTGGATTCGCACGCTGTATTGTTATCCCGAAAGAATTACAGATGAACTTCTTGACACAATTGCAAGTGAGGAGAAACTTGTAAAGTATCTTGAAATACCGATACAGCATTGCAACGGCGATATTCTGAAACGCATGAACCGCTGGGGAGATGAGGAAAAACTTGAAAATCTGTTTAATCATATCCGTGAGAAAATCCCGAACGTTATATTGAGGACAACATTAATAACGGGATTTCCCGGTGAAACAGAAGAACAGTTCAATCAGCTTGCGGAGTTCGTACAGCGTATAAGATTTGACAGGCTGGGCTGTTTTCCGTATTCAGCGGAGGAGGGTACAAAATCGGCTGAATTTGAAAATCAGATTGAACCTGAAACAGCATCTCACAGAGCTGAAATAATCATGGAACAGCAGATTGAAGTAAGCTACAGCAACAATAACAAGCTGATTGAAAGTGAGCTTGAAGCTGTTGTAGAGGGATTTGACCGCTTTGCAGACTGCTTTTTCGGTCGTACACAAATGGACGCTCCTGACATTGACGGAAAAATATTCTTTACCTCTGAAAATCCGCTTAAAATAGGCGAATATGTAAAGATAAAAGTTACAGATACTCTTGATTATGACTTGATAGGAGAGGTGATTGCAGAATGAATCTGCCAAACAAGCTTACATTGTTAAGAGTTTTTCTGATACCGTTTTTTCTGCTTTTCATGTATATTAAAATTCCGTTTCATTATTTTCTGGCATTGATTGTATTTTCAGTTGCATCTATAACAGATGCTCTTGATGGAAAAATTGCAAGAAGCCGTAATCTTGTCACGAATTTCGGAAAATTTTTAGACCCTCTTGCTGATAAAGTTCTTGTTATATCTGCTCTTGCCGTATTTGTTGAAATAGTTGAAATACGTATTGGTGCAATCCCATTTATAATAATCTGTGCAAGAGAATTTATGGTATCAGGACTGCGACTTCTTGCGGCAAACAGTGGAATTGTTGTTGCTGCCGGAATATGGGGAAAGCTGAAAACAGCATTTACCATGATTACAATTATATTTTCTATTTTGTGGCTTAGTGCTGGTTATGATTTTGATTTCAATTTTCCGCAGTTTTTTATTTATGTTGTTGATAACTGGGTTATACCAATTCTTATATGGATTTCTACAGTATTGACTATTATTTCAGGAGTTATTTATCTGAAAGGTTACTGGAATCTTATTGATGCCGACAAGTAGAGGAGGGGACTATGAAACATTGTTCAGGACAGGTAAAATACCTTGTTGCTATAAAGGAACTATCGCAGAAAGATGAGTATGTGAAATGTGTGAATATATCACGTCATCTTGGCGTATCACGTCCGTGTGTGAGTAAAACACTGCGTTGTCTTGCAAATTCAGGTTATGTTTATGAAGATTTCTGCAACAGCGTTGTACTTACTCCGGAGGGTGAAGCAAAAGTTGATGAAATTCTCCGTAATTTTGATGAAGTATACTTGTTTTTTCATAAGTTTCTTAAAATTCCGCACGAAGATGCACACGAACAGGCACTCACTTTTGTTATGAATTTTCCTGATGACACGTGTGAGCGACTGAAAAAAATTGTACTTCGTACGATAAACAAAAAAAATCCATAAAAAATAAGGGCGGTCTGAAACCGTCCTTTTTCAATCAGAAATCTCACTTTAAATAACCGTGATGCCATTGCAGATTATAAAAACAGAATCATTGAACAACTTAAGTTTGACTAAATAAAATCAGCTACGCTTATCAGTCATCAATGATTCCTTTATTAGTATATCATATTTATTTTAACTTGTCAATATTCCTGCATAATATTTGTTCAGAAATCCAGTTTTGCTTTTATCTTATCAAAGAAACTTTGTCTTTTTGCATAATTTTTTTCTGTGAGAGATGCCTCAAATTCTCTTAGCATATCTTTTTGTTTTTTGGTGAGATTTTTCGGAACTTCCACATAGATTTTTATAAACTGGTCACCTCTGTCAGTTCTGTTAAGTCTCTTTACGCCCTTTCCTCTTAGACGTACTACAGTGCCATTTTGAGTACCTTCGCTTATGCTGTATCTCACATCGCCGTCAATTGTAGGAACTGTAATTTCAGCACCAAGAACAGCTTCTGTATATGTTACAGGAATATCGCAGTTGATGTCATAACCGTCTCTTACAAATATAGGGTGTTTCTTTATGGAAATGTTAAGCAGAACATCTCCCGACGGTCCGCCGTTTATACCGCAGTCGCCCTGACCGCTTAATCTGATTGTTTGACCGTTGTCTATTCCTGCCGGAATATCTACATTTATTGTTTTTTGAACTCTCACACGTCCTGCTCCACGACAAGCCGTACAAGGATTTTTTATTACTTTTCCCTTGCCTGAACATCGTGGACAGGTTTTTGTTGATGATATAACGCCAAAAGGGGTACGCTGTCCGACCTTTATACTTCCTCTGCCCTGACATTCCGGACATACTTCAGATGAAGTGCCTGATTCTGCACCACTGCCGTGACACATATCACATACAGCCATGCGATATATTTTCAATTCTTGTTTTTTTCCGTTGCAAGCGTCCATAAAGTTAATAAGTATAGATTCCTGAATATCAGAGCCACGTCTTGGAGCATTTGCATTTGAACGTGAACTGCCACCAGAGAATCCGCCGAAACCGCCGAAAATGCTTTCAAGAATATCACCCATATCGCCGAAACCGCTCATTCCGCCGAAACCGCCTGCACCTGCACCATAGTTCGGGTCTACACCTGCATGACCGAACTGGTCGTAGTTTGCTTTCTTTTCAGGACTTGAGAGAATTTCATAAGCTTCATTGACTTCTTTCATTTTCTCCTCACAAGTCGGGTCATCAGGGTGTAAATCGGGGTGGTATTCACGGGCTTTTTTCTTGTAAGCCTTTTTTATTTCATCTTCTGATGCACCTTTTTGTATACCCAGAACTTCATAATAATCTCTTTTATCAGCCATAAATATTCTCCATATAAAATCACATTCAGGGCGAAAGTGTATTTTTCCGCCCTGAAAAATTCAGATTAATTAAACTTCGGTAAAGTCACCATCAACAACATTGTCATCATTTGAAGGAGCTTCTCCGCCCATATCACCTGCAAACTGTGACGGGTCAACTCCGCCTGCACCATTTGCACCGCCTGCGGCACTGTAAATCTTTGATGAAATATCATAGAAAGACTTCTGTAAATCCTCTTTAAGATTCTTGATTTCTGTCATGTTGTTTGCGCTGATTGCAGATTTAAGTGCAGAACACTTATTCTCAATGCTGGACTTTTCATCAGCAGAAACCTTGTCACCGAAATCACTGATAGCCTTTTCGCACTGGAATACAAGATTTTCAGCTTCATTCTTTGTGTCAACTTCTTCACGGCGTTTTTTATCTTCTGCTGCGAACTGTTCAGCCTCACGTACAGCCTTGTCAATGTCTTCTTTTGACATATTTGTAGATGCTGTGATAGAGATGTTCTGTTCCTTGCCTGTTCCAAGGTCTTTAGCGGAAACGTGTACAATACCATTTCTGTCAATATCAAATTTTACTTCAATCTGTGGGATTCCACGTGGAGCAGGAGCAATGCCGTCAAGACGGAATGTGCCAAGCTGTTTATTGTCTCTTGCAAATTCACGCTCACCTTGAAGTACATTAATATCAACAGCAGTCTGATTATCTGCATATGTTGAGAAAATCTGTTTTTTCTCTGTCGGGATTGTTGTATTTCTCTCAATCATCTTTGTGCATACACCGCCGGCTGTTTCGATACCGAGTGAAAGCGGAGTAACATCAAGGAGGAGGAGACCGTTTTTAACGTCACCGCCAAGTACACCGCCCTGATATGCAGCACCGAGTGCAACACATTCATCAGGATTGATGCCCTTAAATGGCTCTTTGCCGATAAGCTTCTTAACAGCGTCCTGAACAGCAGGTATTCTTGAAGAACCGCCGACCATAAGAACCTTGTCAATTTCAGAGATTGAAAGCTTGCTGTCTGCGAGTGCCTGACGTACAGGACCCATAGTAGCTTCTACGAGGTCTGCTGTAAGTTCATTGAACTTAGCTTGTGTAAGAGTAAGGTCAAGATGTTTCGGAGTACCTGTAGCATCAACAGTAATGAAAGGAATGTTGATGTTTGATGTTGTTGTAGATGAAAGCTCAATCTTTGATTTTTCAGCAGCATCTTTAAGTCTTTGAGCAGCCATTTTATCGTTTGAAAGGTCAACGCCCTCTGTTTTCTTAAATTCGCTTACAATCCAGTCAATTATACGCTGGTCGAAATCGTCACCGCCAAGACGGTTGTTGCCTGCTGTAGCCTTAACCTGCTGAATATCTTCGCCCATTTCAATAATAGATACATCAAAAGTACCGCCGCCGAGGTCATAAACCATAACAATCTGGTCTTCTTCCTTGTCGATACCATATGAAAGAGCAGCAGCAGTCGGCTCATTGATAATACGTCTTACATTAAGACCTGCAATCTGACCTGCATCTTTTGTTGCCTGTCTCTGTGCATCTGTGAAGTATGCAGGAACAGTAATAACAGCTTCTGTAACCGGCTGACCGAGATATGACTCTGCATCTGCCTTAAGTTTCTGGAGAATCATAGCAGAGATTTCCTGCGGAGTGTAATTTTTTCCGTCAATGCCGACTTTATAGTCTGAACCCATGTGTCTTTTTATTGAAGATATTGTCTTTTCGTGATTTGTGATAGCCTGACGTTTAGCAACCTGACCGACAAGACGTTCACCGTTATTTGTGAAAGCAACAACAGAAGGAGTTGTTCTTGCACCCTCACTGTTAGGAATAACTACAGCGTTTTCGCCCTCAATAACAGCTACGCATGAGTTTGTTGTACCTAAATCAATACCGATAATTTTTCCCATAATAAATCTTCCTTTCTTGATAAAAAAGCATTAATGCTTGTTTTAATTGGATATATTTTAATTGTGATATTTTTCTGATTTGTTTATGCTAATCAGTTTGCAACTGCAACCATAGCAGGACGGATAAGCTTGTCACCAGCCATATAGCCTTTCTGATATACTGCACATACATGATTGCTTGCGTAATCAGTATCAGCAAGCTGTTGTATTGCATTGTGATAATTCGGGTCAAATTCTTTTCCCATTGCATCAATTTCCTTGATGTTCATTTTGTTCAGAAATTCTTTGAACTGGTTGAAAATCATATTCATACCGTTCTTGAAGTTTTCATCTGTACATTCGCAATCTAATGCACGTTCAAAGCTGTCAATAACGGGGAGAAGATTTTCAGTAAATTTTGCAGTGGAATTTGAATAAATTTCTGCTTTTTCAACTACTGTTCTTTTTCTGAAATTGTCATATTCTGCATAAAGTCTGATGTAATCATCTTTTGCCTTTGAAAGTTCCTCCTCCATTTCAGCAATCTGAACTGCTGTATCGTTGTATTCGCTTACAGCGTCATCTTCATCAGTGGATTCATTTTCTTTGACTTCCTCAACAACTTCTTCTTCAGAAATTTCATTGTTAATATTTTTTTCTTCCATTTCTGCTCCTTTCTATGAATCGGGTGGACTATCAGCTGATAGTGTTATGTCGTCATCTTCAGACATAAGGTCTGAAATCTTATGAGTGAGATAATCAATATATGGAATAATTTTTTTATAATTAACTCTCATTGGTCCTATTATACCGAGTGAGCCGGCATCTTTGCCTTTTTTGCGGTATTTTGAAACAATCATGCTTGAATTTCCTATGGCAAAATTCCCGTCTGCACCGAATTTTATCTGGATACCGCTGAATGATTCTTCCAGCAGGTCGGTCAGTTCGTGCTTATGTTCAATAAATCGTACAACTTCCATTTTGTCCAGTTCATCACATGAAAGAAGTTTTTCACTTCCGCTGACTGTAAGCTGTTGCTGTTTCAAATCTTCGGAGAGTTCGCATATTCCCTTTACAAGAGGAGAGAGACTGACCATATATGCTGAAACTGCTGTAATCATCTTATCGAGCATTTCTTCGGAAAGTTCGTCAACAGAAACACCATTCAGATTCTGTTCTACATAGTGAGTAAAAAATTCGAGCTGTTCATTGCTTAAATCAAATTCAAGACGGCAGGCTTTATTTTTTATGCTTCCGTTTGATGTTATCAGCAGTATAACATAAATTCTTTTTCCTGTCGGTATAACTTCAACTTTTGATATTACTGAAAATCGTGGAGCTGAATTTGTAACTACAGCGGCACATTGAGTAAGTTCAGTAAGTGCGGCGGCGGCATTTTGTATAAGAAGTTCTTCGGGAACATCATCACCGCCAAGAAGTTCATCAAGTCTTGTTTTTTCCTCGTCGGAAAGTTCAGGCAAAGTCATAAGCTTATCAATATAGAGACGATAGCCGAGATACGTCGGGATTCTGCCTGCTGATGTGTGAGGTTGTTCAAGATAGCCAAGCTGTTCAAGCATTGCCATATCATTTCTTATAGTGGCAGCTGAAACTTTTATGTGTTCAAGTTTTGAAATTGCTTTTGAACCGACAGGCTCTCCCGTTCTGATAAACTCGTCAACTACAGCAGCAAGAACTTTAAGCTTTCTGTCGTCCACGATAACACAACCTTTCTTAAAAGCCTTATTGCTTTTAGCACTCTCACTATATGAGTGCTAATAATAATTTACCACTATTATTTCACTTTGTCAAGCGTTTTATACATTTTCAGCTTTTTTTACTATTTTCAACAGCTTTTATTAGACATTTTATGGATATTTACAATTAAAAAATAATACTTTGCGTTGTATTTTCAGCAAATTCCGCCTTGACTATGTTTGAAATATGTGATACAATAATTATGGCATATATAAAAATGCCTGAAAATAATTGTTATGAGGAGAATATTTAATCATGGGAAAATATTTTGGTACAGACGGATTCAGAGGAACAGCTAATATGAATCTTACAGCAGACCACGCATATAAAGTCGGACGTTTTTTAGGTTGGTATTATGGAGAACTTAGAAAACAGAACGGCGACAATACTCCAGCACGTATTGTAATCGGCAAGGACACACGCCGTTCAAGCTATATGTTTGAGTATTCACTTGTTGGCGGTCTTACTGCTTCGGGTGCTGATGCTTATCTGCTTCACGTTACAACAACACCGTCTGTTGCCTATATATCAAGAGTTGACGGCTTTGACTGTGCAGTCATGATTTCCGCAAGCCATAATCCGTATCACGATAACGGACTCAAACTTATCAACAGAAACGGCGAAAAAATGGAAGATGATGTTATTGAACTTGTTGAGGCATATATTGACGGAAAACTTGATGTTTTCGGCAAGAAGTGGGAGGAAATTCCTTTTGCCGTCAACGAAAAAATCGGCTGTTCTGTTGATTATGTATCAGGCAGAAACAGATATATCGGTTATCTTATTTCACTTGGAGTATATTCATTCAGAGGAATAAAAGTCGGTCTTGACTGTGCAAACGGTGCATCATGGACAATTGCAAAGGCTGTATTTGATGCGCTTGGTGCTGAAACTCATGTTATCAATGCAAACCCGAACGGAATAAATATCAACGATAATGCAGGCTCTACACATATCGAAGTATTGCAGAAATATGTTGTTGAAAATGGTCTTGATGTAGGATTTGCTTATGACGGAGATGCGGACAGATGTCTTTGTGTTGACGAAAAGGGAAATGTGATAACAGGCGACCATATTTTGTATATTTATGGCTGTTACATGAAAAACAGAGATAAGCTCATCAACAGTACTGTTGTTGCAACAGTTATGTCCAACTTCGGATTTTTCAAGGCACTTGATGAGGCAGGAATAAGCTATGCAAAGACGGCAGTCGGTGACAAGTACGTTTATGAGTACATGAAAGAACATGGCTGTATTATCGGCGGAGAACAGTCAGGACACATTATATTTTCAAAATACGCTTCAACAGGTGACGGAATACTTACAAGTCTCAAGATGATGCAGGCTATGATTGGAAGTAAGAAAACTTTGAGTGAACTTGCTGAACCATTCAAAGTATATCCACAGGTGCTTGTCAATGTGAGAGTAAAGAATAAGACAGAGGCACAGAATGACCCTGATGTCAAGGAAGCTGTTGAAAAGGCATCTGAAATTCTTGGCACATCAGGCAGAATGCTTGTCCGTGAGAGTGGTACAGAACCGCTTATTCGTGTAATGGCAGAAGCGCAGACAGAAGAAGAATGTCACAGATGTGTTGATATGGTTGTTGACGTAATCAAAGCAAAAGGTTATACTGTTTGAATTTGTATTATGAGTGCGGAGTTATTACAGCTCCGCACTGTAAATAAGGTGATTTTATGGGATTTAAAATAAAAAAAGGTGTACTTGTAAAATATATTGACGACGGAACAAAAGAAGTAATTATTCCTTATGGTGTAAAGGCTATCGGAGAAAACGCATTTGCATATTGTCAGAATATAACAAGTGTGGAAATTCCTGATACTGTCAGAGAAATTGAATTTATGGCATTTTATAAGTGCAAAAGTCTTAAAAGTGTTAATATTAACTATGGTGTTGTAACTATAGGAAGTTCCTCATTCAGTGATTGTGAAAGTCTTGAAAGTATAAAAATCCCTGACAGCGTTAAGAAAATCAAAATGATGGCATTTTATAGGTGTGAGAACCTTAAAAGTGTAAATATTCCCGACGGCATAACAGAAATTCACAATGCAACATTTGCATATTGTGAAAATCTGCATAGTATAGTAATCCCCGACAGCGTAACAAGAATTACAATAAATGCATTTGAACATTGTAAAAATCTTGTAAGTGTAAATATTCCTGACGGTATCGAAAAAATTGAAGAATATTCATTTTATAGATGCCAGAGCCTGAAAAGTATAAAAATTCCTGAAAGTGTTAAAAGTATAGAAAGATGTGCATTTGCATATTGTGAAAATCTGCGTAGTATAGTAATCCCTGACAGCGTAACAAGAATTGCAATGGGTACATTTGAACATTGTAAAAATCTTGTTAGTGTAAATATTCCTGACGGTATCGAAAAAATCGAAGAATTTACATTTTATAGATGCCAAAGCCTGAAAAGTATAAAAATACCTGAAAGTGTTAAAAGTATAGAAAGATGTGCATTTTCGTATTGTGAAAATCTGAAAGATATAACAGCTTTTGCAGATATTAATTTTGACGAAAAATCATTCGAAGATTGTATTTTTGAAAAAATTACAGTAAGGGATAATTTATCGTCAATAACAGTATATTCAAAAAATCTTTATGAACCGTATCGTTTTATGAACGCAAATCCTAATGAAAAAGAACGTCTGTTAAAAAATTCAACGGACGGAGATGAAATAGCAATAGTTTTTGCTCTGTATCTTGTTTTCGCACTTGACAACACAAATGCACATCTTTATATCAAAAAAAATATAGTTGATGTTGTAAAATATCTGACTGATGTTGAAGATACTGAAAACCTGACAAAAATTCTGTCAAGGGGATATGTCACATCTGAAAATATTAACAAAATGATAAAATATGCTATTGACAGCAGAAAATCTGAAATTCAGCTTATACTTTCCAATTACAAAAATGAGCATTTAGGTTTTGCAGATAATTTTGACAATATGATGCTTGATTGAGGTATATTTATGGGATTTGAAATAAAAAACGGCGTACTTGTAAAATATATTGACAACGGCAGAAAAGATATTGTTATACCTGATAATGTCACACATATAGCAAGCAGTGCATTCAGAGATTGCAAAAGTATTGTATCAGTAACAATTACTGAAAATGTCAGAAAAATTGGTGAACGTGCATTTCAGGGCTGTTCGGAGCTTAATTCGTTGGTATTCAGAAATGGCAGTGTTTTTATTGGTTCATTTGCTTTTTATCAGTGTAAAAAAATTGTATCAGTAACAATTCCCGCAGATTTTGTCGGGACTGATAAATTTGTTTTTTTGTGCTGTACACGTTTTGAATACCTTAAAATCAAAGGAGAAAATGTCAATATCACATTGCATAGTGCTGAATTTCTGACAGACAATATTTATCCACAAGGCGGAGCAGGAGAATTTGTTGATTTTATATGTGCAGAAGATTACAAGAAAGAAAAACTTTTTGCTAAAATTAAAGTTATGTCATATAAAATCCCGTGTGTATTGATTTGTGCATTTGAATATGGGGATGAGACGGCAAAAGCATATATCAAAGACAATGTAGAAGCAATTGTAAATGCTCTTACACGTATTGAAGATGCTGAAAATCTGACAAAAATTCTGTCATTTGGATATGTAACAGCAGAAAACATTGATAAGCTTATACAGTATACCATTGACAGGAAAAATGCTGAATTTCAGCTTATACTTTCCAATTACAAGAATGAGCATTTAGGTTTTGCAGATAATCTTGATAATCTTGACAGCCTGATGATTGATTGAGGTGATAATATGAAAAAAACAAAGAAAACATTATTGACAGCGTTAGCGTTTACGTCAGCAGTCAGCATGACTTCATGCGACCTGTTCGGCGGAGTGCAAAATTTATATGCTCCTCCTCCGGATTACAGTTCTGAATCTTCGGAAAGTTCATATAATCCGTATGATAACAATATGCAGGCTGAATACGAAGCACCGATAGCTTATGAATCTGAAACAACTACAGAGAAAACAACATCAACTACAACAGAAACAACAACAGTAACTACAATAGAGGAAGCGACAGAACCTATAACAGAAGAAATGACAGAACCTGCAACAGAGAAATATGAACCTGCAAGAGACAGACCGTCTTTAGTTTATGGACCACCACCCGATTTTGAATGAAAGGAAAAAAATATATGAAAAAACAAGTTTACAATCCATATCTGCCACTTGATGAATATATTCCCGACGGCGAACCGCATATATTCGGTGACAGAGTATATTTATACGGCTCTCACGACTTTGAGGGCGGTCGCACTTTCTGTATGGGCGATTATACAGTCTATTCTGCTCCCGTTGGTGATTTGTCCGACTGGAGATGTGACGGTGTGATATACAGTGCAAAGCAAGACCCTGAATACTGCGAAGAACTGCAATATATGTATGCTCCCGACGTTGTACAAGGAAATGACGGCAGATACTATTTATACTATTGTCTGTCGGGTGATTTTGGTGTAGGCGGTTATTGCGGTGCAATAAAAGTGGCTGTATGTGATACACCTGCCGGAAAATATGAGTATTTGGGATATGTTCGCTATCCAGACGGTACGCCAATGAAAAAGTATGTCTGTTTTGACCCGTGTGCATTTAATGACAACGGCACAATACGCATCTATTACGGCACACAGTACATGAATGAAAGTAATGATATTCTTGCAAATGACGAAAAAAAGCTTGCAGAAGTTATGAAACGTTTCGGCAAGACGGCAGAAGAAATTCTGTCTACAGAAGATAATGTCAACGGAGCTTGCATGGTTGTACTTGAAGATGATATGCTTACAGTAAAAGAAGATGCAAAGCATATTATTCCGTATGATGTTGATTTTGGAGGTCATGAATTTTTTGAAGCAAGTTCCATGCGAAAAGTAGGAGATAAGTATTATTTTGTATATTCATCTCAAAAAAATCATGAACTCTGTTATTGTACAAGCAGTTATCCCGACAAGGATTTTGTTTATGGCGGAACTATTGTTTCAAATGGTGATGTAGGTGTAAACGGCATTGACGATAATCACCGTATGAACATGACAGGTACAACCCACGGAAGTATTATTGAAATCAATGGTCAGTGGTATGTATTCTATCATAGACTTACACATAAATCCGACTACAGTCGTCAGGCTTGTGCAGAGAAGATTTACATAGCTGATGACGGAAGTATAAATCAGGTGGAAATTACAAGTTGTGGTTTGAATGACGGCGTACTCAAAGCCGAAGGTCGTTATTCTGCTGTTATTGCCTGCCATATCACTAACGGAAATATGCCACATGGTTCAAACAGAATATTTGATTTCAGTTTTCCTAATGTAAATCATAGGGATAATGAAAGATTCATTGCGGAGATAAGCGGAGAAACTCTTGTAAGATTCAGGTATTTCTCAGGAAATCCGCATAGAATAGGCATATCATACAGAGGAGCAGGCAAAGGCACTGTTAAAATAAATAATCAGTCTGTTGAGATATTGCCTTCAGAAAAATGGACGGATATTTCTGTAACTGCATCAGAAAAAGGCAGTAAATTTGAAGTTGCATTATTTTTCTGTATTGACGGAAATATTGAGTTGAAAGAGATATTTTTTGAGTGAAAATGGTAAAAAAATATTTCTTTTTGAAATGATGTTTTGTGGATTTATTGGAAAATGTCAGAAAATCGCCGTAAGTATTGACTTTTTAAAGATAAAGTGTTATGATTATATCTGTCAGGTTATCTGATAAATACTTATAATAAAACAGGAGGAAAAAAATGGAACAAGACAATCGTAATATTAATATTATGATAAAGAATGATGAGGAAGAAAAAGAAGAAATTGTCTTATCTTTTTCGACATTGTTGAAGAAGCTGAAAAAGTATCTGCTTCTCTGGATAGTGATTGCCGTCTTTTGCGTTGTCGCAGCATTTGGTTATGCAGGAGTTACAACTCATGTAAAAAAACCGTCATTGTCAGCCCTTATAAGTTTTTCATTTGATGGAATCGAAAAAGGCGTTGACCCTGCCGGAAAGGATTTTGACCCTTATTCTATCAAGAATCCGGCTGTTATTGAAAGTGCGCTTACATCTCTTAATATGGATTTAGGATTGATTGACTCAATAAGACAGGGTATTACACTTCGTGGAAGAAGACCAAAGGACATTATAGACAGATACACTGTTTATAACAGTATTCTTGAACAGAACGGAAATATAACTGCTGCTGACAGAATACTTGAAGTATCTTATTTCCCTACGCAGTATGAGGTGTATTTTAATTATACTGATACAGGTCTTATAGATGATGATGCTGTTGCTATATTCAATGCTGTTCTTGACGAATACAACAACTACTTCTATAAGACATACGGATATAATGAATCTCTTGGAAATGCTGTAATTGCTGTTGATTATAACGATTATGATTATTCAGAAGCTGTTGAAGTTTTCAGCGACAGTATAAATACTCTTAAAAAGTATGTCAGACAGCTTCAGGTTGAAGACCAGACACGATTCCGCTCATCTGCAACAGGATATACATTTGCCGACCTTTATGAATCAATAAATACCATTGAAACAATCGACCTTGACAAGATTTCATCTTATGTTACTGTAAACAACCTTACAAAAGATAAGGAAACAGCACTTGCTTATTATGAGTACAGAATAAAAGCTCTCACACGTTTAAAATCACAATATGAGGAACAGCTTAAATCTTATAATGAATCAATCGAAAGCTATCAGAAAGATGAAATTATTATTTTCGGAAATGGTACAGATGATACAAAAACACAATCTACAGTTGCATCTGAACAGTATGACAAAATGATTGATGAAAAGAATCAGTTAGTAAACAGTCTTGCAGAAACAAAGCAGTTGATTAATTACTATAAAGAACGTCAGGAGGCATTGAGAAATAATCCTGTCGGCTCATCTGATAAATTTACAAAGGTAGATGCAGAACTTGCTTCACTTAATGCAAAAATCAATAATCTTATTGAAGTTGTAAGTGATACATCAGAAGATTATTATATCAATGTAACATTCAAAAATGCTTATACTGTTCTTGCTCCTGCAACAAATACAACAACAGACAAGGTTTCACGTATAATTGAAAATGCAAAGTTCCCACTTGTTGTACTTGAAGGCGTAGTACTTATGCTCTATTTTGCAATAGCATTTATTGAAACAATTGTTGCTGACAGCAAAAAAAGAAAAGCTTTAGCTGAATCAAAAAAATTATCAGAAGAAAAAGAGAAAGAAGAATCTGATAAAGAATAAAAGAACATCAGGAAGAAAAATAAATATAAAAAACCGTTCCAGAATTTTAAAATCTGGAACGGTTTTTTATTATGGTGTGTTAAACTGAATTTCTAAATTATTAATATTTTTTAGAACTCAAATGGGAGAGATTTGTATTCACCAATAATATATCTCATCAAGCATTTTGCATCAGCTTCTGTAATGATACCATCTTTGAAGCAGTCAGCAGCTTTTAATTGCTCATCATTGAAGTAAACAGGAGTTTTTTCCTTGCTCTTGCGGATATATTCTACAAGACCGATATAGTCAAATGTGTTGATTACTGCATCACCATTTATATCGCCGTTATCAGCTGGTACGATAACATGATTTGTAGGGAGATACTGACCTTCATATACTGTGCCTGGTTCCATATCGTTTGTAAAAATCTGTATCCAGTTCCATTTGTATTTGCTGTTTTCATCATAGTATACTGCAATGCCTGTATGAGTAAAGCTGTTATTCATAGCATTTGCCCAGTGGAGTGATGAATTTTTCCATGCATTGACAGCATCTTCAGCACTTGCTGTGCCTAAAGCAATGTTTTCTGATGAATAGAGCCATGATATTCTTTCAGTGTCAATTACTTCACTAAAGTACTCACCATTCGGTCGCCAGTGACCCTCTGTTTCAACCTGTTCTTTGGCTCTTATTTCAGCGCACTCATTAAGATAAGGTACAACATAAAGCGGATTAAGACCAAGTGCTTCACGTTCCTTATTTAAGAGCATTGCAACCTGATTTGCCATTTCAGAAAGCTGTTCTGGAGCATATTCAGCAGCAGAAGCAGTTGTTCCTGCAAAAGTAAGAGCAAACATTGCTGTTGTGAATGTCATCATCATAGCTGTAAGGAAGCTAACCATCTTTGAATAGAATTTTTTAAATCTTGTTAACATAAACACACACCTCCGAAAAATTTACATTATGTTAATGTTTTTTCTACCATTATTTTACCACTCTTTTATACAAAAGTCAAGATTTACAGCTTATTTTGTTGATTTTAACAATAAATTTTGTTATTTTGCACAAAGCTTTTTTATACATTCTGTATATTTTGTTTCTTTTTTTAATAGATGTCTTACAATTTGAATTTTTTATGAATTGTTTCATATTTTATATAAGTGGTTTGTATTGATTTGACAGTTTTATTAAGATTTTTCTTGACATTTACATTTGATTGTGCTATAATTATTTTCATGTAAGCATTGACTTCAAATGCGTCTTTAATCTTTTTTGTCTTATCAATACAGGGAACTTAAATTTTTTCGATTAATCGTTTTTTGTTCTCCTTCTATGATTCTATTCTATCATAAAAAAAATGGTTTTCATACCCTGAAAAAAAGATTTTTTACTATAAAATTACGTCATGTAGCTTTTATATTAAAAAAAGGCGTAAATATTATTAAGAAAGGGGCGGCTTGCTATTATGAGTAATTCAATTAGTCCAGAGTTTAAGATAAGAGAGGTAGCCGAGCGAATTAGACTCACCCGTGAGTCAGTAGGTCTGACTCCAGAGGAAATGGCTGAAAAGTGTGGAGTATCTTCTTATGAGTACCTTGCATATGAGGGCGGTGCTAAAGATTTCAGCTTTACTTTTATCTATAAATTCGCAAATGCCTGCGGTGTTGACATTACCGACCTTATGGAAGGCGAATCACCACATATTAAAAGCTACGACATAACAAGGGCAGGTCAGGGACTTCCTATTGCAAGAAGAAAAGGTTTAAGCTATATGAGACTTGCTCCGAACTTCCAGAATAAAATCGGTGAACCATTCCTTGTAACTATACCTTATGTTGATGAGCGTTATAGAGTTCCTCATACACATACACATGAAGGTCAGGAAATGGATATTGTTGTAAGCGGACAGCTTAAAGTGCAGGTCGGCGATAATATTGAGATTCTCAATGAGGGCGATTCAATCTATTTTGACAGTTCAGAACTTCACGACGAATGGGCAGTAGGCGGAAAAGAATGTAAGTTCTATGCTGTTGTATTTGGTGTGAATCAGCCACAAAGAGCAATTCAGCATATTGAACCCGTTATTCTGCCAGGTGTCACAAATTTTGACCTTGCAAAAGTTGAAAATCCTGTTGCTGAACAGTTTGTTGAGGTTGATACAGATGAAAACGGTGCTATGAAAGCAATAAGATTCAAGAATACAGATACTTTCAACTTTGGTTTTGATGTTGTTGACTTTCTTGCAAATAAAAATCCAGACAAGACAGCTCTTATTTATGTAGCTGACGACATGAGCGAAAAGCGTTTCACTTTTGCCGAAATCAAGAAATATTCCAATATGACTGCAAATTATTTCAGGTCTATGGGCATCAAAAAAGGCGATAAGGTTATGCTTGTTCTCAAGAGACATTATCAGTTCTGGTTTTCTATTATCGCACTCCATAAATTAGGTGCAATTGTAATTCCTGCAACAAATCAGCTTGTACAGCATGATTTCACATACAGATTTAAAGCTGCTGATGTCAAGGCTATTGTGTGTACATCTGATGGCGACGTTGCAAATCAGGTTGACCTTGCTGTTGACGAATGTGGAATGAAGATTACAAAGATGATTGTAAAGGGTGAGCGTGACGGCTGGTTTAACTTTGATAGTGGCATAAAGGGTTGCAGTGATGTATTTGAGCGACCTACAGACCCGAACGAACTTTCATGCGGTAACGAAACTAACCTTATGTACTTCACATCAGGTACTACAGGCTATCCGAAAATTGCCGCACATAGCCATTTATACGCTCTCGGTCACTTTGTTACAGCTCGCTACTGGCACAATGTCGACCCGAATGGCATACATCTTACTATTTCTGATACAGGCTGGGGAAAAGCTCTCTGGGGCAAACTCTATGGACAGTGGCTTAGTGAGACTTGTATTTTCGTATACGACTTTGAGCGTTTCCATGCAGATAAAATTCTGCCGATGTTCAAGAAGTACGGTATAACTACATTCTGCGCACCGCCTACAATGTTCCGTTTCTTTATTAAAGAAGATTTGTCAAAATACGATTTAAGCAGTATAAAATATGCTACTGTTGCAGGCGAAGCACTCAATCCCGAAGTATATAATCAGTTCCTGAAAGCTACTGGCGTAAAGCTTATGGAGGGATTCGGACAGACTGAAACTACTCTTGTTATCGGCAATTTTGTCGGAATGGTTGCACGTCCCGGCTCTATGGGTAAGCCGAATGTGCAGTATGATGTTGATATTGTTGACGCTGACGGAAATCCAGTAAAACCTGGTGAAACAGGTGAAATTATTATCCGTACTGACAAGAATACTCCTCCCGGACTTTTCCTTGGCTACTACAAAGATGCAGAAAAGACAAAAGAGGCATGGAGCGACAATATTTATCATACTGGTGATACCGCTTATAAAGATGAGGACGGTTACTACTGGTATGTCGGACGTGTTGATGATGTTATCAAGTCATCTGGTTATCGTATCGGACCATTTGAGATTGAGAGTGTTATTATGGAACTCCCATACGTTCTTGAATGTGGAGTAAGTGCAGCTCCCGACCCTGTTCGTGGTCAGGTTGTAAAGGCATCTATCGTACTTGTAAAGGGTACAGAGGGTACAGACGAACTCAAAAAGGAGATTCAGGAGTACGTTAAAAAGCATACTGCACCTTATAAATATCCACGTATTGTTGAATTCCGTGACGAACTTCCAAAAACTATCAGCGGAAAAATCCGTCGTGTTGAACTTAAAGGTTAATTAATTTAATCAGTCGTGGAGTAATCTGCGACTGATTTTCATAAAGGAAAATATTATGTTAAATGATAAATCAATTG
Organism: Ruminococcus sp.; assembly: GCA_029060755.1. Classification (GTDB taxonomy): domain Bacteria; phylum Bacillota; class Clostridia; order Oscillospirales; family Ruminococcaceae; genus Ruminococcus. The sequence goes on along the minus strand of JAIDTI010000088.1, from coordinate 5,504 downwards.
CTGAACTGGAAAATATAGAATGTGTGGATTGCGGTATAGATTCATATGTTGTCAGAACAAGTCAAAATGCACTGAAAAAGCCATTGAATCAGCTTAGCATTGAGGAAGTAAGACTGCTTATCACTCAAAAGATTGGTGTAAAATATCTGCTTCCTGTTGCTGTAAATGCTTTGGAAGATGATATATTTCAGGAAGTTACATATTATGACGGCGATTTGCTGAATGCAGTGCTTAATCTTCCAATGTCATTCTGGAGTGACAATGAAAATGAGTATGAAAAAATGCGTGTTCTTATTAAAAAGAATTATCTGAAAATACAAAGTGCTGAATTTATTGACAAAGAGTTTCTGGTAAACTGGGAATGAAAGGATAATTTTCATGACTTTAGCTGAACTTGAAAAAAATCTTGATGTGAAATTCCCAAAAAAGTTCCATGAAATCTATAAAACTGGTGCTATGGAATGGCTTGAGGTCGAAGGCGAGAAATACAATGAAAACATAGAGCATTATCTCAATGACCCTAAAACTTTTTTTGTTCTTTCTGGTGAAATTTTCCCTATTTGCTTTAATAGTATTCCTGAATATATTGAGAAACTTAATGAAACTATTGAATTTCATGAAAATCTTATGAATGTGAAACTTGACAAAAAATTAAGATTTATTCCGTTTGCACTTAATGGCGAATTTGATTATTATTGTTTTATGTACGAAAAAGGTTCGGACGAGCCGAAAATCGTAAAGATTGACTATAATACACGTTATATCCCTGATATTATTGGAAAAGATTTTGATGAATTTCTTTATATAATGATGCTTTCATGTGCTGCCGATTGCGCTTTTGATGACGATTTTTTCGAACTTGAGAGAGAACATTGGAAAAATCATTTTAACTACCTTCTTCCTGAATACAGAAAGAAGATTACAGAGAAGATTACAGAAAGCACTTCTGAAGAACTGTTTAAATTTTACTTGTTAATGAATTTTGAAGAGATAGAAATTTTTAGTTAAATATAAAAAATATTTCAGTGTTTTCGATTTTTTCTTTCGGGAACTGCTGATGATTGTATAAGGAGAATTTTTATGACTTTAGCTGAACTTGAAAAAAATCTTGATGTGAAATTTCCGAAAAAGTTTCATGAAATCTATGAAACAGGTGCTATGGAATGGGTAGAGGTCGGACATGAGAAATTTAATGAAAATAGAGAACATTATCTCAATAACCCGAAAGCTTTTTTAATGCTTTCATGTGATGCCGAACCTGCTTTTTTTGATGAGATTCCTGATTATATTGATGGACTGAATGAACTGATTGAATGGCATGAAGAAGATATGGACGAGAAGCTTGACGAAAAATACAGGCTGATTCCGTTTGCTATGAATGGCGGTGGCGATTTTTACTGCTTTCTGTACGAAAAGGGAGCAGGCGAACCGAAAGTTATAATGTTTGTCCACGATACCTGCGATTTGCCCGATGTTATTGGCAAGGATTTCGACGAGTTCCTTTATGTAATGATGCTTTCGGTTGTTTCGTATGCTGTTGATGATGATGACTTCTCTGAACTGGAGGGCGAACAGTGGAAAAATAATCTTGATTATCTTCTGCCTGAATATAAAAGTATCATCACAAGCAAAAACTATAATGAACTTGCTGATATTTATTGGTCGCTTATATTTGAAGAAGCAGAAATTTGGAAATAATATGTTAAGATATAAAACAAAATGGTGTGCATTAATCTGCACACCCCCTTTGTGTTTTTAGCCTGCAAGAGTTCCATTATAAACACGAATATTTCTGTGACAACCACGACAATATGCAAATTTTGATTCAGTGATGAATAAAATGGTATAACCACAATATGGATAGGGCTCACAATGCAGGCTCATAAAAAGATTTAAAACTTTTGGCATGATTTTTCCTCCTTTTTATTTTTGCACCTATACAGGTGCAATTTTATTGTATACAAATCTATAATAAAGTCAAGGACTTTTTTATTATTTTAGAAAAATATGAAAGGATTTGTATATGATGAACAAAAAGATTGAAAATAAAGTAGGAAATAATATAAGAATTTTAAGAGAAAATATAAACATGACTCAGGAACAGCTTGCAACAAAATTACAGATAAACGGTTGTGACATTACAAGGAGTGCAATTGCAAAAATTGAAGTAGGTCAAAGGCATCTCTATCATGATGAAGTTATTTTAATAAAGAAAATTTTGAATGTAAGTTATGATGATATATTTGATGTAGAAAAATAGTTAAATATAAAAAATATTTCAGTGTTCCTGAATTTTTCTTTCGGGAACTGCTGATTTTTGCCGAAATACAGGGGAAAATTGCTTGAAAAAAAATTTTTGAAAAATTTTCAAAAAACACTTGACAAATCAAAAAAAGTGTGATATAATAATATACGTCGTCAGGGGTAAGATGAAAACTGAACGACAAAAATAAAATGGCTATGTGGGGGTTTAGCTCAGCTGGGAGAGCATCTGCCTTACAAGCAGAGGGTCACAGGTTCGAGCCCTGTAGTCCCCACCACAATGGCCCGGTAGTTCAGTTGGTTAGAACGCTAGCCTGTCACGCTAGAGGTCGTGAGTTCGAGCCTCATCCGGGTCGCCATTTTTGCCTCTGTAGCTCAGTCGGTAGAGCAGAGGACTGAAAATCCTCGTGTCGTTGGTTCGATTCCGACCGGAGGCACCATAAAGAATACGATTATATTGATTGTATTCTTTACTAAATGCGGATTTAGCTCATCTGGTAGAGCGCCACCTTGCCAAGGTGGAGGTAGCGAGTTCGAGCCTCGTAATCCGCTCCAAAGTACTGGGGTAATAACCTTGGTATTATTTGAATCCCGAAGCAATAGTTTCGGGATTTTTTCTTTATATTCAGATTAATATTTTTGGACGGTGAAGATATGGCGACATCTAAAGAATACTACGATTTTATCATGGAACAGCTTTCGGGAATTGAAAATGTCAGAAGCCATAAAATGATGGGCGAATACATCATATATTATAAAGATAAAGTTATCGGCGGAATCTATGACGACAGATTTCTTGTAAAGCTGACAAAATCCGCAAGAAATTTAATGCCTGATGCTCCGTTGGAACTTCCTTACGAAAATGCAAAGGAAATGCTACTTGTTAAAAATGTTGACGACAGGCAGTTTCTTGCAGTTTTACTTAATGCTGTAGTGGAAGAATTACCTGAAATTAAGAAAAAGAGGTTGACTTATGGAAGTGGAAATGAAGAAATCATTTGAACTGACAGAATATAACAAAACTTTTGAATCTCTTTTAATAGAATTTTTAGAAAAATGTTTGCCTGAATCGGACAGAACTTTAGATATTAATGGTCGGCATAGTTATTATCTTGATATTCAGAATCATTTCAAAAAATTCTGGTGTATGTTTGACAGCGAAAATATTATTGGTGTAGTTGCAGTCAGCGAATTAAATACAATGAATTGTGAATTGAAATCACTCTATCTTCTGCAAAAATATCATGGTATGGGTCACGGAAAACGTCTGCTCTTAAAAGCTGTGGACTATGCGAAAGAGTATGGCTATAGTAAAATGTATTTGGATTCTTTGTCAACAAGTAAAAAAGCAATCGCTTTATATCGCAGAACAGGTTTTGTTGATACTGAAAAATATAATTCAAGTGTGCGTTCAGATGTATTTATGGTTCTTAATTTAAAGTGAAATTTTTATATCAACAGAAAGAGGTGAATTATGGAAAATGAAATGCGATATGCTGTATTGATTGATGCGGACAACGTTGCACCGAAATACACAAAAAATATTCTTGACGAACTTTCAAACTACGGCATAGCTACTTATAAGCGTGTTTACGGCGACTGGACCCGCACCAATCTTGCAGGCTGGAAAAATATGGCTCTTGACAATGCTATAACTCCTGTTCAGCAGTACAGCTATACAACAGGCAAAAATGCAACCGATTCCGCTATGATTATTGATGCTATGGATATTCTTTACTCAAATAATGCGGACGGATTCTGTATTGTCTCCAGTGACAGCGATTTCACAAGACTTGCAATTCGCCTGCGTGAATCAGGCAAGCACGTAATCGGCATGGGTGAGAAAAAAACTCCGAAACCATTCAGTACAGCCTGCAATCTGTTTAAATATCTGGAAGTTCTTGCAGAAGAAGAGGTGCAGACGAATGACAGTGATAAAGTCGAAATGAAAACGCTTGAATCTGCAATCATACGAATTATAGCCGAAAATGCCAATTTAGAGGAAGAAATAAACATAGGTGAACTTGGAAGCCGTCTGCAAGGACGTTATCCCGATTTTGATGTGAGAAATTATGGATATTCAAAATTTTCCCAGTTCCTCAAGGATTTTGACTGCTTGAATTTTCGTCAGGTCGGAAGCAGTATTCTTGTTTCTCAAAAATCAAAGGAAACTGATTTGCAGAAAGTTGAGGGCATTTTATCGTCAATTGTCAGAAGCGGTGGTAAAAAGGGTTATAATCTTGGTGAACTGAAAAAACAGCTTTGTCTGAAAGTACCTGATTTTGACGTGAAAACATACGGTTACTCAAAATTCAGCCGATTTATTGAGAATTTATCGGGATTTAAAATCAGCAATAATAATGTTGTGCTAAAAAAATAACACAAAAAGCGACTTTTATCAGGGTCGCTTTTATTATTTCAACAGTTTTTTATATCATTTATAATATGCTGAATGTGCAAAATTTTTTCACTTGAAAGTCCTGACACATCAAGCGAACATTCGTTTTTCAGTCCAAGAAGATAATCTGCACTGACATTAAAAACAGAACAGATTCTTATCAGCATATCAATTGACGGCTGAATATTGCCATTTTCCCAGTTGCTTATGCACTGTTTTGTAACATTGAGCTTCTTGCCAAACTCAACCTGATTTATTCCAAGAGAACTTCTTAATTCTCTTATACGTTCATAAAACATAATAATATACCTCCGAAGTCAAATTTTACAATACTATTGTAAAATAATACTTGACAAATTCAAAATACTATGGTATACTAATATTTGACAAGAAGATTTTTCAGCATTTGAAAGATATTCAAGTTAATATTTTATAAGGAGGTTAGTGTTATGAGTTGCTGTCGTTCATGTGAAAATTTTGATGGAAGTAACAATCCGTTTATGGCTGGATTTTGTGAGATAAGACAAGTTCCAGTTATGCCAGGCACATCGGCTGAAGATTGTCCGTATTATTGTGATGGCTCCGACTATGAAGATGATGACAATTATAATGATTATGAATGGTGAAATAAGCACGGCTTAAATGCTGTGCTTATTTTGTTGTTGACAAAACCTACAAAAAAATATGATTTTTATATGTGTTTTTTTACTTGACAAATGTAGAAATACGTGATATAATAATAAAGCTGTCGGACGAGAGAGCGAAACGAAATGTCACGAAAAATTTTTTGAAAAAAGTTTGAAAAAGTACTTGACAAATCAAAAATAATGTGATATAATGGTTA
>JAIDTI010000087.1 GCA_029060755.1 Ruminococcus sp. | reverse complement strand
ATATTTCTTCACCCTATTTCATTATACATCTTCCTCTACTATTTTTCAATAGGTTATTTTATTTGTCGTTTACTATAAAAGACTAAGCCGTAAATCAATAAAATCTGCTGTTTCGCTTTTAAAAAGTGCTCTTGATGTTCAGGGAATTGAACTGAATATCAAGAAAATCACCATTCCACAAGCAAAACCATTGAAAAAGGATATTCCGTCTGCTGAAAATGTGCTGAAAGTAATCATCGGTACGGAACTTGAATTACCTTGTTTGCTTGCAATGTGGCTTTCTTTGAGAATCAGCGAAGTAAGAGGCTTGAAGTTTAGTGATATTTCAGCAGATGGAAAGTATATCTCAATTTGCAGAGCAAGAATATGTCTTGATAAGGATATTGTCAGAGAACAGAATAAAACTAATGACAGTACACGCACAAATCTTCTTCCGTCATATATTCTGAATCTCATCAGACAAGTTCCTCATGATAATGACAATGACTTTATTGTGAATCTCAAATATGAGTACATAAGAAAAAAGTTTAAACTCTTAATGAATAAAAATGGAATGGATATTACGTTTCATAAGCTGCGTCATGAGTTTGCTACAACTTTAAATGATTTAGGTGTACCAAGTGAATACATTCAGAAACTTGGCGGATGGTCTACTGATAATGTTATGAAATCAGTCTACACCCACACGACTAATGCTAAAGAAAATGAATATCAGATGATAATTGACAAATTCTTTACATCAGTTATTGACGATACTGCCACAGTTCAGAAACAGTCACATGACTGTCACACGGAATAAATATAATCGCCTTAAAACAGGCTTCTTTCATAGGTGTGAGTAAAGGGTTCGAATTCCTCCCTGTCCGCCAAATATAGCCGTTTGCGGAATTTTCTGCAAACGGCTTTTTTATGTTTGAATATCCGCACAAATGAGTAGATAGTAATACCCATTTCAGTTGTTCATTCATTATTATTACCACTGTTCAGATAAGTATCACAAATTATACATAAATCATAGATATATATTAAAATTACAATTCGGAGGTTTTATATGCTGAACAACAACATTCTCCTGCAATGTCCATGCTTTAAGGCAGTTATATGCGGTTCACCTGAATATCCCGATATACATGGAACAGTCTCGTTTTTCAAAGCTCACAACGGCTCTATGGTCGTTGCTGAAATTTTTAATCTGCCCTCAGAAAACGGAGTTTTTGCAATGCACATTCATAACGGAAAAAGCTGTACTGGAAATACCAATGACCCGTTTACTGATGCAGGCTCTCATCTGAATTTCACTAATATGGAACACCCTTTCCATACGGGCGACTTTCCAGTATTATTCAGCAATAATGGATATGCGTGGACTGCTGTATACACCAACCGTTTTCAGCCATTTCAGGTAAAAGGTTTTCCGGTTATAATACATGCTTTATCTGATGATTTTAATTCTCAACCGTCAGGAAATTCAGGAAAAAAAATAGCTTGCGGTATAATAAAATAATATGCTGAAATCAGAATCCTCAATATCCATAAAAAACAGCCGTTTGTGGATTTTTCCTCAAACGGCTTTTTTTCATATGCTTGATTTAATACGTTTTATTGCAGATTTTTCAAGTCTTGAAACCTGCGCTTGTGATATGCCTATTTCGTTTGCAACTTCAACCTGAGTTTTACCCTGCAAAAAGCGGAGATAGAGTATATTCTTTTCTCTTTCGCCAAGCTGTTTTATTGCATCACGGATTGAAAGTTCGTCAAGCCAGTTTTCAACGTTATTCTTGTCGCCTATCTGGTCGATTACGTACATATTATCATCAGAATCAGAAAAAACAGGCTCATAAAGTGAAATCGGGTCGCTTATACTTTCAAGCGCAATAACAACATCTGCTCTTTTTTCACCTATTTCATTTGCAATCTCCTCAATATTTGGCTCACGCTGATTTTTCAGCATGAGCTTTTCTTTTGCCTGAATAGCCTTATAAGCAAGGTCACGGAGCGAACGGCTTACCTTAATCTGACTATAATCACGCAAATGCCGGCGAAGTTCTCCAGTAATCATGGGAACACAGTAAGTAGAGAATCGGACTTCTTTTGTCAGGTCAAAATTATTGATAGCCTTTATAAGTCCCACAACACCAATCTGAAAAAGGTCGTCAATGTCCTCTCCCCTGCCTGTAAAACGTTGAATAACGCTTAAAACAAGCCGAAGATTACCATTTATAAGCTTGTCCCTTGCCGATTTGCTTCCTGTTTCTTTTATTTCCTTGAGAAGCTGTATTTTTTCTTCTTCTTTCAAAACAATAAGTTCTGAAGTATTTATTCCTGAAATAACAACTTTATTATATGCCATAACAATACCGCCTTGTAAAATTATTATGGTATTATTATGAGCAGGATTTTTTTATATAATCAGGAAAATAATGGTTATTATTTTTTATTTAAAAAAACAATTGCTAATATTAGCAGAATAAAAACGGATAAAAAATCCCATATATCAAAAAAAGATTCTGCTGTCATCTTATAAAGAATTAAATTAATGGTGAACACCAACAGAACAGCCAATAAAAAATTAATTCCTGAAGCTATTGATTTTCTTGTTTTAAATCGTCTGAAAACTGCATATACAATCCATAAAAACACAACTGAAGTCAATGCAATCACTGAACCGACTGAAAATACAGTTTTTGTTTCTGTCAAATTACTTAAAAGATAAAGATAAGGGGCAATAAAAATACTCAATGATATTAAACCTGAAAAAATTTCTTTTTTTCTGAATATGATACACGGAAACAGCAGAAGCCAAGTAAAACAGCTGGAGATAAAAGGAATTAACGACCATGTCAGACCGCCCGAAACTGCAAAATTACAAATAAAACAGGTAATAATCCCAGTCAAAAGTATTAAAGAAAAAGCAAAAGCAATTGTTAATCTTTTTGATTTTTTCATAGCAGACTCCTTTTCCGTCAGCTATTCTTTTGTATATTTTATCAGTTTGTCCAGACAAAGTTCAAAACAACTGCCATACCAAACTTCATCAAGATAAGGCATGGAAACTTCTATGCAGTCGGAAATATATCTGACCGATATATCAAGAGCTTGCTGAATGTTTTTTCCAAGAGTTACTGCACCTGTAAAGACGCTTGCAAAAATATCGCCCGTACCATGTATATGCCTGTCAATATGTTTGCTGTATGCAAAGTAAAACTCATTTTTCAATGAATCATAAGCACCTGCTCCCTCAAAATCGCCCTTGCGCACACCTGTAAGAACCGGTACTCTACAGCCAAGTTCAGCAAGTTTTTTCAGCACGCTTTTAGCCTGCTCCTCATTACAGCCGTCAATATACGGAATATCAAGCAGAAAAGATGCTTCTGTCATATTTGGTAGAATATAGTCTGCCTTTGCACATAGTTTACGCATCTCATTGACAAGAGTATCTGTAAGTCCTGCATAAAGCTTTCCTGAATCTCCAAGAACCGGGTCAACAACGATGAAATTTCTGTCTGTACCGAAACTATCAAAAAAATCTGACATAATCTGAACTTGTGATGCTGAACCAAGATAGCCGGTATAAATGGAATCAAATTCCAGTCCGAGATTTTTCCAGTGATTTGAGATTGCGGAAATATCATCTGATAAATCGTGAAATGTAAATCCCTCAAAACCTCCTGTATGTGTGGATAATACAACCGTTGGGATAACAGCCGTTTCAATTCCCATAGCAGAAATTATCGGCAGTGCAACGGTAAGCGAACATTTGCCGAAACATGATATATCCTGAATAGTAACAACTTTTTTCATTTGAATCATTCCTTTATTTTTTGATATATACTATTTTACTTTATTAATTATCCTTTGTCAACATTTTTTCTAAATATTTACAT
>JAIDTI010000086.1 GCA_029060755.1 Ruminococcus sp. | reverse complement strand
AAGGGGCATTAGCTCAGTTGGTTAGAGCATCCGGCTCATAACCGGACGGTCCGGGGTTCGAGTCCCTGATGCCCCACCAATCTCAAAAGGCTTAGAATCGAGTAATTACGGCTCTAAGTTTTTTTGTTATATATTGAAACAATTGGATTACAGAAAGGAGCATCTGAATGAAAGCACGTTTTCATCTTCCTGATTTTGCAGGACATTTTAAGCTGAATCTTGTTTTTGTTGAATTTCTTAGGCAGTGTCCGCAATATTTTCGTGAGGGTGTTGAAATTGCTTCGGTATATGGTGCATTTCCACCGTCTTTATGGAACGGAGGACGTACGCAGGGCGGAATATGCGACAAGACGTTTATTAAAAGCGTTATCAAAAATTTCAATGAAAGAGGGATTCCGCTGAGGTTTACATTCACCAATCCAATGCTTGAAAAGAAACATCTTGATGATAATTTCTGCAATATGGTGATGCACCTTGCCGATAACGGCATGAATGAAGTTATTGTTTTTTCACCCTTACTGGAGGATTATATACGAAAAAATTACCCTAATTACAAAATCACAAGTTCAACCTGTAAGCGTATCACTAATCAGGAACAGCTTTGTGCGGAGGTTGAAAAGGATTATCACATTGTTGTAATTGATTATGACCTGAATCATGATTTTGATACTCTGAAAAAAATTTCTGATAAGAAAAAATGTGAACTTCTGGTCAATGCCTGCTGTAATCCGAACTGTCAGATGCGTACAGAGCATTATAAAGTAGTCGGTATGCAACAGATTATATATGCAAATCATGTAAAAAAATACCATGATATGCCGTTTAACGTGGAAAAACTCAAAAAGGAACATCCAGAAATCCTGAAGTTTGATGAATGTCCATGTACAGAAAGAAGCTTATTTGAAATGGTCAACCTGAAAAATCATATATCTCCTGATGAGATTTGGAATACATATATTCCAATGGGATTTGAACAGTTTAAAATTGAGGGACGTACAGCCGAAACACTCCATCTCGTTGAGCATTATATGTATTATATGATAAAGCCAGAGTGTAAGGACCAGGCACGCTTTGAGTTTCTGAAATGGTTGTCTCAAAACGGTGTTATCACAATTGAAGAATAAGAGTCATTTGTTTTATATATATATACAGTGATTTGAGGAATCTAAAATGACATCTGTTTATTTTGTCCGTCATGCACAGCCTGATTTTATATGTAGTGATGATGTGACACGTTCGTTGACTACAGAGGGCGAAAAAGATTCAAAAAAAGTAGCAGAAGCTTTTAAAAATATATATCTTGACTTTGTAATTTCAAGTCCATATCTGCGGAGTATAAAAACAATAAAACAGACTGCTGAAATGCACGGATTGGAAATATATAAAGATATGAGATTTCAGGAATGTGACAAAGGCAATAATGGTAATAATATAGAGATGTTTCGCAGGCGATGGGCTGATTTTGATTATCATGAAGACGGCGGAGAATCTCTTATATCCGTGCAGGAACGCAATATTTCTGCTCTTTTTGACGTGCTGGACGCACACCATGATAAAAATATAATGATTGGAACTCATGGTACAGCACTCAGCACTATACTTAATTATTTCGACAAGAACTTCGGTTGTGACGATTTTCTCCGAATTATTGACTTTATGCCATATGTTATCCGTCTTGATTTTGAAGGCAGGAAATGTATCAGTAAGGAAGAAATTCTGATAATCGAAAAAATATTTAAGCAATAAAAAATTCCGCAGATGTAGAAATTCTGCGGATTTTTTTGTATATATTGCTAAATCTCCCAATCCTCACAAAGACGATTGATAGCTTCAGTAAGTCTGCGCATATCAGCATTTGCCCTGCCACCTGATTGACAAATAAGACGTGAAAGACGGTCAACGGCAGATACAAGGTCATTATAGCAGATATTACCTGTATTCTGCGGTTTTTTCTCAATCGGAACAGGATTTGCGTCAACAGTGATTTCTCCTGAAATCAAGTCAAATTCCGCACCGCTGTATGGTGCGTATGAATCAAAATCAAATTCATCACGCAAATGTTGTGCAAAGCCGTCGGCGGATTCTTTATCGCCATGAACTATAAAATATTTCTTTACTCCTGATATAGCTTTTGCCCAGTTTTTCAGTCCGTTCATATCAGCGTGACCGCTTACACCCGGTAACTGTTTGATTTCAGCTGAAACATGAATTGTTTCCCCGAATAACTTTACTTTTTTTGCACCCTCAACAAGACTTCTGCCAAGTGTATTTCTTGCTTGATAGCCAACAAAAAGCACGGTATTTTGCGGAATCCATAAATTGTGTTTTAAATGATGCTTTATTCGTCCTGCCTCGCACATACCACTTGCAGAAATTATAACTTTTGGTTTTGTATCGTCATTAATCGCCCTTGAATCGTCACTGGTAACAGTTCTTATAAGTCCGTCGAAAGAAATCGGGTTTACACCTTGTCGCACAAAAGAAAGTGCCTCCTCGTCGTAACAGCTTTCACGGTTGTTAATAAATATGTCAGTCGCTTCAATTGCAAGGGGACTGTCAACGTAAACATGGAATCCGTTATGCCCTGTTATAAGATTATCTGCTTTAATCTGTCGGATAAAGTACAACATTTCCTGTGTTCTGCCAACTGCAAATGACGGGATTATAACATTTCCTCCACGGTCAAAAGTTTTCTGCAATATATCAGCAAGAGCCGTTACATAGTCATGCGGTCTGTTGTGGACACGATTTCCATATGTTGATTCCATGACTACATAATCAGCAGAATCAATAAACTGCGGGTCACGGATAAGTGGCTGATTAATATTTCCTATATCACCTGAAAATGCAATAGTACGTGTTTCACCGTTTTCTGTCAAAGTGACTATTATGCTTGATGAGCCTAACAAATGACCTGCATCACGGAAAGAAACTGTAATTCCCTCTGAAATTTCAGCAGGTGACTCATATTCATGCGGAACAAAAAGTTCAATTGCACCAATAGCATCGTCCATAGTATAAAGTGGCTCATAATCATCTTCACCACGTCTTTTTGCTTTACGGCTTTTCCATTCTGCCTCAAATTCCTGAATGTGTGCGCTGTCACGGAGCATTACACGACAAAGATTAGCTGTTGCGACAGTAGAGTGAATTTCACCCTTGAATCCTCCTGCAAAAAGTAGTGGAATAAGTCCGGAATGGTCGATATGTGCATGAGTGAGCAGAACAAAATCTATTTCAGACGGTGCAACAGGTATCTGAACTTTTTCAAAAGATTCTTCACCTTGTTGCATACCAAAATCAACAAGAAACTTTTTTCCGCAGGCTTCAATATAACTGCAACTTCCCGTAACTTCATGAGTTGCACCGATAAACATAATTTTCATTAATCAGCACCTCCGATGCTATTATATTCTTGTTTAATTATAACATATTTTTATCAATTTGTCTATACGTTTTATGACAATTTTTCAGAATTTTTTGTATGGACAAATCTGGATTTTTGTGCTATAATATATGAGGAAAAAATTTGATATATGTAAAAGAGGAATTTAAAATGAACAAAAAAGAAACAGCAGAAATCAAAAAGAATTTTTCAGACAAAAGCGGATTTTTTATAATGGAAAAAGTGCTTACAGGATTTATTGATGCGGAAAAAAATATCCGCTATCACAAAGTAAATTCATGTGTGGCAATGCCTAATGAAGAACATGATGTATATGAGGAAACACTTAAAAAGGTGCTTAATACAAGTGTTGGAAAGAATTTTTGCGAATATGAGTTTCCTAATGAGGCATATGAAGAAGGTAATCCGCAGGAGATACTTTATTCTCTGCTTAAGTCGGAGTTAAAAGATGATGCAGTCTGCGAAAGATTTCTCAAGCATATTGCAGATAATCTTGTAACTGAATGTCCCTATACGATAATTACAGCTTATTGTTGCTATACAATTCGTCATAAGGATAAAAATGATGAAAGTTACAACGATGAAGAAGAAGTTTATCGTTATCTGCTCACTGCTGTATGCCCTGTCAGCACAGGTACAGACGGATTTATTTTTGACAGTTCAAACAATGAGATTTTCAAGAAAATAAACAAGGAACTTATAATCAGCAAAGCTCCCTCCGACGGATTCTTATACCCTGTTTTCAGCAACAGAAGTTCTGATGTCAACCATGTAATGTACTACTCAAAATCAGCATCAAAGCCGAATATTTCAATGGTTGAGAATGTTCTTGGCTGTAACTTTATAATGTCGGCTGAAAATGAAAAAGCAAGTTTTCAGAATATCATAAAAGATGTTGTCGGTGATGATTTGGACTATATGGTAATTAAAACCGTAAATGAAAAATTGCAGGAATTTGAGGAAGCAAATAAAGATGATACAGATAAAACTGTAATTGACAACAATAAGCTGAAAGATATTCTTACGGATATTGGCATACCAAATGAGCGTGTGCAGATGGTTGAGCCTGTTTTTGAGAAAGTGTGCGGAAATGTGCCGTTGACAGTCTCAAATCTTGTTGAAAATAAGACAGTGCTTGCAACAACTGGAATTACTGTAAATATCAAGCCTGATTATGCTGATAAAGTCCGCACAAGCGTTATTGACGGCAGAAAATGTCTGCTTATTGATATTGACGACCCGACTATTGAAATTAACGGACTGCCTGTAAGCTTGAAATGAGTATACATGACATTAAGGAAAATGATTTGTCAAAAGAACTGATAAGCTTCATAAAATGGCTTTTTATCGGTTCAGTTATGGGAATTGTTATAGGACTTGTCGGAACTGGTTTTCATTTCTGTTCAGGATTTGCGGAAAATTTCAGGAAATCACATACATGGATAATATTTTTTCTGCCATTGGCCGGTGCGTTCATTGCTTATTTCTATGATATTATGCACTACAGTCACGACAAAGGCACAAATCTTGTATTGCTTGCGGTGCGTGACAATAAAGTTATGGGAATACATCATGCTGTATGTATTTTTGTGGCGACTGTTATAACTCATCTTTGCGGAGGTTCAAGCGGTCGTGAGGGTGCATCTTTGCAGATTGGTGCGGCTCTTGGTTCGTTTGCAGGGCGTAAGCTGAAATTTGATGACGATGATAAGCGAATAATGACAATGTGCTGTATGAGTGCAATGTTTGGAGCTGTTTTCGGTACACCAATTACAGCGGCTATATTTTCAATGGAAGTTATAAGCGTTGGTATTTTCTACTATTCCGCAATAGTTCCATGTGTTGTTTCGGCAATTTCAGCAAGCTATATTTCGTCTCTTTTCGGGATTTCTCATATTTCTGTAAGTGTGAATCTGCCTGAAATGAATCCGATAGTATACCTTAAAACTGCATTAATTGCGATTATATGTGCGATAATAAGTATTGTTTTCTGTATTGCCATGAGCCATACTGGAAAATTATTTAAGAAAATTAAAAATCATGCAGTACGTGCAGAAGTCGGCGGTGTTATTATAGTAATACTAACACTTATTGTACATAATTACAACTACAACGGCACTGGCGCAGATATGATTATATCATCATTCAGCGAAAAACCGTTTGCACTTGCATTTGTTATAAAAATTATATTTACTACTATAACTCTTTGCTCTGGATTCAAGGGCGGTGAAATTTTTCCTGTATTTTTCATAGGAACATCTTTCGGAAGTGCATTTGCGCCCTTGATTGGACTTGACTGCTCTGTCGGGGCGGCAATAGGCATGGTATCGCTTTTTTGCGGAGTTACAAACTGTCCTGTTGCATCTATCCTGTTGAGTATTGAACTTTTCGGCAGTGACGGTATCGGCATATATGTTCTTGCTTGCGCTGTAAGCTATATGCTTTCAGGTTACAGAGGTCTTTACAGTGAACAGAAAATTCTGTATTCCAAAATAAAAACAAAATATATCAACAAACGAATCGGCGATAATAAGTAAAAGGAGCGTGATTTTTTGTGAAAACATCAGCAGTTATTGTATGTGCAGGCAGTTCGACAAGAATGGGCGGAGTAAACAAAATTTTACTTCCATTAGGTGAGCGACTTGTAATAGGCGTTACAATGCTTGCATTTGAAAAATGCGAAAGTATAGCAGAAATTGTGATTGTTGCAAGAGAATCCGATATTCCTGCAATCAGGGCAGAAGCAGAATCAGTAGGAATAACAAAGCTGAAAGAATGTACAACCGGCGGTGATACACGTCAGCAGAGCGTTATAAACGGCATACGCTGTATTTCAAAAGATACTGAACTTGTTGCAATTCACGACGGTGCAAGACCACTTGTAAAGTCTGAACACATCGAAAAAGCTATAAAAGATGCTTATGTTTTCGGCGGTGCAACTTTAGGAGTGCCTGTGAAAGATACTATCAAAGTTGTTGATGACGGCATTATAACAGATACTCCGCCACGAAAATCACTCTATATAACGCAGACTCCGCAGATTTTCAAGAAAAAGCTGTATTATGAGGGAATAGAATTTGCACTTGAACATAATCTCGATTTCACGGACGACTGTCAGCTTGTTGAAGCTATCGGGGGTAAAGTATACATGACAACAGGCGACTATACTAATATAAAGATAACAACTCCTGAAGATATTAAAATAGCTGAAACTTTACTTGAAATGAGGTGAAACTATGTTCAGAATCGGTCACGGATATGATGTGCATAAACTTGTTGAGGGTCGCAGACTTATTCTCGGCGGTGTTGATATTCCGCATACTGTCGGACTTCTCGGTCATTCAGATGCAGATGTGCTTGTCCATGCAATAATGGATTCAATGCTCGGAGCTTTGGCATTGGGTGATATTGGTAAGCATTTCCCTGATACTGATGAAAAATACAAGGGTGCGGACAGTATGAAACTGCTTGAAAGAGTTACTGAAATCTGCATGGAAAACGGCTACGTTATAGGAAATATTGATGCGACTGTAATTGCACAAGCACCTAAACTTGTTCCGCACATTGAGAGCATGCGAAAGAATATTGCCGATGTGTGCGGTTGTGATGTATCGCAGGTAAGCATTAAGGCAACAACAGAGGAAAAACTCGGTTTCACGGGCGAAAAACTCGGCATCTCTGCTCATTCCGTCTGTATTATGAAGAAAATCTGAATAATAAGTATTGTGTTGTAAAGGTAGAGTGCGATGGATTGTGATTTTGGGAGGTTATTATGATAAGGAAATTTGAAGAGAATGATGCAAAAGAAGTAGCAGATTTGATTTCGACAACAATGAGAATTACTAATATTAAGGATTATTCTTTGGAATACATTGAAAATGATATTAAAGCTTTGACACCTGAATATCTGATTGAACGTATGAGCTGGACTAATGGATATGTTTATTGTTATAACAATAAAATTGTCGGCTGTGGGTTTATCGGTTCTTACTGGGGAAAAGAAGACGAAAGCAGTCTTTACACCATATTTGTACTGCCTGATTTTCAAGGAAAAGGTATAGGAAGAAAAATAGTCAAAACACTTGAAAAAGATGATTATTTTCTAAGAGCCAAACGTGTAGAAATTCCGGCTTCAATAACAGCTTGTCCATTTTATATAAAAATGGGTTATGACTATAAAAACGGTATTTCCGAACCTGATAATGAACGGTTAATAAGATTGGAAAAGTTTCGTTAAGTTTCAATTTACCGCCGAAAAAAGTTATATGGAGGAATTATAATGACAGAAGAACAGGCAATGCAGTATACTGAATTTGCTGTTAAAAAAACTCTTGAAGAACTTGAAAAGCAATATGCTGTACATTTCAGGTTAAAGGATAAAACATCATCAGTATTTGAAAGTAAAATCGGAGGTATTACATATTTTCCGTCAGGAGCTGAAATTCCACTGGACAGTGACGGAAATCAGCTTAGATTTCTCATGCAGATAAATTGCAGTGATATAAAAGGTATAGAAATTTTTCCAAAAAATGGTATTATTCAGTTCTGGATTTCTGCTGACGATTGCTGGGGTATGTGTAGTGACAACGGATACAAGGTAATATATTATGATAGTATTTCTGAAAATGTTGTTGTTCCACCGATTACTGAATTTGATGATGCTGAAAAGGAATGTTTCCCTCTGAAAGATGAATTTGGTGTTGAATTTATTCCCACAACAGAAGATACACCAAAGGATTCTATAAGATACCAGAAAACTTTCTGCAAATATTTCAACGAAATTTCAGGCGAAAATATAGAAAGTCCGTATGATTTGAAATTTAAACTTAATTTGCCTTTTAATATTTTATCAAAGGCAATATATGAAGGTGATTCATCGTATGGTCATAAAATCGGAGGTTCTTCGGATTTCTGTCAGTTTGACCCTCGTGAATCGGAAGAAGAACAGGAAAAATATAATTTTCAGCTTTTGCAGATGGAAAGCGATTTTGGTAGAATTGATGGAAAAAATTATGAGAATATCATGTGGGGAGATTCAGGTATATGTCATTTCTTCATAAATGCTGAAAAACTAAAAAACTGTGATTTCAGTGATATTTTATATTACTGTGATTGTTGCTGAATAAAGATTAACAGAATAATCAGAAAAAGCCGTATATAATATGCGGTTTTTTGTTTTCTGAAAATTTTTATTTGAATTGCTTTAATTTTATTGACAAATTTAGCAAAGTATGATATAATATTAATACTGCACAAACGTATTTATAGGGGTGTTTGTGGGGATAAAATAATAAAGGGGGTATACAATGAAAATCATTTTCAGAGTCTGGAACATTCTGATACTCATCGCAAATGTTATTCCGGCAGTCAATCTTCTTATAAGAGGGATTGGTTTGGGTTCACTTGCTGCTGCGGTAGGCGGAACTACAGCAGCTTTAGGCGGTTTTGCTGTTTTGATAGTTATTTTATCGTTGATTCCTGCTGTGGCAACAATCATTATGGCTATTGCAGGATTAAAAGGCAATTACGAAAAATGCTCAAAAATCGCATTTGCTATCCTGATTCTTGACATTATCTCAATATTCTTTGCCGATAATAAAGTTTCTGCTATTTTCCAGATTATCATGCTTATAGTATATATTTTACTTGCAAAATCACTTCAGAAAAACTGGTAAAACATTCAGGCTGACGTTTAATAAAAAACGTCAGTCTGAGTTTTTTATACGGATTTTTATTGACAAATTAACATATAGAGAGTATAATTATTATAATATATATTTACAGGAGGAATTATGGAAATTATTATTGTCGGTGGAGGAAAAGTGGGAAGTTCTTTGTCAGAAGTTCTTTGCAATGAGCATAATGTTGCTGTTATTGACCGTAATGAAACAAAAATAAATTCTATTGCAAATGATTATGATGTAAAAGGAATTGTCGGAAACTGTCTCACTACTGAAGTCCTTAAAGAAGCTAATGTGGAGAAATGCAATATTTTTATTGCTGTAACTGATTCTGACGAAGTGAATATTCTGTCTTGCCTTATTGCAAAAAAAATGAAAGCACGTCATTGCATTGCACGTGTAAGAAATCCTGAATTTGAAAAACAGCTTGTTTTTATGCGTGAGGAACTTGGAATAAGCATGATGGTAAATCCCGACTACAATTCTGCAAATGAAATTGCAAAAGTTCTGCGTTATCCCGAAGCAATAAATATAGATTCATTCGCAAAAGGACGTGTTGACCTTGCGGAAATCCGTATAACAAGTGGTAGTATTCTTGAAAATATCGCACTTAATCAGCTTTCACGCCGTTTAAGACTTGATGTACTTATCTGCGCTGTTCAGCGTGGAAACGACCTTATTATACCTAACGGTGACTTTGTACTGCATGAGGGCGATAAAATCCATATGACAGCTTCTCACAGCAATATGGTTAAATTTTTCAAGAGCATAAGTGCCGCATACAGAGAAAAGCGGGTTAAATCAGCTGTATTAATAGGCGGTGGACGTGTGGGCTATCATCTTGCACAGCAGTTGAGGGAAATGGGTGTTAAAGTCAAGATTATTGAAATCAATGAAAAACGCTGTCTTGAATTGAGTGAGCGACTTAACAAGGTAAGCATTATATGCGGAGACGGTACAAATCAGGATATTATAAGGGAAGAACGTGTATACGATGCTGATGCGGTTGTATCTCTTACTGGTATTGATGAGGAAAATATACTGATGTCTCTGCTTGCAAAAAATAACGGCGTTGAAAAAGTTGTGACGAAAGTAAACAGAATAAATCTTATGCAGCTTTCTGAAACGCTGAATCTTGACAGTATTATTTCACCTAAATCAATTACTGTCAATCAGATTTTGCAGTATGTACGTGCAAAACAGAACTCCGAAGGAAACAATATAATCACGCTTTATCGTCTTGTAAATGACAGACTGGAAGCTATTGAATTTGTAGTAAAAGAACAGAAAGATTATATTGGTATTCCGCTGAAAAAACTTAAGTTGAGAAGTGGTATTCTTATAGCAAGTATAGTACGTGGAAATCAGCTTATAATTCCAAAGGGTGACGATTATCTTATGATAAATGACAGTGTTGTGATTGTCACAACAAATAGGGGATTTGATGACTTAAAGGAAATATTTGATTAGGGAGCAGGCAAGTTAAATGAATTATAAAATGATAACTTATATTATAGGGCAGATTCTTCGTGTTGTTGGACTTTGTATGCTTCTCCCTGTAATCGTCGGGGCAGTTTATGGTGAAAGTCATGTTCTTGCAACTTTTGGTATTCCTTTTTTTATTACAATGTTTATTTCAGTAGCTTTTACAATAAAAAAACCAAAGAATACGGCTGTTTTTTCAATGGAGGGCTTTGTCAGTGTAGCAGCTGCATGGATTACAATGTCAGCTATAGGAGCATTGCCGTTTGTTATTTCAGGTGACATTCCGAACTATATTGACGCACTTTTTGAAACTGTATCGGGTTTTACAACAACAGGCTCTACAATTCTGAATGATGTTGAAAGTATGTCAAAGTCCTGTATGTTCTGGAGAGCATTTACTCACTGGCTGGGCGGTATGGGCGTACTTATGTTTGTGCTTGCTGTAATGAACAGTAATGATGTTCGTACAATGCACATGATGAGAGCAGAGTGTGCCGGTCCGAACGTCGGACGACTTGTTTCAAAATCAAGTTTTTCTGCAAGAATCCTGTATGGAATATATATAGCAATGACTGTTTCAGAAGCGGTTATTCTCATGCTTTTTGATATGCCTTTTTATGATGCAATAGTTCATGCGTGTTCGTCAGCAGGTACAGGCGGATTTTCAATGTGGAATGACAGTATAGCACATTATAACAGTCTTGGAATAGAAATGACAATTGCTGTTTTTATACTCCTTTTTGGTATTAATTTCAACCTCTATTACTATATGCTTATAAAGAAATTTTCACTTGTATTCAAAAATGAAGAACTTCTTACATATTTTGGTATAGTTGCTATAGTAACATCAGTTATAACATTTTCAGTAAAAGATATTTATTCGTCAATCGGTGATTCATTAAGGCACTCATTTTTTATGGTTGCATCAACAATTACTTCGGCAGGATTCGCAACAACTGATACGGGGCAATGGTCAACATTTGTGCAGACTCTGCTTTTACTGCTGATGTTTGTCGGTTCTTGTGCAGGTTCAACAGGTGGCGGAATGAAAGTTTCAAGAATACTTATAATAGTAAAAACAGGCATAAGAGAACTCAAATATATTGTAAGTCCACGTGCGGTTGCATCTGTAAAAATCGACGGAAAACCCGTTGAAAAAGATGTGATTCGTGGTGCAAGCAACTATTTCATACTATTTATGCTGATTCTTGCGATTTCTGTACTCCTCCTGTCGCATGACAACTATACAATTGAGGAAAATATTTCAGCCGTTGTGACTTGTATGAATAATATCGGTTTTGGTGTCGGCAGATTCAGTACATCAGGAAATTTCAGCGGTCTTGATTCATTCTCAAAGCTGATATTAAGCTTTGATATGCTTATCGGCAGACTTGAAATTTATCCGTTGATTCTTCTTTTAGGAGTGAGAAAACATTAAAAAAATGCGGTGAAGATTTTTTCCTTCACCGCTTTTTGTTATGAATTTTTAATTATATCATCTCTCACTACATTAAGCATATCGTCAAGTATTCCGAAATCTTTACTCTTATAGCACCATAATGCACGTCCGATTCCATATTTTTCAAATATAGAGTGTATATCACGATACCAGTTTACAGCAGATTCAGGGTCAGCAAGTTCAATTACACCATATTCTCCGCAGTAAAGCATTACTCCACGCTTTTCAGCCGTCTCAATTGCCTCATGGAACAGATTTTCAAAATATTCTGCATTAAAGCTGTTTTCAGGAACTGCCCATTCAAAAGTATTTATCTGAGGAAGCTTTTTTGATTCAGCAAGGAATTTTTCCTTTGTTATGGGATATTCTATTACTAAATCTTCTGGCATATCCTTAATCCAATAAGCTTTCTGATGTGTGAAAAGAAGTGGCTCATAGCAATGGAAATTATAGATAATATTCTCATCAAATGGCGGAGCAATGTGCTTTACTGTCTGTACGCTGTTGTTATAGTAGCTTCCTATGAGGATTTTTATGTCAGGAGCGTATTTTCTGATAACACTGACCGTTTTTTCGGCAATTTTCATAAACGGCTCATTGTCACTTTCATCAACAACTTCATTTAGAAGCTCAAATGCAAGTCGTGAACTGTATTTGCTGTAACGCTTTGCAAATTCTGTCCAGAGGGAAATAAAACGGGAAATCATCTCATCACTATAAAAAAATCCTGTTTCATTTTCACCGTCGTCAAATGAAAATCCTGCTGTCTTGTGTAAATCAAGAATCATGTTCAAGCCATATTTTCCGCACCATTCAATACATGCATCAATATAGCTGAATCCGCTTTCAATAAATCTGCCATTGTTATCCTGCACAAGATTATAGTCAACAGGAAGTCGGATATGGTCGAATTTCCAGCCTGCAATTTTTTCAACGTCTGATTCTGTTATAAAAGTGTCGCAGTGTTCTTTTGTGAGTTTAGCCTGTGAAAGCCAACCGCCAAGATTGATGCCTTTCTGATAGCCGTTCCATTTTTTCATTAAAATCACCTCAATCAAGAAAAATTATTATAATCTGATTATATCACTGATTTTTATAATCGTATATCATTTTAATGTACAAAATAGTAAAATAATTATCTGAAAAAATAGACAATAGCAACGAAAAAAAACAGTATTCAATAGCTAAAATAAACAAATATTAATAAAAAATCGTTTTTTTGAGAATTTCTCTTGACAAAATACTTTTTTTGGTATATAATATAACGTATGCTGTACAAGTTGTATTTGCATATATTATTTAAAAAAGGAGGAAGAATATGCCAACATTTAACCAGCTTGTTCGCAAGGGTAGAAAAGACCTTGAAACAAAGTCAACAGCTCCTGCTCTTCAGAAAGGCTACAATGCTAAGAAGAAGGTGCAGATTAACCAGAGTTCACCTCAAAAAAGAGGAGTTTGCACTGCTGTAAGAACTGCTACACCTAAAAAGCCTAACTCAGCTATGAGAAAGATTGCCAGAGTTAAGCTCACAAACGGATATGAAGTAACATCTTATATCCCAGGTATCGGACACAACCTTCAGGAACACAGTGTTGTACTCATCAGAGGCGGACGTGTTAAGGATTTACCTGGTGTACGTTACCACATCATCAGAGGCGCACTTGATGCACAGGGTGTTGCAAACAGACTTCAGTCTCGTTCAAAGTATGGTGCAAAGAGACCTAAGCAGAAGTAATTTCTGTCTGATTCAGTCATTCGGCTTGACTGCATAAAAATATGCCGAACAAAATTTTAAAATAGGATAACTACTATCGCAGGATAAATGCGGAGTTTAATATATATTATTCCTCTGCATTGGTCTTGACGGAACTGAACGGTGAAGTATAAGTCAATTTTTTGACAGTAATCGTTCTTTACGAGTACCTATGAATTCATGAATATATATGAAGGAGGGAAGCGAAATGCCAAGAAGAGGTTATAACGCAAGACGTGAATTGATTCAGGACCCTGTTTACAATTCAAAGCTTGTTACACGTCTTATCAATTATGTTATGTTAGACGGTAAAAGAGGCGTTGCGCAGAAAATTGTTTATGGTGCATTTGATATTGTTGCTGAAAAAACTGGCAAGGATGCACTGGAGGTTTTTGAACAGGCAATGGAAAATATCATGCCTGAATTAGAGGTAAAGGCTCGCCGTCTCGGTGGTGCTACTTATCAGGTTCCTATGGAGGTAAGAGCTGAAAGACGTACAACTCTCGGTCTCCGTTGGATTACTAAGTACTCCAGAGAGAGAAACGAAAGAACTATGAAAGAAAGACTTGCAGGTGAAATTCTTGATGCTCTCAACGGCACAGGCGGTGCTTGCAAGAAACGTGACGATACACACAAAATGGCAGAGGCAAACAAGGCTTTTGCTCATTATCGCTGGTAAGCGTCATTGTGAGAGGAAGATACTATGGCAAGAGATTGTTCACTTGAAAATACCAGAAATATCGGCATAATGGCTCACATTGATGCCGGTAAAACAACCACTACAGAACGTATCCTTTTCTATACAGGTGTAACTTATAAAATCGGTGAAACCCATGAGGGTGCTTCTGTTATGGACTGGATGGACCAGGAAAAAGAAAGAGGTATCACAATTACTTCTGCTGCTACGACTTGCTACTGGGCAGGTCACAGACTCAACATTATTGACACTCCAGGACACGTTGACTTCACTGTTGAAGTTGAACGTTCACTCCGTGTACTTGATGGCTCTGTTACAGTTCTCTGTGCAAAGGGCGGTGTTGAGCCACAGTCTGAAACCGTATGGAGACAGGCTGATAACTATAAAGTACCCCGTATGGCTTATGTAAATAAAATGGACATTATGGGTGCTGACTTTTATCGTGTTGTTGACATGATGAAGGACAGACTTAAGTGTAATGCTGTTCCGATTCAGCTTCCTATCGGTGCTGAAGATACTTTCAGAGGTATTATTGACCTCGTTGAAATGAAAGCTTACATTTATTATGATGACCTCGGAAAAGATATTCGTGTTGAGGAAATTCCTGAAGATATGCAGGAAAAAGCTCAGGAATACCATGAAGCAATGGTTGAACACGTTGCAGAAATGGACGAGGAACTTATGGAAAAGTACTTTGAAGAAGGTACTCTTTCAATTGAAGAAATCAAAAAGTGTATCCGCCAGGCTACTATTGAAAACAGAATGGTTCCTGTAACTTGCGGTACATCTTATAAAAACAAGGGCGTTCAGAAACTTCTTGATGCTATTATTGACTATATGCCGTCTCCGCTTGACGTTCCTGCTATCAAGGGCGTTAATCCTGATACAGACGAAGAAGAAGAAAGACCGTCTTCAGATGAAGAGCCATTCTCTGCTCTCGCTTTCAAGATTGCTACTGACCCGTTCGTTGGTAAACTTGCGTTCTTCCGTGTTTATTCAGGCGTTGTAAATCAGGGCGACTCTGTTCTTAATGCAACAAAGGACAGCCGTGAGCGTTTCGGACGTATCGTTCAGATGCATTCAAATCACAGAAAAGACCTTACTACAGTTTATTCTGGCGATATTGCTGCTGCTGTAGGTCTTAAAAATACAACAACAGGTGACACACTCTGCGACGAAAAGCACCCGATTATCCTTGAATCTATGGAATTTCCGGAGCCAGTTATTCAGCTTGCTATTGAGCCGAAGACAAAGGCAGGTCAGGAAAAAATGGGTATCGCTCTCGCAAAACTCGCAGAAGAAGACCCGACTTTCAAAACATGGACTGACGAAGAAACAGGACAGACAATTATTGCAGGTATGGGAGAACTTCACCTCGATATTATTGTTGACCGTCTTCTCCGTGAATTTAAGGTAGAGGCTAATGTAGGCGCACCTCAGGTTGCTTATAAAGAGACAATCAAGGGCAATGCAGATGTTGACTACAAATACAAGAAACAGTCAGGTGGTTCAGGTCAGTACGGTCATGTTAAAATCCGTATTGAACCTAATGAATCAGGCAAGGGATATGAATTCAAAAACTCTGTTGTCGGCGGTTCTATTCCAAAGGAATACATTCCGGCTGTTGATGCAGGTATTCAGGGTGCAATGAAATCAGGTATACTTGCAGGATATGAAGTTGTTGACGTTAAGGTTGAGCTTTATGATGGTTCATATCACGAAGTTGACTCATCAGAAATGGCATTTAAGATTGCCGGCTCAATCGCATTCAAAGAGGCTCTCAAGCAGGCAAATGCTATTCTTATGGAACCTGTTATGAAAGTTGCTGTTATTGTTCCTGATGATTATACTGGTACAGTTATCGGCGACCTCAGTTCACGTCGTGGACAGATTCAGGGTCAGGAATCAAGAACTGGCTCTGTTCAGGTTGATGCTCTTGTTCCGCTTTCAGAAATGTTTGGTTATACTTCTGACCTCCGTTCAAATACACAGGGTCGTGGACAGTATACCATGGAACCTCACAGCTATCAGGAAGTTCCAAAGAGTATTGCTGAAAAGATTATGGCTTCAAGAGGCAAAAACTGATTTATTTATTAACAAATAAAGTGTTCGGAGGAATTTTTTTGAAAAAATTTCTCCAAAACACTTGCAATTTTAAAAAAAATCTGTTATAATATATTTACAGATTTCTGAAATTTTTTTAAGGAGGAATTTTCCAATGGCAAAGGCTAAATTTGAAAGAACCAAACCACACGTAAATATTGGTACTATCGGTCACGTTGACCACGGTAAGACTACTCTTACAGCTGCTATCACAAAGACACTCGCTATGAAGGGTCAGGCTAAGTATGAAGCATATGATATGATTGATAAGGCTCCTGAAGAAAGAGAGCGTGGTATCACAATCAATACTGCTCACGTTGAATATGAGACAGATGCTCGTCACTATGCTCACGTTGACTGTCCAGGTCACGCTGACTATGTTAAGAACATGATTACAGGTGCTGCTCAGATGGACGGTGCTATCCTCGTAGTTGCTGCTTCTGACGGTCCTATGGCTCAGACAAGAGAGCATATCCTTCTTGCTCGTCAGGTTGGCGTTCCTGCAATCGTTGTATTCATGAACAAGGCTGACCAGGTTGATGACGAAGAACTTCTCGAACTTGTTGAAATGGATATTCGTGACCTTCTCTCATCTTATGACTTCCCTGGCGATGATACACCTATCATCAAGGGTTCTGCTCTCCAGGCTCTTGAAGCTCCAGATGACCTCAGCAACCCTGCATACGCTCCTATCATTGAGCTTATGAACGCTGTTGACGAGTTCATTCCAAGCCCGGAAAGAGACGATGCTAAGCCATTCCTTATGCCTATCGAAGATACTATGACAATTTCTGGTCGTGGTACTGTTGTTACAGGTAGAGTTGAAAGAGGTATGCTTAAGGTTAACGAACCAGTTGAAATTGTTGGTCTTTCTGAAGAAAAACTCAACACAGTTGTAACAGGTCTTGAAATGTTCAGAAAAACTCTTGACTTCTGTGAAGCTGGTGACAACGTTGGCGCACTTCTCCGTGGTATTACAAGAGACCAGGTTGAGCGTGGACAGGTTCTCTGCAAACCAGGTTCAATCCACCCACACACAAAGTTCTCAGGTCAGGTTTACGTTCTTAAGAAAGAAGAAGGCGGTCGTCATACTCCTTTCTTCAACAACTACAGACCTCAGTTCTATTTCAGAACAACTGACGTTACAGGTGTTGTTACACTTCCAGCTGACAAGGAAATGTGTATGCCTGGTGATAACGTAACAATGGACGTTGAGCTTATCACTCCTATCGCTATTGAAGAAGGTCTCCGTTTCGCTATCCGTGAAGGCGGCAGAACTGTTGGTTCAGGCGTTGTTACAGCTATCAACGAATAATTTGATTTAATGCTCCTACGATAAACATTAATCCCGACGGTTATGCTGTCGGGATTTTTTGTTTCATGTGGGAAAATAGTATCTGATATTCCGACATAAACTTGTGAATATTACTGATTTTGCTTTAATTTTGTTTCAGTTTGATTGACATAGGCATAATAAAGTTGTATAATATAATCAATGACATAAAAACATGGCTTATTATTGCCAGACTTTGAAAGGAAATTTATATGAAAACATTATTAAAGCGAATTTCTGCTCTTACAATGGCTGCCGCTATTACAGCAATTAATTTGACTTATGATTGTTTTTTGATGAATACAAAAGGATTCAGCGTTTCAACTGATACTGAAAAAGTTATACAGGTTAATCAGGGAAATCAGCCTGATATTACAAAAGTTAAAATAAAATCTGAAAATTCACTTCTCCGATTTATGCAGTTTGGCATCTTCGGAAAAGAAAAAATTTCTGTTACCGTCTATGCAAAAGATAATATGGATACTCCCATAGACAGCATCAGACTTTATGCGGACGGAACTGAAATTGAAAACAACAGCACTCCTGTTTATAATGCGGAAAATGATGCTTACTGTCTTACATGGACTCTTGAAAAAGGTGATTATAAGTTATCCGCCCAGGCTTTTGCAGGACAATCGGCAAGCAGTTTTTATTCAATTGATTTAAGCAAATCAAATAATGATGAAGTTGACGAAAAAGAGTATCAGGCTATCGCTGTAAACGGTACAGAGGAGGGCAAACGTGTTCTTATTGAGGATATAAAGCCTGTTGTACAGATTCAGCCGGTTTATATTGATACAAACGGAACATATATTGACCTTGCTTCTGTTGAAAGATATACCGATGGCAGTTTTTATTCCGCAAAAGATGATGAAAAAATATGGACAAACAGTGCTGTTGATTATCTTCTCACTGTTTCTGACGATTTATCAGGCATTTTCAGTGTTTCATATAAATCAAATGATGCAATTGAATATACAACAGTAAAAACTTCTTCTAATGATTTGCAGAATCAGTTTTCACACCTGATTGATAAAAATGTTATTGGTGATTCAGCAGGTGCAAAGACTATTTTTGCAAAATCAGAGGATAATGCAGGCAATGTTTCTGAAAATATCAACTCTTTTCCAGTTGAGATTGATAAGACAGCTCCGACAATAACAATTGAAAAAGCAGAGGTTATTTCTGAAACAGGTGCTTTTATATCAAATTATACTGAAAACAAGTGGGTTAACAAGCGTATAAGATTTACGGTTTCTGCGGAAGATAATGGTGCAGGTGCGGACAGAATTGAAGCAAATGCAACAGGCGGAAAAGTGGTGCTTAATAACGTTACAAGAAACGGAAATAAAATAACAAATGTATATATTGCAGAAGCGGATTTTATGGGAAATATCGTATTTTCTGCATACGATAAAGTCAACAATAAAAGCAAAGAAATTTCATACAAGGCAAGAATTGAATCAAAACAGCCGTCAATTACCAAT
This sequence comes from Ruminococcus sp., assembly GCA_029060755.1. Classification (GTDB taxonomy): domain Bacteria; phylum Bacillota; class Clostridia; order Oscillospirales; family Ruminococcaceae; genus Ruminococcus. The sequence continues at coordinate 12,295 of JAIDTI010000086.1, read as the reverse complement.
TTTGAGATAAATCAGGATACAGATATAAAAGATTATGGATTTTCTTTTGACAGTGATGCAGTAATTTCAATTGAAGCTTATGACATAGAGCCTTATTGGTCGGGGATTGATTATATTGAGCTTGGTTTTGTTGATTATCAGTCAATGGACGCTGAATTTAATTACAGTGAGGACAGTATAAGGAAGTCTGAACCAAAATACGTTTCACAAGATAATGCTGTTCAAGTATGCAGTTTTTCTGTTGATGCAGGATTTAAGGGGCAAATTCTTGCAAGGGCGGTTGACTGTGCAGGAAATATCGGCAAATGGCGTAATCTTGAAAGCCTTGTGGCAAATAATCAGGAACTGCATAACGAATCATCGTACAGAGGAATTATTATTGACGAATCCTCCGATACCGACTATATGGGCAATCCTCTTTTCAGTTCCGACCAGAAAATAACACTTAGCGTAAAGGATTCCCATGCAGGCATAAAAGAAATAAAATGGTATGTCCGCACTTCTCAAGGTATTATTATGGGAAGTGATACGGCAAGCAGTTTTACAGAAAGTAACACTGACGGCTGGACAATACGTAAAAAACGTGACATTATAACAGAAGCCTCAAAAGATATTGTTATTTCGGAAAATGAAAACAATATCGAAATCGGACTATGTTTTTCAGATGTTGCAGGATTTGAAACAGCATGGGAAGTAAAGCACATAAGTATTGACAAGACAAATCCTGAAATTGTTTCTTTTGATTTTGATGATGAATCTGATAAAAAAATTTTCAGAACAAAAAGAACAGCAACTATTGTTGTAAAAGAAAGAAACATCTCTGCATCAGACGAACTTATTGATATTGCTGTATCAAATCTTCTTGATAAAGATGCTGTACCTTATACGATTTCTCAATGGGAGCTTATAAGTTCACAAAGCAACAGAGATGCAGACGATGAAAATCTGTATAAGATGACAATAAGTTTCGGTGCTGATGCAGATTATAAAGTGAATTTTAATGTTGCGGATTTGACCGGCAAAACTGCTGAATCAAAAAAGGCAGAATTTACAATTGACAGAACTGCACCAGTAATAAAAATATCCTATGACAATAACAATGTCTCAAATAAAAATTATTACAACGCTGACAGAAACGCAACTATAACAATTACTGAACGTAATTTTAAAAGCAATAATGTAAAATATGCGCTTACTGCTTTTGAGGCGGATAATGTCACTAAAATGAAAGAGACTGATATTATTCCGAATAAACTGAAGTGGACTCAAAATCCTGATAACAAAGATGAATGGACATCACAGATAAATTTCAATAAAGAGGGAAAGTTTAGTATAAGTATATCATGCAGAGATGAAGCAGGAAACAGCAGAACTATAGATGATACTTTTTATATCGATAAAACAGCTCCGGAGGTTGAGCAGACTTTTACTAATGGTGATGAAAAGTTTGCTACAAACGGGGATATTATTCCGAAAGTCCGGGTTTCCGATTTTAATCTTGGAAACGAATTTCAGGCAGATGCAAATTGCAAGGTTATTGTCAATAAAATTGACATGAACAGCAGTTCCAAAAAAAGTTTTAACTATACGTCAAAAAGCTATACTTCTATGGTAGCAGATAAAAATTCAGTCTATGAACTTGTTTATAATATCTTCAGTGACAAAGAAAAAAGTGACGGCATTTATGAAATTTCAATTCTTGTTTCTGATTTAGCAGGAAACATTGTGGAAATAACAAATCTTAATCTTTCCATAAACAGAAATGGCTCAACTTTTGAACTTGTCAACAATGAACTTAAAGAAGCAGTTGAAAAATTTGCAAAGAACGGCAGTCCCGTCCGTGATGAAATAGATGTTGAAATAAAGGAAATAAATGTATCGAAGCGTGTTGGGTATAGTGTTATTACAGTTACCCATGACAACGACAAGAGCAGAACTCTTTCCAAAGATGATTATACAATTGAGGAAAGTAAAACAGATAAAAGCAATAATGGCTGGTATGAAACAACTTACAAGATAAGCAGAAAAAATTTTGAGGATGACGGCGACTATTCTATTACAATCTCAACAAGTGATGAACTTGGAAATCAGAATATAAATCAGCAGTTTACAGTTAAATTTGCTGTTGACAATACACCGCCAAAAGTTACTATTTCAGGTGTAAAGGACAATTCAAATCTGAAAGAATCAGAAGTTCAGCTGAAAATTACTTTTTCTGACAAATATTTATATAGTATAGATGAGCTTAAGGGCGACGATATGATTATAAATCTGAATGGAGTAACATACAATTTTGATAATCTTGATAAACTTGATGCGGAAGTTTTCAATGATGATGAAGAAAGTATCGTTGTGCTTATGAATATAAAAGCAGACGGAAAAAACAGTATGAATAATATTTCTGCATCTCTGGCAGATAAAGCTGATAATGTGTCCGATTTCAGCGACAGTGCATTATCTTTCAGACTTTCTGCTACATTTTTCATGCGACATGGCATAATAACATTTGTTATTGCTGTTATTATTGTAATTGTGTTTATATCTTGTATATGGTTTATTGCAAAAAAAGTAAAAAAGCGTTGAATATTTACAAAAAATGACAAATAATAATACTGCAAAGAACATTAATAATTAATTTGCAGAGGATATAAACTATGAAAGCAACAGGAATTGCAAAAAGAATAGATAATTTGGGACGGGTTGTTATCCCGAAAGAAATAAGACGTACTATTCGCATACGTGAAAGCGACCCGTTACATATCACATCAACAAAGTGCCACAGGAAAGATAAATCTTGTGGCATTTTTTCTATTTTACATCTTTTGGTTGTTTACGTTTTGAATCATAGCGGTATATTTTGTAAGTCAATACTATAATACTATTTTCCGATACTGCTATGATAATGTGAATGAAGTAACAAATTATACAAAGTGTGTTCATAGAACAAAAACAAAACATATACAAAACCAATAAATTACGACTGTTGAATTTATACAAACATACAAAAATAAAGGATTGATGTCAAAAAATACCTTTGTGAAGACATTACTTAGTGAAGGTTATAAATAAGCAACGTTATATCGTCATTTTGCACAATAATTACTTACTATAAAAAAATGGATTTACTTAAGTGAAAGGATTTTTTATGGGGTTTAATATGAAGTATGAAAATGTGTTTAACGAAATAGCAGAACAATATTACAATGCTATTTTCAGATACTGTTATGTAAGACTTAGCGACGAACACGCTGCCAAAGATTGTACGCAGGAAGTTTTTTTTACATTTTCCCTTAAAATGAATAAGCTGAAACTATCGGAAAATATTCGTGCATGGCTGTATCGCACTGCTGACAATGTTATGAACAATTACAAGAAAAAGCATAAAGAAATGATTTCTTATGACGATGTGAATGAGGCAACAAAGGATACATATTCTGTAGAAACACCCTTTAATGATATTATTTCTGAAGAGGAATATGAATTACTGAAATCTTACTATATAAATGGAGATGATATTGAAATTATTTCCAGTAGACTTGGTATAAGCAAGGCGGCAACATCACAGCGTATTCACAGGATAAAAGCGAAAATCAAAGCAAAATATGTGTAAAACCCACAAATTGCAATTGTTGAATTTATGCGAATGTACAAAGATGAAGAATTGATATCAAAAAATACCTTTGTGCATACATTATATTAGTGAAAGGATTTTTATATGGACAAGATAAATTTGATTCTTGAAAAAATTCGTTCAGAAGGTTTTTTGGAAGAAATTATTTCTGAAAAATTTGAAAAACAGCTTGACCTTGAACTTAAAAAGTCCAGTCCTGATTATGATTTAGTGGACGAATTAACAAAGACTATTCTTGAAACAAGGGGAAAAATTGTGAAAGAAATTGATGTAAAGCCTGAAATTCAGGCTATACGACAGGGAAAAATAAAGCGTATAAGATTCCCGAAATGGGCAATCAGTTTGTCGGCAGCTTGTTTTATAATGTTCTGTGCGAATTGTATTTCTGTTTCAGCATGGGATATGAATATCGTATCGGCGGTTATTGAGTTTACCAAAGGCGGATTTTCTGTTGACTTTGGAAAAAACGAATATGAAGTTATAGAACTTCCCACATCAGAGAACGACCCTTATGGACTTATCGCCGAATGTGCTAAGTATGAAATTTATCCTGAAACGCCGCATTATTTGCCGGAAGGATTTGAATTAACATTAATCAGCAATAACGTGAATAAAGATTATGCAAATATTATCAGTTTTACATTCAAAAATTCCGATATGAGCATAAGTCTTGATTACAAAAGATATTGGAATGGTGTAACAAATACACTTATTCCGAGTGATAATTATAATATATCTGAAATAGAAATTAATGGTAAATCTGCTATTGTTTCAAAGGAAGATAATCAGTTTACTGTTCATTATATTGAAGATGATACAGCATACGTTATATTTACACAGAACGTTCCCTATGACGAATGTGATAAAATTGTTTCATCAATCAAATAAAAGGAGGATTTTATGAATAATTTTTTTGTTGCAATGGGCATTGTAGGAGTTTTAACATATTGTTTCCCAACAATGCAAGCAAGTGCCGTTTCAAATGATGTCAAAATAGGCTATACGGACGAAGTTGAGCCGAGAACAGAAGGACTGATTCACGATTGTGAAATATCGGTATCGAACAGAAACGGAGAACTTTGTATTAACGGTTCAACCATTTCAAACAGCATTATGAAAACAATAGGAATTAAGGATATTGTTGTCGAGAGAAGTACCGACAATGAGAACTGGTCTTATTATAAACCGCTTGATGATATGCTTGAATCAAAATCAAGTAGCAAGTATGTTAAAAATTATACGACGAGTGTTGACGGCGGTTATTATTATCGCATAACCTGTAACCATTACGCAAAGGTAAGTACATTCGGCAGTTCACAGACTGTTGGAAACACTTCAAACAGTATCTGGATAAGCTGAAGTAACTGTATCGCAACACACTTTCAAGACCTTGAAAGGCGGTGATAAATTATTAGAAATGGTAAGCAGCTTAAACCAATGAGTAAATATTTTAAACAGAAAGGATTGTTTAACTATGAACAAATTTAAGAAACAGTTTTCAGGAGTTTTGGCAACAACCGCCGTACTTTTATGTTCATCTTTATCACCTTTTGCATCGGCATCAGCTGCAACTACGTCGATTCTTTTAGGCGATGCAAACGGAGACGGTTATGTCAATATAGCTGATGCTACTTTCATAGCGCAATATCTTGGTGGAAAATATGTTGTAAATGCTAAGAATTTTACTGCTATGGATGTAAATGAGGATGGTGTAATCGATGAGACTGACCAACGTATGATTCAGTATCTTGAAGCCGGTTATACTTCTTCAAAGATAGGTACTATAGTAAACAAAACTTGCTATACTCTCCCTTTAAGCAATGCGGTACAGTATCGCAGGCATGATTGTTCTGATTCAAATCTAAAAAGTTATAAGACCTACACAATTCCAGTTGGCGAATCGACGAATGCGGTAGAAGATATTCCTGTTGCATATGCTTCTCAAGATAATACTAAGGATAATGAAAATATCGCTTGCGTTGAAATTTCTTCAAGTATCGGAGTAGGAAGCGGTTTTATAGTTTCAAACAACACCATAGCAACTGCTGCACATTGTATATATAATGATTCTTCAAATGAATTTGCAAAAAATGTTAAAGTTAAGGTGTATGTTGATGAAAATGTATCATACACTGCATCTGCTGAGTTTCTTCATATGCCATCAAAATACATTAATGGAAACGATTGTGATGTAAATTATGACTATGCTCTTATAAGAGTCGGAGATTTTAAAGATAAAAATGGCAATAAAGTAAATGTAGGAAAGTACAGCGTAAATTTAGGCATAATGACCGATGAGTTTATAAATGCAAAAAAAGGAAGTCTTACTTCAGTTGGATATACTACAATCGACAACATACACACACGCTACCAATCTACAGGAGTAATAAGTCCAGATATACCTTCACATGAATACGCTTATCGTTATCATATAGAATCAAAAGGTGGTGGCGGAAAAAGCGGAGGCATGACATATTTTGACTCCAGTTACACTTTTCCTGGAAGCAGTTCTACAATAAACACTCGTTCTACTGTTGGAGTACACACAAGTGGTGGTGACGGACATAAGAGTTATGGAGTAAGAGTTAATCTTAATCTGATTAGATTTTACAAAATGAGCAAATTATTTGAGGGGGCTTAATTATGAAAAAACTTATAAGCACAATTATGGCGTTCACTGTTGCTTGCACTGGTTTTGCAGCCACGAACGCAGGAGCTATTGCTGCTCGTCCGTTTGACTTGAATTCTGATGAGTTTGCAGGCTATGAGGAACTATATCATATAGATTCTGAACACCCTTATTCTATATTTATAGAAAAATGTACAACTGATGACGGAAGCACAGTTTATCACTATAGATATGTAGATTATAAGCCAGGTTTTATTAATTTAAAAACTTACGACGGAGGCGATACTCCAGATGAAAGAATAACAGATATTTTGAGTTCGTATGAAGTGGATTGCCGTGTTGAAGATTATGGTAACGGAACATATTTATATATTGGAAGTATTCCTGACAATTTTCCTTATATCCGTGAAATTTACAACAAAATAGCTGAAATATCACATTTAAGTGACTTTTATATTCGTGGAGGCGGAATTTATGCAAGCGGAAGCGGATATATACCATTCGTTTCGCCTACTCGTTATGAACTTTCGGAAAAGCAGATTGCCAGCCTTACTGAATATGTCATGGAAAAAAACCTTGATTTCACTATTGAACGTGGAAAGTTAGTGAGTGAAGCCTGTGCAATTCATGATGATTTATATATATTTGAACTTATCCCGAACTATGACATAGAATTTGACGAACATCTTCAGATAGCCGCAGATATTGCAACTACACTCGGCATAAATATACCGATAGTTTATCAGAGTTCGGCAGGAACTGTTGTTTCAGGCTCTGGCAATATTGACGTTCTCAACAGCATGGACGGTGATGCAAATGAGGACGGCGATATGAATATAGCTGATGCAACAGCAATAGTTCAGGCTATCGGAAACAAGGACAAATATGGACTTACAGCACAGGGCGAATTTAATGCAGATTTGGACGGAAACGGTCTCACTGGTGCAGATGCTGTCGCAATTCAGCAGAAACTTGTTGAAATGGGTATGCCTGAATAAAATCAAATAAAACAACAAAAAGCACTTCGTCATGGAGTGCTTTTAGTCTGTCAAAAAAGTCACTGTTCTCATGATGCGAACAGGGATAAATTTATACAAACAGGAAAAATAGGAAATAAACGCTGAATATTAAAGTTCCTGTTTCAGAGGCAGAAGTCTGTTATAAAACTTATTACAGATGTTTTCTTTATATTGTTTTTACAAATGACAGTATCGTAAAAACGACTTTTAATATTGACAGATATATCATAATGTGCTATAATTTAAGTCAAGATATTGTATGTAAAGGGCATACTGACGGCTGCAATTTGCTAATTAAGGTTACTGTACAAATCAGTCCGCCTTTTTGGGGTTGGATATTCCAATTTGGAGGCAGAATGAAAATTGTCTCTCCGGAGGGATTGAAACCGGATTTCGATATAAAGGAGTTTTACAAATGAGCGAACATAAGATTGATGTAATGTGGGACGATACTCCTGTTGACGTTTCAACAGAGGTCAACTTCATCTGGTCTATCGCCAATAAGCTACGAGGTACATATCAGAGTGACAAGTACAAAGATGTTATTATCCCTATGGTAATTATACGCCGCTTTGAGTGTGCTTTGGAGAATACAAAACAGGCTGTTTTGGAGCAGTATAAGAAGAATCCTGCCTATCCTGCAAAGGCTATGTGCCGTGTATCGGGGTATCAATTCTTCAATACAAGCGAATATTCTCTTGCGGAACTTATCAACGATTCCAATCACCTCGCAGCTAATTTCAGAAATTACATAGAGGGCTTTTCCGTAAATGTACAGGACATCATCAAGAGCCTTGACTTTGACAAGCAGATTGACAAAATGGATAAAAATAACCGTTTGCTGTCTGTTGTAAAGGCTTTCTCAGAACTTAATCTTAATCCTAAGACTATTGATAATGTGAAAATGGGATATATTTTTGAGGACTTGATTCGTAGGTTCTCTGAAAACGCTGAAGCTGGTGACCATTACACGGGCAGAGACATTATCAAGCTAATGGTCAATATTCTGCTTGCAGAAGGTTGTGACGATATTTTTGATGCTCACAAGGAAATTACCATACTTGACCAGGCAGCAGGCACTGGGGGTATGCTTTCGACTTCCTGTAACTTCATTTATCGCTATAATCCAACAGCTAGTATTCGTCTTTTTGGACAAGAAATTAACCCAGAGTCCTATGCCATGTGTGTAGCAGAAATGCTTATCAAGGGACAAAACGCTGAAAATATTCGTATGCAGGACACAATGAAAGCTGATTGTTTCCCTGATAGACAAATGCGTTTCGTTATCGAAAATCCTCCGTTTGGTACGCCGTGGGGCGGTAAAGACGCAGCAGAGGGTGTGGAACAGGCTGTCAAGGAAGAAAATCAGAAAGGCTTTGACGGTCGATTCGGTGCAGGCTTGCCAGGCTCAGGCGATATGCAGTTACTTTTTATCCAATCGGCTGTCAACAAAATGGATAATTCTTTCGGTAGAGCTGCAATCATTGAGAACGGTTCTCCGTTGTTTTCGGGTGGTACATCTTCGGGTGAGAGCCAGATCAGACGGTGGCTGCTTGAAAACGATTTGATAGAAGCAATTATTGCATTGCCGACAGATTTATTCTATAATACTGGCATTGCTACATATATCTGGGTGCTGTCGAAGAATAAGCGTGAGGAGCGTAGGGGCAAAATTCAGCTTATTGATGCAGGTACGATATTCCACAAGCTCCGCAAGGCTCTCGGCAACAAGAAAAATGAAATCAGTCCTGAAGACCGTTCCGTTATCACAAAGCTCTATGCGGACTTTGAAGAAAATGAATTCTGCAAGATCTACCCAAATACGGAATTTATCTATCGTGAGTACACAGTTATGCAGCCATTGCAGAGGAGCTATGCAGTAACATCGGAGCGTATTCAGTTGATGCTTTCAAAGGGTTCGTTGTCCTCGCTTTACGACCCTGCCAAAGCGGCAGAGCTTGAAAATGCAGAGGAACTAACAGGCAAAGATGTGAAGAAGCTCGAAAACTATCAGAATAACAAGCCCGTTTATGATGCTATCATCAAAGCATTGAACGGTGCTGTTTCCAATATGGTCTATCTTTCTCCTGCGGAGTTTATGCCAGTATTGACAAAAATACTTAGTTCCACAACGGCAGATAAGAAACTTCTTGACAAGATTGCTGACGGTCTTTCGGTTATGGACAAGTCTGCCGAAATTCAACGTGACAAAAAGGGCAATATCATTTACGATAAAGAGACAAAGGACACGGAGATTGTCAGGTTTGAAGAAAGCATTGAGGACTATATGGCTCGTGAAGTTCTTCCCCATGTTCCTGATGCACAGTGGTTCTTTGAGGAAGATTTGAGCAAGAAAAATCCTGTTATCAAGACAGGTGCGGAGATTCCGTTTACACGTTATTTTTATAAGTATCAGCAGCCGAAGCCAAGTAAGGAGCTTGAAAAGACTTTCCTTGAATTGGAGAAGTCAGTGAGTGAGCGGATTGCAAGGCTGTTTGGGGGTGACGGCAATGCGTGAAATGAAAGATAGTGGAATTGAGTGGATTGGTGATATTCCACAAACATGGATTGTAAAAAAATTTAAATACACTCATAGAAATTCAAATGTAGGTGAATCAATTGATAAGGAATACTGGACAAATAATGAAAAAGAGACAATATTCTATACGGCAGGAGCAAATTCAATCTATTGTTCTTATAAATTGTTTCCAGTCTGGAAATATACTACTGTAAATGATTTGTTATTAGCAAGAAATGGTACTCCATATGTATATTTCCCTTATAGTAATTCTATGTATACAGACCATATTATAAGGGTATCCTTAAATAATGAATATTGTAAGAAATATATTGGTTATTGTTTACAACAGAGTATATATTCAGAAGTTGTTGACTCTGTAAGTATTGCTACCTGGTCTATTTCTATTTGGGATAAACAAAGTCTGCCGATTCCACCTTTTAAGGAGCAACAACTTATTGCTACTTTCCTCGACAAAAAATGCTCCGAAATCGACACTCTCATTTCCGACATTCAACAACAAATCGAAACCCTTGAACAATATAAGCGTTCTGTCATTACCGAAGCAGTCACAAAAGGACTTAATCCTGATGTGGAGATGAGGGACAGCGGGATTGAGTGGATTGGGAAAATACCGAAACATTGGATAACACACCCTCTCTATTATTATTTCGGTGAGCGAAAGAATAAAAACGCATTAGGACTTGAAACAAATTTGCTTTCATTAAGCTATGGTAAGATTATCAGAAAAGATATTAATTCTAATGGTGGTTTGCTCCCTGAAAGTTTCAACACATATAACATTGTTGAAAAGGACGATATTATTATTCGTCCGACAGATTTGCAGAATGATAAACGAAGTTTGAGAACAGGAATAGTAAGAGAACATGGTATCATTACATCTGCCTACATAGCAATGAAAGCAATTAAGGCTATTTCTCCCGAATACTTTCATTATCTGCTTCATGCTTATGATGTTATGAAAGTATTTTATAATATGGGTAATGGTGTTCGTCAAGGTCTTAATTTTTCAGAATTTTCAAGACTTATGGTGCTTGAACCGCCAATTGAGGAGCAAAACGCTATTGTTTTATTTCTCAGTGAAAAATGCTCAGAGATTGATTTGGCAATCGCTGAAAAGAGACAGCAGATTGAAACCATAGAAGAATATAAGAAGTCGCTTATCTTTGAATATGTGACTGGAAAGAAAGAGGTAATATAAATTGGCAAACTACATTTACAAATATATTAGCTTTGCAAAATTTGTTGATATGATTCAAAAACAAGCCCTAACTTTTGTACTGCCTACCATTTGGGAAGATGTAAAGGAAAACAGTTATTTGAAATCTTGGATTGAAAAACAAAATAAGAATATGAGTAGGCTTTATGCTGAAATACTTGCTGATAGGACATTTGCACAATCTTGGACTTCTTTGGCAGAAAGTGATGCAATGTGGCGTATATATAGTTACGAGAAACAATCGTTGCGTATTAAAGTTGATGCAGATAAAATTAAATTATTAAATAGCGTTATAGCTGAACCTGTTATATATGATGATAGATATATAGATTATAGCAATAGCGGTTTAAGAAAAGATGAAATTTTTTTAAAGTTAATCGCTCAAAAAAGAACAGCATTTTCACATGAACAAGAGATTCGACTGATATATGTAGATGTACCTGAAAAATCAAAACTGTATCCAGCGATTGAAAGTATGTTTATTGCATCTGATATTCTTAATGGTAAACCTACTAATATTGATATTGAAGATTTTGGGGAATTAGTTAAAAAATTGAGTTATTTAAATTTGCATCATGCTAAAATAAGTCATCCCATTTCATTTGCTCATATAGATTCGTTTATATCTGGAGTATTAGTTAATCCATTTGCTTCATCATGGTATGTTAATACAGTAAAAACATATTGTGATCTAAATGGTATTCCATTTGAAGGAAAATCCAAATTATATGAGGGTGAAAAGCATGAATAATATTCTCACAGAAAAAGAATATCAAGCGGAACTATTGGCAATACTCCGTGACCAGAACGGTTACACAATAAGAAATGCAACGGACTTTGACCGCCGTTTTGCTCTTGACCGTGAAATGCTGTTTGATTTCCTGAATGATACTCAGCTGGAAACAATGGAGAAGCTCAGAAAGATACATAAAGAAAGACTTGAAGATACGCTTGTATCGTTTATTAATGCGGAATGTACGAAGAAAAAAGGCAGTCTGCTTGAAGTCCTTCGTCATGGTGTTGAGCTTTCGGGACATAAGCTGGAATTGATGTACACAAAGCCTGCGACTACTTTTAATAAAGACCTTATTGCAAAGTATGAAAAAAATCGTTTTACAGTTATGGAAGAAGTGTGGGCTAATGATAAAGAGCGAATTGATGTGGTAATTTTCCTTAATGGGTTTGCAATTATTACTTTGGAGCTGAAATGTAATTTTTCCGGACAGTCAGTTGATGATGCGATTTATCAGTATCGTAC
>JAIDTI010000085.1 GCA_029060755.1 Ruminococcus sp. | reverse complement strand
GTCATTCTGTTTTGAAGTTCACCTGTATGATAAGCTGAAAGAGCTGAAAAATCTCTTGTAAGAATTGTTTCATAAGCACGTTTTTTCAGTATATTTTCAATTGAGGATTTTGATTTTTCGTCCATTCTCTGGCATATAGTCCGTACAAGAATCTGAAAAACAATTATCGCTCCAAGAATAAGCGTATACAATTTGAAATCGGTTTTATTATGAGATACCGCACTGTCAATAACCTTTCTCATATCGAGAGCGAACATAACGGCACTTGCGGAAATCATTGAATTCAGAAGCGTAAGCAAAATAATGCCGTGGATTTCTCTTTTCAAAGCAGATATAAGCCATTTCAGCGCACTTTTATTTTTCATTGAACAACCTCTTTATTATTGATTTTATCCAAAGTTTTTTCCGCCGTATACCAAGAGTTTTCAAATATTTGCAATGGTCTTTATCATCAACCGAAATAAAATTTCCGTTCTTATAATATCCACTTGCACAGGCAATCACCCATTCATGAGGAATTGTTTCTGTTTTCCAGCGATTATCTCCACAGACAATATAATCGTTTTTCCGAACTTTTATAATACGGTGAAGTATATACTGTCCGTTCGGACGTTTATACAACGGTAAATCATGTTTTTTCAGAATGCATTCTGCTTTTTCCATTACGACAATATTTTCACGGTTTTTCAGCATAGGTTCCATGCTGTCGCCGACAGTAGTCTGCAACAGTTTTCCTGTCCTGCTGATTTCTTCTTCAATAGTACTTTTACTCATCAAGCAGACCTGTTTTTCTAAGTTTCACAATAAAACTATGCACGTCTTTTTTTGCGGTTTCTTCGGAAACGTCATACTTTTCAAGCAAGTCACAAACAAGTTTTTCTTCTGTTGTATCAGACATAAGCTGTTCAAACAGGAAATTTGCCGTAGCATTATTTTTTATCAGCCCGTTGAAAATTCTGCTTGCCTCTCCTGTAGCAACAGCGATAAATTCTCCGCTTGAACTGTCTGTAATTATTCCGTTTTTCAGTTTCATAATCATTATCCTTTCATCATATTATATGCGATTTCTGCCGCTTCAATATCCATATTAAAGCCTGAACAATACAAATTTATATTGTCAGCAATACTGCTGAGGATTCCAAGTATTTTTCTTACTTTTTCAGTATTCTGTGATTTATATGTCTGCTGTATAAGCATCGGATATGCTGTTGATTTTGTTATTTTTTCAATATGATTTTTTTCTGCTCGTCCGAGAATACATATTGCTTTCAGCGGTACGGAAATATTACTGCTCAGACGATGCTTGCCGTCCCACGGAGTTCCATATATAAAAACTACGTTTTCTGTGATTTGCAGAAGCGGTTTATCATCGTTCACCATAACTGCACGTTCACCGAAATATTCTCTCCAAAGACGTGTGTGTGTAGATTTTCCCGTACCGCTTTTCGCAGTAAATAGATATCCTGCTCCGTCTACTGCCACTGCTGAACCATGAAATAAAATTGTATTAAATTGAATCATATGCTCTGCAATTTTTCGGTATACCGCAAGAGTTTCAAGGTAGCTATCGTGGAAAGTTCTTACAGGTATGCCTTCTTTTCTGTCCTCAGAGATTGATTTTTCACGCTCAAAATCAATATCGGACTGTGAAGTTTTCACCGAAAAATCAATATCTCCACAATGCTTATAATCCTTGCAAAGTCTATGTACTTCCGCATAGATTGATTCAATTTTAATAACTTTTCCGCCGATTTTATATGTGTCTTTCATCATTCACCCCACAGGTACAAAGGGAAGTTCAATAACGTCCTGTTTTGTTTCGAGAACGGTAGTTTCTTCGGACTTCTGCGTAGTATCAACGGTTGTCGATGTGGTTGTATTTGGCGGAATATTGTCATTTTCGGTTGTAGTAGTTTCTGTTTTCTTCTCAATTTTTTCCGTAACGACAAACTCCTTATCGTTCGATGATTTTTCCGTTGATACTGTTGCACTAACGGTTTCGTGTTTATTCTCCGTCGTCCTTGACGTAACATTTTCGGTGACGATATTTTCTGTTGTGGTATTTTCAGTGGCAGCAGTTTCGGAACTCGTTTCCAGACTGTCCTCTGAATGACGTGTCATTTCGGATTTTTCGTCATTTGTATTTTTGGGATTTTCATTGCACCCACAAAGCAATACTGCAATAATACAAGCAATTGCAATTCTTTTCATATTTTCTCCTTTTGCCAAAACAGACGCCATAATAAAAGGTGTCTGCTTATGATTTGTTTACATTGGTGGAAGTTCATTATTATCAGGTATAATATCGTCGATACCGCTTGTGGTGATTACGTCTTCGCTTTCGAACTCGATTATTTCCATTTCGGGTGCTGTGTAGGTTTCTTTCATCTGAGTTTCCTCCTTTATTTATTCTGATATGCTTCTGCCGCCTGATTATACAGGTACAACACTTTTACAAGATTTTTAAGATTGTCGCTCGCCGTGTCACTGTTGAGTACATCATATGCGTAGCTCATAGGGCTGTATGACATGATATAGTCGCCTATTTTTGTTGTCTGTGGTGTACCAAGATTTGATGCGGAAATGTTTGGAATATCTGTGTAATAGTAGCCGTTTTTATATGCGCTGAAATCGTATTCTCTTACATCTGTACCCTCTGCGACCTTGAAATAGTGGCGTACGGTTGTATTTGATTCAAGGAGCAGGCTTGAACCGTAATATGTTATGCCGTCCGGAAGTTCTCCGCTTATCTGCTTTTCAAATTTTTTTAGAGTTTCGGCTGTCAATTTATCCAAACCAGAATCAGAACTTGGCTCTGATGCTACAGGATTGAAATATTTCCTTGCCATCTCGCCATAGAACATCATTGCACCAACAAGATTACGTGTTTTTTCGTCATATGTATATTCCCCATCGTTGTTTATATCCGTAAAAATATAATCAATATATTCCATAACAGAATATTCGTAAACTGTACCCTTTCTGCTGTCTGATGTGATAATCTGTGCAGTGATTATATCAGTTATTTCTTTCGGTGCAACGTTACAGGAGAATACATAATACTGCTTTTCGTCAACTGTTTCCGTTTTTGCTTCACCTATATTAACATTTTGAGTATCACCGTTCGGAAGTGTAAACTGCATATATGCTTCTTTATTTTCAATTACGCTTTCATCAAGTTCCATGTAGAAATTTACACCAATGTTGCCGTCAAGGCTGATTGAATGACCTGCAAGATGTGCGCCTATGCCGTCTTCAAATGTTCCACATACAGTACACCTGCCGTCAGAATACTCATGACCTGTTGCACTGATTACAGTTTTCGATTGCTCTATTTCGGTTTCGCCGTTTTCACCGCTGAAATACGTACCGCAATCGTCGCATTTCCAGTATGCAATATTTCCGTTCTCTGTACAGGTTGGCTCTTTTTTATCGACAACAATGATGTTATGTGCTTCGGTCTTTGTACCTTTGCAAATCTCACAGGTCAGCCAGTGATTGGTATTGTCATGCTGATACTCGTTTCCGTAAGTGCATTCCTCCTCTTTGATACAGCCACAAAATTGGCAGTTCAGGCTGTGGGTGCTGTTACTGTTATCCGTTACACCAGCTCCTGTGTGAAGGCATTCCACTACAGCAACGTTGGATAAAGTTTTCGCCACAGTATTGCCATAATTACCTGCGGTTGTTATCTCTGTATCACGGCGGATAAGTCCGTCAATGCCTTGGAGTGCATAGCTCTCCGCCAGAATATCAGCTAAAGTCCCACCTTTTTTATTGATGGAGATGGAACTGTACGTGCCGCCGTAGAGTGTGACCATGCCGCCCATTGCACTCAAACCACCACCATCGACCCCAACGGTTCCGTCGGTTATGGTGATATTGCTGTAAAAATTCGTAGACTGTACGGAAGTTTTGCCGTTGACCACACCGCCGGACATTGTGAAACTGCCGTTATCAACAACAAATACAGTGCAACCTCCGCCATGTGTATTAAGCAGAGTACCGCCTGTGAAGAAAAAATCTCCCTCAACATAAACAGTCTTAGAGTCTGAGCTTGTGAGAGTATATTCACCGCAGTCCAGTGTAAGCTTTACGCCTTCTGGTACTGTCAGTTTTCCTGTTAGCGTCACATCATTCAGCAGAGTTATCGTTGCACCGCTATTACTTTTATCAAACGCTTCTTCAAGCGTTGCGTAGAACGATTTTACTCCGTTAATGCTTACACTTGCCACGTCTGTTTCTTGCTGTTCAGTTCCTTCCGCACTTGCCGTAATTTCTCCCATAAGGTTAAATGTGTTGTCGGGAAAAATTGTTGCCGTGCTAAGAAGCATCGCCGCCGAAGCAAAGACTGCTATGTTTTTTTTGAATTTATTGTTCATGTAGTTCCTCCTTGATAATTACCCTCAAATTCATAGTTGTCTCTTTTATGTGAATCAAAAGTAGAATAAATATTATCATTTACCATATAATGAACACTATATAATTTATTGTACTTTGACACAAACAAATTATCTCTTACTTTATAATATCTGTATCTAATACACATATCCGAG
>JAIDTI010000084.1 GCA_029060755.1 Ruminococcus sp. | reverse complement strand
TCTCATCTCATGTTCGAATGCTTACTGGATTCGAACATGATTTTGAGGATTCTTAATGAAAATTGATTTCCGTGAGTGCTATGGTGTTTCTATTGACAATCTAACGACTTTGATATATAATTATTACTAATATAAATCAAAATTTAAGTGAGGAGAAAATACATATGCAAATAATAGATTATTACAAATGCGACAGACAAGAATATTGGTTGAGGCAAATAAAGAAAAGTGATTGGAGAGCTGGACAATTTCTGTATGAATTGTTAAGTGAAAACAAATTTAAAAATACTGTTGGAGAAAAATCAACAGTGCTTATGCTTGTGAATGAAGATAAACTCATTTCATTTTGTACATATGCAGAAAAAGATGACATACAAACAACAACATTGACTCCATGGATAGGCTTTGTTTATACATTTCCAGAATATAGAGGTCATCGCTATGCGGGAAAATTATTCTCGGAAATTGAGAAACTTGCTAAAACCGAAAACATACATTATATCTTTATATCAACAAATCATATTGGATTATATGAAAAATACGGATATGAATTTTATCAGATAATGAATGATATGGAGGGCGAACCTTCCAGAGTTTATAGGAAGTATGTAGATTAATATACTTAGAAAAATTCTGATTTATACAAATAATCAAAACCCCGAAACAGTTATCAATAATTGTTTCGGGGCTTAAACTTTTTTATAAGTATCAAACCTAAAATACCACTGCAACTCCCTCTGATTCAACAGGAGCAACAGCCATTAAATAATCTTTTCCGCTTTTGAAGTCACTGAGATAGCTTCTGACCGTACTTTCTGCTATCTGCGGAGTATTATTTTTCTGACTGAGATGTCCTAACAGAATATGAGTTGTTCCCTGATTTATAAGTCTCTGCACCTGCATACCGCACATATCATTTGATAAATGCCCGTTATCTGATAAAATACGCTCTTTCAGTTCGTGCGGATATTCGCCATTTACAAGCATATCAACATCATAATTTGCCTCAATCATAACAAGCTTGCAGTCTTTCAGTGCCTCTGCTACTGTTTCAGTTATATGTCCTAAGTCCGTACACACTGCACATATCTTGTTGTCATTTGTTCGCACTCTGTACCCACAGCTTTGCACCGTATCGTGCGGAGTATCAAAACAGGTTATTTCACATTCTCCACATGAAACGGTTTTTCCTGTTATGTCAAAAAGATTTGCACAAGGAGATACTTTTTCCCTGTCACAAAGGCTCTGCAATGTGTATTTTTGCCCATATATAGGTATATTTGTATGTTTGGTAATCATTTTCAATGCAGATATATGGTCGCCGTGTTCATGCGTTATAAAAATTCCCTGAACTGCCGAAAGCGGTATATTATGACGTTCAAGAGATGCTGTAAGTCTCTTGTAACTGACTCCGCAGTCAATCAGTATACCGCCTTTTTCCGTGCCTATAAACTCCGCATTGCCCTGACTTGAACTGAATAAAGGATATATTCTTGCCATTATATCAGCCCTTATGCGGGATTCTTGATGCGATTTTTGAAGTGAAATCACTGAAATTCTGCGTCTGAAGAATAATTTTTCCCGGACCTGTAAGCTTTGTAAGGAAAAGTCCCTCACCGCCGAAGAAGATATTTCCTATACCACTGACTGTTTCAATATCGTAATTTACAGTTGATTCAAATGCAACAACATTTCCCGTATCAACCTTTATAACCTCGCCTGCCATAAGAGTACGCTCAATCTTATCGCCGTCAATTTCAAGGAAAGCCATACCTCTGCCGGAAAGTTTCTGAAGAATAAAACCCTCACCGCCGAAAAGTCCTGCTGTAAATTTCTTTGTAAAAGTTGCTTTAAGGTCAACAGTCTGTTCCGCACAAAGAAAAGCACCTTTCTGAACAATAAGTTCATTCTTTGAAACATCAACACCAATAACACTTCCTGCAACTGTTGAGCCGAATGCAACAACAGCACCGTTTACACTTGCTGTATAGTTCACCATGAAAAACGATTCGCCCGCAAACATTCTGCCGATACTTCTCCCGATACCGCCCCTTGCATTTGTAGTCATTTTTATACCTTCTGTCTGCCAAATCATACCGCCCGACTGCGTGAACATTGATTCGCCTGCATCAAGTTTACATTCAACAGCAGGGACTGTATCTCCAATAATCTGATATTGCATAGAAATTCTCCTTATCTCAATAATATATTTCTATTCTACCATATTTTCCGTAAACAGTCAATACAAGAAAAACAAAAATTCTATAAACGCATGAAAAACAATATAAATTTAATGCAATCACACAAAATTTGATATTTTTAATAAACATATTGACAAATTGTGGAAAATAATATATAATAGTATATAATAGATATCCTTGGAAACTAAAGAATGCTGTCTAACTGGTCTTTTTTGTTGTATTTAAACAAAAATAAACGTTTCAATTGTGCGTTCATACAAATATAATTATGATATGTCATTTTTGGTATAAAAAATGACATTACTATATAGAGGGTAAAATGAATTATGAACAATTATTTTAGTTTCCGAGGAGGTCTTATATAAAAGAATATCAACCAACTAAAACGATTGAAAGGAGAAATTTAATTATGAAGAAATTGAAAAAACTGATTGCAGGTGCTTTAGCCGTTGCAGTTTCGGCAGTCTGTATGATGCCTTTTGCAAGCGGTGCTGCGGGTCCGAAAACATTTAACTTTAATAAAGACCCTAATGGTGATGGAAGTCTCAATATTGCTGATGCTACTTATATCACACAATGTTTAGCTGGTCGCTATTTTGCACGAGACTATAAACAACTTGATATGGACGATAATGGACTTGTAACGCAGGTTGATGCATTGCTCATTCAGTATTATGAAGCAGGGATAATTAAAAAGTGAGGGGGAATTAAAAATGGAAATCAAAAAATACTTTAGTATAAAAATGCTTGCTGTCGTTTCAGCTTTCGTTCTCTTGATTATTTCACTTACTTGCTACAATTCATTTGATACTAATGCAGGTTTGAGCCAAAGAAGTTATCTGAGATATGATTATAAGAACCCTAACGCTGCACCTTATCAATACACTATTTCAGTACCTGATACTGTTTTTGAAAACACACCAGAACCCTACACTATTTTTCCTCCTAATGATATGGTAAGAGATTATGATACATCTGTTGTGAGATTAAGTATAGGAGGAACAGGTTTTATTATTGGCAAACATACTATAGTAACTGCTGGACATTGTGTTTACGATATTAATCAAAAAAAATTTGATAATTTTACTATAGATATTGTTGGAAATGATAACAGTGCTATAAAAACAATTACACCACATTATGTTCATGTGCCTAAAAATTTTGCTGATTTAACAAAATATAATACTATGCCTGATATTCAATATGATTATGCATTAATTTATGTTGAAGAAGATTTAAGTGCATATGGAATGTTTAACATGGGAATTTGTCTGGATAAATATATTGATGACAAGGGTAAAGTTATTGTATCTGGTTTTCCACAAAAGTATCCCAGTAATTATAATGATAGTGAATATGGTTTGAGATTTAAGGCTTCTGGAAATATTATATCAAGTGAAAACAATGGAAGAAATATCACATATGATGCTGATGCGACAAACGGAGACAGTGGTGGTCCTGTATATGTAAATGAATCTTATGTTGATAGTAGAGTTTCATACGATTACAATACAGTTGTTGCCATTAATGTTTCACAATTTGTAGCTTTCAACGCAGGTGTTCGCATTAATTTTGACATTCTATATTTCTGTTATCAAAATGCAAATTTAACAGCTTGAGGAGGTATTGTTATGAAAAAACTCAAAAAACTTCTGGCAACAATGAGTGCTGGTGTTATGTGTGCAGTTTCGGTTGTATCATTTAATACATCTGCACTAACACAACCATTCTATTCGAATGGTACTATTGAACAGGTAATTGATTCTTTTGACGATGATGCTGTTGTTTTTAAGATGTACGAAGAAGAATATAACAAGGTATTCTTTGAAAAGTATGGCAAGGAAGACGCTGAAAAACACTTTCGCCATAATGGAAAGGGAGCCTATATCATCACACCCGAAGAACAATTTTTGTTTCACGGATATGATAGTAGTGTCACAATAACAGTCAAAGACGGAACAACACTTCTTGAAGATGAATTAAAAGAAAAAATTTCACCGTATACACATGGAGATAGTATGGATTCTTTTTTCCATTATATAGGTGAAACAAAGTATTATCTCCATTCAACTGAAGAAGAAGTTTATGACATTATCAAAAGCTATGAGCAGGTTCAGTCAATAGATAAAAATATTTATGTAGTTAAAAGCCGTTTATTTGGTGTAGATGGCATTGAAATAAAAACTGAACTTGCTGACGAAGAAATCATAAATATGTTTCCTGAACTTTTTCTTAAAAGAAAAACGGAGGAGTATGGTTTAGGCGAAGGCTGTAAGTATTTCGAAATCGGGTATTATAAAGCAGAAACAGCAGACGGTTATATATACAATGATGTTGATTTATATAATGGGTTAAAGAAACTTCAGGAAAGCGATTTGCCATATTCGTTAAGTATTACAGAAGCAGGATTAGCAGGAGAACAATATCAGTCTGGAACTGTTAATATCTATACGGCAAAAACACTTGACGGCGACGCAAACGAAGACGGCGAAGTCAATATAGCAGATGCAACAGCTATCATGCAGCATATAGGCAACAGCGACAAATATGGACTTACAATGCAGGGCAGGGCAAATGCCGACTGCTACAACACAGGCGACGGAGTTACAGGCATGGACGCAATAGCTATCCAGAAGCTTGAAGCTGGTCTGATTAAGTCACTTGATGAGGCATAATATTAGGAGGTATTGTTATGAAAAAATTCAGAAAACTTTTGGCAGTAATGAGTGCCAGTGTTATGTGTGCGGTTTCATTAACTCCTTTTGTTTCAAATGCTACAGATTTGTATACTCTCCACAAAGATATTAATCCTTATACAGTCTCTTTTACTATTGGAGGTGAAGAAAAATATGTTCTTTGGCAGGAAGCAACAGATTATTGTAAATTTAGTGAAAAAGCAATGAAAGGTCTGTCTTATATAGATAGTAGCACTGGAGAAGCAGTAACTTGTTATGATGCTGGAATAAATATGTATATATCAGAACAGTCACACAATGGTCGCTATTATACTATTGGATATAGATATTCTTACTACAGATGTGCCGACGGTACAACTTTTTCAAGAGGCGAGATTTGTACCCCGAATATTTTTTCCTATTATCATGTAAATGACAAAGAAAGAGAAATGCTTGAAAGTTATCTGACAGACAATAACATATCATATGAAATTTCAGCTTCGTATACGATAATACTTTATTTTGAAAAAGGTACAAACGAATATGACATGCTGAAAATATGTAGTGATATAAAGGAAAAAACCGGTCTTAAAAGCAGTTGGATAGCTCCAACCGAAGCAATATTTTTCGAAATAACAGATATTGAGTATGCTTTGCCTGAAAAAACACTTGACGGCGATGCAAACGAAGACGGCGAAGTCAATATAGCAGATGCAACAGCTATCATGCAGCATATAGGCAACGCTGACAAATACGGACTTACAATGCAGGGCAGGGCAAATGCCGACTGTTACAACACAGGCGACGGAGTTACAGGCATGGACGCAATAGCTATCCAGAAGCTTGAAGCTGGTCTGATTAAGTCGCTTGACGAAGCATAAAAAAATTTTCAGAAAACACTTGACAAACCGAAAATAATGATGTATAATAGAGACAATATACAAATGCTTTGATGGGAAATAAAACCCGTGATTTGTCTTTCAGAGAGCCGGAGCAGGTGTAAACCGGCAGACAGATACAGGTCATAGCTCGTCCCTGAGCAGTCGGCTGAAATAACAGTAAGCCTGAACGGGTTCTCCCGTTACAGAGATATGTATTTTTATGATACAGATGAGTGGGTGCGTACTGCATCAACGGAGAGTGGTACCACGGAGTATTTTTGTAACTTCGTCTCTCCCTTGCCTTATGGCTTGGGAGAGACTTTTTTATTTTATTTTTAAGGAGAATATTTATGACAAATGCAAGCAAATACACAAGACAATTTTTTGATGCTCCTGTTTCTGAAATGAAATGGGCAAAAAAATCCTATATCGACAAAGCACCCGTATGGTGCAGTGTTGATTTAAGAGACGGCAATCAGGCACTTATTATTCCTATGAGTCTTAGCGAAAAACTCGAATTTTTCAAGCTTCTTGTTGATATAGGATTCAAGGAAATTGAAATTGGATTCCCTGCCGCATCTGAAACGGAATACGAGTTCTGCCGTACACTTATCGAACAGAATATGATTCCTGATGATGTAACAATTCAGGTACTCACACAGTCACGTGAACACATAATCCATAAAACTTTTGAGGCACTCAAAGGCTGTAAAAATGCTATTGTGCATCTCTATAATTCCACAAGCCTTGCACAGCGTGAACAGGTTTTCCGCAAGAGTAAAGAGGAAATTATTGATATTGCCGTAACAGGTGCAAAGCTCTGCAAGGAATACCGTGAAAAATATGAGGGAAATTTCCGCTTTGAATATTCACCCGAAAGCTTTACAGGAACAGAGCCTGAATTTGCACTTGAAATCTGCAATGCTGTTCTTGATATATGGCAGCCGACTGAAAATGACAAGGCTATTATAAATCTCCCTGTTACTGTTGAACTTTCAATGCCGCACGTTTATGCAAATCAGGTTGAATATATGTGCGACAATATAAAATACCGTGAAAATGTAGTTATCTCACTTCACCCGCATAATGACAGAGGTTGTGCCGTTGCTGATACGGAAGTCGGACTTCTTGCAGGTGCTGACCGTGTAGAAGGTACACTTTTCGGCAATGGTGAACGTACAGGAAATGTTGACATTATCACTCTTGCAATGAATATGTATACTCAAGGTGTTGAGCCTGAACTTGATTTGAGTGATATTCCGAAAATTTCAGAACTTTATCAGCGTGTTACAAGAATGAACGTGTATGAGCGTTCGCCATATTCCGGTAAACTCGTATTTGCAGCTTTCAGCGGTTCACATCAGGACGCTATTGCAAAAGGTATGAAATGGCGTGAGGAGGGTAATATAGAACATTGGACAGTGCCGTATCTCCCTATCGACCCTGAAGATTTGGGCAGAGAATATTCAGCAGATGTTATAAGAATCAACAGTCAGTCAGGAAAAGGCGGTATCGGATATATCCTTGAAACACGTTTCGGCTATGACCTCCCTAAAAAGATGCGTGAAGTTGTCGGTTATATGGTTAAGGGCGTATCAGACCATAAGCACAAGGAACTTATGCCAGATGAAGTTTATGAGATTTTCAAGACAAATTTTGTTGATATAAAAACTCCTCTTAACGTTACAGAGGCTCACTATGTACAATGCAACGGTATAGAAGCTACAGTAAGCATTGAATTTAACGGCAAAAAGGCAGTTGCAACAGATACAGGCAACGGCAGACTTGATGCAGTAAGCAATGCTGTCCGCTCATATACAGGCATAAACTACAGTATCAACAATTATATAGAACATTCTCTTGAAGTTGGTTCTGCATCAAAAGCTGTATCTTATGTTGAAATAACATCAGACGGCAAAAGCTATTGGGGTACAGGTGTAGACAACGATATTGTTGTATCATCAATAAAAGCCCTTGTTACTGCTGTAAATATCATGCTCAATACAAAGTAAGAGTGAAAAATATACAGAATTATCTGTTGAAAATATAAATAATAAACAAATTTTCCGTTCCTTATTGATTTTGCTGTTATATTGTGCTATAATAAACATATTAACAGCATTTGCAAAAGGAGCGGAAAATAATGAGAACAGTTTATATTTCTTTCTGTAACATCATTATTGTTGGTGCGGTCATTAACGTCTCTGACTGTCACCGTTATTCATTCTGCCATAAAGATGCTCTTGCTTGATACATAAAGTATAAGCAAATGTTATAGGCTCTCGGCGGAATGTCGGGGGCTTTTTTGTCAGAGACGATAATTCCAGACTAATTAATAAATTTATAGATAAAGGAAAAAATACATATGAAAATATCAGGTGCTAAAATTGTTGTTGAAACCCTGATTGAGCAGGGTTGTGATACAGTTTTCGGTTATCCGGGCGGGCAGGTTATTAACCTTTTCGACGAACTGTATTTAAACAGAAGCAGAATAAATCACGTACTCACGGCACACGAACAGGGTGCATCTCATGCTGCTGACGGCTATGCAAGAGCCACGGGAAAAGTCGGTGTCTGCATTGCAACATCAGGACCGGGAGCAACAAATCTTGTAACAGGAATTGCAACAGCTTTTCTTGATTCTGTTCCAATGGTTGCAATAACAGGAAATGTTCCGTGCAGTCTTATCGGAAAAGACAGTTTTCAGGAAGTTGATATAGTTGGTGTTACAATGCCTGTAACAAAGCACAACTTCATTGTAAAAGATGTCCGTGAACTTGCTGACACACTCCGTACAGCATTCAAGATTGCAAAATCAGGCAGACCTGGACCGGTGCTTGTTGATATTCCGAAAGATATTCAGACAGCTATATGGGATTTTGAGCCTAAACCTGAACCGATAAGACCATATCCACTTAAGTTTGCATCAGAGGGTAAACTCCGCAAAGCTGCTGAAATGATAAAAAATTCCGAAAGACCATATATTTACTTTGGCGGTGGAATAATTTCGGGAAAGTCATCACAGGAACTTTTACAGCTTGCAGAAAAAATTGATGCTCCTGTTGGCTGTTCTCTTATGGGACTTTCTGCCGTTCCGACAAATCACCCACGCTTTTTAGGTATGAACGGTATGCACGGACATTATGCCTCATCTGTTGCACAGGACGAAGCAGACCTTGTTATTGCACTTGGTGCAAGATTCTCCGACAGAGCAACTGGCGACAAAAAGCGTTTCAACAAAAATTTCAAGATTATACATATTGACATTGATTCCGCTGAAATTGACAAGAATATCAATTCAAATCTTGGAATACAGGGCGATATAAAAGATGCTCTGTTCAGACTTATTCCGATGCTTTCAGAAACAAAGCGTCCTGAATGGAATAAGCGTATAGCTGAACTTCGTGAGGAAGAACAGAAAAGACTTGAAAGTGCAACATCTATTTCAATTGAAAAAAGATGCGACAACTGCACTCACCCTTGTGACAAATCAAAGCGTGCAAACGAAAAACATCTCTCACCATATCAGATTATTGACATTATAAGCAGAAAAGCATCAGAAAATGATATTGTTGTAACAGATGTCGGACAGCATCAGATGTGGGTTGCACAGCGTTATCCGTTCAGCAAGCCAAGAACTATGCTCACAAGCGGCGGACTTGGTACAATGGGATATGGAATGGGTGCAGCTATCGGTGCATCTTCTGCCGAAAGAGGACGCTCAATTCTCTTTACAGGAGACGGAAGTTTCGGTATGAATCTCAACGAACTTGCTACAGCCGTATCACAGAATACACCTGTTGTTATTGTAATCATGAATAACGGCGTACTTGGCATGGTTCGTCAGTGGCAGACACTTTTCTTTGACAAGCACTATTCAAATACAACATTGAATCGTCAGACAGACTTTGTAAAGCTTGCTGAAGCGTTCGGTGCAAAGGCATCACGTGTATTCAATGCAGAGGAACTTGAAAAAGCAGCTGATGAAGCATTTGCACATCATGGACCATACCTTATTGATTGTGCTGTAGACTGCAATGAATTTGTTCTCCCTATGCTTCCTCCGGGTGGCTCAATTGAGGACATTATTACTGAAATAAAGTGAGGTGACAGAAATGCACAAAAATCAATTTGTTATTGGTGTTATCGTTTCAAACGTTTCGGGCGTTCTCTCCAGAGTTTCGGGAATGTTCACACGTCGTGGATTTAATATTGACTGTCTCACAGTAGGTGAAACTGAATCAAGTGAATTTTCACGCATTACTGTTGTCTTTCATGGAGACGACGATATAAAGGAACGTATTATCAAACAGCTTGAAAAGCTTCACGACGTAAAAGAAGTGGAAATTCTCAATCCGCATGAAACAGTAATTCGTGAACTTCTGCTTATAAAGGTGAGAAACACACCCGCAACACGTCAGGACATCATGACAGCTGTTGAGATATTCCGTTCAAAGATTGTTGACTATTCCACAACTGCTTTAATATGTGAGCTTACGGGTGAAACATCAAAAATAGACGCATTTATTGAACTTATGAAACCATATGGAATTATGGAAATGTGCCGTACAGGTATGGTTGCAATTGAACGTGGCGACAATTGCCTGAAAACTGAAAAATAATGAAACTGAAACACTTTATAACAGCAACTGTTGTTTCTGCAATTGCTTGTATAGGACTTCTGATATTATGGTCATATATTCCATATTATCCATATGTTACTAATGTTGTAGACAAAATAGCAAAAAGCATTGTATTTTTCATACTGCTTGCACATAATATCATCACAACGGAATATTTTACCGGAAAAATGAATATTCCAAAAGATAATATGAAACTGAAAATACTGTTTTCACTGTCAATAACAATGCTTACGATAATGGCAATAACTGTTCTTATCGGGCTGGTGTTTATCAATACTTATGATGACAATATATCAATATTAACAGGCGGAATGATACTTTATTATGGTATTCCCATAGAAGCCATCATATTGATTATTTTAGTAACAGCGTTTCATATTATCAGAAAGAAGCACAAAAACAAAGACGAATGATTATAATTGCCCAATCGGCAATTACATAAATTAAATTTTTTATTTAAAGGAGTAATTCACAATGGAAAACACTGCAAAGGTTTTTTATGAACAGGACTGCGATTTGTCACTTCTCTACGGAAAGACAATTGCTGTAATCGGTTATGGCTCACAGGGTCACGCACACGCACTTAACGCTAAGGAATCACTCGGCGACAACGGCAGAGTTATTATCGGTCTTTATGAGGGTTCTAAATCATGGGACAAGGCTGTAAAGCAGGGATTTGAGGTTTATACTGCTGCTGAAGCTGCAAAACAGGCTGATATTATCATGATTCTTATCAATGACGAAAAACAGGTTCAGCTTTACAAAGAGGACATCGAACCAAATCTTGAAGCCGGCAATATGCTTATGTTCGCTCACGGCTTTAACATTCACTTCGGCTGTATCGTTCCTCCTGCTGACGTTGACGTTACAATGATTGCACCAAAAGGTCCGGGACATACTGTAAGAAGTGAATATCAGGCAGGAAAGGGCGTTCCTTGTCTCGTTGCCGTACATCAGGACGCTACAGGCAAGGCTAAGGAAATGGCACTTGCTTACGGTCTTGCTATCGGCGGTGCAAGAGCAGGCGTTCTTGAAACTACTTTCAGAACAGAAACAGAGACAGACCTTTTCGGCGAACAGGTTGTACTCTGTGGCGGTTTATGTGCATTGATGCAGGCAGGTTTTGAAACTCTTGTCGAAGCAGGTTACGACCCCAGAAACGCTTACTTTGAGTGTGTTCACGAAGTGAAACTTATCGTTGACCTTATCTATCAGAGCGGTTTCGCTGGCATGAGATATTCTATTTCAAATACTGCTGAATACGGCGACTATATTACAGGTCCTAAGATTATCACAGAAGATACAAAGAAAGCTATGAAGAAAGTACTTGCTGATATTCAGGACGGTTCATTCGCTAAAGAGTTCTTACTTGATATGTCATGTGCAGGCAAACAGGTACACTTCAAAGCTATGAGAAAGCTTGCTTCTGAACACCCTGCTGAAAAAGTTGGCGAGGAAATCAGAAAGCTTTACAGCTGGAACAACGAAGAAGACAAGTTCATCAACAACTGATTCAGGGAACTTTGTTCGGGTGGCGGTTCATAAAAGTTCCGTCACCTGTTTCTATATGAGATTGTAGGAAAAATATTATGTCTGATTTTTATGAAAGAAAGTTCATGCCAAATGTAAAGCATATAATTGCTTATGTACTTATTCTGTTATCCGCCGTACTTTTTATAAGCGGTGTTTACAGGGCGTTTCGTGTAACCGGACGGCTTTCAATGGAGGGTCTTGTTTTTGAAACTGAAGTTCATAAGGGTGACAGTATTCTTTTATCTTCAAAACCTTTTAAAGCAAGATTAAAAGAAACTGAACATACACAAGATGTAGTCTGGAAAACAGTGTTAAAAGGTATAATGACTGATTATGACTTTTTTATAGTTCATGTTGCGTACGCATACCGTCCTGTTATGGTGAAAAAAGGTACAGAGGAATATGATAAATTTCTTAACGGCGAGGAAGTAACAGGCTATTTTACAGAAAAGAATTTTGATGATTTCCCCCAATTTGTATCAGATATGAACAGTGTCTATGAACTCAACAAAGAAATCACTGACAAGAATTATTCAACACTCGGCATAGTAATAGTAAACCGTCAGAAAGAACTTTTAAGCTTTTTATGGGGTGTACCTTTTCTTGTTATAAGCATAATTTTGCTGAAAATTTCAGGTACTCCATTTATATACACAAAAATAGCTGATGATAAGGAATAATTATATCAAAGGGATATAACTTCTTATGTATAAAATCAAAATTCCGCATATATGGGGCATTTTGCTTATACTCGCCGGACTGATTTTTATTTTTTTAGCTGATATTTCAGTAAAAAATGAAAGAAAATGTACTGAAACGAGTACCACACAAGAAACTGAAATTGCACCGCCTGAAAAACCTGACAATATGAAACAGCTTTCACTTGCAATTACAGGAGGTCTGTGCCTGATTATTTCCGTCCCATGTTTCTATATGCCGTACAGCGATTACAGCCTGAGACTTTTCAGACGTAAGCGCAGGACTGACGATACAGCTGAACAAACTGAAACAGAATCTGATTATTCCGATGATGATTTTGATTATACTCTTGATGAGGAAACAAGAAAAATATTGATAGAGTTCAGAGATGAACAGCGTAAAAAATATAATAAAAAATAAGGTGAAAAATATGAGTGAAAATATTTTAACGCCCGATGAAATTATCGCAACAGGAAATATTCCCGCAAAAAAGGCTGTTCTTTTTAAAGATGATTATTGTGGCGAAAAGAATTATTCTTTCAGTCTTTCGGGTGACTTTATAGAGTTCAATAGTCACTGCGAATTTATGCCGTCTTTTCAGTATGAGCCATACAACAATGAAAGCTATACGGGGTACGTTGAAAATTATCCGAAAATATTAATTGGTCCTGAAAGTAATGTTTATAATGCAATAGAAAATAATTCTACTGTTGTAGAGCAATTTGAAAAACTTGACCATAAATATTTTGAGTTCAGAGCAAGTCTGATTTATTATGATGAAATTCTTTACTGCTACGGTTTCCGCAAGGGTACGGCAAGAGAGGGCGAAATATTCGGGGTTAATTACAATCAGGATATTGAGGGTACTCCACTTGAAAAAAAGCTGACTGCAATTCTTGATGAAGCTGTAGAAAGCTATACAGAAGATTAAATAATTTTAATGAGGTGAAAAAAATTAGTAAAATAATTATTTTAGTTGGAAGTATGCGAAAAGGTGGAAATACTGAATTACTTGCTTCTGCGTTTGCTGACGGTGCAAGACACAACAATAATGTTGAAATTATTTCTGTATCAGATTACAATGTAAATTATTGTATTGGGTGTAATTCTTGCTTTAAAAGTGAGGGTAATAAATGTTTTCAAAATGATGATATGAACCAGATATATGATAAACTTATGAATACAGATATATTAGTAATAGCTTCACCTGTATATTTTTATGGTATAAGTGCGGAATTAAAAGCAATAATTGACAGATTACACACACCTATGAGAAACAAATTTAAAATAACAAAGCTTGCATTGATTTTAGTGGGAGCTGCAACTTTGCCCGAATTGTTCGATTCAATCAAAATGCAATATCAACTTATTTTGAATTTCTTTAAGTTGAAAGATGCTGGTATGGTACTTGTGAGAGGTGCTAAAGACAAGGGAGATGTTTCTGATGAATCTTTATCAGAAGCATATAATTTAGGATTTTCAATAAAATAAGAATTTCTGATTTGATATTAATTTAAAAGTGAGGTGAAATTTATGTATGATGAAAAAATGATAACGGTTTTGCAGTCAGCTTTTCAGAATGCAGTATCTTCCCTGCGTAATGAACACAATGAAAACTTTTATTATTATGCTTTTATCTATGATGAAGGACTAAAACCGTACATTTCGGCATTGTCTTATGAGGCGTATGAAAAATTACTGATTGAAAATAACATAAGCCATGATGAAGAAGGTTGGAAATGGTGTACTTTTGATTTTCCGTATTGCGCCTATGGATATGACGAATTTTTCCCTGAAGTTGACAATATGTTTCTTGAAAGAGAGTGCGGAATGTCCGATGATGAACTTTACGGCGTTGAATGGGACACAAGAATTGATTCTATGGAAGAAGCATTAAAAAGACTTGACAGAGCCGAATTTTTTGGTACAGGCGAAATCCGTAAAAATATAATAATAAATGTTGAAGTCGCACCGCCCGACTGCAAAGAACGTCAGAGGGCAATACGTCTTAATCCGGAATCTTCGCTGTTATCGGAATATCTTACGTTCTGTGAAGATGAGGAAGAATAATTATTGATTTAAAATTTATTTATAGTGAGGTAAAAAATTATGAGTGAAAATTTTTTCTGTTCAGGAGTTGAAAAAGCTTCTCAGCGTTCACTTTTCAACGCACTGGGAATGACTAAAGAGGAAATGAAACGTCCGCTTGTTGGTATTGTATCATCATATAATGAAATAGTACCCGGACATATGAATATAGACAAAATTGTTGAAGCCGTAAAACTTGGTGTAGCAATGAACGGCGGAACACCTGTTGTATTCCCTGCAATTGCTGTATGTGACGGTATTGCAATGGGTCACACCGGTATGAAGTATTCACTGGTTACACGTGATTTGATTGCAGACTCTACAGAATGTATGGCACTTGCACATCATTTTGATGCACTTGTCATGATTCCAAACTGTGACAAGAACGTACCTGGATTGCTTATGGCTGCGGCACGTATAAATGTACCGACTATTTTCGTAAGCGGAGGACCTATGCTTGCAGGTCACGTAAAAGGCAAGAAAACAAGTCTTTCAAGTATGTTTGAAGCTGTCGGAGCTTATACAGCTGGCAAGATGTCACTTGAAGATGTTGAGGAGTACGAAAACAACGCCTGCCCGACTTGTGGCTCATGTTCAGGTATGTATACAGCAAATTCCATGAACTGCCTTACAGAAGTACTTGGCATGGGACTTAAAGGCAATGGCACTATTCCTGCTGTATATTCCGACAGAATCAGACTTGCTAAAATGGCAGGTATGCAGGTTATGGAACTTTATAGAAACAATATCCGTCCGCTTGACATCATGACCGAAAAGGCATTTATGAACGCACTTACTGCTGATATGGCTCTTGGCTGTTCAACAAACAGTATGCTCCACTTGCCAGCAATCGCAAATGAGTGTGGAGTTAATATAAATCTTGATATTGCAAATGAAATCAGTGCTAAAACTCCGAATCTCTGCCACCTTGCACCAGCAGGACATACATACATGGAAGACCTGAACGAAGCAGGCGGTGTATATGCTGTACTGAACGAACTTGCAAAGAAAGACTTAATAAATCTTGACTGTATGACTGTTACAGGAAAGACAGTAGGCGAAAATATTTCAGGCTGTATCAATAAAAACCCCGAAACAATCCGTCCTATTGACAATCCTTACAGTGAAACAGGCGGTATTGCTGTACTCCGTGGAAATCTTGCACCTGACAGATGTGTTGTAAAGAGAAGTGCTGTTGCACCTGAAATGCTTGTTCACAAAGGACCAGCACGAGTATTTGACAGCGAGGAAGAAGCTATAAAAGTAATCTATGAGGGCGGTATAAAAGCAGGAGATGTTGTTGTTATCCGTTACGAAGGACCAGCAGGCGGACCGGGTATGCGTGAAATGCTCTCCCCTACTTCTGCAATACAAGGTGCAGGACTTGGCTCAACTGTTGCACTTATCACGGACGGACGTTTCAGTGGTGCGACAAGAGGTGCAGCAATCGGTCACGTGTCACCCGAAGCTGTAAACGGCGGTACTATTGCATATGTCAAGGACGGCGATATTATTTCCATTGATATTCCGAACTACAGCATTAATCTTGAAGTATCGGACGAGGAACTTGAAGAACGTAAAAAGACAATGCCAATCAAGAAAAAAGAGGAAATCACAGGTTATTTGAAACGTTATTCCGAAATGGTATCAAGTGCGGATAAGGGTGCTATTATCAATAAGTAAGTTTATCACTGTAAATCGTAATTTAAGAGGTTATTTTATGAGCAGAAGCTATAAAAAGAATCCAATCACAAAGGATACGAATACTAACAGAAACTCTGCTAAATTTGGCAAACGAACCGCAAATAGAGTTATCAGAAATCAAAAAGATATTTTAAATAATGGCACTTATAAGAAGGCATATTGTAGTTGGTGTATTTGTGATTACAAAAACAGACTGACTCAGGCAGAATTTCAAAGGGAATGGGAAACGGGTACATCAAATTTAAGTTTATATTTGCATGGACATTTCAAGTCTTTTAAACAAGCCTTGTTATGGTGGAAAAAATATTATAGAAACAAGTAGAGATTATATAAATTCTGATTTAACACAAATATAAGTTGGTTATGTTTTTATGGTTTCTTCTGCTAATAAGGGTGCTATAATCAACAAAAAGTAGGTATGCTATATGAAGATTAAAAATAAAGCTGTATTTATGATTGCAGTAATTGGAATAATAACTTGTCTGATTTCATTTGTTTTATCTTTGATAGATTCAAACGGATTTACTGATGCTATTGTTTTTGGAATTGCTATGCTGTTCTGCATTTCTGCTGTTTCAAAATTAGTGTGTAGAGATAAATAAAAAGACAGAGGTATTAAATCATGAACAAAGAATATATCAACAACCTTAAAATCGAGAATATTCCGTGGGACAGAATGGTGACGGCTTATGATAAGGCAGAAAACTATTCTGAATTACTGAAAATTCTTGATGAAATGAAAGACCTTGATAAAGTAAAAAAGGCGTGGAACAGCATTTCAGATTTTGAACATCAAAGCACAATGTATACACCTGCTCCGTTTGTACTTGTTTTTCTTGTAAGAATCTATGAAAAAGCTGTAAATTTACCCGATAATCCTGTTGCAGTATGGCTTTCGGACAAACTGGCAGACGAGTTCAAATATTATGCCGAAGTTTGCAGTGATGCCGAAAAAATGGAACACGCTGAACTACTGGAAAATATGTCTGATATTCTGAATGACAAATATCTGTTACCTAAAGGTTTCGACCTTGACCCTGAATATGACGATGACGAAGATTTTGATGATGAAGAAGATATTGTTGATGTTGATGAGTTTATAGCTAGTCTTTTTCCGGAAGACTTGTTTTACAGTCTATATTACTATTCAGCTATTATATTAAAAAACTATAAAAAATAATTATCTGAAAGGAATGAATTAAAAATGGGTATGACAATGACTCAAAAAATCCTTGCAGCTCATGCAGGACTTGAAAGCGTTCAGGCAGGACAGTTAATTCTTGCAAAACTCGATTTGGTACTCGGCAACGATATTACGTCCCCTGTTGCTATCAAGGAATTTGCAAAACTCAATAAAGACGGTGTTTTTGACAAAGATAAGGTTACAATGGTTATGGACCATTTTGCACCTAACAAGGACATCAAAGCTGCTGAACAGTGTAAAATGTGCCGTGATTTCTGTGGTGCAAATGAAGTAACACACTTCTATGACGTAGGAGAAATGGGTATCGAACACGCCCTGCTCCCCGAAAAAGGACTTGTTTCAGCTGGATATGCTGTAATCGGTGCTGATTCCCATACCTGCACATATGGTGCATTAGGTGCATTTTCGACTGGTGTCGGCTCAACTGATATGGCTTGCGGTATGGCTATTGGTAAAGCATGGTTTAAAGTACCGTCTGCAATCAAGTTCAATCTCACTGGCAAACTCCGCAAGTACGTTTCAGGCAAGGACGTTATACTGCATATTATAGGCAAAATCGGTGTTGACGGTGCATTGTATCGCTCAATGGAATTTACAGGCGAGGGACTTTCTTCACTCTCAATGGCAGACCGTCTTTGTATTGCAAATATGGCGATTGAAGCAGGTGCAAAGAACGGTATTTTTGAAGTAGACCAGATTACGCTTGATTATATCAAGGCACATAACGGTGCTGAACCGCAGATTTTCAAGGCTGATGAAGATGCACAATATGATGAAGTAATTGACATCAATCTTTCTGAAATTGAGCCGACTGTATCATTTCCGCATCTCCCTGAAAATGCAAAGACTTTCAGTGAAATCGGCGATATTAAGATAGACCAGGTTGTAATTGGCTCATGCACAAACGGCAGACTTGAGGATTTACAAGAAGCTGCTGAAATCATGAAAGGCAAGACGTGTGCAAAGGGAGTACGTGTCATTGTAATTCCTGCAACACAACAGATTTATCTTGATGCTATGGAGCAGGGTTTATTGAAGATATTCATTGAAGCAGGTGCAGTTGTATCAACTCCGACTTGCGGACCATGTTTAGGCGGATATATGGGTATACTTGCAGCTGGTGAACGTGCTGTAGCTACTACAAACAGAAACTTTGTCGGACGTATGGGACACGTTGAATCTGAAATTTACCTTGCAAGTCCTGCAACAGCAGCAGCAAGTGCGATTACAGGAAAAATCACAAGTCCATTTGATATATGAGAGGAGTATGAAAAAATGAAGTATACAGGAAATGTAATCAAATACGGCGATAACGTTGATACGGACGTTATTATCCCTGCACGCTATCTCAATACAAGCGACCACAAGGAACTTGCGTCTCACTGCATGGAAGATTTGGACAAAACTTTTGTCAGCCGTGTTCAGACAGGCGATATAATTACAGCAGGCTATAACTTCGGTTGTGGTTCATCACGTGAACACGCTCCAATTGCTATCAAAGCAAGCGGAATATCACTTGTAATTGCAAGAAGTTTTGCAAGAATTTTCTACAGAAACTCAATCAATATCGGACTTGCTATTATTGAATGTCCTGAAGCTGTGGACGGTATCAGCGAGGGTGATAAGATTGAAGCTGATTTGGATAACGGTATAATCCGCAACCTTACAACAGGTGCAGAGTTCAAAACAGAGCCGTTTCCAGAATTCGTACAGAAAATAATTGAAAACGGCGGACTTATTCAGTCTATCGCTGACGGTGTAATAAAATAATTATCTGAAGTATGGAGGCTGTTTTTAATGGCAAAATTAATTAAAAATCTTGAAAAGATTTCCCCCGATGAAGAAATAATGGAGGGTGATTTTAAAAGCCTTATTTTCAAAGGTGAGGACGACAATGACGAATTTTCGGTATACATCAGAAATATATCAATTGTTGACTATGCCGAAAAATGTATTGAGCATTTCAATTCGCTTTCTGATGATATGATTGACGAAATATGTCATGGACTTATTGAAAGTTGTCACTTATCTGATGACGAAGAATTTGAACTTCCCGAACTTAAAAACGTCAGGGAGATTCTTGAATACTGCTGGTTTGGTTCAATGACAGTTGATATTCCTGAAGATGATGAAATATCATATCTAATAGAGGGTGAGGGCGATTGGGGAGAAGCTGTCGGATTTGTCATAAAAAACAGCACTCTTGCTTATGTCGGCATTGATTATGAGGAATATTTATAAAGGAGATAATTAAAATGGAATTTAATATAGCACTTCTTAAAGGTGACGGAATAGGTCCTGAAATCGTGGACAGTACTGTTGCTGTACTTGAAAAGGTGGCTGAAAAATTCGGTCACAAGTTTAATTTTACACCGTATCTTATCGGCGGTTGTGCAATTGACGCAACAGGCAAGCCATTACCGCAGGAAACTGTTGATGGCTGTCTTGCAAGCGATAGTGTACTTCTTGGAGCTGTCGGCGGTCCGAAGTGGGACGACCAACCCGGCAACAACAGACCTGAAAAGGCTCTGCTTGGTATACGTGAGGCTCTCGGACTTTATACAAATCTCCGTCCTGCAAAGCTTTATCCCGCACTTCGTAACGCTTCACCACTCAAAGACGAGATTGTCGGCGACGGTTTCGACCTTATGATTGTCCGTGAACTTACTGGCGGTATCTATTTCGGCGACAGAGGTTACAGACAAGGCAAATACGGTGAGGAAGCTTATGATACAGAGGCTTACAGCGTTACAGAAATCGAGCGTATCGGACGTGTTGCATTTGAATCAGCTATGAAGCGCAACAAAAAGCTTTGCAGTATTGACAAGGCAAATGTACTTGAAAGCTCACGTCTTTGGAGAAAGACGATGCACAAGCTTGCAGAGGAATATCCTGAAGTTGAATATAGTGATATGTTTGTTGATAACGGTGCTATGCAGTTGGTGAGAAATCCACGTCAATTTGATGTTATCGTTACTTCAAATATGTTCGGTGACATTCTTTCCGACGAAGCCTCACAGATTACGGGATCAATAGGTATGCTTGCATCTGCATCAATGGGAGCGACAACAAGAGGAATGTACGAGCCTATTCATGGTTCTGCTCCTGATATTGCAGGACAGAACAAAGCCAATCCGATTGCAACTATACTTTCAGGTGCAATGATGCTCAGATATTCATTTGGACTTGCTGATGAAGCAGATGCAATTGAAAAAGCTGTTGATGATGTACTCAATGTGGGTCACCGTACAGCAGACTTAATGGGAAGTGCAGAGGGTACACCTCTTACCTGCACTGAAATGACTGCAAAGGTTCTTGAGGCTTTATGAGTGAAAAACTTGAGCGACTTAAATCGCAGAAAAATACTGTAATTATTTTCAGGGAAATCGGAAAAGATATTGTCATAAGCGACCTGATGTATCTTTTGTCGGCAAATAATAATGATTTTATTGACTATTACTGCGATTTTGTAAATTCTCTTTACAATAACGACTGCGTGAATATCAGCGAATATATTCTGAAAGCCATTCTGGAAAATGATAACTTCTATATCAGAAAATCAGCAAGAAACGAAAAAATTCCGCAGGAAATGACTGAATGTCTCATAAATGAATTAAGATTCTTTCAGGAAATTTCTGAACTCACTCCTGAAGATTTTCTTGATGAGACGGATTATGATGATTTTTTGCCGAAGTGGACAAATTCACCTGTTGATATTGTCGGAAGCTATCTTGAAAGACTTAAACTGGTTCATAAATACGGTTATGGACAATATGCAAAATATAGAATGTTCGTTTTGAAAAATGGAACTGTTGCACCTGTAAAATATCCTGACAATCAGAAACTTTCTGAACTCTATGGCTATGAGCGTGAAAGAAAGGCTGTAATTGACAATACTCTTTCGCTTGTCAAAGGCAAAAAGGCTCAGAATGTGCTTTTATACGGCGATGCAGGTACGGGAAAATCGTCAACTGTAAAAGCTGTTGTAAACGAATTTGCTGATATGGGATTGCGCCTTGTGGAAATAACAAAAGAACAGCTGAAAGATATTCCCGTGATTATCGAGGAACTCAGTGAAAATCCGCTTAAATTTATAATATATGTTGATGATTTAAGCTTTACGGCTGGCGAAGACTGTTTTGGCGCATTAAAAGCATTTCTGGAGGGTTCTGTATCGTCAAAAGCGGATAATATTGCAATATATGCAACAAGCAACCGTCGTCACCTGATTAAAGAAACTTTTTCAGACCGTGAGGGTGATGACGTTCACCGCAACGATACCATGCAGGAAATGCTTTCACTGTCAGCACGTTTCGGACTACGTGTAAATTTCAGCCGTCCCGACAAGAAAAAGTATACTGATATTGCTATTGAACTTGCAAAGGCTCACGGAATCAGTCTTTCAGATGATGAAATCATATTGAAAGCAGAACAGTTTGCAATATCATCAGGAAACGGACGTTCGCCAAGAACAGCTAAACAGTTTGTAAATCAATTAATTATGGAGATGTAAAAAAATGCTTACACTTGATAAAATCTACCATGCAAAGTATATTCTTAAACAGGTTATCAGGGAAACTGATATTATTCAGGCACCTAAAATAAATCCCGAATCAAATATATGGCTGAAAACCGAAAATTTGCAGATTACTGGCTCATTTAAAGTGCGTGGAGCTTATTATAAGATGTCGTGCCTTTCGGACGAGGAAAAGGCAAAGGGAGTTATTGCGTGTTCAGCCGGAAATCATGCGCAGGGTGTTGCACTTGCGGCATCTAAAAACGGTATAAAGTCAATTATCTGTCTGCCTGACGGTGCGCCAATATCAAAAGTTGAGGCAACAAAAAGCTATGGTGCGGAGGTATGCCTTGTAAAAGGTGTATATGATGACGCTTATGCAGAAGCACTCCGACAGCGTGACGAATACGGCTATACGTTCATTCACCCTTTTGATGACGAAAATGTTATTGCAGGACAAGGAACTATCGGACTTGAACTTATTGAACAAGTACCCGATATGGACGCTGTAATTATTCCAATCGGCGGCGGCGGACTTATATCAGGTGTTGCATTTGCAATAAAAAGTCTTAACCCGAAAATCAAGGTATACGGTGTACAAGCGACAGGTGCGCCGAGTATGTATAACGCTGTAAGAGACGGACATATTGAGTGCCTTGAAAGTGTATCGACGATAGCGGATGGTATAGCTGTAAAAGAACCTGGAGAAAATACTTTTAAACTTGTATCTGAATATGTTGATGAAATTGTAACAGTTACAGATGATGAAATTTCAGCAGCTATACTTGCACTTATGGAACAGCAGAAACTTGTTACAGAGGGTGCTGGAGCTGTACCTGTTGCGGCAGCTATGTTCAATAAAGTTCCGGTTAAGAATAAGAAGGTTGTATGTCTGCTTTCAGGCGGTAATATTGATGTAACGATTCTTTCAAGAGTTATCAAGCGTGGACTTCTCATGACGGGCAGAAACAGCACTCTTAATATTGAACTTCTTGATAAGCCCGGTCAGCTTATGGACGTTTCAAGAATCATTGCCGAATTGGGTGGAAACGTCATATCAATCCATCACGAAAGAGCGAACGAGGGTTCAGCAGTAAACGGCTGTTATCTCCGTATCGTACTTGAAACAAGAAACTATGAGCATATTGAGCAGATAAAGTCCGCACTCAAAGAAAACGGATTTAGAATTACTAATGATTAATTTTTATGGTGCTTGTGATGACTTTTATATCACAGGCACATTAATCAAAGAAAGGAATTTTTAATATGATTAAGATTCACACAGAAAAAGCACCAAAGGCAGTAGGACCATATTCACAAGCTATTGTATCAAATGGCATGGTATATACAAGCGGTCAGATTGCTATAAATCCGCTTAAAAATACAATTGAAGCAACAACAATTGAGGAGCAGACTGAACAGGTTATGCAGAATCTAAAAGCAGTTCTTGAAACAGCTGGCTCATCATTTGAAAAAGCAGTAAAAACAACCTGCTTTCTTGCTGATATGAATGATTTTGGTGCATTTAATGAAATCTATGGCAAGTATTTTACAAGTCTGCCTGCAAGAAGTTGTGTTGCAGTAAAGACACTTCCGAAAAATGCACTTGTTGAAGTTGAGGCAATTGCAGAAACAAATCTTTGAGCAAGAAAGGAGCAGTTGATATGACTGTCAGAGAATTACAGGATAAAATAATCCAACTGAAAAAAGAAACAAATACAGCAATTCTTGCTCACAGCTATCAGGCAAGAGAGATTGTTGAAGTTGCTGACTATACCGGCGACAGCTATAAATTAAGTGTTGATGCGACAAAGACTGATGCTGAAAATATACTTTTCTGCGGAGTTCATTTCATGGCAGAAACAGCAAAAATGCTCTCACCTGAAAAGAGGGTATTTCTTGCAAACAAAGATGCAGGCTGTCCAATGGCTGAACAGATGAGCAGAGAGATGATTGCTGAAATAAAGGCATCTGAACCTGATAGAACAGTTGTTGCATATATAAATACAACGGCATCATTGAAAACAGTATGTGACGTATGCGTAACATCATCAAGTGCATTGAAAATTGTAAAGTCACTTGAATCGGACAAGATACTTTTTATACCTGACTGCAATCTTGGCGGTTGGGTAAAAAAGTGGATTCCTGAAAAGGATATAAAACTGCTTAACGGCGGTTGTCCTGTTCATGCAGAAGTAACTGTAGACGAAGTTCAGAAGGCAAAAGCAGAACACCCACACGCACTTTTTCTTGTTCACCCTGAATGTGTTCCAGATGTAACCGAACTTGCTGATTATGTCGGCTCAACAAGCGGAATCATGGATTTTGCAAAGACATCAGATGCAACAGAGTTTATAATCGGCACAGAAATATCAATCACAGAACATCTGCAATATGAATGTCCCGAAAAGAAATTCTATCCGCTTACAAAAAATCTCATATGCCAGAACATGAAGCTTACAACACTTCCTGATATATATAATTCTCTTATGGGTATGAATAACGGTACTGCAAATGAGATTATTATGAGTGATGAACTTATTGCATCAGCAAGAAAGTGCATTGATGAGATGATAAGGCTTGGCGGTTAATATGAATGAACTTGTTGAGAAGTTATACAGAACAGGCGATTTATCAGACAACGAACTTAAACAGCTTATAGAGTCTGATACTGCTGAAAATCTTGCTGAATATGCAGACGAAGTGAGACAGAAATACTATGGGAAAAATGTTTTCCTGCGTGGACTTATTGAAATATCGTCCTACTGCAAAAATGACTGCTATTACTGCGGTATCAGGCGAAGCAATAAATCTGTGGAAAGATACAGACTTGATTATCATGCTGTAATGCACAGCGCAAAAATCGGGCGTAAACTTGGCTTGCGTACTTTTGTATTGCAGGGTGGCGAAGATGCTACTTTTTCCAATGATAACTATTTATGTATGCTGATATGGGATTTGAAAAACAAGTATCCCGATTGTGCTGTAACTCTTTCACTTGGTGAGCGTTCTTATGAGAGTTATAAATGTCTTAAAGAGGCAGGTGCGGACAGGTATCTTCTGCGCCACGAATCAGCCGACAGAGAGTTATATTACCGTCTGCACCCTCATGGAATGAGCTTTGAAAACCGTAAGCAGTGCCTTTATAATCTCAAAGAACTTGGTTATCAGGTCGGTGCAGGATTCATGGTTGGTGCGCCTTATCAGACAACGGAAAATATCATCTCTGATATACGCTTTATGCAGGAACTTCAACCGCAGATGATTGGCATAGGTCCTTTTATACCGCACAATGATACGCCGTTCAGGGACGAAAAAGGCGGTACACTTGAACTTACTCTCCGTCTTCTTGGTATTTTGAGACTGATGTTTCCTAAAGTCCTGCTCCCTGCAACAACTGCACTTGGCAGTATTTCACCAATCGGCAGAACTTTAGGACTTAAAACAGGGTGCAACGTAATAATGCCGAATATTTCGCCCGAAGATGCACGTAAAAAGTATATGCTTTACAATAACAAGCTGATTTCAGGTAGTGAAACGGCTGAGGGCATTTCCATTCTGCAAAAAGAAATAGAATCAGCAGGTTATTTTGTCGCAAAAGAAAGAGGCGACTGCATAATATAGAGTTAGGAGCAAAAAAATTATGAGAGTCAGATTTCATCTGCCCGATTTTTCAGGGCGATTCAAACTTAATCTTTTATTTACAGAACTTCTCAGAGGTTGTCCATATTATTTCCGTGAGGGAGTTGAAATTGCGTCATTTTACGGTGTATTTCCCCCGTCCGTATGGAATGGCGGAAGACCTCAACCGGGTGTTGTTGATAAAGAATACGTCAAGAGAGTTATCAAGGAGTTTAACAGCAGAAATATCCCCCTCCGATTCACTTTCACAAATCCAGTACTTGAAAAAAAGCATCTTGATGACCCTTTCTGCAATATGGTTATGAATCTTGCAAATAACGGCATGAATGAAGCTATAGTTGTTTCGCCGATTCTTGAGGAATATATAAGAAAGAACTATCCGAAATATAAGCTGACAAGTTCAACCTGCAAACGCATTACAGACCCCGATGCACTCAAATCTGAACTTGAAAAGGATTACAGCATTGTTGTTGTGGATTATGATTTCAACAACAATTTTGATGTACTTTCACAACTTCCACGAAAAGCAGACTGCGAACTTCTTGTAAATGCTGTATGTGAGCCGAACTGCAAACTACGCAAAGAACACTATGCAACAATAGGCAGACAGATGATAGCATACAATGAGCATCTCAAAAAAGCTCCGAATATGCCTTTTAATGCTGATATATATGATAAACATAATTTCAGCAACTGTCCGTATGCACAAAGAGGCACTTTTGATATAAGAAAGCTAAGAACTCATATAACTCCTGATGATATATGGGAAAAGTATGTTCCTATGGGATTTGAGCAGTTTAAAATTGAGGGCAGAACAGCAAGCTATCTGAATATACTTGAAACTTATATGTATTATATGGCAAAGCCTGAATATCGTGACGAAGCAAGATTCAAGATTCTGAAAGCTCTTGAAAACAGCGGTACGTTGAAATTTTATTAATGTCAAATCTTATTCACTGATTTTATTAAAGGAGTTTTTTATGCTTTTAAATCATCTAAAACGAGATATAAAGCTTATAAAAGAGCGTGACCCTGCTGCAAGAAATACTATTGAGATTCTGCTGACTTATCCAACGTTGACAGCTATCCGCTGTTACAGAATTGCACATTGGTTCTATAAAAGAAAAAATTTCACTACAGCAAGAATAATATCACAATGGGCAAGAAGTAAAACAGGTATTGAAATACACCCCGGTGCAACAATTGGCAAAGGACTTTTTATTGACCACGGCATGGGCGTTGTAATTGGTGAGACTGCTGTAATCGGTGACAACTGCCTGCTTTATCAGGGTGTTACACTTGGTGGTACTGGCAAAGACAAGGGCAAGCGACACCCTACTTTAGGAAACAATGTTCTTGTCGGAGCAGGTGCAAAAGTGCTTGGACCTTTTACAGTGGGAAACAATGTCAAGATTGCCGCAAATGCTGTTGTACTCAATGCAATCCCCGATAACTGTACAGCTGTCGGAGTTCCTGCTCACGTTGTAAAAATGAATGGCAAAAGAGTATGCAAGGTTACAACAGATATTGACCAGATTCATATTCCTGACCCCGTTTCGCTTGAATTATGCAAATTGCAGGCAGAAGTTGACAGTCTTAAAAAGAAAATATCAGAACTCAAAAAATAATTTACAATAATTTGCTGTATTTTTTGTACAAAACAGAGATTTTTCAGAATCTGCATAAAAAAATCCGAAAATCACCTGAAAATGTGGTATAATTAGAATTATTTTCAGAGATACGGAGGATTTTTTTATGCAGGTATCAGTATATTCAAGAGCAGAGGCAGAAAAAATGATGCAGGACGGCACGTTTCCTGAAAACACCGCCGTTATCAGCTTCTACGACCCGAAAATCAAGCATATTGACAGTGATTATGACTGTCTTGATTACTGGAATTATGCTGATGATGTATTCTACAGCGAACTTGATGACCTTGATATTGGCTACCTTACAAAAAAAGGCTTGACATATGATGCATATTTTCCTGAAGTTGATGAAATGGCTGAATATATCTATGATGCCTATAATAATGGCAGGGATATAATGTGCCAATGCGAATACGGTCAGAGCAGAAGTGCAGGGTGTGCGGCGGCAATTTTACAGCATTTCTACGGTACAGGCATTGAAATTTTCGCCGATTACCGACG
This sequence comes from Ruminococcus sp., assembly GCA_029060755.1. Lineage (GTDB taxonomy): Bacteria > Bacillota > Clostridia > Oscillospirales > Ruminococcaceae > Ruminococcus. Next base: position 44,581 of record JAIDTI010000084.1, on the reverse strand, counting down.
TTATCCGAATCAGGTTGTTTACCATAAAGTTTTTGATGCACTGAATAAATACAAAGGAGAGTACATAAAATGAAAGAAATTCTTGATAGTCAGTACAATCGTTTTGGCATAACTCAACTTGAAGAAAGCGAAATCCACAGACTTGTCACAGCTATGGAGGAAAACAATATCAAATGTAGTAAATACAACCCCTGTATTACAATCGCACTTACTTATGAAAATATAAAATTCGTTTGTCCAAACTATGGTCCACCACGCTTTGAAAATTGTGCCGCTATCTTTCCTGATAAGATTATTTTTGCTGACTGTTTCAGTGATAAGGACGAAAATCAATATCATATCGGAAGAATTTCAGGAACTACAGGCGATACAGAACTTGATGAGCTTTTCTCTCAGGCAGCTTATCATTTTTCACTATGGGAAGAAGATAATTTCGCATGGCTGGTTGATACGCTGTCCGACAGTGAAAACTGTTATCCATATGAAGATGAATTTGAAAAACTTCGTTGTGAAGTAATAGAATATGAATATAAAATGCAGGAAAAATACCTTACTCAAAAAACTTTAAGACCATATTGACCATATGAGAAAGGAAATTTCTATGAATATATCAAAAGAAGAATTGACAAAAGTTTTTCCGTATGGAAAAACTGAATATGCAATCGGCAATAAAGAAAATATGTTCTGGATTATCAGAAACAGTGCATACATAGATATGCAACCACGTCACTTTAAGAATATCGGCAAAAAAAAAGATGAACGTGATAAAATTTTTTGTGAACTTGTTGACAAATTCTGTGATTATTTCAAAGCTGAACCCATGAATGAGAAAGAATATGACAAATGGCACAAGGATTTATGCAATTGGTTGCATGATGAGTTTGATAAAATCGGCTATAGCGATATTCTCACTCGTGGCAAGGCACAAAAACTGATAAATATGTCAATGAAGCAGTTCTATCTTTTCAACAATTCTGATGAAAGATATTTTGAATATGCACATTTTACTCTTGATACTTACACTCTTATATGGTATGGTGTATATTGTCCTGTATATGATTTTTTCCCTGATTCTTGGCAAACATGGGGAAATTTTGATGACAATGTCTATGAGACCATGCAGAATGAAGTGCGTAAATATCTGAGTTCGCCCGAAAATACAGAACTTGCAGGAATATCACCATTTAAGGCAGAATTTTTTATTTGGAAAAAATACAGCGAAAAATTTGGAAGATTTTTCAGAAAATAGGAGAGATTTTTTATGCAGATATATAATTCACTCACAAGAAAAAAAGAAGAATTTGTTCCACGTGAAACAGGCAAAGTAAGTATGTACACTTGCGGTCCGACTGTCTATCACTATGCACATATAGGCAACCTGAGAAGTTATATAATGGAAGATATTCTTGAAAAGTACCTGAGATTCACGGGTCTTGATGTTAAGCGTGTAATGAATATCACGGACGTGGGACACCTCACAAGCGACGGTGATACAGGTGATGACAAGATGCTCAAAGGTGCAAAGCGTGAGCATAAGACAGTAATGGAGATTGCAAAGTTTTATACAGATGCTTTTTTTGCGGACTGCGCAAAGCTGAATATAAAAACTCCTGATGTTGTAGCACCTGCAACAACTTATATTGATGAATTTATAAGGGTTATTTCTGTACTCATTGAAAAAGGTTATGCTTATGAGGCTGGTGGAAATATCTACTTTGATACCTCAAAACTTGATAAATACTATGTTTTCAACGACTTCAAAGAGGAAGATTTAGCTGTCGGAGTTCGTGAAGGTGTCGAGGAGGACAGCAACAAACGTAACAAGACTGATTTTGTACTTTGGTTTACAAAGTCAAAATTTGACTCTCAAGAACTGAAATGGGATTCACCGTGGGGAACAGGCTATCCGGGCTGGCATATTGAATGTTCGTGCATCAGCATGAAAAATCTTGGTGAATATCTTGATATTCACTGCGGAGGAATTGACAATGCTTTTCCGCATCACACAAATGAAATCGCACAAAGTGAAGCATATCTGGGTCACGAATGGTGCAACTACTGGTTTCACGTTCTGCATCTCAATACTAATAGCGGAAAGATGAGTAAATCAAGCGGAGAATTTCTCACAGTCTCACTTCTGGAAGAAAAAGGCTTTGACCCGATTGTCTACAGATTTTTCTGCTTGCAGTCCCACTACAGAAAGTCGCTTGTATTCACGTGGGAAAATCTTGATAACGCAAAAACAACTTACAACAAGCTGATTGCAAAAATCAAACCGCTTATTTCTGATAACTATGAACCACTTGACAAAGACGAATATGACAGGCTTATGAACAGTTTTACTTCTGCACTTGACAATGACCTGAATACAGCCAATGCAATCACTACAATATATGATGTATTAAATTCAGGTGCAAACAACTTTACAAAACTTGCACTTTTTGAAGAATTTGACAAAGTTCTTGGACTTAATCTTATCAGTAATGCAAAGAAAGTCATTGAAGCACCTGCTGATGAAATACCTGCTGAAGTAATGGAGCTTGTTGAACAGAGAAAGTCTGCACGCAAAGAGAAAAATTTTGCACTTGCCGACGAAATCAGAGACAAAATAACTGCACTTGGCTATGAAGTAAAAGAAACACGTCAGGGAACAGAAATAAACAAGATAAAGTAATATTTACAGAAAGACAGATAAAATGAATATAAGATTAGCACAAAAATGCGACTTAAAAGTAATCAGGGAAATCACACATATTACAATAAATGAAATTTATCCGCATTACTATTCAAATGGTGCAGTAACGTTTTTTCTTAATCATCACAACGATGAGAATATAAAAGAGGATATTTCAAACAACTGCGTTTTCATATGTTACAATCAAGAACAGACAGCAACAGGTACAGTTACAATAAGGAAAAATGAAATCTTACGTCTGTTTGTACTACCGGAATATCAAGGCAATGGATATGGCACAGCATTACTTGATTATGCTGAAAAATCTATTGCAAAATCTTATGACGAAATATTGATTGATGCTTCTCTTTCGGCAAAATCAATTTATCTCAAAAGAGGATACAAGGAAATCGAATATCACATAATAAAAACAGAAAACAATGATTATCTATGCTATGATGTTATGAAAAAACAACTGTAAAAATGATACCGCAGAATTTTACTTGACAAAATCTGTAATATGCTGTAAAATATAATATGTAATTATATCTGAAAGAGGTATGTTAAATATGTTAAAAAATACTGAAAAAGTAATGGACAAAATCGTTGACTTATGTAAATCAAAGGGATTTGTATATCCCGGTTCAGAGATTTATGGCGGACTTGCTAATACATGGGATTATGGTCCTCTTGGTGTTATCCTCAAGAATAACATCAAGAATACATGGCTTAAAAAGTTCGTTCAGGAAAATAAGTACAATGTCGGACTTGATTCTGCAATCCTCATGAATCCGCAGACATGGGTTGCATCAGGTCATATCGGCGGATTTTCCGACCCACTTATGGACTGCAAAGAATGTAAGACACGTCATCGTGCGGATAATCTCATTGAGAATTTTGACGGCACAAATGTTGCAGGCTGGACAAATCAGCAGATGACGGACTACATCAACGAAAAAGGTATAGTATGCCCGAACTGCGGAAAGAATAATTTTACTGATATTCGTCAGTTTAATCTTATGTTCAAGACGTTTCAGGGCGTTACAGAGGACAGCAAGTCTGAACTCTATCTCCGTCCCGAAACAGCACAGGGTATCTTTGTAAACTTTGCGAATATCCAGAGAACTACACGCAAAAAAGTTCCTTTTGGTGTTGCACAGGTTGGTAAATCGTTCAGAAATGAAATCACACCAGGCAACTTTATTTTCCGTGTACGTGAATTTGAGCAGATGGAACTTGAATTTTTCTGCAAACCTGGTACAGACCTTGAATGGTTTAGTTACTGGAGAAGTTTCTGCAAAGATTTTCTCCTTACTCTTGGACTTAAAGAAGAAAATATCCGTCTCAGAGACCACGACCCTGAAGAACTCTGTTTCTACTCAAAAGCAACTACAGACTTTGAATATTTATTCCCGTTCGGCTGGGGTGAACTCTGGGGAGTTGCAGACCGAACAGATTACGACCTTACACAGCACATCAATACAAGCGGAAAATCACTTGAATACTTCGACCCCGAAACAAATGAAAAGTATATTCCGTATGTCATTGAGCCGTCACTTGGTGTTGAACGTCTTTTCCTCTCAATTGTAACAGAAGCATATGACGAAGAAGAACTTGTTACAGTTGACAAAAACGGCAATGAAAAGAAAGATGTAAGAACAGTTATGCACTTCCACCCTGCTCTTGCACCATATAAGTGTGCTGTACTTCCTCTTGTAAAAAAACTCACTCCAAAGGCAGAGGAAGTTTATGAGATGCTTTCAAAGAAATTCATGGTTGATTTTGATGAAACAGGTACAATAGGCAAGAGATACCGCCGTCAAGATGAAATTGGCACACCATATTGTGTTACAATTGACTTTGACACTATTGAAAAAGACAACTGCGTTACAGTCCGTGACCGTGATACAATGGAGCAGATACGTATTTCACTTGATGAGCTTGTTTCATTCCTTGAAGAAAAGACTGCTATATAAATTTTTTTAACAGAAAGGACTTTTATCATGAAAGAAAAAACAAATGCTATAAAAGAGGATATTAAGTTCAGCGAATTTCTGGATATACTCAGAGAAAAGGCACAGGCTATTGATGTTTCAGGCTGTGATTTTCTTGCAATCCAGTTCAACCTTATAGATATTGAAAAATCTGACATTGACAATCCTGACCAGCAGAGAAATCCGGGTGTTTTCTATATTGAGGTAAAAGACCACAATATAACAATCATGCCATATGAATATAACGACAGAAATTGTGCTATGTCATTGAAGATGAAAAATCTTATCAAGCTTATAAACGGTGAACTTGATGCAGTTGCTGCATTTACACTTGGCAAGCTCAAAATTGACGGCGACCTTGGCAAAGCTTTGGAATTTGCTGAACTTCTCAAGCAGATAAAGAAATAACTCAAAAAAAGACTGTTTCGGCAGTCTTTTTTTATTGCATTTGATACTATTTCAGAACATTTTCAGAAAATGCAACTAAATATAACTAAAATGTTATTTCTGGTTGATTGACGTTACATTATCATTATGATATAATCTAATCATAACATAATCAGAAAGAGGTATTAGCTATGGATAATCTGAAAATATTACGTAAACAAAAGGGTCTTACTCAGGAAGAAATAGCAGAAAAACTTGGTGTATCACGTCAGGCGGTTGCAAAATGGGAGCATGGCGACACAATGCCCGACATAGAAAGCTGTATAAAGCTTGCTGATATTTATGGAATTACAGTTGATTTACTTGTAAGAAATGCAGGTGCAGAAGAACATACAGGAGACGGCAAGCATATTTTCGGTTGCACAAAACTGAACGCAAAAGGACAGATTACACTGCCTGCCAACTGCCGTAAAGTTTTCGGACTGAAAGAGGGCGACAATATTCTTGTATTAGGCGATGAAGAAAAAGGAATAGCACTTGTAAATCTTGGCAGTATTAAGGGTGAAAACAAATGAAAGCAGTTGAAGTAAAAAATCTTGTAAAAGATTACAAAACAAAAAAAGCAGTAAAAGGCATCAGCTTTACTGTTGAACAAGGTGAACTTTTTTCACTTCTTGGTATAAACGGAGCAGGAAAAACAACCACAATAAAAATATTGTCATGTCTTTCAACTCCAACATCAGGAGAAGCATTTATAAACGGTCATAACTGTATGAGTGAAAGCGATTCAGTGAAAAAAGAAATCGGAATATCTCCGCAGGAAACATCAGTTGCAGAAAATCTTACAGTACGTGAAAATCTTGAGTTTATCGCATCTGTATACGGATTTGACAAGGATAAAATAAAATCCCGTACAGCTGAAATTATACAGCTTTTCAATATGCAGAAAGTAGAAAACGCACGTGCAAAAACTCTTTCAGGCGGTTGGAAACGCAAACTTTCCATAGCAATGGCACTTATCAGTGAGCCAAAAATACTGTTTCTTGATGAGCCGACGCTTGGACTTGACGTACTCGCCCGCCGTGAACTTTGGACAGCTATTGAATCACTCAAAGGAAAAATTACAATAATACTCACAACGCACTATATGGAAGAAGCAGAACAGCTTTCAGACAAAATTGCAATCATGATTGACGGCTATATATCTGCTGTCGGAACATTGGCAGATATTGAAAATATCGCAGGAAAAAAAGGGCTTGAAAACTCATTTGTTGAAATTGCAGAGAGGAGCAGAAAAAATGTTTAAGATTAAGGCATTTGCAATAAGAAATATAAAGGAGTTATCCCGTGACCCACTTAGCTATATTTTTTGCTTGGGATTTCCGATTGTCATGCTTATTATTATGACTTTAGTAAACAACAGCATACCGCAGGAGGCAGGAATAACAATATACAGAATTGACAATCTTGCTGGCGGTATTGCCGTATTTGGACAAACTTTTATCATGCTTTTCACTGCTCTTAACGTAACAAAGGACAGAAGCGGTGCATTTCTTGTAAGAATGTATTCAAGTCCTATGAAATCAATCGACTTTATAGGCGGTTACATACTCCCTATGTTTATAATCGCAGTAATTCAAAGTCTTATATCGTTTATCATATCATTTGTTATTGCACTGATAAATGATGTTGATGTCAGCTTATCGGGATTTCTGCTTGCTGTAGCAACGCTTATTCCGTCAGCGGTAATGTTTATAGGATTAGGACTTCTTTTTGGTACGCTTTTCAATGACAAATCTGCACCGGGAATATGCTCAATTATAATTTCACTCAGTTCATTTCTTGGCAGTATATTTTTTCCTGCTGATTCAACAGGCGGTGTGCTTCTCAAAATATGCAAGGCTCTCCCCTTTTACTATTGCACAAAGTCCGCCCGCTCAGCCATAGCATTTGAATTTGGATTTGACGAATTTATCCTCCCTCTTATTATTGTAACAGTATGCGGAATTGCAATAACAGTAATTTCAGCAACAGTATTCAAAACAAGAATGAAAGCGGATTTATCATAAAAAACGGCTGAAAAAATTCAACCGCTTTCGATTATGTAATCAATCCATTCAGTATTTTCAATATCTTCCAGAGTTGCCGTGCGTACCTTTGGAAGATTGTCTTTTTCCGTAAAAAATTCCCTGTATCCGTTCTTTTTATTGAGATAATCGCTGATACTGTCAAACTCCAGACAACATTCATCACATATAACCGAACATTTATGGGAATACAAATCATAGACTAATTCCATTATTCCTACTCTGCAAACAGGGCAATCGCCCACATGATAAACTTTTTCCATATATTCTCCTAAAAAATATGGTACTGCCGTTATAAGCAGTACCATATATTATTTCTATTATTCTCTTACAGGGAGGTCACTTACTTTGTACATACCTGCTTCAATTTTCTGAATAGCAAGAGCATCAAGACCAGTTACACCGTCACCCTGATTACAGCAGTCTGCATTTGCCATAGAATCAAGAGGATATTTGTCTCTGTTTCCAAGATACTGTACAATAGCTGTAGCATCAGCAATATTAACCTGACCGTCGCCGTTAGCATCGCCAAGAAGTGTAACTGCGCCACTGTTTCCGCCTTGTGTTGTAACAGTTGTTGTAGTTGTTGTTGTTCTTGTTGTAGTTGTTGTATTTACAGCAGATGAGCCTGCACCGTCTGTATAAACCTTGATTGAATCAATTGTAAACTGCTGACAGTCAATCCACCAGATACCGAATTTGAGTTCGCCGTTGTACTTTGTCTGGATTATCTCTGAATCAGCTTTGCTTATATCCCATGTAATAGTAGCTGTATTTCCGTTGAAAGTTTGCTGCATATCATCTGTCTGTGTCCAGTAACCAGGCTGTACACTTGTAGATGAACCGAAAGCACCCTGCCATTTGCCGATATTTCCGTTTGCAGAGATATTGATTTCAACCTTTGTAGGCTTTCCGCTTGTAACACCGAGGTCTGCCCATTTCCAGCCAATCATCTTGTCATCTTTAGGAAGTGCTGTATAGTCAACTTTCTGATTGAGTTTTGCTTCAGTTGCACCGTTTGATGATGAACCGCCAGGAGTTGTTGTATTTGACGGAGTTTGTGTTGTATTTACTGGAGTTGTTGTATTTACAACAGATGAACCGCCTGCACCGTCTGTGTAAACCTTGATTGAGTCAATTGTAAACTGCTGACAGTCAATCCACCAGATACCGAATTTGAGTTCGCCGTTGTACTTTGTCTGGATTATATCTGAATCAGCTTTGCTTATATCCCATGTAATAGTACCTGTATTTCCGTTGAAAGTTTCCTGCATTTCCTCTGTCTGCGTCCAGTAATCAGGCTGTACACTTGTAGATGAACCGAAAGCACCTTGCCATTTGCCGATATTTCCGTTTGCAGAGATGTTGATTTCAACCTTTGTAGGCTTTCCACTTGTAACACCGAGGTCTGCCCATTTCCAGCCAATCATCTTATCATCTTTAGGAAGTGCTGTATAGTCAACTTTCTGATTGAGTTTTGCCTCAAATGCACCGCCTGATGATGATGAACCGCCGCCCTGAGTTGTAGTTACTGTTGTATTCTGACCTTGTTGAGATGATGATGTTGTTGTCTGTATCGGCTGTTGTGTTGTTGTCTGAACAGGATTAACAGAACCGCTGTAAATCTTGTCTACACCTTCAATGCTTGAAACAGTTGAACCTGTTTTATATACAGAGTAAAGACCAGCAGCTGCACCGACAAGACCTGCATTATAGTCAAGAGCAACTTCATTTGCTACATAGTCATTCATATCATCTGAATATCCACCGCCTGAAGCATCTGTAGGACCGCCGACAAGCGCACCGATAAGGCTGTGACCGTTAGGACTGATTGACTGCGGGTGTGCTTCGCCGTTAAATTCATCATATGAGTTGAAACCTGAGGCTCCTCTGTGGTGAGGATTCTTAGCTGAATTAGGTGCAAATCCAACAACAAAGCAGGTATTTGCGGGGTTATCGCCTGTAATAAAGTTCATCTGACCTTTACACCAGTTTGTATAGTCTGCACTTGAGTTCTTTGAAGCTACAAGAGCAGTAAACTGCATTGAACAGTTGATTCTTGCACTGCCCCACTTATCAAGGAAGAAATAACCATTTCCGTTAGCTTTTCCGCCAATCCAGTCATTTACCTTGCTCCAGTCATTAGTGATATGAGCATATACACAAGCTGCACCGAGTTCTCTGTTTTCCCAGCCGTCAACCCAGCCGAGATACTGAGCCTGCTTGCTTGCACAGTCATTCTTGTATGATTCATTTTTTGTAGCAAGATAGAGCCAGCCTGCTGCGTTAGCTTGTTCGTCAACACAGCTTGATGAATTATAGAAGCCATAAGGACCATCTGTAGCAACCTGATTATTCTGAGTAGAGAACTTATAAAGAGCCTCTGCATACTTCAAATCTTCTGCATTGCCGAAGTTTAAATAGTTGAGTGCAAGAGCTGCGGCATAATCTGCGGCAATATCGCTTGCACCATTGGAAGTCCAGTACATTTTTCTTGAACCTGTCTGATTTTCAGGCGCACCCCAGTAACTATGGTCAACATTTCCGTCCTCTTTCTGATAGAGGAAGTTTGAAACGCTGTCACCACTGAGCTTTGTTGACTTCTTAAAGAAATCACAGAAATAATCTGTAATAGCTTTCAGATGTTCGCCCTGTCCTGTAGCATCATAAGCATCTTTAAATTCATAGTAGCTCCAGCCGAGAGTTGATGCTGCGTAGCCCTGTGGAAGACCGAACATAGCGTGGTCGCCTGCATCATGGAAACCGCCGGTTACTTCGTCGCTTGTATGGCAGTTGCCACGCCATGACATAGCAGACTTCGTTCCTACTTCACCACACATATTTGCATCATAAAAATAGAGTGAATACTGGAGGAGCTTTGCATAGTCGTCTGAACCGGCAGCAGAAGCACTCATTGACGGTACTACAGCAGAGAATGAACCTGCAACAGAAACAGCTGCCATCATTCCGCCAAGAACAGCAGACTTGATTTTGTTTAACTTCTTTGACATAAATATCACACTTCTTTCTAAGTCAGCGACTGACTTGTTTTTTTCTATGATTCCATTATACACAATTTGTTCATACTTTGGGTTACTATTTGGTTACAATACGGTTAAAAATTGGTTAAAACGAGCCTTTTTTGCCGATTTCTCCGTATTGAACGAAAAAGCATTGTTTAATTTGTATAAATTCACATCAAAAATTTGTTAATGTCTCTAAAAATATGAACCGATTATAAATAAATAAAAAAATATATAAAAAACATCTTGCAAAACAAAAGCAAAAGTGATATAATCTAATTATCATATGGAAAGAGGTGTATTATGCCAAGATTTTTTGTAAATGAAATAGATGAAGAAAATATAACATTGACGGGCGAAAATGCGAGCCATATCGGGCGTTCTCTCCGCATGAAGCCAGACGAGGAAGTAACAGTCTGCTGTAAAGGAACAGACTACAACTGCATAATATCGCAGATTACAGAAGATACTGTTTTTCTTGACCTGAAAGAAAAGCTGAAATGCGAATCCGAACCCGATATTGAAGTAACACTTTTTCAGGCTGTCCCGAAACTTGACAAGCTTGAATATATCATTCAGAAAAGTGTCGAACTTGGTGTATCTCACATAGTTCCCATGCTTACAAAACGCTGTATTTCACGTCCAAAAGAGAAAGATTTTGCAAAAAAGCTTGCAAGATTAAACAAAATATCAGAAGAAGCCGCAAAACAGTCAGGACGTGGAATAATTCCTGATGTTTCGGGTATAATATCATACCAGACTGCTCTTGAAAAAATTAAAAGTCTTGACAAAGCATTGATTCTGTATGAAGCAGAGGGCGGAAAAAATTTCAGGGATATTAATTTAAAAGATGTGAAGTCTGTCGGAATAATCATAGGAAGCGAGGGCGGTTTTGAAAAATCAGAGGTTGATGATGCAATCTTTAACGGCTCAGAACAGATTTGGCTTGGAAAAAGAATACTTCGTTGTGAAACTGCACCAATTTCTGCCCTCTCAATTTTGATGTTTTTAACAAATAATCTGTAAACAGTTGAAATTTCAAAAAATATGTGATATAATAGTAAGTAGCTTATCGTAGATGCTGAAAACATTACGATATGGATTATTTACTAAAGAAAAGAGGATTTACAATGAACAAATTTTTAATTGGTATTGCTATTACAGGTATTGCTGTTGTTGCTGGTGTTATCGTTTCAAAAATCTTGAAAAAAGATGATGTTTCTGATTATGATGATGATTTTGATTATGATTCATTTGATGATGATGAAATCGAATTTGATGTAACAGACAACGAGGACAAGGAATCTGAAGAAACTGCTGAAGAAGAAGCTGTTGAAGAAGAAACAACTGAAGAAGTTGAAGAAATCGAAATCTCTGAAGAAGAATAATTGTAAATGAGGGGACTTTTTATAGTCTCCTTTATTTTTTGTTGATTTATAATAAAAAAATGTCGTTTTTTTGTGCATATATACAAATCAGCAGAAAAACTCTTGACATTTCAAAAAAATGCTGATATAATATAAAAGTCGTCAGCGAGGCGTAACTCAGTTTGGTAGAGTGCTTGGTTTGGGACCAAGATGCCGCAGGTTCGAGTCCTGTCGCCTCGACCACTATCACATAAATCAAGTCAAAAAAATTTTTTGAAAAAATTTTCAAAAAGTACTTGACAAATCAAAAAAAGTGTGATATAATAAATATCGTCAGTTAAGCTGGTGTAGCTCAGTTGGTAGAGCAGCTGATTTGTAATCAGCAGGTCGGGGGTTCGAGTCCGTCCACCAGCTCCATTTTATCGGTCAATGTGCCGATAATTTTTTGAAATCTGTATGGGAGAGTTCCCGAGTGGCCAAAGGGGGCAGACTGTAAATCTGTTGCTTTTTAGCTTCGATGGTCCGAATCCATCCTCTCCCACCAGTTTCTTTAATACCTTTAGTAACTCCGCTTAATGTCAGGCGGTTTTTTTTATGCCCGAAAAAAAAGCGGATTTATACGAAAATTATAATATAATGTGCATAAATGTATTTATTCTGCTGTGAGGTTAAGCCATGACTGAAAATTACAGATACTATGAAAATTTTGAGGGCGAATTTGAATATATTTTCTATCTTTATGACAAGAACTGCCCTATTGAAAAAATACACATATGGAGTGGTTATTTCTGTGATATAATCGAAACTATTGAACCTGCTCAGAACAGTTGGGAAAGCCTTGCCGAATACTATCATATGTGCATTGACTTTGACAATGACAACTGGAAAGTACCTGATATTAAGTCCGCTTCACAGCAGTTAAAGAACATTGATACTTCAAAGATTGAGTTTCCAAAAAGTCAAGAGGTGCTGAAACTTCTTATTGAGATGTTCACAAAAGCCTGCGAAAATAATCTGACAGTATATATTGAGTACTGTTGATGTATAAAATTATCTGAATAAATTATCCTTTGGAGGAATTTAAAATGATTAGAGAAGATTTAAGAAATATTGCCATTATTGCCCACGTTGACCATGGCAAAACTACTCTTGTTGATGAAATGCTCAAACAAGGCGGAGTTTTCCGTGAAAATCAGTCAGTTGCCGAGCGTGTTATGGATTCAAACGATATTGAGCGTGAGCGTGGTATAACTATCCTTGCAAAAAATACTTCTGTAATGTACAATGATATAAAAATCAACATAATAGACACTCCCGGACACGCTGATTTCGGCGGAGAAGTTGAGCGTGTACTTGAAATGGTAGACGGCGTACTTCTGCTTGTTGATGCTGCCGAAGGTCCTATGCCCCAGACAAGATTTGTACTTTCAAAAGCACTTGAAATGGGTCACAAGATTATTGTTGTCGTAAACAAAATTGACCGTCCAGACGCAAGACTTGATGAAATTGGTGACGAAGTACTTGAATTGCTCCTTGACCTTGATGCAAATGATGAACAGCTTGAATCCCCGATACTTTTCTGCTCAGGTCGTAGCGGAACAGCATCTCTCAGTCAGTATGAGGCAGGTACAGACCTTAAACCGCTTTTCAATACTATCATAAACTACATTGAACCACCGCAGGGTAATGAAGAAGAACCGTTGCAGATGCTTATTTCCTCTATCGACTATAACGACTATGTAGGACGTATCGGCATAGGACGTATCGTGCGTGGCAATATCAAGGTAAATCAGCAGGTAACAGTATGCGACTATACAGGCTCAAAGAAAAACTATAATTCAAAAATCGTCTCACTTCTTCAGATTCAGGGCTTACAGCGTGTACCCGTTGAATCTGCACAAATGGGTGATATTGTATGGATTTCAGGTATTGACAACATCACAATAGGAGATACTATATGCGCAGTTGATACTCCTGAACCGCTTCCGTTTGTGAAAATCAGTGAGCCTACAGTTGAGATGACTTTTTCTGTAAACGACAGTCCGTTTGCTGGACGTGAGGGAAAATTTGTAACCTCCAGACAGCTCCGTGAAAGACTTTTCAAGGAACTGCTCAAAGACGTTTCGCTTCGTGTAGAAGAAACAGACTCAACAGATTCATTCCGTGTTGCAGGACGTGGAGAAATGCACCTCTCTATACTCATTGAAAATATGAGACGTGAGGGCTATGAACTTGCTGTATCAACTCCACGAGTACTCTACAAAGAGGGCGAGGACGGCAGAAAGCTTGAACCGATTGAGCGACTTGTAATTGATGTACCTGAAGACAATGTCGGCTCTGTAATGGAAAAAATAGGAAGCCGTAAAGGTGAACTTGTTGAAATGCACCCGCAGGGCAGTCGTATGAGGATTGAATTTCTTGTGCCTGCTCGTGGATTATTCGGCTATAAGAGTGAATTTCTTACAGATACAAAGGGCGAGGGCATTATGAGCCACGTTTTCGAGGATTATCAGCCATACAAGGGTGATATTGAGCGCAGAAAGACAGGTTCACTTGTATCATTTGAAACAGGTGAAGCTGTAACATACGGACTTTTCAATGCGCAGGAGCGTGGACAACTTTTCATTCCGGCAGGTACACAGGTATATGAAGGAATGATTGTCGGAGCATCGCCGAAAACTGATGACCTTGTTGTAAACGTGTGCAAGAGAAAGCACCTCACAAACACCCGTGCAAGCGGAAGTGATGATGCACTCAGACTTGTTCCACACCGCATACTCAGTCTTGAGGACTGCCTTGAGTTCCTTGCTGATGACGAACTTCTTGAAGTTACACCTGAAAGTCTCAGAATCCGCAAAAGAATACTCAGCAATTCTCAGCGTGCAAAAGTAAAAGCAAAGTCATAAAATTTCACAGCATATTCCACAGAAAATATGGAGATATAATATGAAAAAAATAATACCATTTCTTTTTGCAGGTCTTTTTCTTTTATCGTCCTGCGGAGACAAAAAAATCGACAGTCCGTCAAATGAACAGTCTGAAACACAGGAAGTTACACAGGAAATTCCTACAGACAGAATAAGAGATATTGAGACTATTGAAGATTTTGAATATGAAATCATTGACAATTCTGCTACAATAACAAAATATACAGGAACTTCGACAGCAGTTGAAGTCCCTGCTGAAATAGATGGTGTACCAGTCACAAAAATAGGATTCTATGCTTTTGAGGCACAATATGACATTGAAACAGTCCAGCTTCCCGAAACAATAGAGCTTATATGTCAGGGAGCATTTATGGATTGCGCATCTATGAAAAGTATCAATCTGCCTGAAACTCTCACAGCAATTGAAAGAGGTGCTTTTGTCTCCTGCACAAGTCTTGAATCACTTGTTATACCGTCAGCTGTTGAGTCAATAGCAATGGAGGCTTTTACAGCTTGTGAAAGTATGACATCACTTACTATAAACAATCCGAATCTTGAATATACAGAATGGGGACTGGAAGAACTGCCGAATCTTACCATATATGCAGATGAAAACTCTGCCATATATAAGTGGGCAACTGAAAAGGGGCTTGCTGTATCTGTATTATAATCGGAGGAGCTATGTTTAATACAAAAAAAATTACTGCTGTTCTTTTATCTGCATTATTTCTTACTGTACTTAATTCATGTGATAAAGCTGAAGATATATCATCAAAAAACGTCGTATCTCAAACAGTTGAATTTAATGAAAATGGTATCACAGATATTATAAATCCAGATGAAAACAGTGAGGAATATGAACTTGGAAGTTATAGAATAAGCCAGAACGGAATAAAACTTTATTATGATGAATCTGAAATTCCTACAGAATTAATGCTTACGCTTGAAAAGTATTTCACATCATTTCAGAATAATGACTTTGAACTATACAAGTCGTGCCTTGCATCTGATTATATTGAAAGATACAATAAATATCTGATTGAAAATTACAGCTCCAACGACAAGGAATACAGCCTGAAAGATTCTTTTGAATTGCAGTGTAAAAACGTAAGAAACCTCATGATTCAGCAGATAACAGGCGAATTTGACATATCAGACGATACAGAACATTCAGGAAATTTCAAAATTACAAGATTAAAAGCTGAACCCGCTGAACTTGATGAAGATGAAACGACAGAAGAACTCACTAAGAAATTTTTCAGCTTTCTTGATGATGTACTTGACATGGACTACTATTCATACATCAGCGAACAGGCGGACAGTCTGAAATACTTCACTTTCTTTGTAATTGCGGAAGGCGAAGACGGAGAAGAACACCGCATAATAAGTGCAATGGATATTGTTTTTGCTGAAAAAAACGGCAAGTACTATACTTTCGGTTAAGGAGTTTTTATGATAAAAAAAGTATTATGCGGTATCACCGCATTTACAACGACTTTTGCATTGACAGCCTGCAACTCATCATCTGAACATAATAACATGGTTGGAATGGATAGCAGTGATGTTGCTGAATCAGACTTGCCATATGGTGCTACTTTATGCGAACTTTCAGATTCAAATGATGACAATATAAAAGTTGCTGTTGATTTTGACAAGCGTTATTTTTCAGATTCAGAGGGCAATATAAAATATAATGAAATATATAAGATTCATGATTATATTGTTGCAATTGATACAAACGACCATGAACTGTTGAAAAGTATCTATTATCCAGGCTTTCTTGAATATTTCTGCGGACAGTATGAGTTAACTGCCGATGAATATATTGACAGTCTCAGCAATATGCTTAAAACAGATATAGGCGAAAACACAAGTATAAACTATATCAACATTTCAAACTGTTATTCTTCTGATGATGAAGATTTTCAGGCATACTATCAGATTCGTGATGAAATTCTTACTGCAATCGATGCAGGAGAAATAACGTCACGCAAAACTATTGAAGTCGGAGGATATACCACTTTTGAAGATGAAAGCGGAAATCATCAGCTTACAAACTATCATCAGCCAATTATTGCCTGTATCTATGAAATAGACGGGCAGACATATATTTTTTAATATCAGGAGGAAAAATCATGCCATTTATTAATTTAAAGACAAATGTAATCACTGACGATGCACAGAATACTGCATTGAAAACCGCATTTGGAAAAGCTATTGAGGCAATTCCGGGCAAATCAGAGGACTGGCTCATGGTTGCCATTGATGACGGTCTCAATCTTTATTTCAAGGGTGATGCTGCTCCTTGTGCAATGGTTGAAGTAAGTGTATTCGGCACAGAAAATTCAGCAGCTTACAATGTACTTACAAGAAAAATCTGCGATATACTTAACGAAACACTTGATATTCAGAAATCAAGAGTATATGTGAAGTACGATACTACAAAAGACTGGGGCTGGAACGGCGGTAACTTCTGATAACAGCATCTCACAATCAAAAATCCCTCAACCATTTTAAAGTTGAGGGACTTTTTTTATTTCAAAAAAGCAGGTTTTGTTACTTCATAGTAATATGATGACTGCTCATTATTTTGATGTTCTTTTTCGGATTTAGATATTTGATATGCTAAGTTTATATAACATATCAGATAGAAAATAAACAATGCTATCATAAGGAGACGAAAAATATTGGAAATGCTTATTTTTTTATTTTTCTTCTTTTCCTTATCTTTTTTCATAGCTGTATATTATACTTGTGTAGAATAGTTTGGAGCTTCTTTTGTGATGTAAATATCATGCGGGTGACTTTCTTTAAGTCCTGCGCCTGTTATTCTTATAAACTGTGCATTTTCGTGAAGTGTAGGAATATCAACACAACCACAATAGCCCATACCTGAACGTATACCGCCGACAAGCTGGAATATTGTATCAGCAACCATTCCTTTATATGGCACACGTCCTTCAACTCCTTCAGGAACAAGCTTTTTTGCACCCTCCTGAAAATATCTGTCTGTTGAGCCGTCAGCCATAGCACCAAGACTTCCCATTCCTCTGTATACCTTGAACTGTCTGCCCTGATAGATTTCAGTCTCACCCGGAGCTTCCGCACAACCTGCGAGAAGTGAGCCAAGCATTACAACATTTGCACCTGCTGCGAGAGCCTTTACAATGTCACCTGAATACTTGATACCGCCGTCTGCAATAACAGGTATACCATATTTCTGTGCAACTCTTGCAACGTCATAAACTGCTGTAATCTGCGGAACGCCGATACCTGCAACAACTCTTGTTGTACATATAGAACCCGGACCGATTCCAACTTTAACGCAGTCTGCACCTGCTTTTATAAGGTCTTCGGCAGCCTCTGCTGTAGCAATGTTGCCTGCAATGACAGGAACATCAGGAAAATTCTCCTTAACCATAGAAAGACATTTAAGAATATTTGCACTGTGACCATGTGCGGAATCAAGTACAAGCACATCAACCTGTGCGTCAATAAGAGCCTTTGCTCTTTCAAGAACATTTGCAGTCACGCCGATAGCTGCGCCACAAAGAAGTCTGCCTTTTGAATCACGTGCAGAATCAGGGTACTGTACAGATTTTTCAATATCCTTTATAGTGATAAGACCTTTAAGAATACCATTATCATCAACAATAGGAAGTTTTTCAATCTTATGAGAACGGAGAATCTCCTGTGCCTGCTCAAGAGTAGTTCCTACTGGTGCAGTAATGAGATTATCTTTAGTCATAACATTTGATATTTTCTCACTGAAATTAGTAAGGAAACGCATATCACGGTTTGTAATAATTCCGACAAGTCTGTTATTTGAATCAACAATCGGAACACCTGATATTCTGTATTTACCCATAAGTTCATCAGCATCTTTTACAATATGGTCCTCTGTAAGTGCAAAAGGATTAACGATAACACCGTTTTCGGAACGCTTTACCTTATCAACTTCTTCTGCCTGTTTTTCGATGCTCATATTTTTGTGAATAATACCGATACCGCCCTCTCTTGCAATAGCAATAGCCATTTTTGAATCTGTTACAGTATCCATAGCGGCTGTCATAATCGGTGTATTAAGTCTTATGTTTTTGGTAAGATTTGTACCAAGCTTTATCATATTGGGCGTAACATCTGATTTTGCAGGAATAAGCAGAACATCATCAAATGTAAGACCCTCTTTCTGAAATTTGTTTTCAGTAAGCATAATAAATTCCTCCTTATCGATTATATTACCTTTTATAATAACAATTTTTTTGTATTATGTCAATAGATTTCATGATAAATACAATATAGAAAAATCATGTTTAAAATCGGCGAAATTTGTAGATTTTCATAATTAATTGCTGGTTGATAGTTCAGCATATATTTCAAGAACAGCAGAAGCATCTCCTGCATCTATAATTCCGTCGGAATTAATATCGCTGACGATATTTTGTTTTTTTGTAAACATAAGTGCAATACCTGTTGATGCTCTTGCATATTCTTCCAGAATATTGCTTGCATCAGAGGAATCAACAATATCATCACCATTTATATCGCCTGCTTTATAGTTATTCATATCTATAAAATCGATATTATTTTCTTTTGAATAAGTTTCAGCATAACTTCCCGAAACACCTTTTACAAGAAATCCATGAATCAATACAGTATCATTAAGATGTGGGTCTGTATGCTTTCCGAAAGCGTCTTCACCAATATAAACAACACTTTCAGGCACATACAAATCAAGCTCCGAACAGCCGAAAAATGCTTCATCTCCTATTGATTCAAGATTTTCAGGCAGATTTATATTTTTCAGTGTCGGACAGGCAAAGAAACAGTCTTTTGGCAGATTTTTAACTTCTTTGCTTATATATATTTCTTTAAGGGAGTTACAGCTCATAAATGCACCCGAACCGACAGAATATACAGTATTAGGCATTACAATTTTTTCTGCTGAAATACAGCCCATAAATGACGAACTTCCTATGCCGACAACTGTATATCCATCTATTGTATTGGGAATGTATATTTCTGTAACATAGTCGGGTACATATGCGGAAGTTATAACAGCAGTATTGTATGGTGTAAGTTCATACGAATATGAAATACCGTCTGAAAGCATAACGGCAGATAAAATCAAAGGTAACAAATTCATTTAATCAACTCCTGATTATTTTTCCGTCAATCATTACAAATACAGGTTCTGACATAAGTTCAAGAGGATTTTCATTTTTTCTGTAAATCTGCAAATCTGCATCTTTTCCAACTTCAATACTTCCTGTTTTTTCGTCTATACCAAGAATTTCAGCAGGAATTATAGTAATCGCTTTCAATGCCGACTCATAGGACAAACCTCCTTTTACAGCTGTAAGTGCTGATATTGGCAGATACTGTATGGGTATAACAGTATGGTCTGTACAAATTGCTGTTTTAACGCCGTTTTCAGTAAGTACAGCAGTATTGCTTATTTCAAGACCTTTCATTTCGGGCTTGCATCTGTCGCATATCATAGGACCACTTATAACAGGGATTTCCTCCTCTGCAATAATATCAGCAATCTTATATCCCTCCGTACCATGAATAATAACAAGGTCAATAGAAAACTCTTTTGAAATTCTCATAGCTGTACATATATCATCAGCACGGTGACAATGGAAAAATGCTTTCTGTTTACGTTCAAGCAAAGGCATAAGAGCTTCACATTTTATATCATATTCAGGCGGTTCACAATTTTCATTATCTGAATAATAACTGTCCATATCATGAGCATATCTGCGTGATTTATACAAGCCGTCCCTGATAATTGCCACTGTTGCCATTCTTGTAACAGGTGCTTCATCTCTGCCATTGTAGACACGTTTCGGATTTTCGCCCAGTGCAAATTTTATTCCGCATTTTTTTATAAGCATATCGTCAATGCGTCTGCCTGCCGTTTTTATTGCGCATATTTCACCTCCGCAGGCATTTGCACTTCCCGGAGATGATGCAACAGCAGTAATGCCACGCATACGTGCTTCCTCAAAGCATCTGTCAAAAGGATTTATGCCGTCAATCGCCCTCATTTCAGGAGTAAAAGGGTCTGTTGATTCGTTGCAGTCGTCGCCCTCAAAGTCAATACCATCCTCAATTATGCCAAGATGTGTATGTGCATCAATAAATCCAGGTAAAAGCGTACCGCCTTCAGCGTTTATGCTGTTTTCGGGTATATCAGCAGGTTTTCCTGCTCCAAAGGATTTTATTTTCTTTCCGTCTGTTTCAAGCCAGCCATTTTCAATAGTTCCCTTGTTGCCAAGAGTAATAATTTTCGCATTATATATCAGCATACACTTCTCCTGACTGCTTCAGCTGTTTCCATAGGACTACCACAAGCATCAATTTGTATAGTTGAGTGATTTTTATATAATACATAGCGTTTGTCGAAACGTTCCTTTAGTTCGTCTTTTGTTGATGATGATGCTATAGGACGGTTGCTGTCTCCGCATATACGCTCATAGCAGGTTTCAAAATCAACATTAAGAAAAACAATAGTTTCCCCTGCATCTTTAACAGCCTTTGCGGTATCGGGATTAATCATTGCACCGCCTCCGCATGAAATTACAGCAGACTTTCCGCACATCGACTTTACAATATCCGCTTCAATCTGACGAAAATACGGCTCACCCTTTTGTGCAAATATTTCAGGAATTGTCATTTCCTGATTTTCCACAATAAGTTCATCTGTATCATAAAAACTACAGCCCATTTTTTTAGCAAGAATTTTTCCGACTGTCGTCTTGCCACAGCCCATAAATCCGCATAAAAATATAGTCATTTCAGATTCTCCTGTCTATATTAATTTAGCATATCTGTTTCTATTACTTATTCATTCTGTTTACTTCATCTTCAACAGCTTTGATGATAGTAGCAATATCCTCTGATTTGAAAGTACCGCCGTACCATATTTCATGTGCCTTTACAGCCTGATATACAAGCATAGCTGCTCCGCCTACTGCTTTTTTACCCATAGCACGTGCCTTTTTCATAAGAAGTGTTTCAACAGGATTATAAATCACATCAAATACACTTCCGCATTTTTCGATAACCTCATCAGATACAGCACAAGCATCACATTTCGGGTACATTCCTACAGGTGTAGCGTTTACAAGCAAATCAAAACTGCCCTCAATTTCAGATACAAGACATATTTTTACATTTGCATTGTCACATTTTTCAGTAATTTCAGCCATGGCAAGTTCAGCCGTTTTAAAATCCTGCGGAATGACAGCTATAGTAAGTTCAGCACCATGCAAAGCAAGTTCAATTGCAATCATTCTGCCTACACCGCCACAGCCTAAAAGGAGTGCTTTTTTATTGAGCGGAAGATTTTCATTTTCAGCTGAAAGTACAAATCCGAAACAGTCCGTGTTGTAGCCTGTCATAGTGCCGTTATCGTTCGATATGCAGTTTACAGAATTATATCTCAATGCACTTTCGTCCATTTTGTCAGTCATAGGAATAACAGCCATTTTGTGTGGAATTGTAATATTGAATCCTTTCAGCTGTTTCAGCATATCTTCACTTTCATCAAGATTTTCGGGAGCAATGTCAATAAGTTCATAGCTGTAGTCAGTGATTCCGCTTAATGCAAAAAGCTTTTCATGAATCAGCGGTGACATGGAGTGACCCAGAGGGTGACCGATAAGACCATATTTATTCATAAATATCAGCTCCTTCCAGACTTTCAATATCTGTAATACTGATAGCCATAACATCTTTAAGAGTTTTCTTTACAAGACCTGTAAGAGTTTTTCCTGCTCCAAACTCAACGAATCTGTCTGCACCATCTTTCTGCATTGCATAAAGTTCAGATGTAAAGCGTACAGGTGAAACAATGTGCTTTGCAAGGAGTCCAGCCATGTCACTGAAATCTGTAAGTTCTCCGCCGGTTACGTTTGAGTAGTATTTTACATCAGGAGCATTGAAAGTAATTGTCTTTGCTGTTTCGTAGAATTTTTCAGCGGCAGACTTCATAAGTTCTGAATGAAATGCACCTGCAACATTAAGAGTTATAACTCTTGCTTTAAGTTCTGCAAATTTTTCGCTGACTTCCGCAATGCCCTCCGGAGTACCAGCAATAACAGTCTGTTGAGGTGAATTGTAGTTTACAGGTGCAACATAATTCTTTGCCTGTGAGCAGATTTCCTCAATTTTTTCAGGAGCAATTTTCATGACAGCTGCCATTGCACCCTTGTTTTCACGGGTTGCCTCCTCCATAGCTTCTGAACGTGCCTTTATGAGACGGAAACCGTCCTCAACAGATACCATGCCCGATATGACGAGCGCAGCATATTCGCCCAGTGAATGACCTGCAACACCATTGAACTTATAGCCCTTTCCTATTGCCGCATTTATACCGACAAGAGAAGTGAGCATAATAGCAGGTTGTGCATTGATAGTTTTTGAAAGTTCCTCATCTGTACTTTCAAAGCAGACTGCTTTCATATCACGTCCAAGAATTTCAGATGCAGAATCATAAAACTTTGCCGTATCGGGAAATGCCTCAAAAATATCCCTGCCCATTCCTGAAATTTGCGAACCCTGTCCGGAAAATAGTGAAATTGTCATAATTATGAACTTCCTTTCTGTACGTTTTATACAAGTTATTTCTATTTTTACCAAAGAAAATCAAAACTCTCTGTTAAAAACGACGAAAATTAATAAAGAGTATAACAAATAAATGAATTTTTCTTGCAAAAAATTCGGAAATGATTTACAATATATATATATCACTTCTGCGTTATGAATTAATGGTATAATAATAATATAACATATATTTTGGTTTTTTACAACAGTTTTTTTATTTTTATTTTTCATCAGCCTTAATAAAAGAAAATATAAATGTAAACATACCAAAGAAAAGGAGCAAATTATGGGTATTAATATTATGGGTATGGGAAGCTATCTACCTGAACAGCAGCTTACTAATGATGACTTCAAAAAATTCATTGATACAAATGATGAATGGATAAGAACCCGCACTGGTATATGTTCACGCCATATGGCAGGTTGGGAGCCTGCATGGTATATGGGTTTGAAATCCGCACAGAAAGCCATTGAAAATTCAGGCATAGACCCGAATGAAATAGGTCTTGTAATCACAAGCACAATAACTTCTGACTTTCTCACCCCGAGCATTGCAAGTATAATTCAGCATGAAATCGGTGCTTATAACGCTGCCGCCTTTGATTTAGGTGCTGCCTGTTCGGGATTTGTATATGCTGTTGATACTGCAAGCCGTTTTCTTGATACTGATAATAACCTTAAATATGTTCTTGTTGTTGCCACTGAAGCACTGTCCCGATTTGTAGATTTCAAGGACAGAGGAACTTGTATTCTTTTTGGTGACGGTTCTGCTGCTGCTGTAATTGAAAAAAGTGATAAGATTTTTTCGTCATTCCTTGCATCTGACGGTGGCGGTGCAAAAAAGCTTTTTGCAAGAAATGTTCAGATAGCACCGGAAGTCAAAACTGAAAATGACTTTGATGATGGTTTCCCCGAAAAACCAATGCACCAGCTTTATCAGGACGGAAAAGAAGTGTATAAATTTGCAGTAAAGGCACTTCCAAAGGCGTTTAACTCTGCTGCTGAAAAAATAGGTATCGGAAGTGATGATATTGACTGGTTTATACCACATCAGGCTAATGTAAGAATAATTGAAACTGCCGCTAAAAATTTAGGCATTGGCACAGAAAAATTTATTGTAACATTAGACCATCACGGAAACACATCAAGTGCATCTATCCCGCTTGCATTTTGTGAAGCACTTGAAAAGGGTCTTATAAAGCGTGGACAGAAGATTGCACTTATTGGATTCGGTGCAGGTCTTACTTATGGAAGTATAATTTTAGAGTATTAATAAAGGAGTTTATATATTATGAAAACAAGAATTACTGAACTTTTAGGCTGTAAATATCCGATAATTCAAGGGGGTATGGCATGGGTTTCTGAACATAACCTTGCATCTGCTGTATCAAATGCAGGCGGTATAGGTCTCATAGCAGGTGGTTCAGCACCTATTGACTATCTCCGTGACCAGATTCGCAAGTGCAAGGAAAAGACTGATAAGCCGTTTGGTGTCAATATCATGCTCATGAGTCCTAACGCCGACGACCTTGCGCAGCTCTGTATTGATGAAAAAGTTGCTGTTGTTACAACAGGAGCAGGCAATCCCGGAAAATACATTCCTGCATGGAAAGAGGCAGGAATTAAGGTTATACCTGTTATTCCGTCCGTTGCACTTGCAAAGAGAATGGAGCGTGCCGGAGCAGATGCAGTTGTTGCAGAGGGTACGGAATCAGGCGGACATATCGGCGAAAATACGACAATGTGCCTTGTACCGCAGGTTGTAGATGCACTTGAAATTCCAGTAATCGCCGCAGGCGGTATTGCAGACGGCAGAGGAATTGCGGCATCATTCATGCTTGGTGCAGAGGGTGTGCAGATTGGTACACGTTTTCTTGCATCAGAAGAATGTCAGATTCACCAGATTTACAAGGAACTTGTAATAAAGGCAAAGGACACTGACAGCGTTGTTACAGGCAGATATACAGGTCACCCATGCAGAAATGTGAAGACTAAATTTTCAAAGAAGCTTGCAAACGGTGAAAAAGACGGTTCACTTACTCCCGAAGAATTTGAGGAAATCACTTTAGGTTCACTCCGCAAGGCGGTACAGGACGGAAATCTTGATGAGGGTTCATTCCTCTGCGGAGCAATCGCAGGCATGATTAATGATATAAAGCCATGTGATGCTATTGTAAAGGAACTTATGGAGCAGGCTGAAAAACTTCTTAACAGATGAAATATAAGAAATCGGAGGATATAAAAAATGGCTACAGCAATTATAACAGGTGCATCACAGGGAATAGGTGCTTGTATAGCAAAAAGACTTGCAAAAGACGGATTTGATGTTGTAATCAATCACTATCCGAGCGACAGCGACAAGGAAAAGGCTCTTGCTGTTGCAGAGGAGTGCAGAACATTTGGTGTAAAGACAGAGTGTATAGCTGCTGACGTTTCAAAATTTGATGATTGTGAAGCAATGGTTAAGCAGGTAAAGGCAGATTTTGGCACTATTGATGTACTTGTAAACAATGCAGGCATCACAAAAGACACTCTACTTGCAAGAATGAAAGAAGCTGATTATGATGCAGTTATCGCAGTAAATCAGAAAAGTGTATATAACATGATGAAGCACGTATGTTCTGTCATGATGAAACAGAGACACGGCAGAATTGTCAATGTATCATCTGTTGCAGGACTTTACGGCAATCCCGGACAAGTCAACTATTCAGCATCAAAAGCTGCTATAATCGGAATGACAAAAACAGTTGCAAAAGAGTTCGGCTCACGCAATATAACCTGCAATGCCGTTGCACCTGGATTTATTCATACACCAATGACAGATGTACTTTCAGAAGAACTCAAAAACAAGATGCTTGCACAGGTTGCGCTTGGAAGATATGGCGAACCTGAAGAAATCGCATCTGTTGTTTCATTCCTTGTATCAGATGATGCATCTTATGTTACAGGACAGGTTATTGAAATTTCAGGTGGACTTTCAATGTAAATTTATTAAAAATAATTATAAAGAAAGGGAAAAAATATGAGCAGACGAGTTGTTATTACAGGTATGGGCGCAGTTACACCGCTTGGAACAGGTGTAAACAAATTCTGGGAAGGTATAAAAGCTAATAAAATAGGCTTTTCTTTTATTGATAAATTCGATACAGAGGGTACAGGAGTTAAAATTGCAGGTACAGTCCGTGATTTCGATGAATCTGATTACTTTGATGTCGAGGGCTGTTTTGACAAAAAAGAAGCAAAGCGTATGGATATGTTCACAAAATACGCTGTAGTTGCCGCACATGAAGCATTACAGGACGCAGGAACAGAATTTTCCGATATTGACCGTTTCCGTGCAGGCGTTATTGTCGGTTCAGGAATCGGCGGTATCGACCTCACATTATCAGAACACTGCAAATATCTTGAAAAAGGTGCAGGACGTGTTTCACCGTTCTATATTCCGATGATGATAAGTAATATGGCTGCCGGTACTGTTTCCATGAAAACAAAGTTCATGGGTGCAAACTTTGATGTTTCTACAGCCTGCGCATCTGCAACACACTGTATCGGAGAAGCGTTCAGAAAAATCAAGGACGGCTATCTTGATGTATGTCTTGCCGGCGGTACTGAAAGTACCAATGTTGAGTTTACTTTTGCAGGATTTGCAAATATGAAAGCTCTTACAAAGTCTGATAATCTTGAAAGAGCGTCTATTCCGTTTGATAAGGAAAGAAACGGCTTTGTACTTGGTGAGGGCAGTGGTATTCTTGTACTTGAAGAATATGAACACGCAAAAGCAAGAGGTGCGAAAATTTATGCAGAAGTTGCTGGATACGGGGCAACTTGTGACGCTTATCACATGACATCACCAATGCCGACAGGTGAAGCCGCAGGCATGGGAATGACTCTTGCAATGCAGGAGGCAGGACTTGCTCCGTCCGATATTGATTATATTAATGCACATGGCACATCTACACATCTTAACGACTTATACGAAACAGCAGCAATCAAACTTGCTTTCGGAGATGATGCTAAAAACGTGAAAATCAGTTCCACAAAGTCAATGACAGGACATCTTCTTGGTGCAGCAGGTGCAATTGAAGCTATTGTATGTGCAAAGACAATTCAGGAAGGCTTGATTCATGCAACTGTCGGCTATAAAGTACCCGATGAAGAATGTGACCTTGATTATTGCGTAAACGGCAATATTGAACAGGAAGTCAAGGCAGTATTGTCAAATTCACTTGGTTTCGGCGGTCACAATGCAACACTTTGCTTTAAGAAAGTGACAGAATAAGGAGGTTTAAAATGGAAAATAAGCTTTTCGATTCAATTAATATAGAGAAAATAGAACAGATTGCAAAAATCGTTTCTGACAATGAACTTTCAGAAATTACAGTAAGTGTAGGCGACTGCAATCTTACAATCAAGGGCAAAAAATGTCCTCCTGCACCGCCTGTAATGCCTGTACCTATGGGAATTACTGCACCATCTGCTCCGATTCAAACTGTCGCTGAACCTGTTCAGCAGGAAACAGACGGTAACGTTGTAAAGTCGCCGATTGTGGGTACATTCTACCAGTCACCCTCACCTGATAAACCGCCGTTTGTAAAAGTGGGCGACAAGGTGAAAAAAGGTGACATTATCATGATTATAGAATCCATGAAACTTATGAACGAAGTGCAGTCAGAATTTGACGGAACAGTCGAAAAAATTCTTGTAAGCGACGGTCAGCCTGTTGAGTTCGACCAGCCTATTATGATTATAAAATAATGCCTGTTCCGACTTATTTAAACGGATTTACAGCTGATTACAAAGAAAAAAATGGTACTGTCTCCATAAATATTGCGGATTCGCAGAATGGCAGACTTTTTGAAATATTGTATTACGGAGAATTTCTGGAAATACAGATGCTGAAATATCCTATGATTGTAAGCACGGAATTTTCAGTTCCGAAAATTATTGCAAGGTCAGTTAAGACAGGAGAAGAAATTCTTCTGTTTGACCGTGTTTTTCATGGCTATGATGCAATGTTCTGTGACAGCTTTACAGAAGAACAGATTAAAAACCGTCCGTTAAAAAAGCTTGATATACCGCCGTCTGAAATCAGAATTTGGTTAGGGTACGAAATAGATTTTGATGATGAAAAAGACACTTACGACTTTGACGAAAATGGCAGATGTATACTTCTTAATAGCAGTACCATATCATGGGAAGAAGTAAAAGCAAATGGAATGGACTATATCGCATTATATTACAAAAACGAAAAAGGCAAATGGATTGAATTTGCCGAAGATGAATTGGCATAACAGATTGGAGGACAAAAAATGTCAGAAGTTTTAATGAATAAAGAACAGATTATGGAGATTATCCCACACAGAGACCCGTTTTTACTTATTGATGAAGTGCTTGAAATGCAAGTGGGAGTTAAGATAAAGGCAAGAAAATACATCAAGGAAGATGATTTCTGGTTTAAAGGACATTTTCCGGGACACCCTGTAACACCTGGTGTTCTCATGATTGAAATGCTTGCACAGGCAGGTGCGGTGTGTATGCTTTCAAAGCCTGAATTTAAAGGAAAAATCGGACTTTTCGGCGGTATCGACAAAGCAAAGTTCCGCAGACAGGTTTTGCCTGGAGACGTTCTTGACCTTGAAGTTGAAATGATTAGACAGAGAGGACCAGTCGGAACAGGAAAAGCCCTCGCATCTGTAGGCGGTGAGAAGGCTGTTTCTTGTGAAATCACCTTTGTTGTTGCTGATAAATAATGGAGAGATAATAAATGTTCAAAAAAATATTAATTGCAAACAGAGGAGAAATTGCAGTCCGTATAATCAGGGCTTGCCGTGAACTTGGTATTCGTTCCGTTGCGGTATACTCAACAGCCGACAGAAAATCCCTGCACGCTCAAATTGCAGATGAAGCAGTATGTATAGGACCTCCTGCAACAAAAGACAGCTATCTTAATATGAGTGCAGTCATTCAGGCTGCTTTGAATACAGGAGCAGAAGCAATTCACCCTGGCTTTGGCTTTCTTTCAGAAAATGCGGAATTTGCAAGACTTTGTGAAAAATCAGGAATAGTATTTATAGGACCTTCATATAAGTCTATTGAAATGCTTGGAGATAAAGCCGCAGCAAAAGAAACAATGGCAGATGCCGGAGTTCCAGTTATACCCGGTTCAAAAGGTGCTGTAAAAAGCATTGACGAAGCAAAAGAGATTGCCAGAAGATGTGGTTATCCTGTACTTGTAAAGGCATCAGCAGGCGGCGGCGGACGTGGTATACGCCGTGTCGATTCAGAAAACGAACTGGAAGCACAGATAATCATGGCACAGCAGGAAGCAAAGAATTTTTTCGGTGATGATACGGTATATATTGAAAAGTTCCTTGTAAATCCGCATCATGTGGAAATACAGATTATGGCAGACAAGCAAGGCAATATAATTTATCTTGGTGAACGTGATTGCTCAATGCAGAGACGTAATCAGAAAATACTTGAAGAATGTCCAAGCCCTATTGTAAGTCCCGAACTTCGTAAGAGAATGGGCGAGGCTGCTGTTACATCTGCTAAGCAATGCGGATATTACAATGCAGGTACTATTGAATTTCTTGTTGACGAAAACAGAGACTTCTATTTCATGGAAATGAATACACGTATACAGGTTGAACACCCAATTACAGAGGAAGTTACAGGCTTTGACCTTGTAAAAGCACAGATTGAAGTTGCATACGGAAAACCGTTAAGCGTGAAACAGGAAGATATACAGTTAAGAGGTCACGCTATAGAATGTCGTATAAATGCGGAAAATCCGTCTCAAAACTTCCGCCCCTCCCCTGGTACTATAGATGCACTTTATGTTCCGGGAGGTCCTGGAATAAGAATTGACGGTGCTGTTTATCAGGGATATACAATAACGCCCTATTATGATTCAATGATAAGCAAGCTTATTGTACACGCATCTGACAGAAACGAAGCTATTATGAAAATGCGCTGGGCATTGTCGGAATTTATCGTAAGCGGAGTTGATACAAATATTGATTTCCAGCTTGAAATTATAAAAAGACCTGAATTTATCAGCGGAAACTATGACAATGGTTTCCTCACAAGATACATGGAAAGCAAGAAATAAGGCGGTGGATTAAAATGTTTGATGATTTTTTTAACGTTGTAAAACTTCGCTTTAACGGCACTTCCGACGAAGAAAACAAACCTGTTTTCAGATGTCCACGATGCCAGAATACTGTTGTTATGGAGCGTTTCGAGGAGCTTCACAGAGTATGTCCGAACTGCAACTATCATGGCAGACTTTCTGCTCCCGACAGAATTACCCTCACTGCTGACAAGGATAGTTTCAGTGAATTTGACAGCAGTATGATAAGTTGTGACCCGATAAGTTTTCCCGGTTATCCCGAAAAACAACAGCAGTTACGCAATGAAACAGGGCTTAATGATGCTATATTGACCGGAACAGCAACAATACGAGGAATAAGAACTGTTATAGGTGTTATGGATTCCCGATATATGATGGCTTCAATGGGTTCTGTAGTCGGTGAAAAGATAACAAGGGCATTTGAATATGCAACGGAAAACAATCTTCCTGTAATCATGTTTACAGCATCAGGCGGTGCAAGAATGCAGGAGGGTATTGTATCTCTTATGCAGATGGCTAAAACATCAGGAGCAGTAAAACTTCACAGCGATGCAGGCGGACTTTACATAACAGTACTTACCGACCCGACAACAGGCGGTGTTACAGCAAGTTTTGCATCTCTTGGTGACATTATCATAGCAGAGCCGAAAATTCTTATAGGATTTGCAGGCAGACGAGTTATTGAAAGTACAATGAAACAGCGTTTACCAGAAGATTTTCAGCTTGCAGAGTTCATGCAGGACAAGGGCTTTATTGATATGATTGTTGAACGCAGGAAAATGAGAAGTACACTTGCACATCTTCTTGCAATACACGGCTATGAAAAGGAGGTCTGAATGTTGGAAAACAACAATAAAACAGCTTGGGAACGTCTTGCTATTGTCCACACAAAAGGCAGACCAACCATAAGGGACTATATTCCGCTCATCTTTACAGACTTCTATGAAATGCACGGAGACAGACATTTTGGTGACGACCATGCAATTATAGGCGGTGTTGCAAGATTAAGAGGAACTCCCGTCACTATAATTTCACAGGTAAAGGGCAGAAACATAAACGAAAACAAGGATTGTAATTTTGCTATGCCTTTGCCGGAGGGTTACAGAAAAGCACTCCGACTTGCAAAACAGGCTGAAAAATTTCACAGACCCGTCATATGCTTTATTGATACACCCGGAGCAAATGCAGGAATGTCTGCCGAAGAACGTGGACAGGGCGAAGCTATCGCAAAAAATATCGCTGAATTTATGACACTCCGCACACCTATTATATCAATAGTTCTTGGCGAGGGCGGAAGCGGAGGTGCTTTGGCACTTGCTGTATGTGACGAACTTGCAATGCTTGAAAATGCACAGTATTCTGTTGTATCGCCACGAGGTTTCGCAAGTATATTATGGAAAGATGCTTCACGTGAACAGGAAGCCTGCAATATTATGCAGGTTACAGCGGAAGATATGGTGCGACTTGGAGTTGCTGAAACTATAATTGAAGAACCGCTCGGAGGCGCACACAACGATTTAGACAAAATTTCTGAAAATATTAAAGAATATTTGGCACTTAAAATTGCAGAAAAATCTCAAAAACCTATT
The DNA here is from genome assembly GCA_029060755.1 of Ruminococcus sp. GTDB lineage: Bacteria > Bacillota > Clostridia > Oscillospirales > Ruminococcaceae > Ruminococcus. The sequence continues at coordinate 12,785 of JAIDTI010000084.1, read as the reverse complement.
GACGAATTGCTAAAAGAACGTTATACTAAGTTTAGGAAAATCGGTGAGTTCACAGAACAGCACTGATTTCAGCATTTTAAATAATTTTATGGAGGTTTTTACCATGGTTTTCGACAAAATCAAAGAAATTATCATTGACCAGCTTGGTGTTGAGGAGGACGCTGTTACTCTCGAAGCAAACATTCAGGACGACCTTAACGCAGATTCACTCGACATTGTTGACCTTATTCAGAATATTGAGGACGCTTATGACCTTTCTATCCCTGATGAAGCTGCTGAAAGCATCAAAACTGTTGGCGACATAGTAAGCTACGTTGAAAAGAATACAGACGCTGAATAATTAATTTACACAAAAATCCACAGTTTAAAGTTGATACTCATATAGAAATTTTTAGCCATAGTATTTTTGATTATAAGTCCAGAATACTATGGTATTTCTATTGACATAACAGTTTTTTTGATGTATAATATTAGTAAAATAAATCGGAGCTTAGAGGAGAACAGCTACATGAATAAATCAGATAAAATATGTATTTTGAATAATTCACTTGGAACATATAATCTTTGCAGATGTTACTTCAATTATGATGATAACTATTGGTATTTTTATATTTTAAATTATTTTGAAAAGCTCTTATTTGGTATTGAAGAAGATGATTTTATTCTTGATGGATTTCAGATACGAAAAATATCCGACTTAAAGAAAATAGAAGTTAAAGATGATATTTGTGTTATGATAAACTTGCATAATGCAAAATAAACGCAAACAGAAACCTGGCGTAGTCAGAAAGGAGGGAGTAATAATGAAGTCAATCATGCTTAAGTTATTTAAGAAGTATGGTCATGCAGTCGCTGCTCTTGCTTTGACAATCACTGCTATGAATGTTAATAGCGCATGCTTCTGGATCAACAATCAGCCTGAACTGCCGGCTGACGCAAAGGAGCTTCGAAAGTTCTAATGTTTGTTAAACTTGCAGAGCGTATTACGCAGCAGCTTGAAAATGACAATGTTATAAATTCGGAAAAGCGTGAACTGTATAAGTACGGTTTTCAACAGGGATTTATATTGGCACTGAATTTTCTTACATCAATTGCAATTGGTATAATATTTGGTATGTTTTTTGAATGCATTCTGCTTCTTGCAGCATATATGCCGCTGAGAAGCTATGCCGGAGGACATCATTCGGATTCGTCGGAAAAATGCTACATAGTTTCGTCACTTATAATGGTGATATGGATGTGTCTTCTGAAATTTGAAATTCTGCCGATAAGCTGCTGTGTCATTATGCTTCTTATAAGCGCTTGTATATGTTTTACTTTTGCACCGGTCGAGAGCAGCAATAAGCCTCTTGACGAACGTGAACAAAACGTGTACAGACAAAAGTCGCTCATTATTCTGGCAGTTGAGATATGTTTGTGGATTTTTATGAGCTTAATATTGCGTAAATATGAGGCGATTATTCCAATTGTTCTTATTACAGAAGCGATTATGTTGATTCTGGGTAAAGCAAAGAACCGACATGATGATAAAATAATCAAAAATAGGTAATCGGAGGTAATAAATGAAAAAATTTTTCAGCGTTTTATTATGCACTACTATGTTGATGTGTTCTGCAACCGGCTGCGGAACTGACAACAAGCCAAGCGTTGATTCTAAGGTTGAACAGTCACCGAGCATAGAATATGAAACAATAGAGCCACCGGAGTCTGGGTGGACAGTTGAATCAATAGCATCTACAATCCGACTTTGTGGTAAACCAATAGAATTACCTTTTACTGTTGGCTCGTTGGGAGAAGGTTTTGAGTTTGTAGATGATACAGGTTGCGTTTTGTATAATGGTCATCCTGCCTTTGTTGCAGCTTTTGTTAATAGTAATAAAAGCGGTGATCGGTATTCAACGACAGTAAGAAGATTAGGAACTTTTGAACGTTATTTAGATGAAGATTTTCGGAATTACTTTGTTATTAATGGGGTAGGAATCGGTTCAAGCAAAGAGGACGTTATAGCAGCATTTGGCGAGCCAGATTTCCAGAGTGATTCGAATTTTGAATATAACGCAGATCATGACGATAACGAAAATAGTGTAAGCAATATTGTCAGATTCGGATTTGGTGATCTTGATAAAGTTCAGGGCATATTTATAACATTAAATAATGGCTGATCGTTATAAATGATTGGAAATTCGAATATAACGCAGATCATGAGAATAGTGAAAAAATATTGTTAGATTCTCTTTTGACGATCTTGATATAGTACAAAGCATGTTCGTAAATTTAATTAATGAATAGGAGTATTAATACTATGGTTAACGAAAATGAAAAGAATCCATATGATGAATTTATGGAAAAATATTTAAAGGGTAGAGTAACTAAATACACAAAAACTCAATTATTGAATGCAGCTCAGAATTATCTTCTTGATAAAGGTTTTGGCGCAGCACAAACTGAAGCTGCTGTTTTATTTATAACAAATGGTGGAAGAGGTGTAGATTTTAGTGGATTTCTTGATGTTGAACCTGACAGTCCATTCGCCGCAAAACTTGCCTCATTGGATGTGGCTAAAACTTATTCTCATCTAAGATAAATGAAGAAAAAAAGCTGCTTGAAAATATTAAAAAACCTGAGATTGATTTATCCTCATGGAAAGCTGTATTTAAATCATTAAAAGCTCTTAATATTCTTATTATCGTTGAAAATGAGAATAATGATAAGGGTGACCGCTTTTTCTATGTTGGTTATGTAAGTAAAATAAAAAAATCATCTATCTTTTTTTCTGCAATTGATGCTGACGGAGTATGGTATGACAATATTGAAATTAAATATTCCAAAATTACAAGCGTAACATTTGGTGATAGATACTCAACAACGTGGCAAGAGTATTTATTACAGAATAAATTCTGATTTATGCAAATAAACAAATAATTAAAATAAGCCTGAAAGCAGTTGAAAAACTACTTTCGGGCATTACTTTTATATGAGTATCAATCTTATGAGCAGGAATTTTTGTTTATACAGATGATTTTCTGTAGGTGTTCGGGCTTACTCCAGTAATCTGACGAAATTGTCGCATGAAATACTTGTCGTCATCATATCCGCATTTTGTGGCAATTACAGGAATATTCAGTGCCGTTGTTATAAGAAGATACTTTGCAAGTGATATTCGGCTTTGTATCAGGTCTTTGTGGAAACTCATACCAAAAATATTCTTATACTCTGCCCTGAAATGTCCACAGCTTATATGGAAATCACGGCATACTGTTTCAGCGTTCCATTGCTTTTCGGGATTCTTATACATAAGTGAACGAAGCGAATTGTAATTATTATAGCCTGATGTTCTTTGTTTTTTCAGAAGTTCTGCTGTTTTTCTGTTTATATCTTCAGAAAGTGTATTTATAATATAGTCTGTAGAGGTATTTTCAGCATCAATTGTAATTCCAGACGATATAATACAATCCATGTCTTTTGCAGATTTGTAAAGCGGAGAATGTGTTATAAGTACGTTTATTTTATCAGCAATTATTTCATGGTAGTTGTCAGCAAAATCACCGACAGCAGAAAATAAAAACTGTCTGTCCTGAAATTTTGCACAATATACTGAACGGTCGATGCATAACTTTTTCAGACATTCCGCAATCTCCAAATCCACTTTTACTGATATACCTTTTTCATCAATCCGGCTTTTTTCAAAAGGAATCCGTGTTTTTATCATGACTGCACACACTTTGTCTTTGGATTCGGCATTACACAGAGAACGTTCAAGCTCATGTATAATGCCGTCCTTGTTGTAAAGTCCTGTTATAGTATCATGAAAAGCAGAGAGATTATTGTATTCCAGAAGTTCGCTTATATCATTTTTCATACGAATAACATTAAGTGCATTTACGGCAGAATTTATCCAGTCGGTTATAACAGAATCATAATCATCAGGAGTTGTATACTGAAAAATGAAATATCCTATTTCTTTTCTGTCTGTAAACATGGGTACAAAGTAAAGAAACAGCTTTTCTCCTGAACCCGGAAAATTATTTGGAAAAAGCATTTTTCTTACAAAATAGTGAGGTTCAGAGGAACATTGTACGGGACTGATTAACCTGTAGAATATCATAATCTTGTCATTTGAACTTACATCAAGTTTCGATTTTTCTTTAATACTGCACCAATCTTCATACAGGCATAAATATAAGCCCTTTATATTGCGTATCAGATAGGAATAATCCTGTAAAGTGCCGATATAATCGTGCAGAGAACGGCATACAGTGAGTTTCTGTTCAAAATCCCTGCAAGTTGTCATTCTGTTATGAAATTGTGTTGTGTGGATTTCCTCCAGTTCTTTCCTGAAAAATTTTCTGTCTACTCCGCATGAACAGGTATTTCCGCATACCATACAGCCGTTAAGACAGATTTTTTCAGCAGGTCTGCCTGAAATGATGCTGTAAAGCACACTCAAAGATTTTTCGCCAACGGCACTCCTGTTGCGGTAATACGTTGTCAAAATCGGCGAATGATGATAACGCTTGCCTGAATATTCATAGCCGACTACAGTAACATCATCAGGCAGTGTTATATTGTGACTGAAAAACGTATCAAGCAATCCGTATGCCATGTAGTCGTTTGCACATATTATCGCTTGTGGAAGTTGTCTTTTTCCGCTTATGTATTCCATAGCAAGTCTTTCGCCTGAATCAGTCCAGAAATTGCCGTATATTATATTATCGTCTGTAAATTTCAGACCTTTTTCTGTCATTATGTCACGTACTCCCTCAATTCTTTCGTGTGATGTTTCAAATTCTTGTTGTCCTGTTATGATGTCTATTTTTGTAAAACCATGAGTTTCTGTAAGATGACGTGCTATTTCACGTATATCAGAACGAATGTTATTATTTATACAGATATAGCCGTCAATTGAATCACCTGCAACAACTACGGGAATTTTCATATTCTCCATTTTTTTCAGCAGATTTGCCCTTAAATTAGATTCGTTAAAAGTTTCACCCATAAAAATAATGCCGTCAATCCGTTCAGAGTCAACTAATTCATATATTTTATTTTCAACTTCAATATGCTCAAAAAACTCTTTTACATTGCCGAAATTGTAAAGATTTGAGATTACGGCAATATATATCCCATATTCTTCGGCTTTTGACATAATGCCCTCAAGCATTATTCTCTGCTCACGTTCAGAAGCCCTTGCTGTTACAACAGCAATAAGAAGCTTGCCATTGAGCATAATAATCACCTCTATTCATATATTATAAAGGTATTATAACATATTTTTGTGAAAAAAGCAATAAAAAATCTGCAAAAAGTCCACCAAATCTGCAAATTGTGGGTTGTGAATAAAATATGAATGGTATATAATATAATTAGAATCAAATAGTACCGTTTAAATTAAACTTAAATTTTTTTACAGGAGATGATTATTTTGAATAAAAAGAAACTTTTATCAGCTTTTACAGCAACTTTGTGTTTCGTAAGCACATTTGCTGTTATGCCACAGGTTGCAGGTATGCAGACCATAGCAACTGAAGCAGTCCGCAATGACTTTGAGGTTACTTATGAGGGTTGGCACGGAAGTGACATTGATTCAAGTGTTGAAGCTATTGACGGTATCGGCTTTGACAATTCAAGAGGTATGCTCGTAAGCGAACGTACTTCATCAGACGCTGGTGCAGTATCATCAAAAGGCTTTTACCTTTGGGGCGGAGTAAAGTATGACTACAGCGTGAAAGTAAAGTCCGAAACTGACGAAGTATTCCATATCTCACTTCTCTACAAAGATGAGGTGACAGAGGAAGCTACAACAGTTGAACTTGCTACAAAGAGTGCAAAGGCTGGCGAGTGGACAGAGATTTCCACATCATACAAAGCACCTGACAACACCTACGAATACGAAATCACAATCACAACAGAATCAACAAATGATTTTGTTTTTGATGACGTTCTTATCACATCAAAAGAGGGCAAAACTATTGAAGCAAAGGCTGCATCAGGCGGTCTTAAAGATGCGTTCAAAGGCTATGGATTCAGAGTTGGTAATATCCTCAATGGCGGTACTATCAGAAATTCCGCAATCACAGCAAGTTTTCTCAAAGACTATGATGCTGTAGAATGTGAGAACGAAACAAAGGCTGATGCTGTTCTCAGACAAAACGGCTCAACAGATACAAACATCAACGTAAGCCTTGACAACTGTTCTGCTATTGCCGACTTTGCTGTAAAGAACAATCTTGCTTTCCGTGGTCATGCGTTTGTATGGCACAGTCAGACTCCTGCATGGTTTTTGAAAGAGGGATTCAACGGCAACGGCAACTGGGTAACACCTGCTGTAATGGATAAGCGACTTGAAAGCTATATCAAGAATGTGTTTAATGCTTTTGCTACACAGTATCCTACACTTAATCTCTACGCATATGACGTATGTAATGAGTGTATATCAGATGACAGCAACAGAACTAAAAACAACGGCGGTGCAAGAGAACCTGGCGATAACAACGTTGAAGGCGGTAAATCAGCATATGTTGCAGTATACGGCGACAATAGCTTCGTTGAAAAGGCTTTCACTTATGCAAGAAAGTACGCTCCGGAGGGCTGTAAGCTTTTCTACAACGACTATAACGAATACTGGGACCACAAGCGTGATTGTATTATAAATACTATCCTCAAACCTTTAAAGGCAAAGGGACTTATTGACGGTATGGGTATGCAGTCTCATATTGATGCAGGCTACAACACATTCTCAGGTACAGTAAACTATCTCAATGCAATGGATATGTACCTTGACCTCGGACTTGAAGTTCATGTATCAGAACTTGATATTTCTCTCAGCGACGGTCAGACACTCAACGACCAGGCAGACAAGTATGAGGCAATCTTCAAACACGCTATGGAAGTAAACACTAAGGGTTCTCACCCTGGCAGAGTTACACTTATGCAGGTATGGGGTCCTAATGATGCTAATACATGGATTAGCGGTGATAAAAGTCCTACACTTTACGACAAGAATAATCAGCCAAAAGCTGCTTACAATAAGCTCATGGCACTTGGTGACGGCAATGGTCCTCTTGAGGGATTCGGCGGCAGTGGTTCAACTCCTATTGAGATTAAGCCAAACGAATACGGCTGGTACTTCCAGTGCGGATTTGAGGACGGCACACAGAGCTGGTCTGACAGAGGCGGAAACAAGATTGCACAGAGCAGTGCAGAACACTATACAGAATGGGGCAGCAATTCACTCCTCGTATCAGACAGAACTTCTGCTTGGCAAGGTGCAGCTTATTCACTCAACAGTGCTTTCAAGGCTGGCGAAACTTACAGCTTCTCTGCACATGTAAAGCAGAATACAGAGTCAGCTGTAAAGTTCATGATGAAGATTGAATACAAAGATGCAAGCGGTGAGACAGCTTATGACGAAGTTGCAAGCGTTACAGCTCCAAAGGGTAAATGGGCGCAGCTTGCAAATACAGAATACACAATTCCAGCAGGTGCATCAGGTGTAAAGATTTACATCGAAACAGAAGAATCTCTTACAGATTTCTATGTTGACGAAGTAATCGGTGCTGTAGGCGGTACAGGTATCGCAGGTGAAGGACAGCCAGACGTTGGCGGAAATACAAATCCGTCAACATCAAAATCAACACCTGGTGATGTCAATAAAGACGGTAAAATTGACGTATTTGACATGGTTTCTGCATTAAAATGCTATACAGGCAGTCTCAAAGATGCTGATGCTGTAAAGGCAGCTGACGTTGACCAGAGCGGCAAACTGGAAGTGAATGACCTTGTACTTTTACAGGATTACATTCTTGGAAAGATAAAGGAATTTCCAAATAACAAACCGGCTGCTCCCGCTGTAGATGTTTCAAAACTTGTAGCAGCTTTCGACGGAGTTTCAATAAACAGCAGCTGGAAGAAAGACGGCGAAAACAATGTTCTCTGGACTCAACGTTTCGGTGCTGACCCTGGATTTATGGTTTACAAAGACAGACTTTATGTGTTCACAACAAATGATGCTGTTGAATACAATGCAAACGGAGAAATTCAGGTTAACACATACAATTCAGGTACTATCAACTGTTTCTCGTCAGCAGACCTTGTAAACTGGACAGACCACGGTGCAATTCCGGTAGCTGGCAGAAACGGCAGAACACAGAATGGTGCGGCTAAGTGGGCTACATACGCATGGGCTCCTGATGCTTGCTGGAAAACAATCAACGGTAAAGATAAGTTCTTCCTCTACTTTGCAGACAGTGCAGGCGGTATCGGCGTTGTTACAGCTGATTCTCCTGAAGGTCCATACAGAGATGAACTCGGTCACGCTCTTATCAATAAATCAACAGCTGGTTACGGCGATGTTGAATGGCTCTTTGACCCCGCAGTCCTCGTTGATGATGACGGAAACGGCTATCTCTATTGTGGCGGCGGTGTTCCGTCAGGAAAAGCTGCTGACCCGGGAACAGCAAGAGCAGTTAAACTTGGTGCAGACATGATGAGCCTTTCAGGTTCACCTGCAAAAATGAATCCTCCATATCTCTTTGAAGATTCAAGTATCCTCAAAGTTGACGGCAAATACTATTACTCATACTGCACTAACTGGAGTACAGGCGGTAACCCATATGGTTTCGGCAATGCAGAAATCGGTGTAATGGTAGCAGATAATCCGCTTGGTCCATTCACATACAAGGGTATTGCTCTCAAGAATCCAGCTTCATATAAGCTTGACGGCGGTGGAAACAACCACCACTCAATAGTTGAGTTCAAAGGCAAGTACTATATGCTTTATCACAGCCGTAATCAGTCAAGAGCTATGAATATTCAGGCTAAAAACAATGACGGTACTATCGACCTTGGCGGAAACTACCGTTCATGTCATCTTGACAGCTGTACATTCTCAAACGGAATGTTCTCTGCAAGCGGTTCAATGAAAGGTGTTGAACAGATTCAGTCAATCAGCCCATATCAGACAGTTCAGGCTGAAACAATGTCAAATCAGTCTAAGGGAATTTCTGTAAACGGTCTTTGCGATACTGTAGTATCTGCTAAAAAAGGCGAATGGACTAAAGTAAACTGGGTTGACTACAGCAAGGGCATCAAGAGCATCACTGTAAAGGCATCTGCTAAAAACGGTGGAGTAATCAAGATTTGCAAGGACTCTCCAAAGGGTGATGTTATAGGCTATGTTGAGGTTGGTTCTACAATGTCAGAAGTTACTGTTGCTCCTGTTTCAACAGAGGGCGCACAGGCTGATATATGCTTTGTATTCAGCAATGATATTGAATTTGACAGCTGGTCATTTACTTCTTAATAAAAATATTATTCTGTTCTGCATCTGCACAACCGCAGACAGATAATATAAAGAAAAATTAATAAGGGACAAATCAGAAAGAGTAGTCGTGTCTGGGTTCACGACTGCTTTTTTCTTTTAATCCATGCAAAAAATCCACCAAATCTGCAAATTTTGGGTTGTAAATTTTTTATGAACGTGATATAATAATTACAGATTTAACGAAACGTAAACAAAAAATTTTTTTGAGAGTGGTGATTATTATGAGTTTAAAAAAAATGGCAGGCAGATTTATTTCTGCTGCAACTGCTTCTGCTATGTTGATGACAGCTTTCACTTTTATGCCAAGTGATGATGATTATATGGAAGCATATGCAGCAAGCAATGTAGTTATTAACACTAGCAAAACTTATCAGAATATCAGAGGTTTCGGCGGTATAAACCACCCTGAATGGACTGGAGCTGATATGACGGAGGCTCAAAGAAAAACAGCTTTCGGCAACGGAGCAAACGAACTTGGTCTTACTATACTTCGTGTGTTCGTAAACCCTGATAAAAATCAGTGGAATAAGGCTTTGCCTACTGCTCAGTATGCTACCAAAACAGGTGATGTTACTATTTTTGCTTCACCTTGGGAGCCACCTGCAAATCTTGCTGAATCGGGCGGTAGTAATGGCAAACTGCATCTTCCTAAATCAAATTATGGTGCTTATGCACAGCATCTTAATGATTTCGGACAGTATATGAAAGATAATGGTGTTAACCTTTATTCAATATCAGTTCAGAACGAGCCTGACTACGCTTCTGAATGGACTTACTGGTCGACAGATGAAACTACAGATTTTATTGCTAACTATGGTGACAAGATTACAAGCACAAGACTTATGTCGCCTGAATCTTTCCAATATGCTCCTGAAAATGCTTCATGGGTAAAGGACGGCGGTAAGAAGTTCTATACAAAAATACTCAATAATGCAAAGGCTATGGCTAACTGCGATGTGTTCGGTACTCATATGTATGGTACAACAAGAGACTGGATGGACTTCCCTGCTCTTGAAAATTCAGGAAAAGAAATCTGGATGACAGAAGTATACGTTCCTAACAGTGAGGCTGATTCTGCTAACCGCTGGCCTGAAGCTATTCAGGTTTCTGAAAATATCCATAATGCTATGGTAGTCGGAAATATGAGTGCTTATACATGGTGGTATATCAGAAGAAGCTACGGTCTTATGACAGAGGACGGAAAAATCAGTAAACGTGGCTACTGTATGGCGCAGTATTCAAAGTTTGTCCGTCCGGGTGCAGTACGTATTGATGCTACGGAAATTCCTGAAAAAGATGTATATGTATCAGCTTATAAGAAAGATAATCAGGTAACTGTTGTTGCTGTAAATAAGAGTACAACAGGCTATACACAGAGTTTCTCCTTATCAGACGGCAAAATCACTGATGTTGACAGATACAGAACATCTGCAAATGAAAATCTTGCACTTACAGAAAATCTTGAAAATGATGGCAGTGGATTCTTTGCACAGCTTCCCGGTGAGAGCGTTTCTACATTTGTAATCACTCTTGACGGTGCAGGCGGAAATACAAATCCCGGAAATAATAACAATCCCGGAAACAATGATAATCCTGATGCAAACGGTTATTTCTTCCACGATACTTTCGAGGACGGTGCTGACGACTGGGAAGCTCACGGTACATCAGAACTTACAATGAGCGGACGTATTCCTTATAAAGATACTAATGCACTTCTTGTTCAGAACCGTGAAAAATCATGGTGCGGTGTACAGAAAAAGCTTGGCAGTGCATTTAAGGCAGGTCAGGAATACAGTTTCAGCGTATGTGCAACTTATGTTGACGGTGCAGACACTCAGACAATGAAACTTTCTCTCCAGTATACAGATTCAGCAGGTGAAACAAAGTTTGCAAACATTGCAACAGGTGTTACCGCAAAAAATCAGTATGTACAGCTTGCAAACAAGAACTTCAAGCTCCCGGAGGGTGGAAGCGACTTTGTAATATACGTTGAAACAGCTGAAGATGCTGAAAACTTCTATATTGACGAGGCAATCGGTGCAAAGGCTGGTACAGAAATTGCAGGTCCTCCTGCGCCAACACTTCCACAAACAACAACAACAACTACTACAAAGCCTGTTGTAACTCCGACAGATAAAGTTATTTCAGGTGATTTAAACGCTGACAATAAAATTGATATTTTCGATATGATTGCAATGCAAAAACTTCTTGCAAACAACTTTGCAAATGCTCCTGCCTCCGCAGATACAAACGGCGATGGTGAATTTTCTGTTGCAGATGCAGTTGCACTCCAGCAGTATCTTCTTGGACAGATTAAGGAACTCAAATCAAACGTTGTATCATCATCAACACCATCATCAAAACCAATGCGTACTATCTCAGAGTATACTCCTCTGGTAGAAGTAAGCGAGTATGAGACTGCCGACTCAAAGACAGAAAAAGCCGGCGTAAATTACGGTACGCTTGAAAAAAAGAGTTATTACTCCGACTTCTGTGGCAGAAATAAGAAATACAACGTTCTCCTCCCTGCAAATTACGATAAAAACAAGAAATATCCTGTACTCTATGTTATGCATGGATACTGGGAGGACCAGGACAGAATGATACTCACTGGCAACGACCATATTCCAACTCAGCAGATTATCGGAAATGCTATTGCAGAGGGTGCGGCAGAAGAAATGATTGTTGTTTTCCCGTACATCTATTCAAGTCAGACGCAGGATAACTGCTCTGCTATGGACGACGCTAATAATCAGGCATACGACAATTTCGACACAGTTCTCACTACAGAGCTTATGCCTCTTATTGAGAAAGAATACAGCGTAGCTACTGGCAGAGAAAATACTGCAATCACTGGATTTTCAATGGGTGGACGTGAAGCACTTATGATAGGTATGAAACACCCCGACCTCTTTGGCTACATGGGTGCAATCTGTGCAGCTCCTGGTGCAACTGGTGCATTTAAGTTTGCATCTGAAAAAGAAGCACCGTCATTGATTTTCCTTACAGCTGGAAGCAATGACCAGACAGTTTACAATACTCCAGAAGGCTATCACAACAGCTTTACATCTAACGGAGTTCCTCATATATGGCACTATGTAAACGGCGGTTATCACGGCGACAACTGTATTCGTGCGCATATCTACAACTTTATACGTGCCATATTCAAAGCATGACATCTTCATAATCATCCCTCATGATGCGGCTTCACAAGAAAGTGAGCCGCATTATTATTTATGTATGTGTCAACATCTTCTGTATACGACAAAAAAGCCCGAAACATTTAATTCCGGACTTTATTTTTCAGGGTGGATAGTGGGATTCGAACCCACGGTCTTCGGGACCACAATCCGACGCTTTAACCAGCTAAGCTATACCCACCATATTGGCGCGCCTTGCTGGATTCGAACCAGCGGCTTACTGCTTAGAAGGCAGTTACTCTATCCAGCTGAGTTAAAGGCGC
>JAIDTI010000083.1 GCA_029060755.1 Ruminococcus sp. | reverse complement strand
TTCTCATCTCATGTTCGAATGCTTACTGGATTCGAACATGATTTTGAGGATTCTTAATGAAAATTGATTTCCGTGCTAATTTTCACTTTGCAGTTGACATTATAAAAATAATATGATATACTTTTTCATAGAATAAAAATCGAGGTGAAACATATTGAAAAATACTTTCGGCAATAATATTGCTGTTACACTTTTCGGTGAAAGTCATGGTGCTATGATTGGCGCAGTTCTTGACGGTATGCCGGCAGGAATACCAATTGACGAAGATTTTATTGAGCGTCAGATGTCACTAAGAAAATCAGTCGGTGCTATATCGACTGCAAGAAAAGAAGCCGATAAGGTGAAAATTGTAAGCGGAGTTTTTCAGGGAATGACTACAGGTACTCCGATTACATTCATAATCGAAAATCAGGATACAAAAAGCCGTGATTATGGTGAACTTGCATATAAGGCACGTCCAAGTCACGCAGATTTTTCGGCAAATATCAAGTATAAAGGTTTTCAGGATTACAGAGGTGGCGGACATTTTTCAGGAAGAATAACCGCAGGACTTGTCGCAGCTGGTTCTGTTGCAATTTCCGCTCTCAAATCAAAAGGAATTACAATAGGAACACACATTCTTTCATGCGGAGGTGTACAAGACAGAAGTTTCAGCGATATTCAGAATGACATTATAAGTCTTGATGGAAAAGAATTTGCAGTTCTTGACAGTTCAAAGGAAGATAAAATGAAATCCGCAATATTACAGGCAAAGTCAGAGGGCGACAGCGTTGGCGGTTGTCTTGAAACAGCTGTTTACGGTATGCCGTCGGGATATGGCGAACCTTGGTTTGATACGGTTGAGGGACTCCTTGCTCACGCATTATTCAGTGTTCCGGCTGTAAAGGGCGTTGAGTTCGGCGCAGGTTTCGGATATGCTGAAATGCGTGGAAGTCAAGCGAATGACCCATTCCGCAACGAAAACGGAAAAATAGTTACATTTACCAATAATTGCGGTGGAATATTAGGTGGGATTACTAACGGTATGCCGATTATTTTCAGGTGTGCAGTTAAGCCTACTCCGTCAATTTACAAGGAACAGCAGACAATTGACATGAGAACAGGCGAAAATACTACACTACAGATTCAAGGCAGACATGACCCTGCAATTATTCATCGTGCAAGAGTTGTTGTTGACAGCGTTACTGCACTTGTACTTTACGATTTACTTAACAGTTAAAAAGAAAGGAAAATTAATTATGCCAATGACATTAATAAGAGAACTCCCCCGCCCCTCCGCAATCAAAGAGGAGTTTGCAATTTCCTCTGAACTTACAACAATCAAAGCGGAGAGAGATGAGGAAATCAAGAGAATTTTTCGTGGAGAATCAGACAAATTTCTGCTTATTATAGGTCCATGTTCAGCAGATAATGAGGAATCTGTTATTGACTATATTACAAGATTGAGAGAACTTCAGGAAAAAGTTAAAGAAAAAGTTTTCATAATACCACGAATCTACACCGGCAAGCCCCGAACAACAGGCGACGGCTACAAAGGTATGTTGCACCAGCCTAATCCGACTGCTATGCCTGACCTTGCCGCTGGTATCGCCGCAGTAAGAAATCTTCACATAAAGGCACTTTCTGAAACAGGATTTACTGCTGCTGATGAAATGCTCTATCCTGAAAATTACAGCTATCTTGATGATATTCTTGCATACGTTGCAGTTGGTGCAAGGTCTGTCGAAAATCAACAGCACAGACTTGTTTCAAGCGGAGTTTCAATACCCGTCGGCATGAAAAATCCAACAAGTGGCGATATTTCGGTAATGATGAACGCTATCACAGCAGCACAGCACGCACACGCTTTTATATATCGTGCAAGTGAGGCAAAGAGTGACGGAAATCCCTATGCACACGCTATTCTGCGTGGTTATGTCAATGAGCGTGGACAGTCTTTCCCGAACTATCACTATGAGGATTTATACAGGCTTGCACAGATTTATGCAGAAAAAAATTTACAGAATCCCGCATTGATAGTAGATACTAACCATTCAAATTCAGGCAAGCAGTATCTTGAACAAATTCGTATTTCAAAAGAAATTTTGCACAGTATGCGACACAGTGAGGACATCAAAAAGCTTGTAAAAGGTCTTATGATTGAGAGTTACATTGAAGACGGCTCACAGAAAATTGGTGAAAATATTTACGGAAAATCAATTACAGACCCTTGTCTTGGCTGGGAAAAATCCGAAAGACTTGTACTTGATATTGCAGAACTTCTTTAAAAAAATTCCGCTGATATTATTTATCAGCGGTTTTTCAATATCCCCTCCAGATTAAAATCCGGAACATATTTTTCATCAGACGATGATTTCTGTTGTGTGAATCCACATATACCCAGTTTTTCAGCGTAACGCATAACGCTGTTATACTCCATTTTGGTAATCTGTCTTTTCAGCTCCGTGAATTTATCAGAAATGAACTCAAACGGCGTGTACTGGCTCATAATGCTGACAAGAACATTTTCAGAGGTCGTATTTTCTGCAATCCAGTCCATGATTTTCATGCTGTCATGACGGCAGTTCGGCAGAACAAGATGACGTATAACAGTGCCTCTGACAAGTCCGCCTTCCTGATTGAATTTAAGCTGTCCTGCCTGACGAATCATTTCAAAAACAGCTGATGACGCAAACTCAAAATAATCAGGTGCAGACGAATATTTTCCCGAAATATCGGAGGAAAAATATTTTATATCGGGCATATACACATCAATATATCCGTCAAGCATTTTTATTGTCTCTGTTAATTCATATCCACCGCTGTTGTAGATAATGGGTATTTTCAGCTTATGCTTAATCAGGTCAAGCGACCTGATAATATCAGGGAGAAAATGGGTCGGGGTTACAAGTTCAATATTATCCGCACCAATTTCCTGTAAATTCAGATAAATTTCAGCAAGTCTGCGGAAATCCACATCAGCACCGAAAAACTCATTGCTTATTATGTTATTCTGACAATACACACAATGCAGACTGCACCCCGAAAAAAATACCGTTCCTGCTCCGTTTTTGTAGGATATACAAGGCTCTTCCCACTTATGAAGTGCAGACTTTGCAGCTTTCGGAACAGCTCCCATTCCGCAGAATCCTACTGATTCATAACGGTTTACTCCGCATCTTCGTGGACATAGTTCACATTTTGAATAATCTTTCATATTTTTGTTAAATAACTTCTTGCAACCTTGTTGCCTTGTGATGCTGAAAGTCTGAATAGTTCTTTAGCTTTTTCAAGATTTTTTTCAACGCCGTTTCCGTTGTAATACAGAATTGCAAGATTGCATTGTGCGCCTGGAACTCCTGATTCCACAGCTTTTTCGTACCATTCAATCGCTTTTGGCATATTCGGGATAACGCCGTTTCCTCTTTCATAGCAAAGTGCTATACAGAATTGAGCATTTGCGTTTCCTTTGAGAGCAGATTTGATATAAAGATTTACGGCTTTTCCCATATCCTTTTTTACGCCCGTTCCGTTTTCATAGCACCTTGCAAGCTGATACCTTGCATCTGTATGTTCCTGCATCTCTGCTTTACTGAACCACTTTACAGCATCAACCCAGCTTTGCTTGACTCCTTTTCCGTCTTTATAACACATGGCAAGATTATATTGTGCAACCGCAATTCCTTTTATTGCAAGGATTTTGTACATTTCAACAGCTTTTTCAATATCTGCCTTTACGCCTTTTCCCTTTTCATAGCATCTTGCAAGATTCAGTATAGCATCATCAAGACCCTGTTCGGCGGATTTTTCATAAAGCTTGAAAGCGTAAAATAAATCCTGATTTGTGCCAAGTTCCTCATAGCACTTTCCAAGATTGAATTGTGAATGTATATCACCCTGTTCAGCTGCTTCTGTAAACCACCTTTTTGCTTCAAATAAATCCCGCTCCACACCTTTTCCGTTAAAACAGAGGATTCCAAGATTCAACTGTGACTTGATATGACCATTCAGAGCGGCAGATTTAAGCAGTTTTGCGGCTGTAGTCATATTTTTTTCTACGCCCTTTCCTGATTCATAGAGTACAGCGAGATTGAATAATGCGTCATTTAAACCTTGCTTTGATGCTTTTGTGTACCATTTTACAGCTTCTGCAAAGTTTTGAGTTATGCCCTCACCTTTTTCATAGATAAGACCTAAACTATATTGCGCTTCTGCCAAATCCTGTTCGGCAGCTTTTTTATACCATTTTATAGCTTCAGAATAATTCTGCTCTAAAACAATGCCATTGTAAAAATATTCAGCCAAATCAAACTGAGCATTTGCATTTCCGTTTTCAGCAGATTGTATAAGCCACATAATATGCCTTGAAATGTTACATTTAACACCATCTCCCGATTTATAACGCTCTGCAAGATTATGTTGAGACTTTGTATTTCCTGATTCAGCCTGCTTTGTAAGTTCTGTAATAAAATCATTATTATTAGCACTCATTTTTTCATACCTCCCTTGATTTATTTAATTATAACACATATAACACTAAAAAGCAAGAATTTTCTTATTTTATGTAAAACCTTTTGTCAGGATATACAAAAGCTCCCCTGACTGCCTGAAAAGCAAGTCAAGGGAGCAACTACAGAGAATGTTAATTTTATTATTTATCTTCAAGATTTACAGCTGAAATAACTTCTGTAAGGAGATTTGCGGGAAGCTGTTCATAGCGGAGAAACTCAAATGTAAAACTTCCTACACCTCTTGTAACCTGACGGAGATACATCGCAAAATCGTGCATTTCTCTTACAGGAACTTCAGCGGTTATAACTGTTGTACCGTGTGTAACAGGATTCATGCCAAGAACTCTGCCACGACGTTTATTAAGTTCGCCCATTATATCGCCGGTATTTTCGTCAGATGCCGTTACTTTAAGTTCGCCGATTGGTTCAAGCATAACAGGGTCAGCCTGACGCAATCCCTCTTTGTATGCGATTGATGCAGCTGTTTTAAATGCCATTTCAGACGAATCAACAGGGTGATATGAGCCGTCAACAAGAATTGCTTTCAATCCGACAACGGGACATCCTGCAAGTACACCTTTTTTGACTGAATCTTCAAGACCCTTTTGTACTGCCGGAAAATAGTTCTTTGGTACTGCACCGCCGAACACACGTTCTTCAAATACAAGTGTATCGCTTACGCAAGGCTCAAACTCAATCCATACGTGTCCATACTGTCCGTGACCGCCTGACTGTTTCTTGTGCTTGCCCTCAACCTTAACTTTCTTGCGGATTGTTTCTTTATAAGCAATCTTCGGAACGGAGAGTTTGATTTCTGCACCAAATTTAGCTTTTGCCTTTGAAACAGCAACATCAAGATGCTGTTCGCCGAGACCGCTTAAAATCTGTTCTTTTGTATTTTCGTCCTGAATATATGTGAGAGTCAAATCTTCCTCAATAAGTCTCTGCATAGCCGTTGATACCTTTGCTTCGTCACCCTGCGACTTCGGTTTTACTGCCATTGAGTAGCAAGGCTTAGGAAATTCAATATCAGCAAACTTTACAACTCTTGATGCGACTGAAAGTGTATCGCCTGTATTTGCAGAAATTTTTGATGCAACAACAACATCTCCTGCAACAGCCTGTGAAATTTCTGTCTGTTTCTTTCCGCACATCATATATAGCTTACCGATTTTTTCAGTTCCGCCTGTTGTGGAATTTATTGTATCACTGTTTGCAGAGAGTTTTCCTGAAATAACTCTTATATACGAAAGCTTGCCGACAAATGGGTCTGCAACAGTTTTGAAAATATATGCAGAAAGCGGAGCATCTTCGTCGCATGAAATCTCAACAATATCTTCTGACTTGTCATAAGCCTCTGTAGCAGATACTTCACAAGGATTCGGCAAAAGCAGTTCTATTTCCTTGAAAAGCATATCAATTCCGGTCATTTCAGTTGCGGAAGTACATACAACAGGAGTTATAATACCTCTGTTCATGCCGTCATGAATACCGTCAATGAGTTCATCTCTTGTGAATGGCTCACCCTCAAAGAATTTCTCCATAAGTTCGTCAGATGTTTCTGCAACGGCTTCTGAAACAGCGGCAACAAGTCCATCAATACGATATTCAAACTTTTCAGAAATTTCAGCGTCAGGCATATCAGTTTCAACAGCATTGCCCTTTTTATCATATTTGTACGCTTTCATTTCAATTAAGTTGACATAAGAAACAATCTGTCCGTTGCTTATAACAGGAACTACAACAGGGCATACAGTCGGACCGAAAACTGTCTTTAATTCTGTAAGAGTATTAAAGAAATTAGCGTCTTTATCGTCAATTTTAGTTACAACAAACATAGTTGACTTGCCTTGTTTTACAGCTTCATCATATGCCTTACGTGTACCGACCTTGACACCTGATTTTGCTGAAACAGTAATCATAACTGTATCAGATGCACGGATTCCCTCAAGCATTTCAGCAGCAAAGTCGAAAAGTCCAGGGGTATCAAGGATATTGATTTTCAAATCATTATACTTGAAAGATGCAAGAGATGTGCTTATAGAAACAGCTCTTTTGATTTCTTCGGGGTCATAGTCACAAACCGTTGTGCCGTCTGCTGTTTTTCCAAGTCTGTCGGAAGCACCTGCTTTATAAAGGAGAGCCTCTGCGAGTGAAGTTTTGCCCGAGCCATTATGTCCTGCAAGGGCGATATTTCTGATTTTTTCAGCATTTGAATTGCTCATTGATTTTTCCTCCAGCAAATATTTTGATAAATTATGTAATTAAATCGTACATTAATTATTATCATTATTATACAACAAAATTTCAACAAATGCAATAGTATTATGTAAATTAACATATCAAAAATTAATTTTCTCTATTTTGTACGGCTTTTAAGAGTATTTTTTGATTAATATGCACAATTTTTTTCTTGCAAATCCATGAAAACATCGGAAAATCCCGAAAACCTGTTTTTGTATACCTGATAACTTTAATAAGCCGAGCTGTGTTGCCGAAAATATTGCTTGCATAGTATGAAATTATAATACCCGTGAAATCCATTCGTGGAACAAGAATAAGCACCGCCGAAATTCTTATGACGTACTCTGCAAGATAATTCAGCGAGGAAAAGCCTTGCAATCCGAGACCTTTTATAATTGCTTCAAGAACTATTTCAAGGTAGATAAACGGTACAACCGGAGCAATTGCAGAAATCATCTGCCCTGCTATATCTCCACCACCAAGCATCTCCCCTACTCTGTCGCCGAACACGTAAAGAAATGCACCCGAAAAAGTCGCATATATCAGCGTATACTGAATTAATTTTGCAGTTATACTTTTTATTCGTTCCTGATTTTTCTTTGCAGATGCTCTTGCTGTTTCCGTCACGACAATCCCCGACAGCGAACACGGAATCACGGACGGAAAGAAAATTGCAGGAATAACAATAGCTTCAAACACGCCGAAAAGTGCGAATGCCTGTTCCTGTGAGTCGCCCGATTGTTTTAGGCATATCGGTACAAGCGCATCATTTGTACTGCTTAAAGCAGATGTAAGAAGTCCGCCGAACATTATCGGAAAAGCAAGTTTAACATACTGCCGAAAATTAATTGTACCTGCTCCATGATGTGAAAAAACTGTGTTTTTCTCTCTTGCAAAAAGAAAAAGCATATACAAAAGAGATGTTATATTTCCTGAAATTATTGAGACTATCATAATCTGGCAAGCGGAGAATCTGCCCGATAATGACATTGAAATTATTATAACTGATTTCACTGAAAATTCCAGTATATCGCCGATTGCTGAAACAGTTGCTTTCCGGCAGGCATTGAAATATCCCTTGAAACAGGCACTTATTGAACCCGAAATAAGTGCAACAGGCATAAGGCGCATTGCAAAAATTACTGATTCCGCTGATTCCGTACCAAAAAACCGCACTGCTAAATTTTCAGAAAAAAATACAACTAAAAAAGAGGTTGTCACACTCAAAAAAGTACACATCTTTATACCATGAAAAAGTACTCTGTGCGGATTTCCGTTAATTCTGCCTGATTCCTCTGCAACAAGTCGGCTGGTGCAAAGAAAAGCGTTGCCACTTGCAAGAATACCTGCCAGTCCGAGAAATGAACCCATGAGCGAAAAAATCCCGACTGCTGATGCTCCTAAACTGCGAGTTATGAAACTGTTGAGGAAAATTGCTGAAAAATCGAGAAAAATCTGCATTATTGCAAGCATAATTGTATCTTTGATTATTTTATTTTTTATTTTAAACATAAACCCTCCTCCTGCTCAATTATATGAACAGAAAGAGGGATTTATTACATTATTGCAACGACATATTATTATATCGGATATTCATATCCACGTCTCCGTTTATGCCGTTTATTCTGCCGTATGCACTTGCCTGCCATATTGCATATTCACCATGATAATTTGTTTCATCAACATAGTGTGCAAGCCATACAGGACGGTTTATTTTGTTTTCCCATACACTCTCAAGGAAGTTTTTACTGCTGTACAACATTCCCGAATATCCTGCTTTTTCGAGTTCATCACAAAACGCATAGAAAACATTGTTTATGTCATTGATGTTCATACCGTACTGCTGAAAATTCTCCCATTCCTCCCAGTCAAAAGCAACAGGAAAATCAAGTTTTCTGCCGTCAAGCTGTTCGATTATCCATTGTGCCTGCTCCCTTGCTTTTTCCTCTGTATTTGCATTTGTATAGAAGTATACACCGACATCAAGTCCCGCATCTGTAGCATTTTGAATATTGTTGTTGTAGTAATCGTCCATATTGATATTGCCATAGCAATAGCCTATGCGCATAAGGACAAACTCAACACCCTCTGCCTTTACTGCATCATAGTTGACATTTGTCTGCCATGCTGAAACGTCAATGCCATAACTGATATTTTCATAGTTGTATGTGTTCATGAAGTCTGAAAAATTCACACGTGTGTTGTCGTCAGTCGGATTCGGCTTTTCGTTCACAACAAATACAGTCATATCCCACGAAGTATAATTGCCTGAACTGTCTGTAACTGTAACGGAAATCGGGTAAGCACCCACTGTTGAAGTATCTACATCACCAGTATATGTTACAGTCGGATTGCGGTCATAGTTATCAACAAATCCCACAACGGAATTTACATCAAAAGGCTGTCCGATTATCGAATAAGGATTCCAGCCAGAGTTCAGCACAAGCGGTTCAGTTGTATCAGTAACAGTATAATCTACTGTTTTGCGATAAGTTCCACCCTCATACTCAAATACAATGTCAACAGATTTTTCGCCAAGTTCCGACGTATCAAGCGATACATAACCATATATAATCTCAACATTTGTATCAGTCACAAATTCAGCTGTTGTCACATCTTCGTATACTTCAACAGTATCAGCAGTCACAAGTACAACCGATTCAGGCACATCATTACTCACTGCTTTAACAGATGTTACTGACGTTTTTGTTGTTGTGTGAATTTCAGTTGTTTTTTCAGTAGAAGTTGCAGATGTTTCAGTTTCTGATACTTCTGATATATCGCTGTCTGTTCCGACAGTTTTTCCGCATGAAGTCAATGCTGTCAAAATAAAAATAAATGCTGTTAAATATTTTTTCATAAATCTCCTGTTTATTTTGTAAGTCTGTCAACCATAATCTGCCTGCACTTTTTTTCAAGTGAATCATCAAGCGGTGCAAGCTTCACCTTTTTTCCTATGCTCCTTGCAAGACAGTATGTGATAATATAGTCCGATAATTCGGGATTTTTCGACAAACAGCAACCGTGCATATATGTTGCAATCACGTTCTTTTCAAAATATCCCTCATTAGCACTATTTGTACAGTTGCCATGACCATATACCACCTTGCCAAGCGGAGTTTTTACACCCTTTGTCTGTCCCCCGTGATTCTCAAATCCAAGAATATCAACTTCTTTGCCCGATATTTCCGCTTTTACAATGATATTGCCGATACAACGCTTTTTTCTGTCCGGCTCTGCAACTGTATAGTAATCAAAAAGTCCAAGACCTTTGATTTTATTTCCGTCCGCATCTTTATAGTACTTTCCGAAAAGCTGATAACCTCCGCATATCAGAAAAAGAAACACTCCTTTTTTGTACGCCTTTGCGATTCCGTTTCTGCACTTCTGCAAATCTTCAGAAATATGCTGTTGTTCAAGGTCTGCACCTCCGCCAAGATAAATTAAATCATATGACGAAAAATCAGGTATTTCGGAATTTGTTGAATATCTGTCAATCTCACACTCAACACCACGCATTTTACAGCGGTATTTCAGTATCTCCATATTACCGCCGTCACCATAAAGGTCAAGTAAATCCGCATACATATGCAGAACTTTCAGCTTATTCATATTTCCCTCCGTTCTCTGAAATATATCGTTTCAGTGCGGTTCTTGTGGGCTGAACTGCCGTATAATTTGCTATTACAAACTTTCTGCCATCTGTTTTTGCAAGTTCTGCAACAGCTTTGTCAAGGTCAGGACGTACCACTATATTTTCGTGGTTATATCCTGCACACTTTATTCTTACAGCTATATCATAAGCCCTTGTGCCTGATGTTATAACCCTTGTTACACGCTCAAAAATGCTGAAATTTATATCCCATATCCACGAAACGTCAAGACCGTCCGCCACATTATCATTTAATACAAACAATAATTCCTTTTCGCCCTGCATCTCATTCATAACACGCAATGTCATATTTGCACCAACAGGATTTTTTGCAAGATTAAGAGTGGTTTTTCTGTCTTTGAGCATAAAATTCTCCATACGTCCGTTTTTCACGGTATATTCTGATATTACTTTGTCTGTAACTTCCTGCTTTATACCATAAAGCTTTGCAATTCCTGCAACTGCCGTCATATTGTAGATATTGTAGATACTGTTGAGTTTCGGGAAATATTGATGCTTGTCTGCTGCAAAAACAGGCTTTTCAAGGTCAATACTGCTTGCTGTAATGTATGGTTTGACATCACCGAATCCGCATTTTTTACATCTGAATTTGCCAATATGCGAATACTGATAATATTCGTACTCAAGAACATCACCGCAAAACGGACAGAATCTGCCTTCTGATGCCTCATAAATATTATCTGTTGCAAATTTATAGCGTTCTGCATGAAAATACTTAACATTCTTATTTTCGGGATTAGCTTTTCCAAGACGTGCTGTATTCGGGTCATCAAGATTAAGCAGAAGATTTCCTTTAAACGTTTTACAGAAAGTGTTGATTTTCTGTATGAGCGTTTCCATTTCACCATTGCGGTCAAGCTGGTCACGGAAAAAATCAAGTACAACAAGTGTTTCCAGATTCAGTTGCGAATATACAACAGGAACGTGACTTTCGTCCGTTTCAAGTATCAGATAATCAGCATCAATTTTTCCTGATATATCGCAGTACCTCAATAAAAGTGAACATATACCCGTATCAAGATTATTGCCCTCTTTGTTTATGATAATTTTCTTTCCGCTTTTTTCAAAAAGCTGTGCAATACAGTTTGTTACTGATGTTTTGCCGTTTGTACCTGTTACAGCTATAATCGGGCAGTCAACCCTGAACATCTTACAGCACTTTCCGCCTGTGAGATGCCACAATATTATACCCGGAAGATTGCCTGCATTTCGCCTGAAAAGATGCAGTATACATACAATTATTTTTCCCAATATGATAAGCAGTATATTCAAAAAACGTCCCCCTTTTATTTGTTACTAAATAATTCTATCATCTTTTTTTCTATTTGTCAAGAATATAATTTATCAGAAAGTCAGAAAATATTTTATCAGTTGATTTCACAAAGCATCTGTTTTTTATGAGTGACATATCAAAATCGGCAGGAATAACAGCTTTATCCGCAATATCAAGCATTGTGCAGTCCATAGAACTGTCTCCGGCTGAAATAATACTGTCACTACCGATAATATCATTCAGCTTTTTTACGGCATTTCCTTTGTTAAGATTTTCAGGGAAAAAATAAATCTTCTTTCCTGATAATTCAACAGTCATATCAACAGCTTCTGCCAGTTCAATTGCAGTTTTTTCGGCATCTGTATCATCTGCACAATATACATAAACATACGATTCATCAATTATACGGCAGTTCGTAAAACGCTTGTCATTTTTATATCTGCTGTAAACCTCTTTCAGCTGATTTTCAAGACTGCTGTTTTTTTCAATGAGATTCCAGTTAGTCTGTATAGTACCATTATGAATAAGTGTTGCTCCGTTTGATACAAGTGCATATTCGGGAATATAATCATGCGGAAAATGTATGCGGTTATACTGCTCAACAGAACGTGTCGTAACAGGAATAAAGCGGACTTTTTTCGTCATGGCAATAAAATTATTGTATACATATTGTGTCATGAATCCCTGCTCCATACCCTTGTTTATTTCAACGCATATATAACCGTCCTCTTTCTTTTTGTAAGAATAAATAAGCGTATTATCAAGGTCGCAGGCAAAAAATATATCCATAAAAAACTCCTTCAAATATCTGATAAATCTCTGATAAGTCCGCAAGACTTATAATGCTGTAGCGGATAAATTTCAACAGGAACATTTTTTTCTTTTGCAAGCTGATATATATGACTGAGATTATTCTCATCATTCAGACTATGCACAAGAATTTTATAAGGCACACGCCGAAGCAGTACCCTTGTTGTTTCGCCTATGCCTGGTTTCACAAAATTAATACTGCTGATATTGAACTCCTGACGGATTTTTTCAGCTTCCGCAAGTCCTGCATAAGTAATCTGATTATCCGTGTTGGTATTGTAGGATTTTGTGAAGCTGAAATTCTGTTCTATGCGGTTTATAAACTCATATGTCACATCTTTTTCAAGAAGTTCACTATAAAATGCACAGCCGTGAAAATCGTTTTCGCCGATAATATCAGAACGCAGAAAAGTTCTGCTTAAAAGCCCCGAAACAGTGGAATTAAGACAAGAACTTGCTATTAAAAAATCTTCATGTGTACCGCATTTTTCAGCAGAATATGCAGAATCAGACAAAACAGCAAGGTCTTTTGCAACTTGCGGATAGTCTTTCAACGCCTGATTAAGAACATTCCTTATTGCACCCTTGCCCGTCCAACCGTCCACAAACTGTATTCCTTTTGGATTGTGTCTTTCAATGATATAATTCATAGCATTTTTGTCAATTCCTCTGCCACGTATGATAGAGATTGTATAATGCGGAATTTTACAGCAATATTTCTGTTCCATGTAGTGCTTGATAAGTATTCCTATTGGCGTTCCTGCCCTTGCAAGCGATATAAGTACAGTATCTCTGCCCTTGTCGCTCCATATTTTACTTGCAACTGCTCCGACTGCATCAGCTGTTACAGCAGAAAAACGCTCCAACGCAAGCTTATATATAGTCATATATTCAGGTGTCGGCTCATATTCAAGCGGTAACATCTCACTGTAATGTACTCCCGACTGAATTTTCGCTTCACGTTCTTTTGTTGCAAGCGGTGTAACAAGTCCTGTTATGTCTTTCAGCAGAATTGTAACATCATCTTCTTTATACGTACTGAACATCTTTTCACTCTCCCATAAAGTAAAGTATTTTTTCTATGCCGTGCTTTGCAAGTACAGCATCAAGCATAGCAAGGGCTTTCGGGTCGGGATTTTTCGCATCTGAAATAATAATTGCCATATCGTACTTACGGAGATTATAGATGTAGTTCACTCTGTTCACATCGTAAAGACTGCATATTTTATAGCCGTTCTGCATAGGATAATCCTCCTCATTGCTGATACAAACAGGACTTCTTGTTGTAGAATGGCAGT
This sequence comes from Ruminococcus sp., assembly GCA_029060755.1. Classification (GTDB taxonomy): domain Bacteria; phylum Bacillota; class Clostridia; order Oscillospirales; family Ruminococcaceae; genus Ruminococcus. The sequence goes on along the minus strand of JAIDTI010000083.1, from coordinate 59,152 downwards.
ACGCATTGAACCCGAAACGCTGTTCAAGTAAATTTGCAGTCAGGATTGACGGGTACATACATTCCTCTGTACCTAAGAAAAGAACGTCTTTACAGTCTGAAAAATTAACGTTTTCTTCTATCACGTCCACTATATTGGTACACGCCATGATATAATCAAATATATCAACAAAATATCTTGCATCAGGAATTGCAATCCTTATGAAGTCGGGCAACTTGTCAGGTATATCGCTGATTTCCGACGGTGCGGACAGATTTTTGAAGTCCTTTTCAAGCATTTCGTCTGTCCACTGCACATCATACAGGCTGACAAAATATATGTCGTTTTGGTCAAAAAATTCCCTGCGTTCAGGAGTGAGACGGTTTATTACTGAACCTACAACAAATTTTCTGTCCGCAAGTTCGTGAATTTTGTCCCGCAGTTCCTGAATAATATTAAAAAGCGTTTTTCCTGTGGAAATTTCGTCGTCAATCAGAATAATTTCTTCTGTATACTTCAGATATTCAGTGAAATTTTTAATATAAAGCTTCTGATTTACGGCGTGACTATGTTCCTCCTTGAAACAAATGCAGTCGCTTTCGGGTACAAAATTCTCACGGGTTGTATTTATATAAATTCCCTGCCTGTCATAAACGTCCTCTGCCGGAGTACTCACCTCCCATGCAACGTCAGTTGCAATTGCCGTAGCAGTTTCCGCAAAACCGATTACAAAATGTGCGTTCGGGTACTCCTCACGGATTTTCCTGCCAAGACTGACACCAAGTTTAATATCCTGCGGACGTGTGGGAATATGTTTCGCCTGAATTTTATTTACAAGAAGATATGAACGTTTCCTATTATTATATCTGTTTGCAATCTCTATAATCTCATTCGGATTTTTCATTGACTCACCTCATTTATACCGTATATTTCACCAAGAATAAGCATTTTTTCTGCCCATTTCTGATGCGTCTTTACCTCATTCATTCTGTTTCCGCTGATATTTCTGCTCACACCAAGTTTTTCCGTCCATGATAGAATATGCTTTGCATCTTCATAATCCTGTCGGCAAGGCTTTAAACTTTCATATATAACAGGCAGTTGTGACGGGTGAATAGCTGTTTTTCCGATAAATCCGTTAAGCCTGTCAAGTTCAAGCTCCTTTTCAAGTCCAATTTTCCATTTATCGTCCGTGCCGTTATCGTAGTATTCCCATACAGCTCCCGAAACAACATAATCCCCTGAAAATACATTCAGTATATTTACAAGAACATCTCTTACAACACCAATCTGATATATATTCTGCTGGATATTTCTGCGTAATCCGTACAGATTGAGAAAATCATTACCGCCGAACCTTATATTAAGAACATATTTTCTTGCATAGTCAATCATTTGTTTCAGCATTTCAAGTTTTTCCGCACCATTATATGCTGTAAACATAGGACTTTCAATAGTCGGCATTATATACATTGTCCTGTTGAGTGAACTGTTGATTCTATCCGTTATTTCAAGATACTTGTCGGCATTGTCAAGACTGAATTTAGGCAGGACAAATCCTGTAAGCAGTTCTGCAGCATCGCCAAGCATTTCATATATGTGCTGTAGATGTTCGGGTGTTCTCACTCTCACAAAAAGCAATGGCAGATTTTTTGTATTTCTTAAATCAGCCATTATTTTTTTCAGATTAATTTCTGCCTCAACTAAAATATCATCTGTAATAGAATCCTCCAGACACAATGCAAGAGAAGTTATATCTTTTATCATATTTTCCTTGAGATGATGTACAATATTTCTGTCCGTTGCAGGAGTATATAGCAGTCCGCCTACTTTATAAGGCAGAAAATTATCCTCAATAATCATTCCAAATTCTCCCCTTTACACAAATCCGCACACACCAGAAAATGATGTGTGCGTTCTGTAATTATTTTTTACCTGTGAATAATTTTCTTATTAAATCAAGCGGAATTACAATAATCGCCAAAAGAATACATACAAGCCACTGCATTGGATTGAGTGCTGTAACGCTAAGAAAGTCACCGCCGAATGTTACAAAGATTAACTGTACTACAAAGATAGAGAACATAACAGCTAAAAAGCTCTTGTTTCTGCCGATACCATTGAAGATGTTGAGATGATTTGTTCTTGCGTTAAATCCGTTGAATGTTATAGCCATCATAAATGTTGCGAAAAGTGCGGATTTAAGAACAGTTTTATCCATTTCAACAAGGTCTTTATAGCTTTCTCCCACTATACCGAACATTTCACGCATGAACGGGAAGAAAAGAATACCAAGACATACAACCGTTATATATAATGCGCTGATGATAATCTCAATAAGCATATCTTTGCTTATAATACTTGCTGAACGTGGAATCGGTTTTTCTTTCATGTACTCTTTAAGAGCTGGCTCACTTCCGAACGCAATAGCGGCAAGGGTGTCCATTGCAAGATTTATGAGAAGAAGCTGAATAACTGTAAGTGCCACGTTTTCACCAAGAAGCGGAGAAATAAAGCAGGTCAGAACAGCTGCAACGTTTACTGTGAGCTGGAATATGAGGAATTTACGTATACTCTTGAACATTGTACGTCCATAGAGAATAGCTTTTTCGATTGATGAAAAATTGTCGTCCATAATTGTTATATCGCCGGCATCTTTTGCTACTTCTGTACCACTTCCCATAGCAAAGCCAACATCAGCCTTTTTAAGTGCCGGAGAATCGTTTACACCGTCTCCTGTCATACCTACAACGTAGTTGAGTTCCTGCGCAACTCTTACAAGTCTGCTCTTATCCATAGGCAACGCACGTGCAACAACACGGAGATTTGGCAGAATCGCTTTCAGTTCATCGTCTGATTTTTCAGCCATTTCAGCAGATGTAAGGACAACGTGTTCGGGACTTGTAAGAAGTCCTGCTTCTTTTGAGATTGCAGCAGCAGTTTCTTTTCTGTCACCTGTTACCATTACAACCTGAATACCTGCATTTTGTACTTCCTTGATTGCATCAGCAGCTTCTTTTCTTACATTATCACGTATACTGAGTACGCAAAGAAGTGTAAGACCCTTGTTTTCGTCGTCGCCGTCAACCTTTGCAACACCAAGCAGACGCATTGAACGGCTTGCCTGTGTATCACTGTATTCTGTGAGTTTTGCCTTGTCTGCATCTGTAAATTCGTGTACATTGCCGTTTTCATCTGTAAAATGAGTACAGCGGTCAACAATTCTTTCAGCCGCACCTTTAACATATGTCATAGTTTTTCCGTCTGCATTTACTGTTACACTTGATGATTTCTTGTTTGAATCAAATGCACTGAAATTTACAACATTATTCTTGTTTACTGAATCTGCAACACCTGAATCAACAAGGAATTTCATCATTGCTCTGTCGGTGCTGTTTCCTCCGATAACTTCTCCGTTGCTTGCTGTTGAACTGTTGTTTACACCTACACCGACAATCATATCATCAATCATTGTTTTCGGCAGTTTTGAAAGTGCATCAAGAGTTTTTGCATTACCAAGTGCAAGCTCTACAACTGAAAGTTTGCCCTCTGTAATTGTACCTGTTTTATCACTGAAAAGAATACTAAGACTTCCTGCTGTTTCAAGTCCGTTGATTTTTCTTACAAGTACATTATCCTTTGCCATTCTCAAACTTTGGAATGAGAGAAGAATTGATGTGAGCATCGGCAGACCCTCTGGAACTGCACATACAATAACTGTAACAGCTACAGTGATAGCATCAATTATAAGTCTAATCCATTCGCTTACATTATCGGGAATATTTCCGCCGATAAGTGTCTTTGCAAGTACACCTACTACAATACAGATAGCACCTACATAGCCGAATGTTGAAATCTGCTTTGCAAGTTTACCAAGTTTAACCTGAAGCGGAGTTTCTCTTGTTTCCTCCTGAACTTCGAGTGCAAGCTTGCCAAAGAGTGTATTATCTCCGACAACCTTTACTTCAATATACGCCTCACCACTACATACAACAGTACCACGATAAACATAATGCTTGTTGAGAAGGTCGTTTATATCATATGAATCACCCGGAATTTTCTCTGCTTCCTCTGTTTCACCGTTAAGGGCAGCCTGGTCTACTTTGATTTCACCTTCAACAACATTGCCGTCAGCAGCAATTTTGTCGCCTGCCTGTAAAAATACAATATCACCAACAACAACATCTGCAACATGAATTTCAACAAGCTGTCCGTCTCTGATTACTTTTGCCATTTCTTTTGCAAGTTCCTCTGCTTTAAGAGCAGATGCCTTGCCTTCCTGCTTGCTTTCGCTGATAGACGAAACACCGTTTGCAATCATAATTGCAATAAGAACTCCTGCCGGTTCATACCATTCTGCTTGTTCCATAATCCACAAGATTACCTGTACAACGAGAGCCACAAGAAGAATCATAATCATAGGGTCTTTGAATCCCTCTAAGATTTTTTTCCATAGCGGGTCAGTGGGAATTTCCGTCAGTGTGTTCGCACCATGCTGTTTACGACTTTCCTCAACTTGTTCTGATGTTAAACCTTTTAACTTCATTTCCAATTTTACTCCTTTTTTATATACTTTAAACGAAAATCAGTCTTTTTTGCCTGCTTTCCATTTAAGTCCCCAATTAAAAGCATTATCTGCATATACCTGATTTTTATAAAACTCAACAACTTTCTTTACAGTGAAATTGTCGTTGACGTTTTCAAGCAATGCAACTGCACAAAGCGTCAGGTTACTTCCGTATTCGTCCATTTTTACGACTACTTCAGGACTTCCTGCACATTTTACCGTAACCACTCCGTCTGTTCCTTGCCAGTCTGCACTGCCATCATAAATAAAAGCATAAACAAGTATACGCTTTATCTCTGAAACCTTTTCTGCATTTATACGGAGCGTTTCGCCGTTCGATGATTCACCTGTTCTGTCGTCACCGTCAAGCATTATATATGGTGGCTGATTCAATGAGCCGAATCTTTTTCCAAGTGCCTGAATTGTACCCTTTGAACCGTCTTTCAGCTCATACAGACAGCCTAAATCCAAATCGACAGGCTTTGCCGTAAATCCCGTCTGTTGTTTCCAGTTGAGATTTATTGAAATTTCACCCTTAATATTATTTCCGCACTTCACCAGACTTACTTTCTGCCCTTTTTGCAGATTGATTTTCTGTGGTGTCGGAGTTATTTCTGCTGTTTTTTCTGTAACTGGTTGTGGCGGTGATAGATTAATGCTGTCTTTGCCGTAAGATTTAATCAAATCATTGAAACCATCATTGAATCCCATAGCAACCGCACTTATTCTCCATACATCTTTTTTATAGATTTCAGCCGTTACAACAGCTTTTTCCATTTTAAAGTCGTCACCGTTCAGCTGAAAATCCAATACATTGCTATCATTCTGATAAATGCTGAATACATGAGAAACAATGTTTCTTATCAGAGAACCGCCGTCAACAACGAAAGCAAAAACAAGCTTATTTATACTTGCCGGCAGTGCTGAAAGATTTACCCTGAAATCAGCTGAATTTTCTGAACTGCTATACATGATTTCGCTGTTATGTGATAATCTGCGATTATGAAAAACCACATAGTTTTCATCGGTGATTTTGTCATCTGAATCAACTCCAAAACAGAAAAAACTGTATTTATCAGAGGTGTCAACTTTCATTTTAACGTCAAAAACACTATTGACATCAATGTGATTTTCCAGTTTATCACGCATACCACGCTTTAAGTCCATGAAAAATCCCCCTTACTTTGTTTTTCCTAAAGGTCCTATATCCATAACAACCTCACCATTTCTATAACCTATTCTACGTTCAGAATTTGGTCGGCTGTACATTTCAAGTGCAGATACTTCCATTTCACCTTGACTATTGCCAAAAAGTATCTCACCAAAACAGAGTGTATAACTTCTTTCATTAGCACTTACACTTCTTGCTGAAATTTCAATAATCTGTTTTCCATTCTTTATTCTCACAAAAACACCATATCTTTTAAATGAGCCTGTACCATTTTCAAGTGCAGAATATGAACTTACTGCAACAGACGCAATATCAGGATGCCATTTTATCTCAATATGTTCAAGTTCACCAGGGGCTTTTATATCTCCACCATGCTTTACAGCACCTTCAGGAGTCTGTATCAGTTCATCATTATTTGCAGCACCAATATATATAAGCCGTCCATTTCTGTATCTTACAAGTGCTTTTAAATCATAGTCTTTTCCTTTTGCTGTCCAGCCATTTTCAATTATAATTATATCATTCGTCTTTACAAGACTTACTTTTTCACCTTTTTTAAGCGAAATTTTAGTAACAGGTGATGCGCTTGGTACTGGCTGTTTAACCTCTGGCAAGGCTTCTACACCACCATAAGAGCGAAGTAAATCGCTCAAACCGCCGAAAAATCCTCTTGCAACTGCATTGATTCGCCAGACTTCCTTGCGGTAGATTTCAACTGTTATGATTGCTTTTTCCTTTGTGAAATCATTTCCACTCAACTGCAATGCAAGAACATTGTTTCCATTTTGATTCAATGCGAACATATGAGAATTTATGTCACCCATTGCTGTATTGCCGTCAATGCTTGCCGTAAATACAAGCTTATTTATATTCATGGGCAATAATGCAAGGTTTATTCTGAAATTTGCTGAATTTCCTGAACCACTGTAATTTATTTCGTTGTTTGGTGATGATGTCTGATTGTAGAAAATCATGTATCTTTCGTCAGAAAGCTTGTCATCTGCATCAACTCCGAAACAGCAGAAATCATAAGTATCTGCGCCATTTATGCTCATCTGAATATCAATTGTGCTGTTTATATTGATATATTTGTCAAGTCTGTCACGCATACCACGCTTTAAATCCATAAAAAACACCTCCCGATTAATCTATAATATGGGTTTCATGCGGTCTTTCTGTCGGCTGTATAAGAACAGTTGTTTTAGCACTTCCATGCCATTCAAACATATAGCTTTCACCGGAATGTTGTCCGATAAGAGTTCGCCATGATATATCAAGTTTTATTTCAGGGTCGGCATTTGTCCAGCATACAACAGCATCAGGGTCAACTGTAATTGTTGAGTTATTGTCCATATTGCTTAAAACAACAGGATTGCCGTCTGAAAGAACAGCAACAAAAGATTCATTTCCCATACCCGTCAGAACAGATGTGAACATACCTTTTTGGGAAATAAGTCCCTGACCAAGAAATCTCACACTATAATCACACTGATTTGAAAATGCAAGCAGATTTTCGCTTTCAACATAAACACTTTCACCTGGTTGAAGATGATATACAACAACGTGCTGTTCCTGATTTGCATAGTATGTCACGCTGTCGCCCGAAAACTCAACTTTCATAAGCGGTAAATTTTCACCTGTAGCACGTCTTATAATCTGTCCGAATATAGCTTGTCCGATATTCTGCTGAGGTCCTAATATTACTTTTGTAAACTTGAAATTTCTTGCCCCATTACATTCCCCTGCAATAAATGCGCCCTGCTTTGTGAAAATACAGTCGTTTCCTGTACATTTCACCATGAGGCACAATTCATTAATAACCTGAAAATCTACCAAATAAATCACCCTTTCATTATTTAAGCTGGATTCCATACAGACCACAGAAATCTGCTAAATCTTTTCTGTAGCCTGAACCTATTGCATAGAATTTCCATGAATCCTTATATCTGTATAATTCCCCTATAACAAGAGATGTTACGCTTTCGGGAAGATATTCACCATTATATCGTGCAATTTCCGTTCCGTTTCCGTCCATTATTCTTGCGTATATATTTTTAACCATTGAAAAATCAAGATTTCTCTGAAATGATTCATATATAGTAAGGCAGATTGTTATTTTTTCTACATCTTTTCTTACGGAATCAAGAGAAATATTTATTTCCGCATCATCAAGCAGATTCATATTACTGCTGTTGGACTGAAAAATCACGCTGTTGTCACTGCTTTTGTCCTGTCCATAAAAAATAAAACAACTTTCATCAGGAACTTTTCCATTTTTTGCAAGCATAAATGCAGAGGCATCAACTTCACAAGCAGAGTTTAAAACTTCCCAGCCTATGCCTATTTTCAATTTAATCGGAATACTGACGTTTTTTCCTGCAATAGTCCATTTCTGTCCTTTGATTAATAAATTTTCACTGCTGACAATTCTTTTTCTTTTTATGGTTGATTTCACACTTGTCTGCTGTACAGCTTGATGAGCATTGCAATTTGCAGTTGATGATATTGAATTAAGCTTATTTTGTGATATATTTGCAATGCTTAATGATGATTTAATTATATCTGAATTATTTTTACCATAAAGACGTGATACATCTGAAATTGAAACAGCACGATTTATTTTTTCAGGTACAATAAATTCCAAAAAATCACCCTTTCAGATTTTCACAAAATATTTTCAGAAAATCTTGTTTTTTTGTAAAGGCAGGACAAAAAAGCATCGCCCTTTGCATGGATATAAAAATGCAATAAGCGATGCCTGATTAATGTGCTATATCGTACATCTCTTACAGTTTACATATCAGCGAAATCTTTTTGCAAGAGACCTAATATCATTATCATGTGTTCCCTGTCCGATAGCATTAAATTGCCAGATATTATTACAACGACACATTTCACCGAAAATCATTCCTGTCATGCCACTATAATCTTCGGTTAAGTTGTATTTACAAAGTTCCTGATTTGTTTCTGCATCAAAAATGTGGATAAAAGCATTTGAAATCATACCAAAGTGCTGATTACGTTCACTGCACTGATATATATTTACAATAAATATAACTCTGTCACAATTTAACGGAATTTTTTCCAAATCAACTGTAATCTGTTCGTCGTCGCCGTCTCCTGCACCTGTAAGATTATCGCCCATATGAATAACAGAACCTGTTTTATGCTTTAAATTGCCGAAATAAACAATATCAGAATCATTTACAAGCTTTCCGCTTCTGCATATGATAGCTGATGCGTCACAATCAATGGGAAATGATTTTTTAAAAGATGCAAAAAGACTTTTTTTCTGCACTTCGTCCCAGCCAAGTCCAACTACAACTTTATGGAGTGTTCCGCCGTCATTTTTTCTAAGTTCGACTTTCTGCCCTTTTACAAGATTAACAGACATAATTTTTACCTTTCCATTCTTTTATCAGACATTTACTCCGAAATTTTTACAGAGTGCATAAAGACCGCCAGCAAAACCACTTCCGATAGCGTTAAACTTCCAGTCAGCACCATGCTTATAAAGTTCGCCTACAACAATAGCTGTTTCAACGGAGAAATCTTCGCCAAGGTCGTAACGTATAATTTCTTTTCCAGTAACTTCGTCGATAATGTGAATATAAGCGTTTGAAACCTGTCCGAAATTCTGCGCACGGACATCAGCATCATAAATTGTTACAGTAAAGTCAATTTTGCTGATATTAGCAGGAACTTTACTTAAATCAACCTTGATAACTTCATCGTCGCCTTCGCCCTCACCTGTAAGGTTATCGCCTGTATGAATAACAGCACCTGATGAATGTTGTAAATTGCTGTAGAAAATGAAGTCAGAATCACTTGGAACTCTGCCGTTGTCGCCAAGAAGAAATGCAGCTGCATCAAGGTCAAAATCTGCTCCGCCATCGTATTTATTTGTATCCCAGCCAAGACCTACAACAAGTTTTGAAAGACTTGGATTTCCTTTTGTAAGGTCAATTTTCTGACCTTTTGTTAAACTAATTGCCATTTTTAATCACCTCAAGTTTTATAATCAGACATTAACACCAAAATTCTGACACAATGCCTTCAAGCCACCCTGAAAACCACTGCCGATTGCATTGAATTTCCATTCTGTACCATTACGATAAAGTTCACCTACAATGATAGCTGTCTCAATAGAATAATCTTCACCAAGGTCATAACGGATAAGTTCTTCGCCTGTTGCCTCATTCATAACACGAATATAAGCATTTGAAACCTGTCCGAAATTCTGATGACGTGTATCAGCATCATAGATTGTTACAGTGAAATCAATTTTTGAGATTTCAGCAGGAACACTTTCCAAATCAACCTTAATCTGTTCGTCGTCTCCGTCGCCTACACCTGTAAGGTTGTCGCCTGTATGAATAACTGAACCGGAAGCGTGTGTTGTGTTGCTGTAGAAAATGAAGTCTGAATCATCACCGACTTTGCCATTTTCCTTTGTTAAAAATGCAGCTGCATCAAGGTCAAAATCTGAACCGCCATCATACTTGTTAACGTCCCAGCCAAGACCTACAATAATTTTCTTAAGTCCGGGATTTGTCTTTGTAAGGTCAACTTTCTGTCCCTTTGTCAAATTTACTGCCATTGCTGATTACCTCGCTTTACGATTAAATATAGTTCACATTTATGATGACGAAAAATTTCTTGAATTTTTGCCAAAAAAAGGCACATCATACATATAACATAGTTATATTATATCATTTTTATATAAGTATTTCAAGATGTCAATATGTAGAATTTTTTTCAACATTTTTGTACTTTATATATAAAAACATATTCTTGACAAATCAGGAAAAAATGTGTAAAATATATCATATATTTAAGTAAAGGAATGATTTTTTATGTTTCACCCATATGAAAGAGCCGTATATTACTATGAAACCGACAAAATGGGCATTATGCATCATTCAAATTATCTTAGAATCTTTGAGGAAGCCCGTGTTGACTTTCTCAATCAGGCTGGTATGCCTTTTGAGGAAATAGAATCAAGAGGAATCGCCATGCCTGTACTCTCTGCATCATGCAGTTATAAAACTCCGCTTAAATTCAATGATGTGTTTTCTGTATATTTTATAATAGAAAAGTTCAATGGTGTTTCCATGAGTGTACTATATAAGGTATACAACAAAAAAACAGGTGAACTTTGTGCAGAGGGAACATCTTCCCACTGCTTTACAAACAGTGAACTTAAACCAATCAGAATAAAAAAACTGCACCATGATATTTATCAGATTTTTGACGATTATATGAAAAATCCGATAATAAAATAAATTTGCCTATTGTATTTTCTGAAAATTTATGTTATAATGTACTTACAAGCAAATTATAACTCTATGGAGGATAAACAAATGGCTATTACAGAAGCAGTTGAAAACTACCTTGAAACCATATTAATCCTGTCAAAAGCACAAGCAGATGTCCATGCAATTGATATATGTTCCTATCTTGGCTATTCAAGACCTACTGTCTCTATCATATTGAAAAAGATGAAAGACGAAAATCTTGTTGAAGTAAACAGCGACAATCATATCACACTTACTGACATTGGCAAAGATATTGCAGAAAGAATATACGACCGTCACAATACCCTTTCCGCATTTTTCATGTTTTTAGGCGTAAAAAAAGACCAGGCATTAGAAGATGCCTGTAAAATTGAGCATGATTTGTCAGACGAAACATATTTTCTTTTAAAGAAACATTATTGTGAAATTTCTGAAACTTCTTGATTTATCGGAGGATTTATGAGTAATTTTGAAAATTTAAGAAAAAACTACCCCTCATTTATTTTCAGAAGCTATAATATATCAGAATCCGAAAATAATATTGATATTGACTTTGATTTTGAAATTGTTGGTCTTGCTGAATTTCACCCTGGCTGGAGTTTTACAAAGCCTGAAAATTTCAGCGTAAAAAACGACCTTACTTTTGAAAGACTTGCATTTTCTCTTGGTATGGCTGAACTTGTCAGCTATTGGAAAGCTACCTGCTCCCCTGATATTATTGTTGAATGCGGTGAACTCTCTCCGGAACAGATTGAATGGTGGAAAAAGCTATGGTTTATGGGACTTGGTGAGTTCTTTTACATGAATAATATCAAGACTGATATTGAAAATTTCGTTGATGTGAAATCTACAGGCAGATTCAATAATACAACCGAATCAAATCTTCCTGAATCAACAGGCTGTCTTGTACCGATTGGTGGCGGAAAAGACTCCGCACTTACTCTTGAAACTCTTACACAAGCAGGACTGAAATGCAGATGCTATGCCATAAACAAGCGTAATTCAATTACAGCTACTGTAATATCGGCAGGACTTCCTGAATCTGCACTTATAACCGCAAGACGAAATTTTGACCGCTCACTTGTTGAACTCAACAAACAAGGCTTTCTGAACGGCCACACGCCGTTTTCGTCAATAGTTGCATTTTCTGCTGAAATTACCGCATACATCAACAGGCTGAAATATATCGTACTTTCAAATGAGGACAGCGCAAACGAAAGTACAGTTGCAGGACAGAATGTAAATCATCAATATTCAAAAAGCTTTGAATTTGAACAGGATTTTCATAATTATGAGGAAAAATATCTTCATACAGGGCAGTATTATTTCAGTTTTCTGCGTCCGCTTGCTGAATTTCAGATTGCCAAAATGTTCGTGAGCCACAAAAAATACTTGTCTGTTTTCAGAAGCTGTAATCTTGGAAGCAAGGTTTCGCCTGATATATGGTGCGGTGAGTGTCCGAAGTGCCTTTTCATCTGCCTTATTCTGTCACCGTTTTTAAGCCGTGACGAACTTACAACAATTTTCGGCAGAGATTTACTCAATGATACATCAATGGAGCATTATTTTATTGAACTTATCGGCAAATCTGAACATAAACCATTTGAATGTGTGGGAAGTATTAATGAGGTCAACCTTGCTGTATCGCTTACAATAAGAAATTATCTTGCTGAAAATCAGTCCATGCCGTTTCTGATGCAGAAATATATTGATATGGAACTTTATTCGCCTGATACAATTGACGAACGCAACGAAAAAATCTGTCACGGATTCAGTGAAAATAACCTGCTCCCTGAACAGTTCAGGAACATATTAATTAAAGAAATGGAGATACTTTTTTGAATAAATTTACTGAATATATAAAAAATTATACTGAAAACAAGTCCGTCTGTATTCTCGGATTCGGACGTGAGGGAAAAGCAACTTACGAAATACTCTCAAAATACTGCTCACCAAAAAAAATTGCAGTTGCCGATATAAATAATATCGACAATCTGCCTGAATCCGTTGAACTGATATGCGGTGAAAATTATCAGAAATCACTTGATGATTTTGACATGGTATTCAAAAGTCCCGGAATTGTACTCGAAAAACAGCCATCGGAGCTGAAATGCCTGATAACTTCCGAAACACAGGTGTTTTTTGAGGTATACCGTGAGCAGATTATTGGTATAACAGGTACAAAGGGCAAAAGCACTGTCACTTCCCTGATTTATCACATACTCAAAGAATCGGGCAAGGATTGCAGAATTGCGGGAAATATCGGTATACCCGTATTTGATATAGCCGAAAGCATGACCGATAAAACTACTGTTGTATGTGAGTTGTCGTGCCACCAGCTTGAATATATGACCGTTTCACCTATTGATGCAGTATTCCTGAATCTTTTCGAGGAACATCTCGACCACTACGGCACCATGGAACGCTATTACAATGCAAAGAAAAATATCTATCTTCATCAGAAAAGAGACGACTGTCTGCTGATTAACAGTGACATTGCTCCTGAAAATTCGCCCGAACTTTTACAGTATATCTATGGAATATCCGCTGAAAATGCAGAAGCTGAAGTTTACGTCCATGACGGAATCGTTAAATGGGATTATCATGATGATTATATAATTCCGACTGATAAAATCAAGTTGCTTGGAGTTCACAATCACTACAATATAGCTGTCGCTTATTTTGTAACGGCTTTTTATGTTGAGCGTGAGGAATTTGAAAAAGCACTCTGCACATTCAATCCACTTGCACACCGTCTTGAATACGTTAATACAGTAAACGGAATACGCTGGTATGATGATTCAATTTCTACAGCTTGTGCAACTGCAATTGAAGCTGTAAAAAGTGTGCCAAATATCGCAACTATATTAATCGGTGGTATGGACAGGGGTATTGATTATACGCCACTTGTCGATTTTCTTTCAACTGCTGATATTAATGTAGTCTGCATGGAATCATCAGGCAAGCGCATATATGATATGTTCCAGTCGAAAAATAATGTGTATTACGTTCCGCATCTGGAAGATGCAGTTAAGCTTGCAAATGAAATCACGCCGGAAAATCATAGTTGTGTTATGTCGCCAGCGTCCGCAAGCTACGGTATTTTCAAGAACTTTGAGGAGCGTGGAGACGTTTTCAAGTCACTTGTAAATGCACTTAAATAATAAATAATGCCATAGTATTTACGAAAAAATCATAAATACTATGGCTTTTTCTGAAGATATTGGAGAGTTATTCTTCAGAGATTAAGGAGTTTTTTTATATCAAAATACAGATTTTCATTTCCTAACGATATATATTTATCATTATTTTTGCGGAATACTGATATATCGGTATATTCTGTAAGTTGAAATGCTTTTTCTGGCATACTATCAGAGCCATTTTTTATGAAAAACATAAACGTGTCGCCGATATTCTGCACGCCTTTGTTTCCGCCTGAATCATACACGGAATAATTATCAGGTACATCTATACTTAAATTATGCAGTTTTTCAAATTCGCTGACGGGAATATATCCGCCTTGTATGTATATTGAAATTCTGTCATTTGATTTCAGCATTTTTCCCTTGTATACAGCATAGATTGTTATATTTTCTTGTGTATATGGTCTGCCGTTTATCTGCGTGTATATTATCTGGTCAACACGTCCTGAAACTATATAGTCGGAATTATCAATCATCTGCTCAACATTTGATGCTGTAGCAGTTGAAGGTCCGTCATATGCAGGTATGTCATTGGATTCTATATAGTTATGAATATCAACTGTTTTATCGGATTTGCTGTAAATATCATATGGGTATACAGTATAATCCTTACCAGCCAAAGACGGCGAAGGGGTTGTTACGTCTAACGGAGCATTTGATTCTCTGCTTGTAGTAGTTATTGCAGGTATCATTGTAGGTATATCAGTATAATATGTAGTTGTTGCATGAACAGTGGGAATTTCAGTTGTAGTCGCAAAAGGCTCTGTAAAATCCGGTACTGGTTCTGTTACAGTTAAAACTGTAGTTGTTGTACGTTTTGTTGTAGTCGGATAAGATGCTGTCTTTGTGGTGAATGTTACTTTTGATGTTGTTGCAGAATGTGTTGCAGTTGAAACTGTTACAACAGTTTCAGGCGGTATGAAAGCAGAAATATCAGGCATTTCAATAGGTGCGTGAGTTGTCGGCTGTATTGTTTCGGCTGTATATGATAATGCTGATGTGAATTCAGTTGTGGGCGGTTCTGTACTTGCTGAACTTGTTTTCTCTGTTGATTGTGCTGTAGTTACTGTCTGTACAGTAGTAGTAGTTGTAGTTGATGTTATTTCCGTGTTGTTGAATTTGTTATTGAAATCAACCGTTTCATTGAAATGACCCCATAATCCTATAATCAAACTTGCAAAGGCAACTGTTGAAGCATATCCGAAAAATACAGGCATATTGAATTTTCGTTCATTTTTTTTTAGCTTTTCGTTATATAATGATACAAAAAATTCTTTTCGTTCAGGTTCAGGAATATTAAATGCTTTTTTCAGCTTTTCCTTTTCTGATTTTTTCATTTACAGCTTACTCCTTTCCAAGTTCTTTATGTAATTCAGCAAGAATTTTATTAATTCTCCTGTTAAGTGCAAAACGTGATATTGAATAAAGCTTTGCAATGACATTGACAGAAACTTCATTAACGTATCTCAGCAGAATAATTTCTCTATCCTCAGGTGATAACTTTTTCAGTGCTTCACTCAATGCGTAGTTGGTGATAACAGATTCCTCTATATTTTCACCTGATACCGTATTTTCAGGAATTTCAACTGTCTTTATCCTGTTATACTCATCTTTACACAAATTTCCTGCAATCGTATAAAGCAACTGCAATGTCTTATCTATATTATGATACTTTGGGTGTTTAAGATAGCGGAGGAATGTTTCCTGCGTCAAATCCTCTGCTGTTTCACGGTTTCCCACCCGTAAATAGCAATATCTGTATATTTTATCGTAATGTTCTTTTACATCAAGCGACACGGAAACCCTCCTTTTTTTGAAATTACCCAGAAAAACCGCATCACACGATACGGCTTTTCTGATTTTGTCCCCCTTACAGGACTATATATAATGACTACAGTGCAGATAGCCATATATATCAAATATTATTCAGGAATACTTGAAAGTGTTCCCATGAAAACAGGAATATTTGTTTCTGTATCAATGATAAAGTAAACAAACGGCTTATCCATTAAAAGTCTTTCTCTTATACAGCATTCAGTCGCCTCAACAACAGTCACTGCGGCTGCTTTTGTTCCGCCCTCATCAACATCAATGTGTGTTTTGTGTATTATACGGCTTATGCAGGTGTCTATATCCTCAATCATGCTGTGAAAGTCAGCATACTCTGAAAAAGCTGTAGGCATACCCATATCAATAAGAGTACCATTAAGAAGTGTATCAAAGTCATATGAGAATTTCGGCATTGATAAATCAAATGATTTAAACTGATGGTTTGTAAGCGTTTCATTAAGTCCCTCCGCCGTCAAACCTGATATGTATTCGCTTAATGACATATCTTCGGGCATCAATGCGGCAAACGCATATTTTCTGTCAGCATAATATTTGTAGAATCCTACTGCATGGTCATCTGAAATAAACTCACCACCATTTGATGTTGACATGAACTGCGCTTTCTGCTGTTGATTGTCATAAGTTGTAAATGTTGCTTCTCTTGTTGCGTACTTGTCAAATTCAACTTCCCACTTTGCATCAAATGCAACTGCGTTTATAAGGTACATACGGGCAGCATCAGGAATTGCATCAAGAATTTCAGGTATCATTTTATCTGTTTTTTCGTTTACCCAGTTGTTAATGTCGGTGACAGTTGTATCATCAAACGGTGCAACGTAAAAATCAGCATTATAATAATCAACATTTGTCTGTAAAAAGTCCTTGTTTACGTTCACGCCCTCTTGTGCCCATATTGAATTAGCTGTGTTGAGCTTGCTGTTTTCATCACTGTGCTGTGAAATTCTCTGTGTGTAGAGGTACTTGTTAAGTCTGTCCATTGGCATTTCAAGCACGTTTTCCATTTCCTCTTTAGTAGTTCCGTTTGCTCCGTTAGCTGTCATTGCAAGAGCCTGCATTATTGAATACGGTGAAACAAGTGTGTTTGTGTCGTCTTGTACTTCACGCTTGAATATATTGAGTGCAAAATCTGTCTGTCCGATAATAAATTCTTCGTCTGCTTCTGCTCCCTCGACTTCTGCCGACTTCATATCAGCAGTAAGGTTTTTTGCGATATATTCAAGAAAAAATGGGTCAGGATTTTCGGGCATATACGGCGGATTGTATTCAGGACTTCTGCGGAGTTCCTCTAACATAAGAATATAGTCAAATACATCAAGTGTGCCGTCGTTATTCATGTCGCCGAGTTGCCACTCATTAAGTGAACCATTGCCAAGAAGATAATTCTGCATCATAACAACATCAGCTATATTAAATTTCCAGTCAAGATTAACATCACCTGGCACAAGAACGTCCTGTTCTTCATAGACTTTGTAACCTAATCCATATGTTTCAGCAAATTTCTGTGCGGTACTTTCAGGAGGTGCAGTTATAACGCAGTCTTTTGTGATGTTCATATAAAGACCGTCCTCAAGTTCACATTCAGGGCTTTTTATTATAAGATTCTTGATTTTCAGTGGTAATGCGTCCTTACTGATAAATGTTACATTTTCAGGCAGTGCAAGTGATTCAAGTGCAAAGCAGTTGCCGAATACAGCTTTTTCAAGCTTGTTGATTCTTGACGGAATATTTATCTTTGCAAGTCCCTGACAGTCTGCAAATGCCATTTCTCCAAGAGACTGTACACTTGCAGGGAGTTTTATTTCAGTAATCTTTCTGCAACCGTAAAATGCACGCACACCTATACTGTTCAGGTCGTAAGGCATGATAATATTGCCAAGCGACATACAGTTCATAAATGCTTCGTCTGGAATTATTCTGACATTTTCAGGAATATTTATTTTTTCAAGTGCGGTATTGTATGCAAAAGCCTGTTTGCCGATAGTTGTAATAGTATCAGGGAGTATGATTGATGTAACTTTCTGAAGTCCTGCAAGACCGTGTTCGCCGATAACCTTAACAGGAACGCCGTCAATTTCAGCAGGAATTTCAATATCACCCTCAATATTCGTCATACCTGCGGTAATCTCAATATAGTCACCACGAATTTTGTATACAAAGTTGTCGGTGAAGTGCTGTACTTCTGAATCAACAAGAGACAATGCAGAAATATTTTCAGCAGGGATAACAGTTGTTATTGGCATTGCAAGGCACAAAGCAAGTGCAGATGCTAAAATTCTTTTGTAATTCATAATAAAATCCTCCTTTTAATATGCAGAAACGGTATCAAATGTACGCTCTGTCCAGTCTGAATCAGCTGAATATTTATACTTGATTGTGACAGAATCTTCTTTTACAGTAAATGTATAGTCGCTTTCATCAAAAACAACATCACCTTTAGTATAATCTGTAAGATTTCCGTCAGTTATCGGGAAATAGTCCGTTTCAAACTCAATTGTTCCGATATACTCATATCTGCCAAAACGAACCATTCCAACCGGATAAAGCTGGTATATATCAGCAACATTTTTTCCGTTGAACTGATACTGATTAATCATAAAAGCACTTCCATAGCACTCAAATATACAGCTTTTGCCGTCATGTTTCGGCATATTATCACTCACATAAACATTACGTTCATAAATATTACAGCCCGAATATTCCTTGTCAACCTCCAAGAAATGCAGATAACCGTCTGCTATATCACCACATGATGTCCATATTGTGCGTGACATCACAAGCTGATTTTCGTCTTTATCAAATGCAACATCTACAAGATTATACTCCGTATCAACATTAGCATCACTCCAGAAATAAACGGAGTTGTTTTCCCAGTCAAATCTCGATGTATCCAGATTATTTAAATCATCTTCTGAAAAACGCTCTGCAAGATATGACTGCAAATCTTCCTCTGTATCAAAGCATTTCGGGCTACTATCATCAATATAAAGTGACATTCCCAGAGACATACAACTATCTGCACTATATGACGGAGCATTTACAGCTGTAAGCCAGTTTTTCTCCCTTGTGACCCTTGTTGACATATCGTAATATTTTGGTACTACAACCTGATGAAGTTCGATTCCTGAATTTCCTGAAAAATATGTTTCATTAATAAACTTGCGGTCATATTTCAGAGTAATTTCGTCACGTTCATTTTTTTCTGCTGTAACGGACGTATAGAAAAAGTCTCTTTCAGATTTGTAGTTCATATCAAGAATAAGATTGTTGCTTTCAAAAAATTCATCATTATATGTATCTTTAAGAGACATCTCAACTCCTGTACGGAATTTGCCTGAAATAAGCGTGTTCAGTTGGTCGGTGTTGGTTATAATATTCGGCTGTTTTGATGTATCAGACGCATATTTGATGCCCTCAACTGTTACTGCCTTTGTGTAATCGTATTTAACCTGCGATTCAAACGGCTTTTCAACTCTTTTCCATGTAAAATCACCATCTGCCCATAAATCCTTTGGTACTGCAACTTCTGCAATATACGGCGGTAAAGGAGCATACCATGTCAATCCATATGGGGTTGTATCGTAGTATTTGATTACCAGTTTTCCGTCCTCATATTTGATTGACTCAAATTCATATCCTGCTGTACCAGTCATATAATTCAGCAACAGAACATTATTTCTGAAAAATTCGTCATCATAGCGTGCGTATAAATCGTCAAGCACTTCCTGACAAGCTGCATCTATAAATAAGCAGTCTCCGTCAACTGTCATTACATTATACGGTGATAAGTAATTTTCAAGGTCTTCAACTGAACGGATAATGCAGGCACTTCCTGACGGTCTTGCATATTTCACGCCTAATGGAATTGATTGGTCAACCTGCGTGAATCTGCTTTCGATTTTTACATCATTCCTACTTAAACTGCACCATTCTTCAACACGCTTTCGCAGTTCTATATAATCAAAAACATCAACTTTTTCATCATTGTTAATGTCAGCAATATACATACCAAATGAAGTATCAATAGTACCTTTACCTATAAGATACTTCTGCATACATACAAGGTCTGCAATATTGATAGTCCAGTCAAGATTAACGTCTCCCTGCATAGGCGGTTCAAGTGCTTCTACAGACACAAGCGGAAACGCTGAAAATGCTGTTGTTATACTGAGTGCAAGGGCAAGCAATTGTTTTTTCATGATAATTCCTCCGTTATACAAATTTTGTTTCTATAATATATAACGGAAAAATATCCCTGATGTGCGGAGAATTTTATTAATATTTTGTAAACCTTATATGAATAAATTATTACGATTCATTCAATAACTTCTGCCTGTATAAAAATGCTGACTGCTCCTGTTTGTTGTCGCCAAACTCATAGTAGACTTTGTTTTTCAGTGCATCGGGCAAGTACTGCTGTTTTACATAGTGATTCGGGTAATTGTGCGGATATAAGTAATTCTGCCCTGCAATTTCTGCTCCTTTACCGTCAAAATGACAGTTCTGCAAATGACGGGGAAAATCAAGCGCATCACACCTTTTAACGTCCTCTAAAGCTGAATTTATGGCATTATATGCACTGTTCGACTTTGGTGCGGTTGCAAGCAGAATAACCGCTTCTGCAATTGGCAGACGTGCTTCGGGCAAGCCTAATTGCAACGCTGAATCAACACACGCTTTTGTGATTACTATAGCATTCGGATAAGCAAGTCCCACATCTTCGGACGCTATACACAATAAACGTCTGCAAAGTGAAATTATATCGCCTGCTTCAATCAGTCTTGCGGCATAATGGAGTGCTGCATTTTCGTCCGAACCACGTATCGACTTATGAAGTGCCGATAAAATATCATAATGCTGGTCGCCGTCACGGTCATAGCGCATATTACTGCGCTGTACAAGCATATTCAGCGATTCGTCCGTGACAGTGATTCTGCCGTCTGAAATTTCTCCACAAAGTACACATAATTCAACAGTATTCATTGCTTTCCGCACGTCACCGCCACAGCCGTATGCTATTTTACAGCATATTTCGTCCGTCACGCAAATCACATTCCCCGATTCTTCGGCAAGTATTCTGAATCCACGCTTTATTGCAGGTATAAGCTGTTCGGCGGTCACGGGCTTGAACTCAAACACCGTACATCTGCTGATTATTGCATTATATACCGAAAAATACGGATTTTCCGTAGTTGATGCAATAAGTGTTATATCGCCGTTTTCTATGTATTCAAGCAAACTCTGCTGTTGCTTTTTGTTGAGATACTGTATTTCATCAAGATAAAGAAGTATGCCGTTTTCAGCTCCGAAAGTACCGATTTCAGCAACAATTTCTTTTATATCAGATACAGATGCACTTGTGCCGTTCAGCTTATGCAGGGTCATATTGCAGTTTTCAGCGATAATACGTGCAACAGTAGTTTTGCCGATACCTGATGAGCCATAGAAAATCATGTTCGGTACTGCTCCGCTTTCAATTATCTTCCGCAAAGGTTTATTTCTGCCTAAAATATGCTCCTGACCGACTACATCATCAAGAGTTTTCGGACGGATTCTGTCTGCTAATGGTGTGGACATGGTTTCACTCCTTTTTGCTTATATTCCAAGAATCACAAAATATTCGTATTTTTCAAAATTCTTTTCAGCCCATTCTGAAAGTTCATCAATAATATCTTGTGCAAGCTGACTTTTTTCAGCATTTTTTATAATATTCCAGTTTTCTTTACTTACAATAGTAACTGCATAATATTTCAGGTCAGGAATTATTTTATACAGTTCACTTTCGTCAAATATATCCATATGCAACAGCATTGAATCTTCTTTCCAGAAAGTCCACTTGTATTTTTTATTCTTCTGTCCTTTTTGAAACTCAAAAAAACAGGTGGCATGAAGTGTTTTTCTTTCCTGTTCTGTTATAAAATATTTCATATTATCACCATAAATTAAATAATTAAAATTAATTCGTACAATTTTTGATTGAAATTGCTTCGCTTTCTATTATTTTTCACAACGGCTTGCATTTACCTAAAATATGCTCCTGCCTAACTACATCATCAAGTGTTTTCAAACGGATTCTGTCTGCTAATAGTGGGGACATTGTTTTACTTCTTTATAACATATATCGAGCAGTATTTAATAAGAAAATTTCTGAAATCGTCAATATGTTCACAATCAGAAGGAATAAAAATTCTGTCATTTTTTGTTTTTATCATAAGTGTATTGCCATAGTATGAGATTTTGTTGAAATGATATGCAACAATATCATCAGGTTTATATTTTTTGTTCCTGAAAGCTGATTTTATTATGATTTTCTCTGTATCAAAAATAAGCCTGAATGTGAATATATGTATAAGCCATATTATAAACGGCACATCAATAATCAGTAATGAAATTCCAAAAAGTACCTGATTTATGCAGAATACAATAAATATGCCAATTAAAAAAATAAATGTTGTAATAATTAAAGATGCCATTTTATAGGCTGTATTATATTCAACAATTCCATGCATTATCTTACTCCTCAATATTCGCATTTTTTCGGCAAACGGCTTTTCAGTAAAAATTGCAGTTCTCCTGCTCCTTTGCATGAACGCATATTTATTCCTACTTTATGTCCTTTTGCCTTTATAATAAGAAAAACTGTTTTTGTATCGGATTTTTTGTAAATTCTTTCAATATCATTGAAATCAATTATCCTGAATCTGAAAAAACGTCTGTACTCAATTTTTCTCTCCCTTGCATCATATTTCACGCAGAATCTGAAATTAAAAAGCGTAAATATCGACATGGGTAAAACGCAGATACAGAAACTTACCAAAAATCCCATATATTCACCCTGAAAAAGTGCCATAATGAATGGAATTGTTACAAATATAAGCACTATCAGAACAACAAATTTATCCTCACCATATTTAACAACTCCTCTTAAACAAGGTGTATAGTTATGTTTTCTATGTCTGTGTTTTCCCATAAAAAACTCCTATTCTGTTTTCAGAAAACTTAAAAAATCCTCATAGTTTTCTGCATTTTCTAGAAGAAAAATATATGGCTGAATATTCGTATTTTTAAGCTGAAATGTAAGTTTATCACAAACACCGTTTTTGGTATTTATGTATTTAATATCAATTTTTTCAATATCACTATATTTTATCATCAACGGTTTTCTGAAAATTGTATAAAAAATAAACTGTTCATTGTCAAAATCAATCCGCCAATATAAAAAATACGCGATTAAAGTTATAATAAAAGCAGAGAAAATTATATATGCAACAAGAAATATACTGCTGAACAGAAATTCAGATACACTTGTCGGATTATAAACTTTAATAAATACGGCTGAAAAAAATATCAGAGCCACTATTGGCATCATTCTGTCTAATAATTGGTATTTTACTCTTTTCATGATTTTTAACTCCCTCTAATAAATAGAATAAAGTTGATAACATAAACAATCTATGACTATATAAACCATTGCAATTCATCAGCTGAAACTTTTATATAATCGTTCGGTTTTTCACCCTGACGAAGATAGACGTTTTTTATTCCTGCCTGAATAATCATTCTCGCACATAGCGGACATGGTTTTGCAATATGTATTGAGGAATCTTCCGGATTTATACCCGTAAGGTACAAATCAGCATCAACTGTCTGTTCACGGGAACAGTTAAGCAGAGCATTTGCTTCGGCGTGAACAGCTTTGCACATTGCATAACCTTCACCCTGATGGAGATTGCGGACTATTCTTGGACAATTTCCGTTATCACAACAATTCTCTTTACCTCTTGGCGAACCGTTATAACCTGTTGATATAACAACGTCGTTTTTTACAATAACTGCACCGTATTTTCTTTTTATACAAGTGCTTCTGTATGCAAAAACTTCTGCACAATTTAAGTATGTATCTATTTTGGATACTCTTTCTTTTCCTTTGGAAGTAACCATAGAAAACCTCTTGAAATTTTATTAATATAGGGACGGAAAAATCCGTCCCATGATATTCAAAAATTACTTGTAAAGCGGGAACTTTTCGCAGATAGCATTTACTCCTGCACGGATTTCGTCAGCTTTATTTTCAAAGTCTGTTGCGCAAAGATAAATGTATTCAGCGATTTTTTCCATTTCCTCAACGCCTAAACCTCTTGTTGTAACAGCAGGTGTGCCGATTCTGATACCGCTTGTTACAAATGGCTTTTCAGGGTCATTGTGGATAGCGTTCTTGTTTACTGTGATGTATACTTCGTCAAGACGGTGTTCAAGTTCCTTACCTGTGATATTGAATGGGCGCAAATCAACAAGCATAAGGTGATTGTCTGTACCGCCTGAAACAAGATTGAATCCACGCTTGAGAAGTCCGTCAGCAAGTGCCTTTGCGTTCTCTACGATACGTCTCTGATATTCCTTGAACTCTGGTTTAAGTGCTTCACCAAAACATACAGCCTTTGCGGCTATTGTGTGCATAAGAGGTCCGCCCTGTGTACCAGGGAAAATTGCTGAATTGATTTTCTTTGCAAGTGCTTCATCATTTGTGAGGATAAGTCCGCCACGTGGTCCTCTAAGTGTCTTGTGAGTTGTAGTTGTTGTGATGTCTGCATATGGAACGGGTGATTCGTGTACACCTGCGGCAACAAGTCCTGCAATATGTGCCATATCAACCATAAGCAATGCACCTACAGATTTAGCAATTTCAGAAAGTCTCTTGAAATCAATTGCACGTGGATATGCGCTTGCACCAGCTACAATAAGTTTCGGCTTGTGCTGTTCTGCAAGTGCCTGAACTGTATCATAGTTGATTGCTTCTGTTGTATCGTCAAGACCATATGAGACAAAGTTGAAGTATTTGCCTGAGATATTTACAGGTGAACCATGTGTAAGATGTCCGCCGTCAGCAAGGCTCATGCCAAGAACTGTATCACCAGGCTGAAGCACTGAGAAATATACAGCTGTATTAGCCTGCGCACCTGAATGTGGCTGAACATTTGCGAACTTAGCTCCGAAAAGCTCCTTTGCACGCTCAATAGCAATAACCTCTACTTCGTCAACACACTGACAACCGCCGTAATATCTTTTTCCCGGATAGCCCTCTGCATACTTGTTTGTGAGTACACTTCCCATAGCTGCCATTACAGCAGGTGAAACAATGTTCTCACTTGCAATAAGTTCAAGATTACGTCTCTGTCTTGCAAGCTCCTTGTCCATAGCTGCGCCGACTTCTGCATCGTACTTTGATACAAAGCCGATTGAATCCATTAAATCGTTGTACATTTTAAATCTACTCCTTAAAAGTTAATTATATACTCAATTGCAGATTTCTGCAATAAGTAAACGTAATTATTGATTAAAAAAATCTTCCCATGTAAATTCATCATGATTTGTTGAAATCATACTGTAATAAGAAAGAACCTGAGAAGCATCAGAAGCATCTATAATGCCATCACGGTTAATGTCACCGCATTGCTTCTGATATTCTGTAAAAACTGTATCATCTCCTACAGAGGCATGGGAATAGCAATAAAGAATTGATGATGCGTCTGTAGCTTCAACAAAGTTATTGCTGTTTACGTCTCCTAAACTGTCAAAATAAGTTATATTATATGTAAGTATAGCCTTGTCACTGCTTATGGGGTATACATTTATATCAGCGGATTTTTTACCGTCTGCAAAAGCTTCATCAAGTGACGACGGACTTGTTGTACATTTTGATTCGATATTTGTAACTTCCTCTTTTACTATAAATGCACCGTTCTTGTCTTTTTCTGGGGTCTGAACATAGTCGGTTATT
This sequence comes from Ruminococcus sp., assembly GCA_029060755.1. Taxonomy (GTDB): domain Bacteria; phylum Bacillota; class Clostridia; order Oscillospirales; family Ruminococcaceae; genus Ruminococcus. The sequence goes on along the minus strand of JAIDTI010000083.1, from coordinate 33,309 downwards.
GTAATACTCAATCCATCAAGCCGTATATCGCCTTTATTGCTGAAATACTCTGTTTTTGTCGGAGATGAATCACATGAAATAACCATTTTTCTGAAAAGTGCATACACAGCAATATCCTCTGTTACTATATTCGATTCAGGCAGATTTCCCCATGAATTAAAGGCAATCTGAGTATATATATCAAGATGACTGTTAAGGGAATCTGTATCAATTATACTTAAATCAAGTTCTGAGCCGTGAGGAACAGTAACAGTTTTTATAACAGAGCCGTTGAAATCTATAAATGTTACAGTATGATTATTTTCATCTGCTGATGCGGTAAATGAAACAGATGATAGAATAACAGCACCTGCCAAAATACAAGCAATAAACTTTCTATTCATAGTAGCACTCCTTTTTACCTCTGACAAAGAAAAAACGATATATTTTTTGCAGTTTTTTTATTGTACCTGTATATATTCCATATGGAATTTCAAGTGTCAGAAAATTAGCGGAAATAATATTCTGATGATTTTCTTCATATTCATAAACAGCATAAAGAATAATATAATCCCATGAAATAAACCTTGATTTTTCAACAGCTGTTTTGTAATACTCATCAGATAAATCATAAATAACTTCGGGTTTTACAAATCCTGTAAAAACTGAATTTTCAAATAAATTTATATCTGAAGTAATTCTTGAACTTCTTTTAAACATTTCAACATAATCAATATTCATGTTCTGTTATCCTTATTTTTTTCGTTATTTTGCCGGATTTGTCTGATTTTTATCTTATATGTAAATATTCCGCATATCAGAGATACAACAATAAAAATGCACACGGAAATAAATATAACAATAATGTCAGTTGTCTGTAAGGTCATAGGTAATTTCCTCATTGGAGAGTGCAAGATGAATTATTTTACCATAAAATCCTGCGGGATTCATCATGATTTTTTCGCCGATTATTTTTGCCTGTCTTATATCTGGTGCAAAGAGTTTCAAATCCATAAGGTCGCATCTGTTATCGGGGCATCTTATGTGGATATAACAGCCTCTTTCAAGCTCAATATATCTTATAATTATATCTTTTTCCGATTTGATTCTTGCAAAATACCGCAATGCAATAAGTACAAGCTTGTCACGGTATGATTTAGGGGCGTAATTTTTCAGCTCCTTTGCACACGCTGTTCCTTTTGGCAGAAGCGTATAGAAAGTTTTCCCCTCTTTGTCGTTTTCTGATTTGATAAGACCGTTTTTAAGCAGATAATCAATTGAATCCTGATAATAGAAGTAGTTTACAAGACCTGTTCCGACTGCAATTTCGTACATATCTTCTACTTCTACAGGAATATCAATCTTATACAGAAGATAGCATAAAAGAATATTGAGTGTAGGAATATCCTTTATCTGTGTATCTGCCATTTCGGACATTTTAAAAATATTTTCGTCCTGCATAATTCTCACCTTAAACAAAAATTTGGATAATCAATCATATTTGAAAGCAATGCAATATTTACAGCGGATTCAACACAAGGTACAGCAGATGGCACAAAACAGGTACTGAAAATGCCTTTTGCATCTTTATCTGACGGACAGAATGAAACTTTAAGCGTAATAGGCATACCTGACGATATACCTCCTATAATTCCGCCATGATTGTTTGTTTTTGTAAGTGTATATCCCTTTTCATTTATATAAAATCTGTCGGTATTCTGACTTCCAATCATATTTGAAGCGGAAAAGCCTGATCCAAATTCAAGACCGCTGATTTCAGGAACACCAAAAACAAGTTGTGCAATATTGTTTTTCAGACCGTCAAAAACAGGCGAGCCTACTCCGCACGGAACATTCACTGATGCACATTCTATAATACCGCCTAATGTTTCGTCTGCTTCACCAGCCTTTGAAATATCCTCAAGCATAAGCCAGCCCCTGCGGTCGTTTATTACCGGAAAATCTTTGAATCTTATACTTAAAACAGCATCTCTTGAAATATTTACAGGGTCGTAAGGATTATCCTTTATGTTATGTATCTGTAAAATATGACCTCCTGTATATATTCCTCTCCTTTCAAGAATCTGTGCGCATACTGCTCCTGCAAAACAAAGAGGAATTACAAAAAGTTCCGAATAAACTGCACTCTTTTTTACATCATTAAACCCTTTATAGCGTACAGTTCCAGTATAATCGGCGTGACCGATACGAATCTGCGGAGAAATATCCTGCTTCTGCTCCTCTTGTATTTCGTTATTCTGAATCATTGCACAAAGGGGCGCACCTGTTGTATATTCTTTGTGTATTCCTGAAATAATTCGTGGAGAAGAAATTCTGTTTTTCCTAATACCCATTGATTTTGGCAAAATTCTTTCAAGAAAACGACTGATTTCGTCAACATTGATATATTCGCCTGATGGCAGATTATTTATAGTAACACCTATTACAGAATCATGCGGTTCGCCAAAATATGAAACAGAAATTTTATTATTCCAAATCAATGACATTTACAACACCTCCAAGCTTAGTGTAATCATTCAGAAAGTCGGGGTATGATTTATTTACGGCTTCTGCTCCTTTTATAATAACATCACCGCTACAGCAAAGGGCAGCTACAGCACCTGCCATAACAATTCTATGGTCGCTGAAACTTTCTATTGTACCGCCATGAAGTTCCTTAACTGGCTTTATTTCAAGTCCGTCAGATGTTACTGTTACATCTCCACCAAGATTATTCAGCATATCAGCACAAGCAGTAAGTCTGTCGCTTTCTTTTATCCTCAATCTTTCAGCATTATATATAACAGATGTTTCATTTCCGTATGCACCAAGTACAGACAGAATCGGCACAAGGTCGGGAATGTCAGAGCAGTCCGCTTTGTAGCCTGTAATTTGCCCGTCTTTTACAACAGAATCAATCAGCTCAATTATTTTCTTGTCGCCCTGAACACTGTCAGGATTGAGATTTCCTATTTCAACTTGCGAGCCAAGTGCATTTGCAACATAGAAAAATGCCGCCTGCGAATAGTCCCCCTCAACACGCTCATCATGCTGCATATATTTCTGACCGCCTTTTATTTTAAAGCTGTTTTCAGTTTCGACAATCTCAATTCCGAAACGTCTGAGAATATCAATAGTTATATCAACATACGGACGTGATTCAAGGTGTGAAGTCAGAACTATTTCAGAATCACCCTCAACAAGCGGAAGTGCAAAAAGCAGTCCTGTTATGAATTGTGAGGAAATATTGCCCTCAATTTCATAGATACCACTTGTAAGCTTGCCGGAAATGGTGAAAGGCATGGTATTATTATAGTTAAATGTTATACCATGTTTACCGAGTTCTCTTATGTAGATGTCAATAGGTCTCTGCGGAAGTCTGCCCCTGCCGTGAAATTCAGTTTCAACACCAAGAGCCGCCGCAATCGGAATGATAAAACGCAGAGTTGAACCGCTTTCATTGCAGTCGATTACAGCTTTTTCAGGTGGATTGATTTTTTCGGGAATATCTACACTATCCTGATTTGTATAAATCATAGAACCTAAGGCACTCATTGCCTGAATTGTAGCATCAATATCTTTTGAAAAGTTTATACCACTTATTTCAGAATCTCCTGCAAGAGATGCACATATTAATGCACGATGGGCGCAGCTTTTTGATGCAGGAATATCAACCCTGCCTTTGAGTACAGAGGGTTTTATTAAAATATCCATTGATTATCCCTCCATAAGAACTGAAAATTCAGAAACAGTTACTTTTTTTATCTGAGCCTGTCCGATTTTTTCACATACTATATAGTTTATTCTGTCAGAATCACATTTCTTATCAGTTGAACAGTATGGCAGAAGTTCGGACATCGGTGCTTCTGTAGATACGGGAAGCCCATACGATTCCACACACTTTTTCAGACGTTCAGACAATTCAGAACTGCACAATTTTTCTGTGATGATACACATTCCGACGGCAACACCCATTCCGTGCGTATAGTCTGTATAGTTGTGCCAGCCCTCAATTGCGTGACCGAGAGTATGTCCGAAATTAAGAATCATACGTTCGCCTTTGTCAAATTCGTCATGTTCAACAACTTCACGCTTTATGTCAACGCAGGTATATACAACAGAGTCCATAACTTCATTAATATTTGATATATCATGCTTTTCAAGAGTTTCAAACAGCTTTGCATCACGAATCATACCATACTTGATAACCTCTGCCATACCGCATGAAAGTTCCTCCTGCGGAAGTGTGCGGAGTGTATCGCTGTCGCAGATTACAAGTGCAGGCTGTTTGAATGAGCCTACGAGATTTTTTCCGCCTGCAATATCAATTGCAGTTTTTCCGCCGACAGACGAATCAACCTGTGCAAGTAAAGTTGTCGGAATCTGTACAAACTCTATACCACGCAAGTATGTTGCAGCTGCAAATCCTGTAATATCGCCGACAACTCCTCCGCCAAGTGCTATAATAAAATCACTTCTTGTAATTCTTTTCTCACAAAGAAAATCATAAATCTGACCAAGAACTGTTAAACTTTTTGACTGTTCACCATGAGGAAAAACAAAAACAGATGCAGATATTCCGCTTTTTTCCAAAGATTCAACAAGTGTATCAGCATAAAATGAATTTACTTTATCATCAGTTATGACAACAGCTTTTTTTGAGTGTATAACCTGTGATATAAGTTCACCGCTTTTTCTGAGTGAACCTCTTTCTATAAGTACATTATATGGACGGCTTGTCCTTATATTAATAATTTTCATAATTAATCCCGCCTTTTCAGTGTTGTATACATTTTATTATATCATGCCTGTTATATTTTGTCAAGAAAGAATTGTGCAAAAACAACGAAAAATCACAAAGAATAAAATATATAATCAAGCTGAAATATGAAATTATTTGTCGAAATTGTGAAAGAACAAAAAAAATTTTCAAATTACTATGGACAAATCAGAAAAAATGATGTATAATATAAAAGTATATGATATTTTTTACAATATGGAGGATATAAAAAAATGAAAAAATTCAAAAAAATCGGTGTTACAGCAGTATCTATAGCACTTGCTTCTGCTATGGCAGGCTGTACCCCTACAATAGGCAACGGCACATCAGTTGCAATGACTATTGATGATTATGATGTTCCCGCAGGTCTTTTCATTTACTATACCATGCAGGGATATAATGAGGCAGTTTCACTTCTCAGCAGTCAAAATGATACAGATGTAGAAGTTAAAGATGTAAGAAATGCTCAGATTGATTCTCTTGATTCAACAGACTGGATTCAGAATAAAGCTCAGGAATATTGCGTTGACTATGTTACAATCATAAAGGAATTTGATGCAATAGGCAGTGAACTTTCACAAGAAGACCTTGATTCATGCAAGAATATGGCTGAATATTATCATAATCAGGACTCACGACTTGACAAAAACGGCGTAAGCGTTGATACTATGGAGAAAATGGCTCAGATGTCATATAAAGAACAGGCGGTTTTTGATTATTACTACGGTTTTGACGGTTCAGAGGGCTGTACAGAAGATGAACTCAAAGACTATTTCGACGAAAACTTTGCAAGAGTGAAATATGTTTCAATCAGTCTGCTTGACAGTGAGGGCGAAAAAGTAAGCGAAGACGAAGAAAGACAACTCCGCAAGAAAGCTGAAAGTTACGCTAAACAGGTAAACAATAAAAGGGCTGAACTTGATAAGATGCATGAACTTGACACAGTACAAGATGATTATGATGAGTATCTTGAATCACTGACTACAACAGCAGAGGACGAAACTACCACTACCACTACAACCACTACAACAGATACCAGCGAAACAACTACCACAACAACTACTGACCCATACGCAAATGAAAGACTTATTCAGAAAAACACCACTACAACATCTTCTGATGATTCTGCAAATGATACAACTACAGAAGCTGTTGACGAAACTGATGCTGAAAAAAGTACACGTCTTTTCAATGAATTTGTATTCAACGACCTCCCGCTTGGTGAAGCAAAAGTTTACGATTATGACGAAAATACAATATATGTTATAATGAGAGGCGACCTCAGAGAGCGCATGACAGAAGATGACTACTGGACAGAAGATTACATAGGCAGTCTTCGTTCAATGAGATACTATGATACATTTGTTGAGTTCCTTGACCAGAAATCAAGTCAGCTTTCAGTTGAAAAGAACAGCCAGGCATACAGACGTTATCAGCCTTTCAAACTCACTCTTGAAAATTAAATAATAAAACAAAAAAGCCACTCTTTTACAGAATGGCTTTTTGTTGTTATTCAAAATTGAACTCGTCCTTGAATCTTTTCTTGAAAAGCTCAAAAACTTCATTAAGTATATTTTCGTCCTCAACAGAACGATATTCTTGAATTTCATCATCATCAGATTCTGCGACTTCAAGTATTACAACTTCTTCTGAATCCTCATCAATCGGCAGAAAAACAGCATATTCTTTTTCCTTATGCTCTATCAGGTCAATAAATTCAAGTGAAAATTCATTGCCATCATCATCAGTAAGAGTTATATAATTTCCCTGTTCCTCATCAAATTCATCAAAGTTATCATTAAATTCACTCATGGATTATGCCTCCTTAAATAATATATATATTTATATTATACACCATATATATATATTTGTCAATCCTGAAATTTTTGTGAAAACTATTGCATTTATTCCTGAAAAGTGGTATAATATAATTTAAGATTTTTTATTGAAAGAAGTGTTTTTATTATGACAAAAATTACAATATTTTCAGGATTTCTTGGTGCAGGAAAAACCACTCTTATTAAAAAGCTCATAAAAGAGGGATATAAGGGTGAAAAACTTGTCCTTATTGAAAATGAGTTTGGTCAGATTGGCATTGACGGCGGATTTCTCAAAGATGCAGGTATTGAAATAACAGAAATGAACTCAGGTTGTATATGCTGTAGTCTTGTTGGTGACTTCGGAAAAGCTCTTGTCAAGGTACTTGATGAATACAAGCCCGACCGTATTTTGATTGAGCCATCAGGAGTCGGCAAACTCAGTGATGTTATCAATGCTGTAAAGAATATTGATGCTCATGATGTTGAACTTGACGGCTTTACAACTGTTGTTGACGCTAAAAAATGCAAGATGTATCAGAAGAACTTCGGAGAATTTTTTGATAATCAGATTACTTATGCAAGCTGTATTATCTTAAGCCACACATCTGGACTTTCTCAACAGAAACTTAGTGAAGCAGTTGAACTTGTCCGCAAATTCAATGAGTCTGCACCTATTGTTACTACTGAATGGGAACAGCTTACAGGTGAGCAGATTGTTAATGCAATGACACAGAAAAATACTCTTGATGCTGAACTGCATGAAATGCTTGAATATGAACATCATCACCACCACGACGAAGAGGACGGCGAACACGAGCATTGCTGCCATCATCACCATGACGACGAGGACGACGAACATGAGCATTGCTGTCATCATCATCACGACGACGAGGACGACGAACATGAGCATTGCTGTCATCATCATCACGACGACGAGGACGACGAACATGAGCATTGCTGTCATCACGACCATGAACACGGACATCATCACCACCATGCAGATGATATATTTACAAGCTGGGGAACAGAAACTCCACGTCCTTATACAGTTGAGGCTATCACTTCTGCACTTGAAGCACTTGCTGATGAAGAAAAATTCGGTGTAGTTCTTAGAGCAAAGGGAATTGTTGCAGGTGAGGACGGTCAATGGATTCATTTTGACTACATTCCCGATATGCCTGATGTACGTCACGGAAGTGTAGAAACAACCGGCAGACTTTGTGTTATCGGTTCAAATCTCAATGAAGATGCTATCAAAAAGCTTTTCTGTGTTGAATAAGAGGTGGAAATAATGCCTAATTTTAATCAAGAGCCAATACCTGTATTTCTTTTTCTTGGATTTCTTGAATCAGGAAAGACAAAGTTTATTCAGGAAACTTTAGAAGACAAAAGATTTAATTCAGGTGAGAAAACACTTATCATTTCTTTTGAGGAAGGTGTTGAGGAACTTGATTTCTCACGCTTTCCAAATAAGGGTAAAAATATTGTCTATCGCCTGATAGACAGCAAGGACGAAATGAATATTCCGAATCTTGCAAGAATGGCATACGAAACAAGAGCTGAAAGAGTTGTTATTGAATACAACGGAATGTGGCTTGTAAATGAATTTTTCCAGAATATGCCTGACAACTGGACTATTGCGCAGGTTATGTTTTTTGCAGATGCCACAACATTTCTCAACTACAATGCAAATATGAGAAGTCTTGTTGTGGACAAGCTGAATATATGTGAACTCACTGTATTCAATCGTTTTATGGAAGATTATAATGTACAGGAATTTCATCAGATTGTAAGAGGTGTAAGCCGACGCTCCGAAATCTGCTATGAATATACAAATGGACAGGTTGCTTATGATGATATTGAAGACCCTCTGCCTTTTGATGTTGAAGCAGACCATATTATAATTGAGGACAGAGACTATGCTCTCTGGTACAGAGATATAATGGACGAGCCTGAAAAATACGACGGAAAAACAATCACTTTCAAGGGACTTGTTGCCAGAAACAAGAAATTTCCTGCTGACTGCTTTGCATTTGGTCGTCACATAATGACTTGCTGTGTTGATGATATACAATACTGCTGGGCTGTTGCAACATGGGATAAGCCTGTTGAATCTGAACCGAAAAAGTGGTACAGAATTACTGCAAAAATAAAGGTGCAGAAACATAAGCTTTATAAAGGTGCAGGACCAGTGCTTTATGTTGAGTCACTGGAAAACGCAGATGCTCCTGAACAAGAAGTAGCAACATTTTATTAATAAAGGAGATTATTGACATGAGTAAAATAAATATCGGTTTTATCGGTGCAGGAAACATGGGTACTGCTATTATGAAAGGTATTTCTGCAAGCTCCGCATGTGAAAATATTCAGCTTTTCGCCTTTGACCCTGATACATCAAAAGTTGAATCGCTTAGCAGATTTGGTGTGATTTCATGCAGAAGTGAGGCAGAACTTACTGAAAAATGCGGATATATATTTCTTGCTGTAAAACCACAAGTTATTGACAAGGCTATTGAAGCACTTGCATCAGCTGTAACTTCTGATAAGGTTATTATTTCAATTGCAGCAGGAATTACAGATGAATTTATTGCATCAAAGACAATTCCTGATGCAAAAGTTATACTTGTAATGCCTAATACTCCGTTGCTTTTAGGTGAGGGAGCATCTGCTCTTTCAAGAAATGAAAAAGTAACAGATGAAGAATTTGAAGTGATTCTCAATGTGTTCAGGTCATGCGGAAAAGCATCTGTTATTTCCAAAGACAAGATGAAAGAGATAATCGCAATAAATGGAAGCAGTCCTGCATTTATCTATCTTTTCGCAAAATATTTTATCGATTATGCCGATTCTGTCGGAATTGACAAATCATCTGCAACTGAACTTTTCAGCCAGAGTCTTATCGGTTCTGCAAAAATGATTACAGATTCAGGATATACTATTGATGAGCTTATCAAGATGGTATCATCACCGGGCGGAACTACTCTCGCAGGACTTGACAGACTTTATGAGGGCAATTTAGCCGATACTGTTAAGAACTGCTGTGAAAGCTGTACAAACAGAGCATACGAACTTTCTAAGAAATAAAGTTCTTATACTTGTCCGCACTGCATATAATTTCAGTGTAAAAAGCTGAAAGGAAGATGCAAAAAAATGAAACATACAAGCTATATATCAGATTCGGACAAAAGAAAAAGCGGATTTTTTCTGCTGTTTATGGTGGAAATCATAGGAATTATCATAGGTTCATATATTGCCGTTTCGGATATTGATACAGAAACAATCCGCAGTATTTTATGCCCGACTATAAACGGAGCAACACTCATTGAAATCTTTAAAAATACGCTCGTTCCGTCGCTGATTTTTATAGTAAGTGCTTTTCTTTGCGGAGTTTTTGCGTTCGGACAACCTTTAGGAATTGCACTTATCATTGCAGAGGGTGCGGAAATAGGCTTATCCGTTGCATTTCTTTATGCTGAAAAGGGCATATCTGCCCTGCCTGCTGTTCTTGTGCTGTACGTGCCGAAAGCCGTTGCATTTTCATTTGTTGCAGTTCTTGCCGTGCGTGAAGTATTAAGAAATTCTGCTCTGATTATGGGATTTGTAATTTCAGCGGAACATAATTCAGAAAAAATAAGTCTTAAACTTTATTGTACTAAATTTATAGTGCTTACCATTATCATTTTTATAATTTCAATTGCAGATTCGCTGATGAACTATGTTTTTTCAGGTCTGCTGTAAAATAAAAAAGGAGAAAAAAATTGGGACTGTTCAATAATTATCAATATGGTTCAGGTATACCAAAATACACACAGAAGAAAAAAGGTCTTGCACTTTTTTTTGATTTGTTTTTCAGAAAATTCTGGAGCATAACAGGCTTGAATCTGCTGTTCTCAATATTTTGCCTGCCTGTTTTCGTTGGATTTCTGCTGTTCGGTTACATGAACAACACAGAGTTACTGCTTGGCTTGCTGATAGTACTTGGTTTGATTTTCGCTGTAACAATAGGTCCAGCCATTGCAGGTATGACAAAAGTTATGCGGTTATTCCTGATTGAAAGACACTCTTTCATAGCAAGAGATTTTTTCAGAGGATTCAAGGAAAATTTCAAAAAAGCATCCATAATTGGCATAATTGACATAGTAACCGCATTATCTGCATATGCAAGCTACAATGTATACCCATATTGTGCTATAAAATACGAAAATGACCTTTTCTATATACCTATGGTTTTTGCTTTCAGTGTTGTACTTGTAATATTTGTCATGAATTATTACATTTTTCTGATGATGACTGCAACAGACTTATCACTGAAAAATCTTATAAAAAATTCGTTTGCACTTGCGTTTGTTTCATTTAAATCAAATATTCTTACAACTATATTTGTATTTGTATTTGCTTTTCTCATGTTTGTTATTCTTATTTACTATCCGCCTTTGTTTCTTATACTTATTCCTGCATTTCCGACAGCTCTTGTTTGGTTTATAGTATGTTTCAACAGCTATCCTGTAATTCAGAAATATGTTATAAATCCTTATTATGAAAATATCGGGGAAAATAACCCCGAACTTTCAAGCAGTGTTGATGCTGTTGATGAGGAAACAATTTTTGAGGATATGGGCGGTAAGGAAAAACCTATTGAAAAGCGAAAAAAAAACAAAGGAAAAAGAATATCATAAAAAAAAGGCTATTGGAAATCGTCCAATAGCTGATTTTTTTCAGAGATTAATGTTAATTGTTTTTCCCGTTGGTTTATACTGTTCACATTCTATACCGCATTTCCTGAAAAGCATTGCGGCAGCAGTTGTGATTTCAGAATCCGCATATTTATTGCTGTAATAGACAACTTTTTTTATACCAGATTGAATTATTGCCTTTGCACATTCATTGCACGGAAAAAGTGTTACATAAAGTGTACAGTTTTTGAGACTTGTGGAATTTCTGTTAAGTATAGCATTTAATTCTGCATGACATACAAAAGGATATTTTGTGTCAAGCATGGTTTCGCCCTCACGCTCCCACGGCATTTCGTCATCATTACAGCCTATAGGCATACCATTATATCCGACAGCTACAATTTTATTTTCAGTGTTTACAATGCAAGCCCCTACTTGAGTATTGTTGTCTTTGCTTCGTTCAGCAGAGAGCATGGCAATTCCCATAAAATATTCGTCCCAATTTATATAGTCCTGACGTTTCATATATATCAGCCTCCTTTAAATCTAATTATATCATATGCAGACAACAATTGCAACAAGAAAATTATTAATTATCTGTTAATTTTATTCGCATTGCATAAACACACTTGAAATTTGATTAAAAATGTGTTATAATGTTATAAATAATTAATCTGACATGAAAAAATTATTTATATATAAGGAGGATTTATGAGCAAAAAACAGAAAAACAGTTCAGCTGCAAAAGTACATAAACTGAAAAACTTTATGCTTTTTATGAATATATTCATAATAATTCTGCTTACAACAGTTATTTCTATTCTTACAATTCAGAAAACTGATAAAGCAATAAAGTCTAAAGTTACAACAATGGTTTCGGCACTTAATGTACAGATGCAAAAGAATCTTGACAGCTATTTACAGCGCATGGAAACAATAGGAACGCTTGTTTTTTCAGAGGAAAACACCTATAAATACGACCCGATAGCAAATAATATTGATGAATATGATGCAATAAAAACAGAAGCCACTATAGAAAAGCATCTGTATGATATATGTATCATGGAAAATTTTGTCGATTTCAGTATCATTTACAGTGACAACCGTCACGTCGGCAAGATGTCCAATGGAACAGTAAAACTTTTCGGCGACAAGCTTTATTCTGACCTCCATGCAATGATAAACCGTACGAAAACAGCTGACGGCTGGTCAACAGGATATAATAATAACTACAGACGAATTTACTATGTAAAGCAGGTCAACGAAAATGCACTTCTTGTTATATCATTTTACACATATGAACTTGATGACGTATTTGAACACCCCGGCGGAATTGAAGATATAACAGTACAGCTTGTTGAGGAAAACAATATAATTATTTATTCGTCCGACGACAGTCAGAAGGGCAAAAAGCTTTCGGAAGATATAGTACAGACAATAAAAGACCGTTCAGCCGTTACAATCATGGACAACAAATATCTTGTAACTGTAAAGGAATGTAGCGATAAATGGCAGGTTGTATGCAGTGCGCCGACAAAAATAATTCTCAAAGAAAAAAATGATGTTACTTATTATATTGCAGTTACAGCTATAATTGCAGCAATTCTTGCAACTATTATAAGTACGGCTGTCATGTCAAAAATAATTTCGCCTGTAAACGAAATTGTTGATACACTGGTTGATGAGGCACATACAGACTTGCTTACTGGTATTCTTAATAAAAGAACATTTGAAAAAAAAGTTGAGGAAGCATTAAGAAGTAATGACAATACAGAGAAAAAAGCACTTATCCTGATTGACCTTGACAATTTCAAGGGTGTAAATGATACTCTGGGACACGCTTACGGTGACAAAGTTCTTGCAAATGTCGGTGATATTCTGAAACGTGTTTTTAATGTTGAAGATTATCTGGGCAGACTTGGCGGAGATGAATTTTGTGTATATCTTAATATTTCAGATATTCAGCAGAAAAACTATATTGCACACATTGAGGAAAAGTGCGGTAAATTAAGCAACGAATTTCATAATAATTATACCGGTGAAGATAACAGCTATAAAATTTCCGCAAGTATCGGAGTTGCTGTATTTCCACAGCATGGAGACAGTTTTACCGACCTTTATAAATGTGCTGACACTGCTTTGTATCATTCAAAACATAAGGGCAAAGATACTTTTACAATCTATGAGGAGGAAAAGAAATGAAACTGACAAAATTACTTTCGCTTGCTGTTATTCCTCTTATACTTTCAGGTTGTGCAAATAATATTGTTGTGACTAATCAGACAGAACAGACAGAAATTTCTTTCTCATGGTGGGGAAATGACGCAAGACATGACTACACTCTTGAGGCTATCAAGAAATTTGAGGAGCTTCACCCTGAAATCAAGGTAAAATGTCACTATTCTGAATGGTCGGGCTATCAGTCAAGAAACAATGTTCAGATGGTTTCACATACTGAATCTGATGTTATGCAGATAAACTATGCGTGGATTAATCAGTACTCACACGACGGAAATGGCTTTTATGATATAAATCAACTAAGTGATTATATCGATTTATCAACTTTTACAGAGGACGATTTAGCCTATGGTATGCAGAACGGCAAGCTTAATGCTATCCCGATTGCACTTAATACTATGACTGTATATATAAATGAATCAGTATACAGTGAATACGGTCTGGAAATTCCAAAAACATTTGACGATTTATACAAGTCGGCAGAGGTAATGAACGGGAAAAATTATCCGCTGTCTATGGCTAAAAAACAGTTGTGGTTTTTTGTGACTGCATATGTTGAGCAGATGAATGACAAGAAATTCATGGATAATGACGGCAATATTTTATTTGATAAATCAGATATTCAGCTTATGATTGAGACATACTGCAATCTTGTAAATAAAAAAGTCATACCGCAGGTTGAATATTTTGACAAATCAGAAGTAGCAACGGGAAAATATGCAGGTATTCTTGCATGGCTGAGTGATGCAAACAGCTATTGTGAGGGCGCAGAGAAAAACGGCTATAATATAGTTGTTGCCGATTATACGACAATTGACGGCAATCTTAAAAGCTGGTATGCAAAACCTGCAACAATGTACGCTATCCGCAAGGATATTGAAAACCCGAAAGAAGCTGGTATTCTGCTTGATTATCTGCTCAACAGCACTGAAATAGCAAGCTATCAGCAGATTGAAAAGGGTATTCCTATAAGCAGTTCCGCAAGAGAATATCTCGAAAAAAATGAACTTCTTTCAGGTATTCAGTATGATGCTTTCATAAAGATGAACGATACAAAAGACAAGCTTGATGTTATAAGTCCGTTCTTTGAAAATGAAGATATGATTGAGGAATATATGGCGGTATGCAATGAAGTTCTCTATGAAAAAGCAGAAATTGAGGAACAGGCAGAAATACTTCTTGAAACATTGAAATCAAAATAGATATTTAAGGGGAGATTTTATGAAAAATAAAACAATTGCAACAATACTTGCTTTGACAGTTGCAATGTCATGTGCGTGTGCAGGTTGCGACAAAGACTCGGTTATAGAGCAATCAAATATGACCTCAGATGCTGATGTCGTTGTTATTCCGGATAGTGTAAAAGCAAAGCTGAAGTCTGCTGTTGAAGTCGAACCTGTACCCGTACGGAGAACGGCTGGACTGATGAAGCTCTGCTGGATACTGTTCGCATCAACGGTGAAAAGATAAAATTTCCATTTTGTCTAAACGATTTGGGGGAGGCATTTACTGTTAAAAAAAGTGAGCTTCAGCGAATCAAGGACGGGGAAGGTTCAACTGAATTTGTATACTATGATAAAAACATCGGTATAATTTTTACTGTCAGTACATCTGACCTTAATAATATTGCAAATGATGAAATACAGAAAATTGATATTCATGTTGAAGATTACTACTCTTTTAAAGATACCAATATTGATTACTCTACAATGAAAGGCGAGTTTCCGATAAGTGCAAACGGAGTTACCATAGGTTCAAATTTTGACGAAATCTATGAAAAACTTGGTTTTGTTGATGAAGATGCAGTTAATGATTCAGATGGAAAGGGAATCTTTTTGTTAGTAGGGCGTGCTGAAAATTATGACATTGTATTTCAGGGCGAAAACATGATAGTAAAACGCATAAGTATAAGTTATAGCAAAAATGAGGAAGAATAATAAATATAATTAAGAAAAGTTACTTAATAGAGATTTTATCAAATATCAGCAAAAATCCCCCGTCTTTTCAGGCGGGGGAAAATTTTACTTGAATATAATAAGCAAAACTTGAGAAATTATAACTACTGAAATCAAAGCAACCGGATAAGTAGCGGCATAGGCAGATGCAACATTTTCTGTACCTGCTGTACCGATAAGAGTACCAAGAGCAGGAGTTGAAGTCATACCGCCAGTAATTGAGCCGAGATTATTAAGTAAGCTGAGTTTGAGAACATACTTTGCAAAAATGAAACCGATAATCATAGGAATAATTGTCATAATCACTCCATAGAGGAAGTAGACAGCCTTGAAATATGTAACAAAGCTTGCACCGCCTGAAACGCCTGCACCGATAAGGAAAAGCACAAGTCCGAACTCACGGAAAACTTTGAGAGTTGTATCCTTTGGCATTGCAGAGACAGCACCGAAATGACCAAAATGACCGAAAATAAGTGAAATCAAAAGGCAACCGCCTGTTGTTGTAAGAGAGAAGTTGCCGAACTTGATTGAACCAATGAATATACCAAGAATAGCTGCAAGTGAAAATGGCATGAATCCAAATTCGTCCATTTCAATAATTTTTCCGTTATAGGATTTTTTCTTGTTTCCTGAATCTGTAGCAACAAGCTTTTCACGTTCAACAGCCATATTTGCTTTCATCATTTTCGGGATAATCTGTACGAAAAGTACAACACCGATAACGCCGAAAAGATAAGCTATTCCGTGACCGACAGTTACAATAGTTTCAAGGTCTGCACCGTTGTCACGACTTGCAACAGTTGCTTTGGCTGCTGAAAATGCAGGGGTACTTGTAAGTGAGCCTGAAAGAAGTCCGACAAGCATTGACGCACTTTCTTCTGTTGTGCTTTCAGGTGAAATCATGCCATCAACAAAAATACAGCCTGCACATGAAAGTCCGCCTGTGATAATTACAACAAGTGCGATAAGTACATATGACTTGAAATTTTTCTTGAAATTGCCGAAAAAATTCGGTCCTGCAATGAATCCTACAGAAGTAACAAAGAGTATAAGACCTATATTTTCAACAATTTTTAGTGCCGATTTTACAAACGTTATAGAGACTTTAGCATCATTTATAACCTCACTCGCCATGAGATTTTTGCCGAGATTATCAAAGAAGAAACAGCCATAGAGAAGTGCGACAATAAAAACTCCTGCTGTACCGAGTGAAACACCTTTTATAGTGATTCGTCCGAGAAGATAGCCGACTGTTGTAATCAAAAAAACAGTGAATACAAGGAATACTACTTCCTTGACTGCAATTACAAAGTCTCCTGACTTAAATAGTTCCATAAAAAAAATTACCTCTTTTCATTTTTTTTGTAAAAATTAACAAAATATCTATTCACACAAATCGACGGACTAAAAAAGCCCGTCGATTTTGCATTTATTACTTTGATTTTCTTGCATAGTGTGGGAGAAGCATAGGTGAAGCGGTATCACTTTCAATTCCTGCCTGCGCAAGTTCACTGTTGAACTTTTCGATATGTTCAAGAGTGAGTTTTTCAGGAACTGCCGTTTCTTTAGCTTTAGCAGCCGCATTTTTACCTGCGTCACGACCGAAAACAATAACATCAAGAAGTGAATTGCCCATAAGTCTGTTTCTGCCGTGAATACCTCCTGCAACTTCACCTGCGGCATAGAGATTCTCAACATCTGTTGAACAGTCAACGCTTATATTAAGTCCGCCGTTCTGATAATGAAGTGTAGGATATACAAGTATCGGCTCTTTGCGAATGTCAATACCGTACTTGCCAAACATACGCATCATAGCAGGTATTCTTTTTTCAATTGTACCCTCACCATGAATAAGTTCAATCATCGGAGTATCAAGCCATACTGCTTTGCCGAGATGTGTTTCAATACCCTTGTTGCGTTCAGTACATTCACGAATAATTGAAGATGCTGTAACATCACGTGTTTCAAGCGGATTCATGAAAACTTCGCCATCAATGTTTACAAGCTTTGCACCAAGTGAACGTACTTTCTCTGTAACCAAAGCACCAAAAATCTGTTCGGGATAGCCTGTGCCTGTCGGGTGATACTGGAGAGTATCAGCATAGAGAAGTCTTGCACCTACTCTGTAGCCGAGGATAAGACCGTCAGCTGTAGCACCATAGTGATTTGATGTAGGGAAACCCTGATAATGAAGTCTTCCTGCTCCGCCTGTAGCAATAATTACAGTTTTTGCACGTACAACAAGAAGCTCTTTTGTTTCCATGTTCATGAGAACTGCACCGGCTGCCCTGCCGTTTTCGTCAAGGATAATTTCAACAGCTGCTGTAAAATCAACAACAGGAATACCACGGTTAAGAACTTCATCACGGAGAGTTCTCATAATTTCTGCACCTGAATAATCTTTAGCTGCGTGCATACGTTTTCTTGATGTACCGCCGCCATGAGTTGTAACCATTGTGCCGTCGGCTTCCTTGTCAAATTCAACACCAAGCTTATTAAGCCACTGAATAGCTTCGGGAGCTTTTGTTACAAGATTTTTTACAAGTTCAGGTTTTGCCGCAAAATGTCCACCGCCGAAAGCGTCAATATAATGAACAGCTGGTGAATCATTAGGCTTATCAGCGGCTTGTATACCGCCCTCTGCCATCATTGTATTTGCATCACCTATGCGAAGTTTTGTGACAATCATAGCTTTTGCACCTGCTTCATCAGCTTCAATAGCTGCTGATGCACCTGCACCGCCTCCGCCTATAATAAGTACATCTGTATCATAATCAGGCTTTGAGAGGTCAACATCTTCTGCACTGATTCTGCTTTTGCCCTGCAAGAGTTCTGCAAGCTGTGACGGAACTTTTTCGCCCTTGTTTACACCTGCTGAAAGAACTGTAAATTCGTCCTGCTTATAATCAGGGTGAAAAGTAGCAAGGAGAGTTTCTTTTTCCTCTGCCGTCATTCGTTTTGGCTCAAGACTTGCATTTTCCGCTCTCTTTTCAGCAACGATTTCAGCAAGTTCATTAAGTTTGTCAATTTTATACATGACTTTACCCCTCCTATTACTTCTCTATATCTCTGTTGTTGTAAAGTTCTTTGATTTCATCAATCGGCTTTTGCATCAAATCTTCAATGAGTTTATCAAATGTACCCTCATTTATCTCATTTACACGGTTATTGAGATGCTCACATTCAGGAGCGATATACTTGCCGTTAAGACGACGTGCAAGCATTGCAACCTGTGGGTGTGAGATACCAGCAGGACAGCGTGATGAACATACTCCGCACATTACACAGTCAAAACTTTCCTCCGCACATTTGTCATATTCGCCACGCTGTGCATATGCGATATACTGCATAACATTGAGTTCCTGCGTACAAGCCTTTGTGCAGGCATTACAGCCGATACAAGCGTAAATTTCAGGATAAAGCTGCATCATAATCTGGTCATGCGGTTTTATTTCGTTGATGTTATAAACCTGCTTTACAAGCGGGAAGAATGGGAGAGTTGCAACATACATACCCTCCTGCACTTCTGTCTGACAAGCCAAACAAGCATGAAGTTCCTGTTTATCCTTGATTCTGTAGATAGTTGCACAAGCTCCGCAGAATCCGTTACGACAGCCACAGCCACGTACAAGCTCATAACCTGCATATTCCATAGCTGTCATAATTGTAAGACCTGACGGCACTTGATATTTTTTGCCGAACAGATAAATATTAACCATATTATCCATGAATTTTAACTCCTTTATTAATATTCGTCGGGAAGTTCGCCTAACTGGTCAAAGCGGAAAACAGGACCATCCTTGCACACATATTTATTGCCTATGTTGCATCGTCCGCATTTTCCTACACCGCATTTCATACGGAGTTCCATTGTTGTATATACCTGAGTTTCAGTGAATCCAAGTTCTTTAAGTCCTGTAAGAGTAAACTTAATCATAATCGGCGGACCGCAGACAAGAACAGTTTTACTTGTTGAGGGATTGAGTTCCTTGACATAGTTCGGAACAAAGCCGACATGACCGTCCCAGCCCTCCTGCTCCCTGTCGATTGTAAGATTAACCTGAATATTCGAGTCTGCCTGCCATTCGTCGATAATTTCCTGATAGTCAACCAAATCATCTTTTGAGCGTGAGCCGTAGATAATCTGAACATCACCATAATTTGCTCTATTGTCACGCACATAGTTTATTACTGAACGGAGCGGAGCGAGACCGATACCGCCTGCAATAAATAAAAGGTCTTTGCCCTTTAAATTTGTTTCAACAGGAAAATAATTTCCGTATGGACCTCTTATTGTAATCTGCTGACCTACGTCCATAGCGTGAAGCCATGTTGTAAGACAACCGCATTTTTTAATGCTGAACTCCATAAACTCCTTGTTTGTCGGAGAAGATGTTATTGAAAACATACCCTCGCCAACTCCTGGAATTGAAAGCATTGCACACTGTCCGGGCATATGCTCAAAAACTTTTCCGCCCTCAATGGCATTTACCCTGAATGTTTTTACATCAGGTGTATCCTGTCTTATATCAGTAACAACGCCGATAAGCGGTATTAATGTATCGTTATTCATTATTTATCCTCCAGTGCTTTCATTACCTTGACAATATTCATTGATACAGGACATTTTGAAAGACATCTTCCACAGCCTACACAACCAAACTCGCCGTTATTGTTTGCAGGAAAATATACAAGCTTGTGCATGAATCTCTGACGGAATCTTTCAAGCTGTGAATTTCTTGAGTTGCCGTGTGCCATTTTTGTAAAATCAGAGTACATACACGAATCCCAGCATCTGAAACGCTTTATTCCGTGTCCTGTATTGAAATCACGAATATCATAGCATTGACAAGTAGGGCATACAAAAGTACAAGTTCCACAGCCTAAACACGATTCAGAAAGTTCAGCCCATTTTTCAGAGTTGAAATGTTCCATTAATCTTTCACCGCCAAATGACTTTGTTGAAAGATTTGCAAGCGGTAACTTTTTCATGATGTCTCTTGCCTTTTCCTGAACTTCGTTGAGTTTTGAAGTATCGCCGTCCTCTAACATATCTGAAATTGAGGCTATAAACTTTTCGCCTTTTTCTGTACGTTCAAGGAAGAAATAATTTTCACCGTCAAAAAATACAGCAACATCTCCCTCTGGTACAGTCGGGTCAATGCCGAAAGCTGTACAAAAACAGGTTTCAGCAGGCTTTGTGCAAGCCATTGTAACTATAGTACCATGTTCACGGCGGTTTTTGTAGTAGCTGTCAACAGGTTCAGACAGAAAAACTTTGTCAAGAATTGTAAAACTTCTTGCGTCGCAGGCACGTACACCGAAAACAACAAAATCTTCCGATTCCTCACGTACATCAATAACTTCAATATTTTTTCCCTCAACTTTAAAATCAGCAAGATTTTCAGTCTGCGGAAAGAAAAAATCCTTTGCACTGCGTACTGTATTAAGAGACTTGCTCAATGTCATTCCGCTTTCGTACTTTTTGTATTCAGCAGAACCGTTTTCATTGTCAACAGTAATATAGAGTGTCTGCTTTGCTGAAATTGCATCAAACAGACTGTTTAACTTATCAGTAGATATTTTAAGCATTATTCAACGCCCCTTTCATGTACGATTGACGGCTCACAATCATCTGTATTGTAATCATTAAGAGGAGCTTTTGATGTTGTATCTGCACCAGCCTGATAGTCACCATAAAGACTGTTTATATCCTTGATGAACTTTCTGTTGAGAAGATGCAATGGTATATTCTGCGGACATACTCTTGAACATTCTCCGCAGTCTGTACATCTTCCTGCAACGTGAAATGCCCTGATAATATGAAACATTTTTTCCTCAAAGCTGTCAGCAGGTGCTTTATTATCAACACCCGATTTCGGGTTGTCAAACACACAGTTTTCACAAGTGCAGGCAGGGCATACATTACGGCAGGCATTACATCTGATGCACTTTGAAAGTTCATTCTGCCAGAAGTTGAAACGCTCCTCCGCTGTCATGTTTTCAAGTTTTTCAACCATATCGAAACGGTTGGAGTCAAGTATATCTCCGTCTTCGCCGATAAGCTCATCATATACAACGTGCTTTTTACTCTTACAGCTTTTACATTTTCCGCTTACTGCCTCATAAAAAGGCATTTCCTCTGTGCTGTAGAGTGTTTCTATTTTAATAGTATAGTTCTCATTCTTTACATTAAGAACACCAGTAATTCCCTTTGCCTTTATTTTTTCAATATCAAGCTTCGGACCTCCCGGAACACCTACAACATACACATTTTCACGGATTATTCTGTGTTCCTTTACAAGCTGATTGAAACTGTAGGTATCGCATGGTTTGAGGAAAGCAAGAATTTTTCCTTCTTTGCGTGATTCTTTTACAAGATACTTTGATACATTGGCTTGTGTGAAGTCGTCAAAAACAAATTCGTTGTCAAGTTCCTCTGCTGTTCTGAAAACAGCAGGTGTTGCATCATAGAAAAACTCACCTTTTTTCCAACCGATTACACGGTTTACAGTGCCGTCTGCGAGAAGTTCCTTTGCTCTTTTTATCATTACTTCCTGCATCGTAAATCCTCCAATCTGCGATTTTTACCAAGTTTTCTGACATCTTCTACAAACTGATTCATAACAGCAGCAAATTTTGCACCCTCTGCGGCAGAAACCCACTCCAGACGTGTTCTGTTTCGTTCAATTCCAAGAAAATCAAGCATACTGTAAAGAAGTGTGATTCTTCTTCTTGTAAAATAGTTTCCTGATGTGTAGTGACAGTCGCCAGGGTGACAACCGCATATTATAACACCGTCTGCACCTTTCTGAAATGCACGGAGTATAAACATGGGATTTACTCTGCATGAGCATGGAACTCTTATTATTTTTACGTTTGCAGGATAATTAAGTCTGTTAGTGCCTGAAAGGTCTGCACCTGCATATGAACACCAGTTACAGCAGAATGCTACTATTACAGGCTCAAAATTTTCGTTTACTTGCATATTGCGTCTACCTCCGCCATAATCTGACTATTTGAGAAGCCGTTCAAATCCATTGCACCAGACGGACAAGCTACTGTACAAGCTCCGCAACCCTGACATACAGCAGGATTGACACTTGCAACTCTGCGGATTGCTATACTTCTGTCGGGCATTCTGAACTCCTTGTCCTGATATGTGATTGCACCATAAGGACAAACTTTCTCACAAGCTGAACAGCCATTGCACATAAGCTCATCTGAATGTGCAACACAAGGATTGCAGGTGATACTGTTTTTACAGAGAAGTCCGATAGCCTTTGCCGCCGCCGCACTTGCCTGCGCTACAGTTTCAGGAATATCCTTTGGACCTTGACAAGCACCTGAAAGGAATATACCTGCTGTTGCAGATTCAACAGGACGGAGCTTAGGGTGTGCTTCCGTAAAGAAATCGTTTGTATCCATTTGTGTTGTGAGCATTGTTGCAAGCGGTCTCGCCGACTTATCAGGCTCAATTGCAGCCGCAAGTACAACCATATCAGCATTTATGTGTAACTGCTCATTTGAAAGAAGGTCTGATGCCTGAACGTCAATTTTTCCGTCAGCCTTTGGACTAACCTTGCCTACCATACCTTTTATATAATGTACATTATACTGCTCAACTGCACGGCGATAGAACTCATCAAAGTTCTTTCCGGGAGTACGTACGTCAATATAGAACACATATACTTCAGTATCGGGGTACTTCTCACGAATAAGCATAGCGTGTTTAGCGGTGTACATACAGCATATCTTTGAGCAGTACTGTTTGCCCTTGCTGTCGTCGCAACGTGAGCCTACACACTGCACAAATACAATTGTATGAGGGTGTGTTTTGTCTGACGGACGGAGAAGTGTACCGCCGTTCGGACCTGCTGCGTTCATAAGTCTTTCAAGTTCAAGAGATGTTACAACATCAGGGCAATAGCTGTATGCAAATTCGTCATACTTATCAAGCTTTATAGTATTGAATCCCGTTGCAACAACAATTGCGCCGTATTTCTGTTCAATGAGTTTATCAGTCTGCTTGTAATCAATCGCACCAACGGAACATACTTTTGAACATACTCCGCATTTGCCGTTTTTGAGCATAAGACAGTAATTCGGGTCTATTGTTGCAACTTTTGGAACTGCCTGTGCAAACGGAATATAAACAGCAGTTCTGTTGTCAAGTCCCATATTGAACTCATTCGGAACTTTTTTCATGGGACATTTTTCTGTACAAAGTCCACAGCCTGTACATTTTGTTTCATCTATAAAACGTGCTTTTTTCTTGATTGTTACTGTAAAATTGCCGACAAATCCTTTTACAGCACTCACTTCACTGAATGAATGGATAGTTATATGCTCATTCTGTGCAGCTTCAACCATTTTCGGAGTAAGTATACAAGCGGCACAGTCAAGAGTCGGGAAAGTTTTGTCAATCTGCGCCATTTTTCCGCCGATTGTAGGCTCTTTCTCAACAATATCAACATCAAATCCTGCTTCGGCAATATCAAGAGCAGTCTGTATTCCTGCAATGCCTCCGCCAATTACCAATGCACGCTTTACAACGGGACTTTCTCCTGCTGTAAGAGGTGTATTGAGATTAACTTTTGCAACAGCAGCTTTTCCAAGTATAATAGCCTTGTCTGTAGCTGATGCAATATCTTTATGAATCCATGAACACTGTTCACGGATATTTGCAATTTCAACAAGATATGGATTAAGTCCGGCAGATGCAGCAGCTTTTCTGAATGTATTTTCGTGCATACGTGGCGAACATGAACACACAACAATACCTGTAAGCTTATGCTCCCTGACAGCATTTTTAATCAAATCCTGCCCCGATTCTGAACACATATATTGATAATCCTGTGAAATTACAACACCCTGTTCATGACTAAGAGCCTCTGCAACAGCTTTAACGTCAACCGTAGCAGCGATATTTGTACCGCAATGGCAGACAAAAACACCTATTCTCTGCATGATGCTCCTCCTTATTTAGTATATTTTCTGAAAGCTGTAACAATTGCCTGCTGTGGCAAATCGTCATCAAGCATTTCAGGAATCTGGTCGGGAATAAGATGATTATTCCCCTGTTTTCTTATTGCTGTAAGGCGTACTGCCTCAACAACCTTTGCAGGTTCAACACCACGTGGGCATCTTTCAACACACGCAAAACAAGTAAGGCACTTATAAAGTGAATCCGAATTGAGAAGCGGTTCAATATTTCCATTTTCTACCATGTAGACAAACTGATGCGGGTGATATTCCATTTCGTCATAAGACGGACAAGTCGCAGAACATTTTCCGCATCTCATACACTTACGCACATTAACACCGCTTGTAATGTCAATCCATTCTTTCTGATTCTTATTCATTTGTACCCTCCTTTAATCCAAGTGCTTCGGCAAGAAGTTCTGTAAAGTAGTATACAGGCATATCAGAACCCGAGTTTTTCTTTAAATTATAGAGACAGAGCGGACAAGCTGTTATAATCATATCTGCTCCCATACTCTGTGCAGAATCCATAACAGCACTGCTTCTTTTATGTGCCTGCTCCTTGTCCTCCATTGTAATATAACCTCCGCAACATTCATTGCGCTGTGCATAGATTATGGGAGTTCCGCCGATTGCCCTGATAAAATCTTCCATAATTGAGGGATTTTCAGGGTCGTCCATAGCAAGAGCCTTTGAGGGTCTTAACAGGAGACAGCCATAATATGCAGCTATTTTCTTATCTTTGAACGGCTTTACAACTTTGGATTTGAGATTATCAAATCCGACAACATCACGGAGCAACTCAAGATAATGATATACAGTTGTCTCACCTGTATATGCTTCGTCAAGTCCGAGATACAGCTTCACTTTGTTAGCCATTGCTTCATTATGGGAAATATCGTAGTTTGTCTGCTTGATTACATTGTGGCAGGCAGAACATACTGTAACAAGTCCCTCTGAATCCTTTGCAGACATAAGAGTTCTTACGGCTGAAAGTTTTGTTGCCGGTTCATTTGTAGCTGTTGTATAAGCACCTCCGCAACATTGCCAGTTTTCAGGCTCAACAAGTGCAATTCCGAGAGCTTCCGCAGATGAACGTGCATAAGCATCTAAATCTTTGGCTTTTGTCCTAAGCGTACAGCCGGGATAATATGTAAAAGTTTGCATAGGTATTTTTCCTTTCTCAGTTTTTCACACCATCTGTTCAGGGTGGAATACCTCATCAAATTTTTCTGCTGTAAGGAAACCAAGTTCAACGCAGGCTTCTTTAAGTGAGATATTGTCCTTGAATGCCTTTTTAGCAGTTTTTGCGGCATTTTCATAGCCGATATATGGATTAAGTGCTGTAACAAGCATAAGTGAATTATGCAGATTATGATGCATCTTTTCTGTATTTGCCTTGATTCCGACAGCACAATTTTTATTGAATGAAATGATTGATTCAGCAAGAAGTCTTGCGGACTGAAGGAAATTATATGCACATACAGGCATGAACACATTGAGTTCAAAGTTACCTTGTGATGCCGCCATGCCAACTGCAACGTCATTTCCCATAACCTGTACAGCTACCATTGTAACCTGTTCGCACTGTGTAGGATTGACTTTTCCAGGCATGATTGATGAACCCGGCTCATTTTCAGGAATGAAAATTTCTCCCAGTCCGTCACGTGGACCTGATGCAAGCCATCTCACATCATTTGCTATTTTCATCATATCAGCAGCAAGTGCTTTCAATGCACCATGAGCAAATACAATTTCATCTTTTGATGTAAGTGAGTGGAATTTATTAGGAGCAGTTACAAAGTTTTTTCCTGTAAGCTGACTGATTGCTTCTGCTGATTTTTCAGCAAATCCTTTTGGAGCATTAAGACCTGTTCCGACTGCTGTTCCGCCGAGTGCAAGTTCTTTGAGTTCTTCACAAGCATTAAGAATCATTTTCTTGTCTTTTTCGAGAGATGCTCTCCAACCGCTAATCTCTTGTGAGAACTTAATCGGTGTAGCATCTTGTAAATGTGTACGACCACTCTTTACAATACCCTCATTTTCTTCCTCAAGACGCTTGAAAGTATCAATAAGCACATCAACAGCTGGAATAACTTTATCTTCCAGAGCGATAACTGCAGCAATGTGCATAGCTGTCGGGAAAGTATCATTTGATGACTGGCTCATATTAATATCATCATTCGGGTGGAGAAGTTTTGCACCAGCAATTTCGTTTCCTCTGTTTGCAATAACTTCATTTGCATTCATATTAGATTGTGTGCCGCTTCCTGTCTGCCATACAACAAGCGGAAAATGCTCATTGAGTGAACCGCTGATAACTTCATCACAAGCCTTAGAAATTGCAGAAAGCTTTTCATCTGTCATTTTTTCGGGTTTTACTGCATGATTTGCAATTGCAGCAGCTTTTTTAAGAATACCAAATGCATGAGTAATCTCACGTGGCATAGTTTCAATACCTACACCGATAAGGAAATTTTCGTGACTTCTCTCTGTCTGAGCAGCCCAGTACTTATCGGCTGGAACTTTAACTTCTCCCATTGAGTCATGTTCAATACGATAATCCATTATAAATTACCACCTTTTCAGTAAAAAATCTGTTTAGTTAACTTCAGTTACCTTGTTAAGTATACCATTTTTCAAGAAAAATTTCAAATACAGATTTAGTATAAAGATATTCTGATATTGATATATTATTAACAATGTTTTTTATTTTGGAATTGTAAAATATACATTTTTGTATATTAATTATATAAAAAATAAATGCTGTGCAATATAATAAATTGTGCTTAATCGGCTGATTTTCGTGCATTATGGAAAAATCAGATAATATGCCTTTCAATTACATACAGCAGACCTTGTTTTTTTGTCATATTTTTATGGAATATGATTATATAAAAAAATACATAATCAGATTTTCAGCAGGGAAAAAACCCTGCTGAAAAAATAAGTCAATCCGGATAATCTGATTTAATAGCATAGGAAAGTGTTGTAAGACTGTCGCCAAGATGAACATTTTCAACAGCAATATTTTCATGATTGATTCTAAGGTCATAATGAGTGAAATTCCAGAATGCCCGTATACCAAGATTTATAAGACGTTCAGTTTCTTTTATAGCTGAATCTCTCGGAATACAGAGAATGGCAGAAACAGGGTGATTTCTGTTGCAGAAATTTTCAAGTTCACTGATATTGCTTACTATTATACTGCCGATTTTTTTTCCGATAATATCGGGGTTTGCATCAAAAATTCCGACAAGTTCAAAGCCTTTGCTCTGAAAATCAATATGTGATGCAATAGCTCTGCCAAGATTTCCAGCACCTAAAAGAATCATGGGAGTTGTTTTGTCAAGTCCAAGTATTTTTCCGATTTCATCTCTTAAACCGCTGACATTATAGCCATAGCCCTGTTGTCCAAATTCACCGAAACAGTTGAAATCCTGACGAATCTGTGATGCGGTAAGTCCCATTTTTTCGGCAAGTTCTCTTGATGAGATTCGCACATATCCATTTGCTTCAAGTTCGCCAAGAAAACGGTAATATCTCGGCAGTCGTCTTATTACGGAATTTGAGATTGCATCTTTTGACATTTTTATTGCCTTTCTGTTCAGTTACATAAGTTTGTCAAGATTGATTTTGATTTCCTCAAGGAATGTTTTTGAATCAACCTTTCTCTTATTTTCAAGTTTTGAGATAAGATATAAGTCGCCTGTCATTACACCGCTTTCAATAGTCTGAATTGTAGCCTTTTCAAGCTTATCAGCAAAATCACAAAGTTCAGGTGTATTGTCAAGCTCACCTCTCTTGCGTAATGCACCGCTCCATGCAAAAATAGTTGCAACAGAGTTTGTGGAGGTCTCCTCACCTTTGAGATACTTATAATAGTGACGCTGTACTGTACCATGTGCAGCCTCATACTCATAAATTCCGTCCGGTGAAACAAGTACGGAAGTCATCATAGCAAGACTGCCATAAGCTGTTGAAACCATATCGGACATAACGTCACCATCGTAGTTCTTGCAAGCCCAGATATATCCGCCGTTTGAACGGATTACACGTGCAACAGCATCATCAATAAGTGTATAGAAATACTCAATACCTGCGGCTTCGTACTTCTCCTTATATTCATTTTCGTAAATTTCTGTGAAAATATCCTTGAATCTGTGGTCATATTTTTTGGAAATTGTATCTTTTGATGCAAACCATACATCTTGTTTCAGGTCAAGACCATAATTCAGACAAGCTCTTGCAAATCCTGCAATGGAATCATCAAGATTGTGAAGTCCCTGAATGATACCATCACACTTTGAAAAATCGTGTATAAGTTCTCTTGTTTCATTGCCGTTTTCATCTGTAACAACAAGTTCAGCCTTACAGCCTTTTTCAACACGCATTTCAGTATTCTTGTAAACGTCGCCGTAAGCATGACGTGCAATTGTAATAGGCTTTGTCCATGTAGGAATATATGGCTCAATGCCCTTTACGATAATAGGAGTTCTGAAAACTGTACCGTCAAGAGCAGCCCTGATAGTACCATTAGGAGACTTCCACATCTGCGTAAGGTTATATTCGGGCATACGTGCAGCATTTGGTGTGATTGTAGCACATTTTACAGCAACACCGTATTTTTTTGTAGCCTCTGCTGAATCCATTGTAACCTTGTCTTTTGTAGCCTCTCTGTGTTCAAGACCTAAATCATAGTATTCTGTATTGAGTTCAACATATGGAGTAAGAAGAATATCCTTTATCCACTGCCAGAGAACTCTTGTCATTTCATCGCCGTCCATTTCAACAAGCGGTGTTTTCATAATAATTTTTGCCATTGGTTTATACCTCCATAAAATATTTAAACTATCTGCTTTTCTCCACTATAAAATATACCTGATATTCAGATAGCCTAATAAAATAAGATGTGCGGGATAGAAGATGTAGAACACCCATTTAGTATATTTTCCTCCGCCTCTTTCACCGTTATACAGAAGAATAAGCGGTATCGGAAGAATTACACCAAGCTGTTGCCAGTTTGTAAAAAAATAAGATATATCGCTGAATATTGCTGAAATAAAAGGTATTATTTTAAAGACTAAAATTGCTCCAGTATATGCGGTTAATTGTTTTTTTCGGCTTTCCCTTGCAATTTCAAAGACAAGAGTATATATTACTGCTTCATATCCCCAGTCGCAATGCTGTGCCAGATATGCTATAAAAAGAAGTAAAGGCAATTTGTATGCCTTGTCAAATTTTTCGCTGTTCAGTACGTGAACTGCAAAAAGACTGAGTAAAAGCGTTGTAATCATACTTGACGTTCCGAAGTCAAGTAGATTACTCCTGAAACAGAACGAAAAAGCAAAGTGTGAAATAACCGCAAAAACCGCCATACGCTGAAAATATTTTTTCAGATTTCTTGTGTGGTGGTAGCCTTCGGAAATGAAAAAGCACATTACAGGAGCAGTAGTTCTGCCAACAAACCTCATACACGTATAGAGAAGTGTTCCATATGGCACAAATATATGTGCAGTGTGGTCTATAAGCATTGCAAGAATGGCGATATATTTCAGGTCTGAACCTGATATGCCTGATTTTTTTGTCTGTATGCTATCCCCTCATTTCTGTTGAATCTGCTTTTCTTTGTAACTACAAAGTTAATTTATATCATATTTATTCATAACGAAACCAAGAATAAGAGCCAGAACAGCTATTAAAATCCACCTGAATAAAAGAAGTGCATTTTTGATAAATGCGTATTTCCATGAAATTCTGTCAGATGTGTGACTTTTGTAAACTCCGGTAAGATACGCAAATATCAAGCCGAAAACTATATATCCGACAAACTTACAGCTGAAAAGTCTTGCTACAGCAAGACCGATTCCGAAACCGATAAGGTGTGGTATCATCATTTTAAACCATGCATCACCTTCGGGCGTTCCTCTGTTGCCGAATCCTGCATATTTTTCAGGTTGTTTTTTGTTTCGCCATGTTTCGATTTCTACATCTTCATTAATACTGTCTATTGATTCTTTAATATCGTCCCGTAATCCCATAATATCACCCTATTTCATAAGCGGAATAATCAGCATAACCAAAAATCCCAGAAGCATTACTGCTCCGACTGTATCAGTCACTTTCTGAAACTTTGTCCAGCCGGAACATATATGCTTATAAATATTCAATCCCCAGAAAAACAGTAATAAAACTGTAAAGAATATCAGTATTTTAACTAATCCAACCAAGTTATTACTTCATGCTCTCTCTTGTGTAGTCAAGAAGTCCGCCTGCAAGGATAATATCCTTTGTACGTCCAGAAAGTTCGCAGAGTACAGGAATTTCAGCACCGTTTGTCTTGTCAATTACTGTAAGTTCTGTTTTGCCCTCTGCAACAGCTTTTCTGATGTCAGCGAGAAGAAGTTCATCACCCTCATTGATTTTATCGTAATCAGCTTCATTTACAAAAGTAAGCGGAAGAATACCTGCATTTATGAGATTAGCACGGTGGATTCTTGCAAATGACTTGACAAGTACAGCCTTTACACCAAGATAAAGCGGAGCAAGTGCTGCGTGTTCACGTGATGAACCTTGTCCATAGTTTGAACCGCCAACAATAATACTCTTGCCAAGACGTTCAGCACGTTTCGGGAAACTTTCGTCACATACAGCAAAGCAATACTGCGAAATCTTCGGTACATTTGAACGGAGAGGAAGTATCTTTGAACCAGCAGGCATAATATGGTCTGTAGTGATATTGTCGCCGACTTTCAGTGATACAGGAGCATCAATTGTTTCAAGAAGTGGTGAAGTTTCAGGATATGGCTTGATATTTGGTCCTCTAAGAATTTCTACCTTGTCCATTTCCTCAACAGGTGCAGGCGGTACAACCATATTGTCATTGATTGTAAACTCATCAGGAAGCTTAAATTCAGGCATTTCACCTATTTCACGTGGGTCTGTAAGATAACCATTTATAGCTGAAATTGCAGCCATTTCAGGTGATACAAGATAAATCTGACCGTCCTTTGTTCCTGAACGTCCCTCAAAGTTTCTGTTGAATGTACGGAGTGAAATACCCTTTGAATTAGGTGACTGACCCATACCAATACATGGACCGCACGCACTTTCAAGTATTCTTGCACCTGCATCAATAAGAGTTGCCAATGCTCCGTTTTCAGCCATCATGTTAAGAACCTGCTTTGAACCCGGAGCAATTGCAAGTGATACATCAGGGTGAACAGTCTTGCCCTTTAAGATGTGTGCAACTTTGAGCATATCAAGAAGTGATGAGTTTGTACATGAGCCGATACATACCTGGTCGATTTTAAGATTGCCGATTTCCTCGACACTCTTTACATTGTCAGGAGAGTGCGGACAAGCTGCAAGCGGTACAAGTTCACTGAGATTGATATTGATTTCTTCGTCGTACTCTGCATCTTCGTCAGCTGAAAGAGGAGTCCATACTTCACCGCGCTTCTGTGCTTCAAGAAACTGCTTTGTAATTTCATCAGACGGGAAAATAGAAGTAGTTGCACCAAGTTCAGCACCCATATTTGTTATTGTTGCACGTTCAGGAACAGAAAGTGTCTTTACACCCTCTCCAACGTATTCAATAACCTTTCCTACACCGCCTTTAACAGACATTCTCTTTAATACTTCAAGAATAACGTCTTTTGCAGATACCCACGGACTGAGCTTTCCTGTAAGATTTACTTTTACAACTTTAGGACAGGTTATGTAATATGCACCACCACCCATTGCAACAGCAACATCAAGTCCGCCTGCTCCGATAGCAATCATACCGATACCGCCACCAGTTGGAGTATGGCTGTCTGAACCGATAAGAGTTTTTCCGGGTATACCGAATCTTTCAAGGTGTACCTGATGACAGATGCCGTTTCCGGGACGTGAAAAATAGATGCCATGCTTTTTAGCTGCACTGCCAATAAAGCGATGGTCGTCTGCATTTTCAAATCCGCTCTGGAGTGTATTATGGTCGATATAAGCAACTGAACGCTCTGTTTTTACTCTTGGTACGCCCATAGCCTCAAATTCAAGATATGCCATAGTACCTGTAGCATCCTGCGTAAGAGTCTGGTCGATTTTAATTCCGATTTCCTGACCCTTTACATACTCACCATCAACAAGGTGAGCCTTTAATATTTTTTCTGTAAGTGTTAAACCCATTTTTAATCATTCCTTTCGGTTTTGATAATTATATTTTACACCATTTCAGCAAGTTTGTCAATAAATAAACAATGTAAAAATCAGTCATGCTTTTTATATTTGTTAGTATAATAAAACAGCCCTGATTTTTCAGGACTGCTATTTATACACATAATTTGGATTTTTAAGCTGGTGATTAATATGACAGAATTTTATAAGTACACTGACTGTTGCAACTGAACATAACAGAACACATATTCCGATAGCGACAACTCCAAACAAACTATTTATCTCATCTGCCCATGCAGACCAATAATTATATTCATTTCCATTATTGTGATAAATCCCTGACGGATTAATTAAATAACTTGCGATTCTCATTATAATCAGCGCAAAAGTCGGTATATTCAGAAATGATGATGTTATAACATATCCAATACACTCTCTGTTACGCTGTCGATATCGGCAGTCAAAAACAATCAGTAAAATAATTGATGCAATTGCACAAAAAATCTGTTCAATAAACGCAAATGAACAAGAAACTAATCCCATACGAGAACCTTCGTCCAAATCAGAATTTGAAGACAGACCGCTTATGACAAGTGCGGGCATAACAGGTATAAGCAGAATGATTATTGATATTGCAATTGATTTTTTCACGAAATCACCCCTGTCTCTTATGCACGTCTCCGAGCCCACGAGACGCTCATGAGTCGGGGGTGGCGGGG
>JAIDTI010000082.1:49523-72100 GCA_029060755.1 Ruminococcus sp. | reverse complement strand
CTTTCGGATTTTTTACAACTGTAATACTAAATCATATATGTGTGTAAAATCTATTGCTGCATCTATCTTTCTAAGTATATGATCCTGCGGTACAAGTTCTTCTATGCAGATTTTTTCATATTGTCCTCGTTCTTTATTTTTTGTTGCCAACATTTTTATCATCACTCCTTTTCTTTATTATATAGCCCTGAGCAAAACGCAGAAATCAGCGATAAAAAGCTAAATCAGGACAATTTTTTGAAATTTATCACTATAAAATATAGAAACAGCCAACATTTTGTCGTATAATATAAATGGAAAAAGAAATACGAAGGGAGTTGGCTGTTATCTATCGCCAAGAAATAATACAGGATATCACATTTTTCACAAGTGCACCTAAAGCAAATTTTTATGATAAGCTTTTTCTGAATCTTGATCTGTCTGACTTTCCTGACAGAATTGCCAAGAAAGGCAGACGTGGTTATTCAAAATGCACTTTGCTATGTGCATTTATTGTTATGAAATGCGAATGCTTCTCCTGCATCACCGATCTGCTTGATTATCTGAATAATAATCTTTTGATCGCACATTACTGCGACTTCAATATTATGAAGCCTCTTCCGTCATACTGGACTTTCGACCGATTTATCAGAGAGCTTGATAATGAGTATTTGAAAAAACTTATGCAAAAAGTGGTCCTGCAAGCTGCTGAAATTGGTATTATCGATACCTCTTTCATCGCTCTTGATTCCACTCCTGTTTTGGCAAATACCTGTCAGAATAATCCTAAGTCTTTTGCTAAAAACAAGTTTTCCAAGGACAATCAGCCCAAGTCTGATAATGATTACAGACTTGGTATACATACCGCTTCAAATCAGCATAACGAAAGAAAATTTGAATACTATTGGTGCTACAAGAATCATGTGCTGGTTGACGGCATTACAGGCTTACCAATTTCCGAAATTACTACTACTGCTGATACTGCAGACAGTACTGTTGTCGAAGATATTCTAAGCCAGACCAATGATTTTCTATCTATTGATGAATGTACTTTTATCGCTGATAAAGGTTACGATGTCAAAGCTGTTTACAACCTGGTCAAAGACGTTTATCATGGTGAATGTGTCATTCCGCTGAATAAGCGAAATACTAAAAATCCTAAAAAACTTTCATCAGGACATCCTATTTGTGAAGCCGGACTTGCAATGCATAAGGACGGCAAATTCTCTGACAATAATAGAACTCGTCAGAAATACTGTTGTCCCTTTAAGCGTTCAAAGAACGGCTCTTGTTCGTGTAACCATAAAAACTGGAACAACGGCAAAAAGACTCGCGGCTGTACAAAATATGTTACTTTGCCTGATGATTACAGACTTTCCATAGATCGTGACTGTATTTCTTTCAAAAAAATCTACTCTATGCGTACTGAAGCTGAACGCTACAATGCACGTTTCAAATCTACAGGTCAGGAACGCCTTTGGATCCACAGTCTCAATGCTGCTAAAAATATGAACTCTATCGCTCACATTGCTCTTCTTATTACTACTGTTGCCGCAGTTGTCACTAAATCTCAATGTTCCTATCGCTCTCTCAAATCCGTTAAACACATTGCCTGACTTTTCAGTTTCCATATTTTTCAACAGACTTTTGCCGTTTCTGGCTTAGGTCTGCTTTGCTATGCCTTTTTTTACTCTGTTCTTCGCCTTTTCTCTGGTTTTTCCTTGATCTGAAACTCAATCTGCTATTTTGCTCTTCTCTATTATTATATCATACTTATGCAAAAAAGCCAAGCTTTTACTTGACTTTTTCGACAGACTGAGAGTTATTCGATGAGAATATCAGATAACTCTTTATTTTCGAGTGATTCAGAAATTGTTGCCAAATCGTTGCCATGATAACGGAATGATAACAGATTTTGGCTATATACAGCCCTGTTTTTCGGGGATTTTATTATTCCCACTCAACCGTTCCAGGCGGTTTTGATGTTATATCATAAACCACACGGTTAACGTGTTCAACTTCATTGCAGATACGGTTTGAAACACGTGCAAGAATATCATATGGGATTCTTGCCCAGTCTGCTGTCATAAAGTCGTCAGTTGTGATTGCACGGATAGCAATAAGATGGTCATATGTACGGTGGTCGCCCATTACTCCAACGGTACGAACATCAGGCAGTACTGCAAAGAACTGCTTCAAGTCGCTTTCAATGCCACTCTTTGCGATTTCGTCACGCAGAACAGCATCTGCTTCCTGCAACACTTTTATTTTATCTTCGGTAATCTCTCCAAGAATACGCACACCAAGTCCAGGACCAGGAAATGGCTGTCTCCAGACAAGTTCATGAGGAATACCAAGTTTTTCACCGACTGCACGCACCTCATCTTTGAAAAGGTCTTTGAGTGGCTCAATAGTACCAGCAAACTGAATATCAGCAGGCATTTCAACCATATTGTGATGAGTTTTTATTACATCTGTCTTTCCTTTGCCTGCCTCATTTCCCTTGCCCGATTCGATACGGTCGGGATATATAGTACCCTGAGCAAAAAATCCGTCTGTACCCTGCTCACGAATTTTATTCCAGAAAACATTATAAAATTCAGTACCAATAATTTTTCGTTTCTGTTCGGGGTCGGTAACACCTTTTAATGCTGTAAGGAACTGTTCTTTACAGTTTATGCGGACAAAATTCATATCAAAAAGTCTTGTAAAGGTATCTTCAACAAAATCCCCCTCATCTTTACGCATCAGTCCCTGGTCTACAAAGACACAAGTCAGCTGTTTTCCTACGGCACGTGAGAGAAGTCCTGCCGCAACAGATGAATCAACACCGCCTGAAAGTCCAAGTATTACACTCTTGTCGCCAATCTGTTCACGAAGCTGTGCAACAGTTGATTCGATAAAGTCGTCCATTTTCCAGTCGCCTGAGAATCTGCATACTTCATATAAAAAGTTTCTTAGAATATTTTTTCCATACTGACTATGTGTTACTTCGGGGTGAAACTGTACTGCATACAGCTTTTTTTCGGGATTTTCAAATGCAGCAGCAGGGCAGTCATCAGATTTTGCAGTTATTTTGAATCCTTCAGGTAATTTGCTTACAAAATCAGTGTGGCTCATCCATACAGTACTTTTTTCAGGTACGCCATTAAAAAGAAGTCCGCCAATCTGAGAAATTTCTATTTTTCCGTATTCGCTTTTAGTACAGCTTGATACTTCACCGCCAAGAGTATAAGCAACAACCTGACAGCCGTAACAAATACCAAGAATAGGAATACCAAGTTCAAAAATTTCTCTGGAAATATGCGGAGAACTTTCGTCATAAACACTATTCGGACCACCTGTAAAGATAATACCCATAGGATTAAGAGCTTTAAGCTCCTCAATTGGTGTAGTATAACTCTTGATTTCACAGTATACACCACATTCACGGACACGTCTTGCAATAAGCTGATTATACTGTCCGCCGAAGTCAAGAACAATACAAAGTTGATTTGCCATAAATAACCTCCTTGATTTTCTGTTTTATATTAATTATTATATCATTTTTTGTTGGAAATTTCAATATTACAAATGAAATTTAATGTTATTAATTACTAACAAAAAACAATTGACAAATCATATAAAAAGTGATATACTACACAATAAGCGGATAACAGGATTTATTCTGTTATTGGTGATTCTGAATAATCCATGTTTTCGGACGACAAAGTACTAACCTTGTTGTCGGTCAGCAGATATATATTGATTAAGTCTGTATGCCTGCTGTTTTTGCGGGCATTTTTTATATTATGGAGAAAAATTATAATTGCAAGACAAAATATCCTGTTTTCATGATTCATGGAATGGGATTCCGTGACCGAAAACACTTTGGCTATTGGGGACGTATTCCGGCGGTACTTGAAAATCATGGTGCAACAATATTTTTTGGATTTCAAGACGCTAACGGCTCAATTGAGAATAATTGTGAGACTCTAAAAAAATCTTTACTTGATTTCATAGAAAAAACAGGTGCAGAAAAAGTCAATATAATTGCACATTCAAAAGGCGGTATCGAATCAAGATATATGATTTCCTCAATGAATTTAGGCGGTTATATTGCATCTGTAACTACATTAAGTACACCGCATAACGGCTCATTGAGTATGGATAAAATAATGAAAGCACCGAAAATTTTACTTAAAGCAGGCAGTAAAGTATTTGATATTTTTATGAAAATCGGCGGAGACAAAAATCCCGAAACTTATCGTTGTCTTGAACAGCTTACGACTGACTTTATGACTGATTTCAACAGAAAAAATCCTGATAATGAGGACATATACTACAGAAGTTACGCATTTAAAATGAAAAATCAGTTGAGTGATATTATAATGTCGTTTCCATATACTGTTGTAAAAGTTCTTGATAATGAAAGTGACGGTATGCTTACACCTGATGAAGTTGCATGGGGTGATTTCAAAGGAATTTACACGGGGACGGGAAACCGTGGAATTTCTCACCCTGATGAAGTTGATTTGCGGAGAATGAAATTCAGTTACAGAAATCCGCAGAATAAAAATGAAATTTCAGATATTACTGAATTTTATGTGCAGATTGTATCTGAACTAAGGGAAATGGGGTATTAGCTTTGGAGGAAAAAAGAATAGCAGTAACAGCAATTGTTGTTGACGACCCGTCAGCAGTTGCAGAGGTCAACAGCGTTCTGCATGATTACAATGACATCATTATCGGACGTATGGGCATACCATACAGAGAACGTGGAATATCGCTTATTTCAGTGGCAGTTGATGCCTCACCCGACAAAATAAGCAGTCTTACAGGTAAACTTGGACATATTAAAGGTGTATCTGTAAAATCGGCTGTATCTAAAAAATAATTTATATATGAGGATTTATGGAGTATACAATCAGAAAAATAAGAAAATCAGAATATCATGTTTTAGATGATTTTCTGTATGAAGCAATTTTTATTCCCGAAGGAATTGAAGCACCGCCAAAAGAAATCATTAAACAGCCTGAATTAAAACTTTATACCGAAAATTTTGGAGAACAAACAGGCGATTTCTGTTTTGTGGCAGAAGTTGAAAATACAATTGTTGGTGCTGTATGGGTTCGCATTATGAACGATTATGGACATATTGATGATGAAACACCGTCGTTTGCCATTTCACTTTACAGGGAATACAGAAATAAAGGAATCGGAACTGCACTTATGAAAACAATGCTTGATGAACTGAAAAAATCAGGGTATAAACAGGCTTCTTTAGCAGTGCAGAAATCAAATTATGCCGTGAAAATGTACAAGAATATCGGATTTGAAATTATTGATGAAAATGATGAAGAATACATTATGATTTGCCATTTGTCTGATTAGCAGAGGTGTATTTATGAGTAAAGAATACTGGGGATTTGAAAAAGAAACAGGCGGAACAGGATTTCTTGCAGGAGTTGTTGATGTTTTATCTGATAATCTTGAAATGCTTCTTGATTTTCCCTATGCAATGGAAGCTGATATTTTCTATGTAAAAGACAATGATATTTCTTTATTGAATGATGCAGTAAAAAACAGACTGCATTATTATAATGAAAGATATGGCTGTAAAATTGAAAAAAATGAGATAGATTCAATAGATTTTGACCTTGATAAACATGAGTTTGTTTCAGATGGAGGGCTTGCAGGTCATATAAGTTCTTTTTCTTCAAGCAAAGAAATATCTGAAAAAGTTGATGATTTTTTCAGAACATTAAACTGGTATCTGAATAAACCGCTTTATGTTTATTCGCCGAAAAAGCTGCCCGATAAAAATATTAATGTTCTGGGTGGAATATATCTTTCTATGGCTTGGGTATACTTTTTTGTATCTTATTATGATTATTTTGTGCTGTTCATATTCGGAACAGTTGAATAAATAAATGGAGGAAAAAATTATGTATGATGTAAAATCTTTAAAGGCTGAAGAATTTATCAATCACGAAGAAATCCTTGCTACACTTGAATATGCTGAAAAAAATAAGCATAACAAGGAACTTGTTGAGGAAATCCTTGAAAAAGCACGTCCTAAAAAAACAGGTCGTGGCGTGGAGTGTGCAGGACTTTCACACCGTGATGCAAGTGTACTTCTTGCTTGTGATTTGCCCGAAATGACGGAAAAAATCTATGCGCTTGCAAATGAAATCAAAGAAAATTTCTATGGCGACAGAATTGTAATGTTTGCACCGCTTTATCTCTCAAATTATTGCGTAAACAAGTGCGTTTACTGTCCATACCATATGCAGAATAAGGAAATCCCACGTAAAAAGCTTACGCAGGAAGAAGTTAAGCAGGAAGTTATTGCTTTGCAGGATATGGGACACAAGAGACTTGCAATTGAAGCAGGTGAAGACCCTGTAAATAATCCGCTTGAGTATATTCTTGAATGTATCAAGACTATCTATTCAATCAAGCACAAGAACGGTGCTATAAGACGTGTCAACGTGAATATCGCCGCAACTACTGTTGAGAACTACAGAAAGCTCAAGGAAGCAGGTATCGGAACATATATTTTATTTCAGGAGACGTATCACAAGGACAGCTATGAGGAACTTCACCCCGCAGGTCCGAAGCACAATTACGCATATCACACAGAAGCTATGGACAGAGCAATGGAGGGTGGTATTGATGATGTAGGTCTCGGCGTGCTTTTCGGACTTGATAAGTATAAGTACGAATTTGCCGGACTTCTCATGCACGCTGAACATCTTGAAGCTGTTCACGGTGTCGGACCTCACACAATCAGTGTACCACGACTTAAAAGAGCCGCTGACATTGACCCGACACAGTTTGATAATGGTATTGATGATGAAACGTTTGCTAAAATTATTGCCTGTATCAGAATTGCTGTACCATATACAGGTATGATTATTTCCACAAGAGAAAGTGAAACTTGCCGTGAAAAAGTGCTGAAACTTGGTATTTCACAGATTTCAGGCGGTTCAAGAACTTCTGTAGGTGGTTATGCAGGTTATACGGCAGAAGAAAGACCACACGACACGGAGCAATTTGATGTGTCCGACCAGCGTTCACTTGATGAAGTTGTAAACTGGCTTATCAAAGGCGGATTTATCCCGTCATTCTGTACAGCCTGCTATCGTGAGGGACGTACAGGCGACAGATTCATGGCACTCTGCAAAGTGGGACAGATTCAGAACTGCTGTCACCCTAATGCACTTCTCACATTGCAGGAATATTTACAGGATTATGCAAGTTCCGAAACAAAGTCAATCGGTGAGGCACTTATTGACAGAGAAATCCAGAAAGTACCCGACCCTAAGCGTCGTGAAAAGGCTCTTGACTATCTTAACAGAATAAGAAACGGCGAACGTGATTTCCGTTTCTGATTGATAAACTTGAGGGGTTTTCAGCTCCTCAATTTTTTCACATTCATTCACCAAACTGTCATTAATGTGAAAATTCTGACACGTATTATTTCACAAACTTATATATTTATATCAAATTCATTTCACATATAACAGGTATACTATAATCACAGTAAAGAAAACAACACACACAAGTTGAAAGGAAATGTGATTATTATGAATGAATATAAATTTGAGATTATAGAGACAAATCCTGCTCCAAAAAAGCCGAAAAAACACACAGCATTGAAAATAACAGCATCTCTCATGGCTATGGCTGTAGTTTCAGCAGGTTCTATCGGAATATACAAACAGATTGCAGAAGTTCCTGTACAGAATATTTCAGTATCAGAAGAATCAGTTGCAGGAAAGATTATTGAAGCTGATGCAATGGGACTTATCAGAACAGAAGATGCTGATACAAAAGCACTTACAACAGAGCAGGTTGTTGAAAAGGTACTCCCTGCCGTTGTCGGAATACAGTCGGAATTTACAACAACATCAGACAACAGAAACGGTTACTTTTTCGGATATAATATGCCGTCTGAAAGTACATCTGTCGGAACAGGTACAGGCGTAATAATCACAGAAAACGGCTATATTGTCACAAATGCTCATGTTATATATGACAGTCAGTATGGTTCAGGTCTTGCCAATAATATTTCAGTACTTCTTGATGATAATAAGACATATGATGCAGAAGTTATAGGATATGACGTAGACTGCGACCTTGCTGTAATCAAAATAAATGCAGAGGGTCTTACTCCTGCGGAGTTCGGCAACAGTGACGCTTTAAAACTTGGTGAATCTGTTACGGCAATAGGAAATCCGCTTGGATTTGAACTCATGAACACTGTAACAAGCGGTATCATTTCAGGACTTAACAGAAACATCACAATAAACGACAAGTCCATGAATCTTATACAGACAGATACTGCAATAAATTCAGGAAATTCAGGCGGTCCGTTAATTAACAAGTACGGACAGGTAATAGGTATAAATTCGTCTAAAATGTCAAGTTCATATGGTAGTGAGGCATCTATTGAGGGAATCGGCTTTGCAATTCCGTCAAATGAGGCATCAAAGATAGTTGATGATATAATGAAATATGGCTATGTAACAGGCAAGCCACAACTTGGCATAAGCTGTCAGGACGTTACAGAAACAGTGTCAAGAATGTATAATATGCCGATTGGTGTATATGTAGTTGAAGTAACAAAAGGAAGTGCATCAGATAAAGCAGGATTAAAGTCAGGCGATATTATTACAGAAATTGATGGTGAAAAAGTTACAACTTCTGACGAACTCAATACACAGAAAAATCTCCATTCAGCAGGAGATACAATAAAAGTCACATACATCAGAAACGGTGAAGAATATGAAACAACTGTTGAACTTGATGAAATAAAGAACAGCTGAAAAATAAAGTCTTATAACTGCTGCAATAATGAAAATTGCAGCAGTTTATTTTTGTGCAAATATATTCACAAAAAGTTTAAAAATTGGTGAAAATACATAAAAATATACTGTCGGATATGTATATTAAGATGTTTTATTAGCAGATATTTTAATTTTATATTGACTTTTTTTAAAAATTATGATATAATACAAATATTGCAATAAATATATTACTATAAGGAGTGAAAAAATGCGTTTTGATGATATGTGTACTATTGCAAGGATTACTTCCTCACAAAAGACAAGTTTAAATATTCCTTTGAATTATAATGATACTATATGTGTCGTCTGCACAAGCAGTGGAAAAATTATTACCGGAGTAAGTCAGCTGAAATATATGAATAATATTCCTATGTCCGTCCATGCTGAAATTGACGTATATAACAATCTTATCAGCGACAGTGACAATGCTGTTACTGAAATATCATTATTTAATGCTGTGAATTTTCAGCCTGTTATCCCTTGCAATGAATGTATTTCAAAAATAATAAGCCTGAACCCTAACAGTTCAAATGCCATGCTTATTCTGCCCGACCGTTCTATACCTGTTTTGCAGATAAATGCTTTTCTGCAAAGTCAAAATAACATTTCTAATCAGTTTAAAGGAGCTTCCTCTGCAAATAATTCCGACAATTATCAATATCTGCAAAACCGCTTGAATGAATTTCTTGTTGATGATGAGGAGGAAGATGAGGACAATGGAAAATCAAAAGAAAAAGGTCGTAAAAAGGGTTTATTTAATTTTTTCAAAGGAAAGAGTGACAAATAATGGATAAAAAGACACGTCGAATTATATCAACTCTTGCTGTTGTTGCTGTTATTATATTACTGACAGTTTTCATGGTAATCAGAACATCAGACAAAACAAGAGACAATGCTATAAGCCACATGAAATCAATAGCGCAGGAACAGTCTGTTATGATAAAAAACTATGTTGACAATGCAGAACAGACACTCAACGCTTTCAGAACGGCGCAGGAAGTTGAAGCTGTTTTGAAAAATCCTGATGATGCTGAAATATCAGCCTCTGCACAAAAATATACTGAAGATTTCTCTGCAACAGTTTCCGACCCTGAAGGTATATGGATTGGCGACTGGAAAACCCATGTTCTTACTCATACAAACAGCGGAGTTGTGGGTATTACAACACGTAAAGACCCCGACAGCCTGAAACAATTGCAGGATTCCATGATAAATGCTCCTGACAATCTTTACAATGCAGGCATTATCATCTCTCCTGCTTCGGGAAAACAGATTCTGTCAATGTACAAAGCTGTTATAATAGACGGACAGCCAGAAGGTCTTGTCGGATTTGGTATATTTACAGAAAATCTTGCATCTGCACTGAACACAATGGAATTTAATACAGCTGGTACAACTTTTTCAATGGTAAATGTCAAGGACAAAAAATACATATTCTGCGATAATCCTGAAATGGTCGGCGAAGAAACAACAGACGCTGATATTATTGACATATGTAATCAGTATGCTGATACATCTGAAAGCATTACAGGAAGCTTTGAAGGTAAAAAGGATATAAGTTTCTATTCATATATGGGTGATACCGGCTGGTTGCTTGTTGTAACTTCTCCGTCAAGCGAAGTTTTTGAATTTTCAAGAAGTATCAATATCAATATCATTTCATTCTGTACCGTATGTATCATACTTATGATTATATTCAATGTTATAAGTATCAAACAGGAGGAAACTTTACAGAAACTTGAGGCATCAAAGAAAAAACAGGCTTCTATTACAAAGAATCTTCATCTTGCCACACTTAAAGATATTCTTACAGATGTAAACAACAGAATCAGCTTTATCAATGATTTCAGCAAGGACAAAGACGGAAATCCGAAAATTGCAGACTGCCCCGACACTCCTTACTGCTTTGCAATGTTCAATATATCAAAATTCAGTCAGGTTAATATAACATACGGTCACGACGTAGGTGACATGGTGCTTGCAACAACTGCCGATATTCTCAGAAAGCATTTTGATGCAGAGAGTATCTACAGAACAGGTTCAGACGAATTTGTTGTAGCTGTTCAGAGTTCGAATATGAACACAAGCGGTTTTCAGTTACAAGTCAATCATGCTCTTGCTGAACTTCAAAGCCCACGAGAAATAGGCAATGTCAGACTTACTCTTTTCTATTCATCAGCTATTGTAAAAAAAGGGGTTTCAATTAGTCCTGCTGTTCTCATTACTTTGAAAGATCTGATAAACAAGAACGGTTCAGCAATAAATAATTCTGCAACTTTCCTTGACATGGACTTTGCATAATAAAAAAATCAAATGCACTCCCGATTAAGAGAGTGCATTTTTTTCACGATTCAAACTGACTGTTGAATAAATCGGCATAATAACCGCCTTTTTTCATAAGTGTATCATGATTTCCTTTTTCAATAATATTTCCGTTTTCCATTACAAGTATTATATCAGAGTTTTTAATTGTGGATAATCTGTGTGCAATAATAAAACTTGTCTTACCCTGCATAAGCTTGACAAATGCTCTCTGTATGCGGTGTTCCGTGCGTAAATCTATTGAACTTGTTGCCTCATCAAGAATCAGCATAGG
The DNA here is from genome assembly GCA_029060755.1 of Ruminococcus sp. Taxonomy (GTDB): domain Bacteria; phylum Bacillota; class Clostridia; order Oscillospirales; family Ruminococcaceae; genus Ruminococcus. The sequence continues at coordinate 60,691 of JAIDTI010000082.1, read as the reverse complement.
CGGATTCATGAGCATTATTCTTGCAATGCAGATAAGCTGTTTCTGCCCTTGAGAAAGTCCGCTGTTTTCTGAAATTACTGTATCATATCCATCAGGCAGACGCTTTATAAATCCGTGAGCATGAACAGCTTTTGATGCCTCAATAATCTGCTCTCTTGTTGCTTCCGGCATACCATAGCTTATATTTTCTGCAACTGTACCCGTAAAAATCCATGTTTCCTGCAATACCATACCAAAATTTTTCCTTAGACTGTCTCTTGTTATATCATTTATATTATAGCCCGATATTTTTATTCTGCCTCCGTCAATATCATAAAACCGCAGTAACAGATTTATTATAGTTGATTTTCCGCACCCTGTTTTGCCCACTATAGCAACACGCTGACCCGACTGCACATTAAGACTGAAATTCTGTATGAGTTCTGTATCGGGATTATACGAAAAGCTGACTTTCTCAAATCGCAGACTGCCATCACAATCAATCAGATTTATCTTGTCTGAATCGTTGCTTATTTCTTTTTCGTCAAGCACATTGAAAACTCTCTGCGCAGATGCAACAGCGTTCTGCAATTCCGCAAAAACACCCGATATTTCATTGAATGGCTTTGTATATTGATTTGAATATGCAAGAAAGCTTGAAAGATTTCCGACCGTCATTTGTCCTATAAATGCAAATTTCCCGACAGCTCCCATAGCACCCATAAGACCAACTGACGCATAAATAAGACCGTTTACAAAGCGTGTTGTCGGATTCGTCATTGAGCTGTAGAATGTTGCTTTTGAGCCGATTTCACCGTATTTTTTGTTTATTTCATTGAATTTCTGTTCAGCACGTTCATCATATACAAAAGCCTTTACAATCTTCTGATTTCCTGCCATTTCCTCCGCAAAACTCACCATATCGCCACGTATTTTTGATTGGCTCATGTAAGAATCGTGGGTTGCCTTTGTTATTTTTGATGCCACAATAAATGAAAGCGGAGTAAGTACCACTACAACAAGTGCTATCTTTACATTAATGAACATCATAAAAATAAGTGTTCCGATTATTGTAATAATACCGCTGAAAAATTGAGTAAAACCTTGTAAAAGACCGTCTGAAATGATTTCAATGTCATTGATTACACGGCTTGTCAGTTCTCCTTTTGTCGATTTGTCAATATATTTAATCGGTACACGCTCCAGCTTTGCGAATACGTCCGCACGCAAATCACGGACAGTAAGAAAAGCAAGTTTGTTTGTACATAAACTCATCAGCCACTGAAAAAATCCGCTTGTTATGACGATACAAGCAAGAGTGATTGCTGTTTGTTTCAGTTCCTCAAAATCAACATCATTTTTTCCCACACACAAATCAACAGCTTTACCGATAAAAACAGGAACTGTAAGCGACAGCGAAACACCGACAGTTGCAAAAATCAGTATCAGAAAAAAGTACAATATATAAGGCTTTGCATAGGAGAAAATTCTTGCAAGAGTTTTAATCATTTTTTCTTTCCTCCTTTTCGTTCATCTGCGATTTGTATATTTCGCTGTAAACCTCACACGACTGCAAAAGTTCATCATGACTGCCGATTCCTACAGCGTTTCCGTCGTCCATGACGATTATTCTGTCTGCATCTTTAAGTGATGTGGTACGTTGAGAAATCATTATAACAGTAGTTCCGTGCATATCCTCTTTAAGTGCCTTGCGGAATTTCAGGTCTGTTGCATAGTCCAGCGCACTTGTTGAGTCGTCAAGAATCACAATATCAGGATTGCCGACTAAAGCCCTTGCAATTGATATTCGCTGTTTCTGACCGCCTGACAGGTTGCGCCCGCCCTGCTCAATGTGCGTATCAAGCAGTTTCGGCATATTCTCAACAAATTCCCACGCCTGAGCCGTTTTCAGTGCGGAAATAATTTCATCATCTGTTGCATCTGATTTCCGCCACTGCATATTTTCCCTTACAGTTCCCGAAAAAAGTACAGCTTTCTGCGGTACATATCCGATACGCCTACGGAGTTCGTCAGCATCATAATCTGCAACATTTTTTCCGAAAACTTTTACTTCACCTGAATCAGCACGATAAAAACATGGTATAAGTGAAGCTGTTGTGGACTTTCCGCTTCCCGTACCGCCGATAATACCCAGCATTTCGCCGTATTTCAGAGTAAACGACAGATTATTTACAGAGTTCTCCCCTGCCCCGTCATATCTGAAAGAAACATTTGTAAACTCAATAACATTTTCGCCCTGTTTTTCGGGGATTTCCGTTCCGCTTTTTTCTGATTCAAGTTCAAATATTTCACTCACACGGTTAGCAGAGGCAAAAGCCTTTGTAAAAGTCACAATCAGATTTGCAAGTACGACAAGTGCAAGTAAAATCTGCGTCATGTAGTTTGTGAAAGCGGTCAGTTCTCCTTGTGTGAGACTTCCTGCATCAATCCGCACACCGCCAAACCATATTATTGCAACTATACCAAGATTCATAATCATAAAAGCAACCGGATTCAGAACAGACGAAATCTTTCCGACAGCAATTGAACTTGCTGAAATTTCGTCTACTGCCTGATTAAATTCGTCAATTTCTTCCTGCTGTTTTGAAAATGCACGGATAACACGAGTTCCCTCAATATTTTCACGTGTAAGAAGTGTAGCACGGTCAAGATTCTGCTGTGTCAGCTTGTACATTGGTATAGTTTTTCGCATAATAAAGAAGATTATCAGAGAAATAACAGGTGCAACAATAAAAAATATCAGAGATAATTTAAGGTCGATTGTCATAGCCATAACCATTGCACCGACAACAAGAAACGGCGCACGCACAGCAAGTCTTATAAACATATTGACACCGTTTTGAACTGTATTTGTGTCATTAGTAAGCCTGTTTACAAGTGAAGCTGTGCCGATTCTGTCAATACTGCTGTATGAAAGTGAGTTTATGTGCTTATATAGTGCCTCACGCAGTTCAGTTCCGAAACCGTATGCACATTTTGATGCAAGATATTGGCAGGTAAGCGCAAATCCAAGACCGCACACGCCAAGCAGTATGATAACACCGCTCATTTTAATGATATAATTGCTGTCATTATTTGCTATGCCGTTATCTATGATATTCGCCATAACAACAGGGACAATAAGTTCAAAAACAGCTTCCAGCAACTTAAAAAACGGAGCAAAAATAAGTTGCATTTTGTAATTTTTCAGAAACTTCAAAAGCTTTTTCAATAAGTTCACCTCACATAATTTAAGCGGACTTTTTTCAGTCCGCTTTCGTTCAGATTTCAACACCGTTTTCTTTGAGAAGTTCTCTTGCCGTATCAACTGAATCTGTACCGCTTGCATTTTTCACGGGAGCAAATTCTTTTCTGCGTACAACTTCAAAAGGCAGACAGCTGTCATACATATTAACCATATCAAGAATAAGTGTTTCAAACTTGTAACCGTTTGGCTCATCTGGATTTATTTCAACTCCGTTTTCGTTTATATACGGGATTTTTTTCTCAACAATATGAACAGGCAGTTTTTTATTGTTTATCTCCTCAAGCTTATCAAGTCTGAAAAGATAGTTGAGAGTAACACCGAATCTGTAAGCAAGTTCACCATTTTCAAGTCGCTGATTTGCCATTTCGTCTGTAAGTTCATAGTATTCCACGATAGACGGCATACCGTTTTCAAGGCACATTGCACCTACACGCTCTTGTGGGCTTGCTTTTGATACAACTTTACTTCCCGACTGACAGCCCGCACTTATAACAGCTCCGATAAATTTCGGGTCTGCCATTCGCTGTAAAACATTGTCAACGCTGAAAACATTAAGCCACTCTGCACCATCTGTCTTTATTTTATCAAGCAGACCTGATTTTACAATTGATGAGAACCAACCGCCGTTGCCGTTCGGAGAAAGTGAAAGTCTTGACTTGCCTTCAAGGTATATTTTACCGTTGAAATCAACAGATACAGCCATATCCTGTATAAAGAAGTGAACATAATCGGGATTGTAGCCGAAAAAGTTTTTTTCTTTAAAGAAATCAACAGTATCAGTATTATTTTTTTCGCTCGTCATGATAAGAAGCGGAATCCAACAGCCAGCCTGTTTTACAATATCAAGCAGATTATTGATAAGGCACTCAAAAATATAGAGTTCTTTTGAAATACCTATATTAAACATACCTTTCGGCTTGTCAAATCCAAGACGTGTACCCTGTCCGCCTGCAAGGAGTACCATAGCAACTTTGCCTTTTTTCAGCTGTTCTATGCCGATTCTTGTATATTCGTCCGCATTTTTTTCTGCATCTTCTATAGTAACAGCTTCTGTAAGCGGTTCAATCTGTCTTTCTCTTGCAAATGATATATTTTCAGGTTTCAGACTTTCAAGCACTGAAAAATCAATGTTTTCAATCTGTTTCAGCAAATCAGATTTTTCTTTGTCACTCAATTCATCATAGAATTTCAGCAAATGTTGCTGACCATGTTTTTCAAGCATAACTTTAGCTTCTTCAAAATCCATAAAAAAACTCCCCTTCACTAATGTAATATTTTTATTATATCATATATTCCTGCTGTCTGTCAAGAATTTTTTCACTTTTTCGGAAATCCTGCTTTCTGAAGTTCGTCAAATATCTTTTTCAGTTCAACAGGTTTAGCAACATGACCATTCATTCCTGCATCAATGCAATCCTGAATATCTTCTGCAAAAGCATCTGCCGTCATAGCTATTATCGGAATTTTCTGCAATCTCTCATCATCAGACTTTCTTATCATTCTTGTTGCTTCTTTACCATTCAGAACAGGCATCTGAATATCCATAAATATTGCATCATAATTATTCTTTTTAACCATTTCTGTTGCAATATAGCCATTTTCCGCACGTTCTGACGTTATGTCGAATCCGCTTAGAAGTTCGCTTATAATTTCCCAGTTTATGTCATTATCTTCAGCAATCAGAATATGCAGTCCTGCAAAGTCATCAAAATCATCATCATCACGAATTTCTTTGGAGTCTTTGAAATGAAGCAACTCTGCAATTTTAGAATATACTGTTGAACGGAAAAATGGTTTGCTGATAAATCCGTTCACACCTGAACTTACAGCATCATCTTCAATTTCAGTCCAGTCATAAGCACTTACTACAATAATCAGTACATCTTTTCCGACAATTTTTCTCATCTGATTTATTGTTTCCACACCGTTCATATCAGGCATTTTCCAATCAATAAAAATAACTGAATAATCTTTTCTGCCAGCCATTTTAACAGCTGTTCTGCCATTTTGTGCCACATCTGCACTCAGTCCCATAGATTCAAGCATTTCTGATGCTGTTTCAAGAAATACTTCATCATCATCTATAACAAGCATCTGCATAGAAGGCAACTTGATTTTATCATCAGGGCTTTCACCTTTCTGCACTTCAACAGTAACTGTAAAAGTAGTACCCTTTTTCAGTTCGCTTTTACATTCAATAGTACCGCCCATAAGTTCAACCATTTGCTTTGTTATTGCAAGACCAAGCCCCGAACCTTGAATTTTGTCAATTCTGCTGTCTGATGCACGGGAAAAAGTATTGTACATAGTTTTCTGAAATTCCTCTGTCATGCCCATTCCATTATCAGAAACAATATATTTAAGTATGATATTATTGTCATTTTCAGCCTTTTCCTGTATCAGTTCAACACTTATTTTTCCGCCGTTCGGAGTATATTTTACTGCATTTGTCAGCAGATTTATGAAAATTTGATTTAGTCGAAGTTCGTCTGCAAAAAGATACTCATGCTTTACTTTTTTTACGTAGATGTTGAAATCCTGCTCCTTTTCCTTTATCTGCGAACGGACAATATTTATAGTATTCGTCATGGATTCGGCAATGGAAAATACAGTCGGATTAAGAGTAAGCTTTCCGCTTTCGACTTTTGAAATATCAAGAATATCATTTATAAGTGTAAGAAGATGATTACTTGCAAGCGTGATTTTTTTCAGGCTCTCACGGATATAATCAGGCTCATTGATATGATTTGCAGAAAGTGTTGTCATGCCAATAATAGCGTTCATAGGCGTACGTATATCATGGCTCATTGACGACAAAAAGCGTGTTTTGGCTTCATTTGCCCTCTCTGTTTCCTCAATGCTGTTAAGCAGTTGTTTGTTGATAAACAGAAAGTAACAGATATTAAGGATAATCATAAAAATCAGTCCTACAGAAACAACTATAACAAGCGTAAAATCAACATAGTTATTATCTACTGAATTTTTTGAAATATAACCGACATAATACCAGTTTCCTGTTTTTAAAGCGGGGACGATAACAAAATAGCCTGTTTCTTTTTCGTCTTCAGGAACTTCAAAAAGGAAATATCCATCTTTTTCAACTGAACTTATAAAAAGTTTTGTTTTTTCAGGTGTTATTTCCACATACTGATTTATAAAATCATAAAAATTAGTATTCTGCATTGAAGCAGACTTGATTATATAGTCTCCTTGTTTGTTGATTAATGACAGTTCTGCATCTTCGTAAGCGGACGGAAAAATCCAGTTTTCTGCAATATTAGTAAATGGAATTGTACGTATAAGCAGACAGGAATGGTCTTTTGTAAGCTCAATATTACGGCAAAAACCAATAGTTTCCTTTCCGTCTATGGGATTTATATATGTTTGTGTAAGAAAAACGCCGTCCTCTTTGTTTCGCAAGTAATACATAACTTCTTCCAGATTTTCTTTGTAGGACGAATAATCAACAGTTGATACGCCATTTTCATCACAAGATGTTGAATATCCTGTCATTGTATCATATTCAATAATATGAGCCATAACACCGTCAATACTGTTTGCACTTTCAAGAAAATCAAGTGCCTCATCTATATCCATATCATGAGCATTTATATAGCCTGCCCAGTCGTCGCATGACTGCTGATTTGATATAAGATAACCGCCTGCCGTTTTTCTCAATGCACTGACCATACTTATAAAAGTGGATTTTATAGTATTTTCACTTTTTATCTGTAGTTGCTGTACATATGTATAACATATACTGATAATCAGTGACAGAATTACTAAATTCGCTGTTATGACAATATTTCTCCATTTTTTTCTTTTTCTTTTCATTAGATAAATCACCTGCAATATATGAGTTTTACTAATTATAACATATATTTATGAAATTTTCAAGTACATTGATTGACTATTTTGCATAGAACTTATAAAACACGGAAATTTTTTCAGAAAACACTTGACAAATCCATAAATATATGCTAATATATTATTGTAGTAACTGTATTATAAATCATGGTACATAACAGACAGAAAGGAGATTTTATGTTTTCTATTGACTTAACAAGCAGAATCCCGATTTATGAGCAGATTTACAATAAAATCATTGAGATTGCTGTTTCGGGAACTCTAAACGAAAACGAACAGCTTCCAAGCGTCAGAAATCTTGCAAAAGATATAGGGGTAAACCCGAATACTGTTGCAAAGGCTTATCAGGAACTTGAAAGAAACAAAATTATTTATTCAGTTCCGGGGCGTGGAAGTTTCATTTCATCACTTGACAGCGATATTTTTCGTGAAGCAACGCTGTCGGAATTTGATAAGTCCGTCATTTTCGCTATGAAACGTGGTATTTCAGCCGACACAATGAAAAACAGAATCGACAAAATTTTTGAAGCAAATTAAGAAAGGAGATTAGACATGATTGAATTGAAAAATGTTGTCAAGAAATTTGACACATACAACGCACTTGACGGTGTAGACCTGAAAATCGAAAAAGGTACGGCTTTCGGACTTCTTGGCTCAAACGGTGCAGGAAAATCAACTATCTTACGTCTTTTGTCGGGAATATACAAGCATGATTCGGGTGATGTTCTTATCGACGGCGAATCTGTTTACGACAATGTTTCCACAAAGCAGAAAGTATTCTTTATTAATGATGAAACGGTGCAGTTCGGAAATTATACTTTGCAGGCACTCAAAGAATACTACAAAAGTTACTACATGAATTTTTCTGATGAGATGTTTGAGGAACTGCGACAGCGTGTAAATTTACCGCTTAACAAGAAAATCAACACATTCTCAAAGGGTATGAAACGACAGGCAATTGTTATAATCGGTCTTGCGTGCAGAACTGATTATTTATTGCTTGATGAAGCATTTGACGGTCTTGACCCTACTATGCGAATTATCGTAAAGCATATGCTTGTTGATGCTATGCTTGACAGACAGCTTACTACAGTTATTTCCTCACACAACTTAAAGGAAATCAATGAAGTATGCGACACAGCAGCACTCCTCCACAATGGAAAAATCGTATTTTCAAGAGAAATTGACAGCGTTACAACAAGTGTTCACAAAATTCAGGCTGTTTTCCCGAAAAATGACGACGGAACAGCTAAAGAATACACCCGTGAACAGCTTTCAGCAGAGGGACTTGATATTCTCCACTTTGAGAAAAACCAGAGTATCTACTATATTATCGCAAAAGGTGAAATGCAGGAGCTTGAAAAATTCTTTGCACCAAAAAATCCTGTTGTGCTTGAACTGATTCCGCTTTCACTTGAAGAAATATTTATCTATGAACTGGAGGTGCTTGGATATGACAGCAACGAACTCAAGTAAAACAAGCTTTTTCTGGACGCGTTATCTCAACAACTTAAAAGCCAACAAAAAAAGTCTCATTGTAAATATTATACTCAATATACTGGGACTTCCTGCCATGTCAATAGCTATAATGGTTATGTTCTGGGCAGACGGCAAGGAAATTGAATATGCAGTAGAGGACGGCTGTTTTACTTTCTTTGTTATAGGATTTTTTGCATTGAGTGCGGTTGTGCTTATGGGTGCTACCGTTGCAATGTCTCAATACAAATATCTTTACAAAAAAACCATAACGGACATGAATTACTCTCTCCCATTAAACGGTACTCAACGATTTTTTGCGGACTACTTATCGGGACTGACTCTTTATGTTGTACCGCTTGTTATTTCAATAATCGTCAGCCTTATAATGCTTGGCATAGGACAGATTTTTATTGATATGAACGAAATGTGGGAAATGATGCCGTTCATGCTTGAAATAGCACTTATTGTAATAATGGCTATGATACAGTATTACTCAATAACAGTGTTTGCCCTCACATTCTGCGGAAACACATTTGAAGCAAATTTCAGTGTAATTTCATTTATCGTTATGATACCTGCAACAATCGGCTGTCTGTGGCTTGCAATCATTGAAACGTCTGGTTTTGGAATTACAGAGGAGGCAATATTCACAAAAGGAATATTCACAAGCACAAACCCTGCCGGTGCATTTGCGTTCTTTGTACAGTTCGTTGATGCCTATGATTCGTATGACGGCTATAAGGAAAGTCTTTCAAAAACTTCATTCATGCTTGTTGAATGGGTATTTACAATGCTTGTTTCAGTTGCTGTTTATGTATGTTCTGCATGGCAGTTGCATAGATTCAGAAAAGCAGAGGACGTTTCAAAACCGTATGTATACCGCTCATTCTTCTATGCTATAATGACAATGGTTGTATTCTGCATACTCTCACTGTTCATAACATTTAACGGATTTATATTTGCAGGCATTGTAATATGTGCTGTTATATGGTTTGTCATGGAAATCATTACAAGACGTGGTTTCAAGAAGTTCTGGACAGCAGGTGTAGGCTTTGTTGTATCTGTTGTATCTGTATTTGCAATATGCGGAATATGTAAAGTTACTGACGGTTTCGGCGCATCAAAACACATTCCGTCTGCTTTGAGTGTCGATTATGTTACAATTGATACAGGCTACAATGACACATTCCGTATTGATGAAGACATCAGATTCAAGGACAAGGACGTTATAAAAGAAGCTATTGCACTCAACAAAGATATAGTTGACAGACATTTCAATCCGCAGAACTATTCATATAATGAAGTAAATAAATCAGAAAAATATACCTACTCCAGAGATATTGATATTAATATTGACCTGACATATTCAGGTATGACAGGCTCAAAAACAATGAGAACTTACACTATATATTCGGGAATGGCAGATAATCTTGTAAAAGCAATTCTCTTGTCTGATGAATATGCAGAGTATTCAGCAAGTCAACTGGGAAGCAGGGCATATCATGATATGCAATTGAGTACAACATATAACCTTAGTTTATGTGATTCTCTTTATAACTCCGTCAACCACTCATCAGTAACAGAAAGACAGATGAACGAAATCCGCAAGGCTTATGAAACCGATATGAAAAACATGACAGAGGACGAACTCATCAACGGCAAAGTGTACTGCTATATAGGCAATTACTGGGTGCTTGAATCATTTGAGAATACTATAAAAGTGCTTGATACTGATATTCCGTCTATTGAGGACAGTTTAGACAGTGTATATGTTGATTTTGTGCTGAATCCTGAGTTTAAATCAAATTTCAAGAACTATGTGGAAAAGGAAAAGACAATATATAATCGCTATTATTATGGATATGATAATTATATTCTTGTTGACAAGATAACAAGCGTATCACCTCAGGACAGATATTCATATAATGATGATGAAAAAGTAGTATCTGCAAATGTAGGCAAAGAAAATGTTATGGAACTCATAAAGAACAGCACACCTATTATTATCGGTGAAATGCCACTTGCAAAAGTTATAATCGGAAACAATTCGTTTTATATCAGAAATACACCTGAAAATGTTGAACTTATTGAAAAACTTGACAAGAAAAATATCAACAAAAGAGTTGCCGAATATTATGATACCTACGGTTGGGACGAAGAATACACTTAACAAAAAAATAACTGTTGCATCAGAAAATGATGCAACAGCTTTTTTTTACTTATTTAACAGATAGTTATTGAGTGCAACTAAATCAGCGATAGTAAATTCCAAATCCTCATTCATGTCAACAGCATAGATGTCAGTATCTTTTTTGAGCTTATCAGTGTACAGCTTGCGGAACATAATCATATCAAAAACATCAATTCTGTTGTCGCCTGTTATATCGCCTTTTATGTACGATATTTTTTCTTGATTTGTATAGTCGCAGTCTTTGCATGAGTATTTCACAATACCGCCCGCACATAATTCACGGCTTATATTATGTTCAGCCAATTCAGTATATCCGCAGTCGGCGCAGATGTGAGAGTGTGTGCCGTCTTTTGTAGTCGTCCACTTGCCGAAACTGTGTTCAGC
>JAIDTI010000082.1:0-49423 GCA_029060755.1 Ruminococcus sp. | reverse complement strand
GTCCACTTGCCGAAATTGTGTTCAGCCGATTCAGTATAACCGCAGACCGTGCAGGAGTGAGAGTGTTTGGCTCTGGTAATCGTCCACTTGCTGAAATCATGTTCAGCGGATTCAGTGTAACCGCATATTTCGCAGGAACAGAAATGCTTGTTGTCTGTTGATGCCCATAAACCAAAGAAATGCACATCAGATTCAGTATATCCGCAGTCGGCGCAAGTTCGGGAGTGCGTGCCGTCTTTGTTAGTCGTCCAGTTGCTTAAATCATGTTCAGCCGATTCAGTGTAGTTACAGACTGTGCAGGTTCGGGAGTGTGTACCGTCCTCGCTGTTGGTATATTCAGTAAAATCATGCTTTCCAGTTTTTACGCAGGCTGGTATTAATTCCTCGTCAGACTTTGTAAACGCCTTTATACAAGCATCAGCACCATATCTGACAGATAAATCCGCCCAGTTTCCGATTTTATTTGTTCTGACATTATAGTAACTGTAATATGATGAGCTGTTTTCACTTGTACCACTGTCGATAGTGAAATAAGCGTTTGCCTGTTTAAGTGCGACAACAACAGAAAAATTTGTATCGGGACTAATATAAACGGATTTCGTCAAATCAACTACATGATAGCCTGCATATTGTTGTACACCGTCTTCAGTGTATATAAGTTTTCCGCTTGTCGGCTTGCCGTCGGTTACTCCTGAATATATGTATATTTTATAAGGTACGGAAGCTTCTCTTGTGTAGAACGATACGGCATTGAGTGCTTCATATTTATCAGATGTGTATATATTTGCGGCGGCTATACCCATATCATTGAAATGTATACAGGAATCCGCTAAAGCATCATACTGATATATTTTGTCGTATTTGTCAGTAGGAGATATTTCAAAGGAAGTAAGCTTACTGTATGTCATATCGCAGTATGAAAGATAGAAATATCCGTTGTCGCCCCAGTTTTCACCCCAGCTGTTCTTGCAAATCCAAGCACCGTCAGTTTCGGGGATATAATCTCCAAAATTCTTCTTGCTGTAGTTGTCGTCCCAGCCTATAATTGTAATGCCGTGATTTGTGTTGTGTTCTTCAGGACAATAATAAGATATATTATTTTTTGAGAAATATTCTTCAAGTGATGCAAATGATGCAAGCAATGCACCGCTGTTCATGATATGAAGTTTTATTGCTTCCCTGTCATTTTTGTCAATTGAATCACTGTTCTGTAAATATCCGTATGAAGTATATCTGTAGCTTTCGTCAATTGACGGTCTTTTTCTTACATCAGAGAAATTTTTTTCAAACTGAATACCGTTCCAGCGAGCGAGAGTTGCGACAGCTATAACATAATTTCCGCCATTGTCATAGCCGTCCGTACCCTCATTATGTCCCTCATGATACAGAACATCATCTGGATTTGTACTGTATCGACAGTTTCCGAACCAGACAAGATGCGATTCTGATAAGTCTACGCTTTTATCTGCCAGTCCGTTTATAATCATATTTGATTCAGCAGAAGCAAGTGCGGAGTGCGCCCAGCAAGTACCCGTGCTTCCCTGATTTTTTACGCTTGTACTGTATCCGTAATCACGCAAATCATATGCTTCGGGAAGCAGGACTGCTCTGTCTTCTCTATGTGGTATGAGATTATGATAGACTTCTGTTCCGTTTTCGTCGATTTCTTTAACGTCGGTCATACCATACTCTGATGTTTCGCCTGAAATTATATTAGTTATGTGCAGTTGCGGTTCTTCTTCGGCGTAACCTACAGGAATATTAAGAAATGTCATTGATGCAGAAAGAATAAAGGCAGTAATTCTTGATACTGATTTTTTCATAATGTTCATATCCTTTCATTAATTATTATGTTTATTGTAACATATATTTTCAAAGATGTCAATGATAAATATTGTATGTACACAAAAAGTTCATAACCTACCAAAAAAAAGAACTTTTGTGCTATTGACTTTTTATACATAATATGGTAGAATAAATTATAAACTTTTTTGAAAGGATTATCAGACGTGGGTACATTAAAAAATATTACCGAAGATTTTATAGTCAGCCTTGCTCCGAACAGTACGGCTGTCACAAATGCAAAGAAAATTTCACGTACAAACGCTTTCAGGAATCTGAAAAAAACAGATGATGATACATTGATTTATGGCGAATGTAAGGGAAGCGGTTCAAAGCCGTATTATACATCCGCCGATTTCATGGGTGATACACCTGTTTTCCGCTGTTCGTGTCCAAGCAGACAATTTCCATGCAAGCATAGTCTTGCAATCATGTTCGACTATATCACAGGCAAGGACTTTGAAACAAGTGAAGTTCCCGAAGATATTGCACAGAAGCGTGAAAAGATAGAGAAAAAGGCAAAAAAAGCTGAAAGCACCGACCCGCCTAAACCGAAAAAGGTGAATAAGTCGGCAGTCACAAAAAAACTGAAAAAACAGCGTGAGGGACTTGATTTAGCTGAAAGTTTTGTCAATGACATTCTTTCCAGAGGTGTTGCATCAATAAACAATGCGTCAATCTCACAGTATCAGTCACTTGCAAAGCAGTTAGGTGACTATTATCTTCCCGAACCGCAGGCTATAATGCTTGAAATAATCTCACTTGCAAAAAATATCTCACAAAAACCGACCGACAGAGATATGAGTATATTTACAAGATTATGTGTGAAACTTTCTGTTTCCGTCAGAAAATGCAGGGACTATATTGACAAGAAACTTGAAAGCGGTGAGGTCTTGCCTGAAGATAGTATTCTGTATGAGGCTATGGGAAATGTGTGGAAACTTGAACAACTCAAAGAAATCGGCTTATACAAGCAAAATTCTGAAATCATACAGCTTTCTTTCATGGTTATTAACGATTCCGCACACGAAAGAGATACGGATTCAGGCTATTGGATTGACCTTACAGATGGTGAAATCTGTAAAACGGAAAATAAACGTCCATACAGAGCAAAAGGCTACATAAAAGAGGAAGATTCATTTTTCGGTGTGTATCAGATTCCTGAATTATATCGTTATCCCGGTGGAATGAATCGTCGTGTACGCTGGAATAATGCAGACGTAAGAAATCCAAAAAAATCGGACTTTGAAAAAATCGTATCTTTTGCGGAAAATTCACTTTCAGATGCAGTCAAAAAGGCAAAAAACGAACTCAAGAACACTCTTTCAAGTCCGACTGTTGCAATGCTCATAAGATACAACAGAATTGAATTTGCAGAGGACGGACACGCTGTACTTAAATCGGGCGGTGAAACTATCGCACTGAAAAACAATGACGAACATAACAGCGTTACAGATGTTCTGAAACTTCTTGACTGCGAAAAGTATAATCTTGATAACTGCGCAGTTTTCGGAGAACTTTTTTACCCTCTTACCGACAGAAAAATATACATCTGTCCGCTTGCAATCGTTACACCTGACGGAATAATCAGACTTTGCTGAAAGGAGAACAACAATGGATATATCGCTTTTTTATCAATTATGGGACAGGCTTTGTGCATCTGCTGTTACTGGCTGTTCCACATTAAATGAGGATTTCCGATTGAAACGTGCTGTTGAAGCATTTGAGCCACTTTCAAAGGCAAATAAAGTCTTTGCAAGGCTTTACAATATGTGCAGTGAGCTTTTTACATCCGAAAATCCTGCTCCGCTTCTTGCCGACTGCATATCATTGTGTGATGCGCTTGCCGTTACGCAGGCTACTTTCAAGGACAACAGCGAAACTCACGAAAATAAAGGCGTGGGCGGTGAATCACGAAATTTAAGATACTCCGATTTAAAAGAGCTGACTTCCTCTTTTACAAGCGGAAAAAATCTTGCACCTGATTCATACAAAGACCCCCGTGTAATTAATCTATTCCTGAAAAATATTAAATCATACTCCAGTCTTTCGGTGACAGAAGAAAAATATATTCCGAAATTTGGAAGAAGTATAATTCCCGCACTCAAAGAACATCTTGACTTATCAGACAGCAAAGAAAGAGGAATTATTGTTAAATATATCGGAACTTTGGCAGGTGCAGACGAAAATGACTGGTATCTTGAACTTATTGCGGATGAAAATAATCCGCATCTTGTAAGAGAATCTGCTGTTGAGTGCCTTGCTTATGATGCAGGAAATGCCGAAAAACTGCTTGAAATATACAAGACTGAAAAAGCTGCTATGAAAGACAAGGCTGCTGTTGCACTTATAAAACTCAATGTACCCGAAGCTGATTTTGTACTCACAAAAATCACATCAGGCAAATTTGCACAAAAAAATGTACCGCTTATTGCAATGTCACGCAATAAAATAGCTGTTGATTATGCACTTCAAAGGGCAGAGGAAACAAAGGAACTGCTCAAATCCAAATCATATTCTGCACATAATTTTGTAGATGTATGGAAAATGCTTGCAAACAAGCCCGAAGCAGAAGATATTATTCTTGAACTTGTCAACCAGAAAGAAAGCAATGAGGTTTTTATTGCAAGTATCTGTGAAATACTTTTACAGAACATAGCAAAGAATGATGATGAAGCTTTCCGCAGAATGATTGAAAACCTCTACAGCAGAGACAGTGATAATTTTACACTGCCTTATATGTACCTTATCGCAACAGAGGACAGAGGAAAAAGTATCATGGATTTTCCCGATATTATAGACAAGTACCGCTATAATATTATGAAAATGTTCACTA
This sequence comes from Ruminococcus sp., assembly GCA_029060755.1. Classification (GTDB taxonomy): domain Bacteria; phylum Bacillota; class Clostridia; order Oscillospirales; family Ruminococcaceae; genus Ruminococcus. The sequence goes on along the minus strand of JAIDTI010000082.1, from coordinate 44,745 downwards.
GCATTTATTGTGACAGCGATGGTAACTATAGAAACATGGTGGCTTTTGCAGACGGTGTATTTTATGACATCAGAGACAATAAGGTTGAAAAACGTATCGCAGACGGAAAAATTGATGATATTATCGCACTTCTTACAGATGATTCATACCTTGAAAAATCAGAGAGGAAAATTTTCAGTAAAAAACGTTATCTCTATTACAGAGACCGCAAAGAATCTTTAGCAGAACACGAATATACACGCAAATGTCTTGATTTGGCGGATTACACACTCAAAAGGCTGTATGAATCCTGTTCACCTGATGACAAGGAAAAAATACACAATGCTATAGTGGATTTCAGCAAAAAGGCAATTGCTAAATGCTGTGAAAAAAGTTTGCTTGATACATTGTGCGGACTTGACCCGAAATATATCATTGATAATCCACATATTGTTTCCGACGTTATATTTGATACACTGGAAAATACAAACAGTTACTATTATAGCTATGAAATCAGCGAACTTCCACGAGATTTAGTACCTGAATTGCAGAAAGTTCTTGCCAGACTTAAATCACATGAGGCAAACAAATACAAAAACAGTCAGGTTTCATTACAGATTCAGGTACTTGAAAAATTTTTAGCAGATGCTATCTGAAAGGAATAAATTAAAATGAGCGAAATATTAAGACTTCCCGCTGAAAAACAGTTTCAGCATGAAATTGATGCACTTATTGCAAATGAGAAAAACCCGATACCAACTGGCTGGAAGATGTCGCCGAAATCTGTTCTTACGTACATAATGGGCGGTAAAGTCGGAGGAGTTGAAATCACACCAAAATATATGGGTGACAAGCGTATTGTACAGATATGTATTGCCACACTTGTAACAGACCGTGCATTACTTCTCATTGGCGAGCCGGGTACGGCTAAATCATGGCTTTCTGAACATCTTACAGCTGCTATAAACGGTGATTCGTCACTTGTTATACAAGGTACGGCAGGAACGACAGAGGAGCAAATCCGATATTCGTGGAATTATGCTATGTTGCTTGCAAAAGGTCCTTCATTTGAATCACTTGTAAAAAGTCCTGTTTATACAGCTATGGAACATGGCGCAATTGCACGTATCGAGGAGATTTCACGCTGTGCGAGCGAGGTGCAGGACGCTTTAATCTCCATACTTTCCGAAAAAAGAATCACTATACCTGAATTGGGCGAGGAAGTACCTGCGAAAAAGGGATTTTCAGTAATCGCAACAGCAAATACACGTGACAAGGGCGTTAATGAGATGTCGTCCGCATTGAAAAGACGTTTCAACATTGTCGTGTTGCCTGCTCCTGACGATATGGAGACGGAAATTGAAATTGTAAATACACGTGTTGCACAGCTTTCAAAGGATTTCGGACTTAATTCTGCACTGCCTGAACGTTCAGCAGTTGAAAAGGTTGTTACTATCTTCCGTGAACTCCGTGCAGGACAGACACTTGACGGCAAAACAAAGCTTAAGCCGACTACTGGTGTACTTTCGTCTGCGGAAGCTATCTCACTTCTTGTTAACTCTATGGCGATAGCTGGAAGTTTCGGCAATGGCAAAGTAACAGATGCAGAGCTTGCAAGTGCATTGCAGGGAGCTGTTGTGAAAGATGATGCAAAAGATAAGGCTATATGGACTGAATATCTTGAAAACGTGATGCGCAAAAAAGGCAGGGGCTATTCAACGCTTTATTCAGAGTGCAAGGAGTTACAAAACAGAGCCTAAAAACATGGACAATTGTAGACAAATAAGTATAAATATATAGATTATCTTACAGGCAGGTGAAAAAATGCTTAGGGCATATAAAACGGAAATTTTTCCGACTTCTGAACAGAAACAGATTATTCACAGAACAATCGGTGTATGCAGATTTGTCTATAATTTTTATCTGTCACACAATAAAGAAATCTATGAAAAAGAAGAAAGATTTGTTTCAGGATATGACTTCTCAAAATGGCTGAACAATGAGTATCTTATGCAAAATCCTGAATTTTCATGGATTAAGAAAGTCAGCAGTAAATCAGTCAAGCAAAGTATCATGAACGCAGACAGAGCTTTCAGAAATTTTTTTAATCATAAAGCAGGATTCCCGAACTGGAAGAAAAAATCAGAATTTGATGTAAAAATGTATTTTGTGAAAACAGACAGAAAGGTAATTATTCCCTGTGAAAGGCATAGAATTAAAATCCCGATGCTTGGCTGGGTACGCCTGAAAGAAAAAGGATATATCCCGACTAATTCAAGAACACATATTATAAAAAATGGTTCTGTTTCCATGAAAGCAGGAAGATATTATGTTTCTGTTCTGGTAGAGGAAGCAGAAATGGAAAAGCCTGTTCTTAATGATTTCGGAATCGGCATTGACTTAGGTATAAAAGATTTTGCAGTCTGTTCGAACGGCAGAACTTTTAAAAACATCAATAAAACTGCTCATATCAGGAAACTTGAAAAAAGCCTGAAACGACAACAGAGAAAACTTTCGAGGAAATACGAAAGTCTGAAAAAATTAACAAATAACTTGAAAGGAGCAGCTACCCGACAGAATATCCGGAAACAAAAGCTGAAAGTACAAAAACTTCATCACAGGCTTGACTGTATCAGAACTGACTATATCAACAAAGTAATTTCCGAACTGGTGAAAGCCAAACCAGCTTGGATAACACTTGAAAATCTGAATATCAGCGGAATGATGAAAAACAGACATCTTTCAAAAGCAATTGCAAAACAGAAATTCTTTGAGTTCAGAACAAAGATAACTGCAAAATGCAAGGAATATGGTATTGAATTAAGACTTGCTGACAGATTTTATCCGTCAAGCAAAATCTGTCATAACTGCGGTTATATCAAGTCTGATTTAAAATTATCAGACAGAATTTATTGTTGTAATAACTGCGGATATATAGCTGACAGGGATTTCAATGCGAGTATTAACCTGAAAGATTGTCTGACTTATCAGACTGCATAAAAAAGCAATGATAAGTATGTACCGTAGGCTATATGGGAATTTACGCCTGTGGAGTGTCATACCAAATGTGAGTAGATGATAACTTGTTATTTTCAAAAACAGACACGTTGAAGCAGGAATTTTCTCAATATGGGTATGTTTGTCCATATTTTGAGTAGCAGATTAATAAATAATGGCTGAATATTTTGGAGTGCGACATCTTTCGCCTGCCTGCGGTTTTTACGTCGGGCAGTTTCTTGACAAGGTAAATCCTGATGTTGTACTTATTGAGGGTGCATCTGATTTAAGCGGACTTATTCTGCCGTTGTGTTCGGCGCAGGCAACTATGCCTGTAGCCATTCTTGCTTACACCGTCACACCGCCTGTCCGTACCGTCATGTATCCTTTTGCGGAGTTTTCACCTGAATACAGAGCTATGCTGTGGGCATACAGTCATGATGTACCTGTGAAATTCTGTGATTTGCCGTCAACGTGCATATTGTGTGAAGATGATGAAGATGAACAGGCTGACGGAAAGTCAAAAGGTGAAAGCGTTTACCGCAGACTTGAAAGTATAACTGGACTTGACAATGATACATTGTGGGAGTATAATTTTGAGCATTGTCAGAATTATGACGACTTTATTTCAGCTGTTGAGGAGTACGGGCGTTCTCTGCGTGAATTTTCTGAAAATGATGCACATAATGAACTCCGTGAAGCATTTATGCGTAAAGTAATTCACGAAAACGAACAGGAATTTCAGAAAGTTGCAGTTATAACAGGAGCATTTCATACTCACGGACTGAAAAATAAGTCTTTTACAAAAGATGACGAAAAACTTACAAAAAAGCTGAAATCAGTTGAAACAAAGTCAACTCTCATGCCATATTCTTACTACCGTCTTTCGTCACGTGGCGGTTACGGCGCAGGCACAAAAGCACCTGCTTACTATGAAATATTGTGGAAAAACAGAATAAAAGGTACTCTGGAAGATGCAAAAACGGAGTATCTCTCAAAAATCGCATCATATCAGCGTAAAAACGGCTTTTCAGCGTCATCAGCGGAAGTTATTGAAAGCGTAAGACTTGCGGAGACTTTATGTGCCATGCGTGACGGAAATATGCCGTCTCTTGCGGATTTGCGTGATTCTGCCATAACTTGTATGGGTCACGGAAGTTTCGGGGAGATTTCACTTGCCTGTGCTGATACTGAAATTGGCACAAAAATAGGCTCTCTACCCGATGGTACAGTCTGCACATCAGTTCAGGAAGATTTCATGCATCAGCTTAAAGAATTGAAGCTTGACAGATTCCGCAAGGCAAAAGGTGAGGAGCTTGAACTTGATTTGCGTGAAAATCTGCGTGTAAAGTCCGAAAAATCAGCATTTCTTGACCTGAATCGTTCGTCATTCCTGCATAGACTTACTGTATGCGGAATAGATTTTGCGGAAAAGACTTTCAGACAGCAGACTAATGCAACATGGGCTGAAAAATGGGTTATAAGCTGGTCGCCCGAAGTTGAAATTCAGATTGTAGAAGCATCTTTAAACGGCGATACGGTCGAATCAGTAGCAAATTTTGTCCTCAACAACAAACTGCTTACGGCTGAAAAACTGTCTAAAACAGCAGAAATTCTGTCAAAATCATTTGAATGTGGTTTAGCTGACTGTGTAAAGACGGCTGTAAAAGCGGTGCAGAAACTTGCTGTGGACTGCGCATCTGCCGTGGATTCGGGCAATACTATCCATACGCTTTCGGGAATTATCCGTTTCGGAAGTATCAGAAAGATTGACACATCACCGATTGCACCGCTTATTCAACAGCTTTTTCTGCGTTTCTGTCTGCAAGCTGAATCAGCATCAATATGTGATAATGACATGGCAGAAAATCTCATTAGCGCAATTTCAAAGGTAAATGATGCTTGTCTTGCACATGATTTTCTTGATACGGAAATGTTTCTGAAACTTCTTGAGGAGTTGTCCGACAGCGACAGAGTTAATCCGATTGTTTCAGGATTTGCCTGCGCCGTACTCATGGAGCGTGGGAAAATTGATGCAGAAATTCTCTCTACCCTCATTTCACGAAGACTATCAAAAAGTAATCCACCGACAGAAAGTGCATTGTGGTTTGAGGGACTAAGCAAAAAGAACAGACGTTCACTTATAAGTCGTCTAAGTGTATGGGAAAAGCTTGTTGAGTTTATAGATGAACTTGATGACGAAGAATTTAAGCCCGTTCTGATATGCCTTAGACGTACTTTCAGCGATTTTTCGCCGTCTGAAAAGTCGGATATTGCGGAAAATATCGGGGAAGTTATGGGAGTATCAGCGGAGCAGGTGTCAGAATTTATCATGACTGAAATGACCGAAGAAGAAAAGGAAGCTATTGATGCACTTGATGATTTTGATTTTGGAGATATATAGATATGGAAAATATTGATGAAAAACTACAGCTTAAACGCTGGCGACTTATTCTTGGCGAATCTGCCGAAGATAAGCTGAACGCAATGGGTGGCGGTGTACCTCTTTCGGCAGAGGAAATGCTTATGGATTCCGCATTGTCGCAGATTTACGGTGCGGACAGTTCAGACGGTTCGGGAACAGGTGCAGGAAAAGGCATGAGCAGTCCGAAACTTACAAAGTGGCTTGGTGATTTGAGAAGTCTTTTTGCGCCTATGGAGATAAAAGTTATTCAGCGTGACGCAATTGAAAGAAAAGGTATGAAACAACTTTTGTTTGAGCCTGAAATGCTTGACGGTTTAGAGCCTGACATCTCAACAGGTGCTTTGCTCCTCATGCTAAAAGACCAGATTCCGAAAAAAGCTAAGGAAAATGCAAGAGAGTTCATACAGAAAATTGTTGATGACATAAACAGACGTTTAGCTGATAACCTCAAACGTTCGGTTACTTCTGCACTCAACAGGAAAGAACATTCGCCCATACCTTCTGCATCTGCACTTGACTATAAACTTACAATAAGACGTAATCTGAAAAATTACAATCCCGAAATAAAAACCATTCTGCCCGAAAAATTTTACTTCTTTGAACGTGCAAGCAAATCTGCATCAAGAACAATCATTCTTGATATAGACCAGAGTGGTTCTATGGGTGAATCTGCGATATATTCGTCCGTAATGGGCTGTATACTTGCAAGTATCAGGTCGCTGAAAACTCATGTCATTGCATTTGATACATTTGTAAATGATTTAACTGATATGTGCAGTGACCCTGTTGACCTGCTTTATGGAATACAGCTTGGTGGCGGTACTGATATTGAAAAATCTGTTGCTTACTGTTCTGAACTGGTGACAGAGCCTGCTAAAACAACAATGTTTATTGTAACCGATTTATATGAGGGTGGCAACAGAAACGGCTTAATCAGGCGAATTTCTGAATTGAAGTCATCAGGGGTGAATATAATAATACTGCTTGCAATATCCGACAGAGGAAAGCCGTGCTATGATGAAAATCTTGCACAGAAAATAGCAGAGTTTGATATACCATGCTTTGCGTGTCCGCCCGAAAAACTGCCCGATTTGCTTGAAAGAGCATTGAAAAATCAGCCCATGACCGACTTAATGGAGCTTACAAAATGACTGCTATATATTCAGTTTATCTTGTCATAATGAGCATAACAGCGTTTATTCTGTACGGCGCAGACAAATCAAAGGCAAAAAAGAAAAAATGGCGGATAAAAGAAAAAACTCTGCTTATATCGGGTATTTGTGGCGGTGCATATGGTGCAATTGCAGGAATGATGTATTTTCACCATAAAACAAGAAAACCTCTGTTCTGGACTGTAAATATTATCGGTGCGGTGATACATATCTACCTGCTGTATTCACTATTGAAATGACCTTTTTTCCCACAAATAAGTACTTTTTTCCTGTTTTTTCCCACTTGCATTTTTCGCTGTATATAGATAAAAACTTAATTTTTTCCCTTTTTTCCCACAGTTTCGGAAGTGTAAAAATAATATAAAAAAACGGAGCAGATTAATTCCTGCTCCTTTATTATTAGTCATTCTCAATCAAATCATGCTCTTTAAGTACGGTTCTTTCGTTCTCAATGTCTGATATTCGTCTTTCAAGTTCTGTGATATTTTCACCACTATAGAATATTTCTTCTGATATATTAAGTCCTGTTTTATTTGATATTTTTTCAATATTGTTCTTTATATCATTTTTAGTCAACATATTTAATATTCCTTTCAATAATATTATATTATTTTTCCACTCCTGAAATAGTGGGAAAAAAGGGAAAAAACTAAGTTTTTGGCTATATACATGGAAAACACGAGTGGGAAAAAACAGGGAAAAAGTACTTATTTGTGGGAAAAAATGTCACCGTAACTGCATCAATGCTTTTTAAGTCCTGACTTTATACCTGTCATTATAATATCCTTTGCTCTGATTGCCCCCTCTTTTGACATTGGCGGGGTATCGGGCAGAGGGTATTCCATTTCCATTTCAGCATACTTTATTCTTGCCATGTCATGATAAGGCAGAACATCAAGTGCTTTCAGATTTTTCAGCCGTGAGATAAATTCACCTAACTGAAACAAATCCTCCTCCGAATCCGTTATATCAGGCACTACAACATGACGAATCCACAACGGAATATTCAGTTCTTTCAGATGTTCAGCAAAAGCAAGTATATTTTCATTGCCTGCTCCTGTTAATTTCCTGTGTTTTTCGCTGTCGATATGCTTTATATCAAGCATCACAAGGTCTGTATATTCAAGAACGCTGTCTATTTTTCCGTGATTTTCAGGATTATATACTGCTCCCGACGTGTCAAGGCAGGTGTGTACGCCTTTTTCTTTGGCAAGTGAAAAAAGTTCGGCAAGAAAATCAGGCTGTGCAAGAGGTTCACCGCCTGTTGCAGTAATTCCGCCAGATTTCAGAAACTCCTTATATGAATCATATTCCCTGATAAGCTCATCAGCCGAAACTTCCCTGCCCTTCTGAAAATCCCATGTATCAGGATTATGACAATATTTACAGCGTATCGGACAGCCCTGAAAAAATACTACAAAACGCACTCCCGGACCATCAACCGTGCCAAAACTTTCTGTAGAATGGATATATCCTTTCATTTTCGCATCTCCTCTGCACATTTTATCAGTATATCGTGCTTATTTTCGATTTCCTCATTCATTACCATATCAAGCAGTTTTTTCAGGCATTTTCCTATCTCCTGACCTCTGAATCCGATTGCTGAAATATCATTTCCTTTGACATCAAGCTGTGCCAGCGACATACAACAGTTATCCGCAATAAGTTTTCGTGCCGTCTCTGCAATTCTGTCAATTTTATTGTTTTCATCAAGTACAAAGTCGTTTTTTGCCGAATTATCAGCTTTTTTGAGTTCAAGCAGTAAAAAAAATCTCTCCGCACCGATTTCAGAAATCATATGTTTTATTTCATTTTTCGGCATGGTATCACTGCCAGAGTTGGTGAAATCAAATACATCACCGTGATTTGCGATAATCGTGTAAACTGTATCAATAGTCTTGTTGTCGAATTTCAGTCTCTGCATAATCTTATACGCCATATCCGCACTGACTTGTGCGTGACCGCCAAAATGCCCTTTTCCTTTTTTGTCCAGCCGAAACGTTGCAGGCTTGCCAATATCATGAAAAAGCAACGCCGTACGCAGTATATCGCAGTTAGGATTATCAACAGAAATATTTCCTGTTGCTCTTGCTATATGCTCATACACATCATATCTATGGTATTTTGAATACTGCTCAAAGTCGAAACATTCTCTCATTTCAGGAATAATCTGTGCTATAATTTCACGGTATTTCAGCATAACATCTACAACATTTTTACCGCACAAAGTCTTTACAAGTTCAGTTCTTATGCGTTCAGCCGAAACAAAATCCAGACGTTCTTTCAGCTTCAATGCTGATTCTGCTGTTTTTTCCTCAATATCAAAGTCAATTACGGAAGAAAAACGTACTGCTCTTAAAATACGCAGGGCATCTTCTGTAAAACGCTTGTCGGGGTCACCTACACAGCGGATAATATGCCTGTCTATATCGTATTTACCGTTATAATAGTCATAAACAGTACCTTTTCTGTCCATAGCCATAGCGTTTACAGTGAAATCACGTCTTGCCAAATCTTCTTTCAGTGATGATGTAAATGCAACACTGTCAGGTCGTCTGCTGTCGCTGTATTCACCGTCAACACGGAATGTTGTAATTTCAAATGCTTCTCCGTTGTGCATTACCGTAACAGTGCCGTGCTTCAATCCCGTGAGGATAACCCTTTTATCTGCAAATACCTGCATAATCTGTTCAGGAAGTGCATTTGTGGTAATATCAAAATCATAAGGCACTTTTTCAAGACACATATCACGCACACAACCCCCGACAATATACGCTTCAAATCCTGCTTTTTCAAGTTCAGACAGTATATATATATAGTTCTTTTCCAATATTTTCACTCCTTTTTTTAATTATAATTTCTTTTGTCGGATTTGTCAAGTTTTTCACATAAAAAAGACCGCTTGCTGTTGATAAGTAAGCGGTTTTTCGGCGTTATTCAAATATTGTTGTTATCTCTCTGCCAGAATTTTCGGGAGCGTATTCCCATTTGTCAATATGTTCTGCATCAGTGAAATATCTGAAACCATGATTCACTTCACATTCATCACATATATCCACAATAACAAGCTTTACTTTCATTTTTTCGGGAATTATAGCCTTTATGTATACGCTGACATTCTGTCCAGCCTGAACATCGTCTCTTAATTCTGCAAGTCCTGCAAGATTCGGTGCAAGTTCAACGAATACACCATAATTTTCAACTGAACGGACAATGCCTGAAACTGTTTCTCCTGCCTTGAAATCAGCCGTATTTTCCTCCCATGTTCCAAGCAGTTCCTTGTGTGTAAGGCAGATTCTTGAGCCGTCACGTGAGCGCACAATAGCTTTTATAAACTGACCTGTTCTGAAACGGTCGGACGGGTGTGAAATTCTTGAAATGGAAATTGCATCAATAGGAATAAGAGACGGCACGCCACAGCCAATATCAACAAAACAGCCGAACTGTTCAAGATGTGTTACTTTTGCTTCAATTACGTCTCCGATAGCAAGTTTATCAGAATATTCAGCGATAAACTCTCTCTGCGCCTCTGCACGTGAAAGCTCAACAGTTATTTTTCCGTTGTCTGAACTGATATTCACAACCTTAAAGCATACAACCTTGTTTACACGTGAAATCAAGGCTATATCACGTGTTTTGCCCTCTGATATACCTATTGCACCCTGTTCACGTGGAATTATTCCCTCTGCGCACGGCAAATCCACAATGAGATTATGCTCACTGTCGCACACTGATACTCTTGCTTCAAGGATTATGCCTTTTTCCATAGCTTCTGCAAGTCCGTCTGCGGTTGAAATATACCTCTGATTTTCTGCTGTCTTGAATAAACAGCCTTCCGGTCTGTAGTTCATATGTGTTTATACCTCCGTATTTTGTATTTAGTTCAAAGCAGAATTTATAACTCCGAACTGATTTTGTATTGATAATTAATATTTATTCTTAAATTACAGAAAATATGCTTAATATAATTATACAATATTTTTTGAAAATTATCAATACACAATTTTTCACAATCAACAAAAAAATAAGAGCAGTTTTTTCAACTGCCCTTATAGCCGTATATTATATAGACTTTATTTTCAACGTCATATTCGTATGGAATCGAATATTTTTTCATCAGCGTGACAAATTCATCTTCAACATCAAAAGCTGTTTCCTCATCAGGAATAAGCATACCCCTGAACTTGTATTCAGAAAATACAGGCTTTACTTTCACCCACTCAATCGACTTGAAATCGTAATAGTTGAAACTTTCATAATCGTAAAAAGTATCAAAATATTCATCATGTGAATCCTCAAAAAGCGTTTTCAAATCGTACGGCACTGCAACTGACATTTCCTCGTCCATTGCGTGTACAAACTCTCTCCACTTAGTATTGTTCATATAGCTTGTGAGATTTCTTTTCTGGATTATTTCAGCTATTTCATCACTGCGTGTTTTTTTGTGATTAAAGTCGCCGTTTTCAATCTGATTTACAAGTTTTTGAGTATATTTCAGCCATTCTTCGTCAGGTTTTTTAGTTGTTGTGCCTTGTAATGAGACTTGTTCACCGTTTCTTGTGACACAATCCCATAATATGCCGTTAAAACAATCAACAATATAATGGACATTGTGTTTCCACGCAACATCAATAAGCCTGTTTTCACCGTCAACAGCCTGAAAAACACCGCTTTTGAAATCAATATTATCTCTGATAAACTTTATAATTTCAGCTTTCATGATAATCAGCTTTTTCTTTTTGCCTCAATTTCAGCAAGTGCGTCCTTGCGTGAAAGATTTATTCTGCCCTGACGGTCAATCTCAATAACCTTTACAACAATTTCGTCATCAACTGAAACAATATCCTCAACTTTTTCAACTCTTGACTTATCAAGCTTTGAGATATGGACAAGTCCGTCCATACCAGGTACAATTTCAACAAATGCACCGAAGTCCATTATACGAACAACTTTTCCTCTGTAGATTGCACCAACTTCAGGACCATTTGCAATAGTTTCAACAATCTGGAGTGCCTTTTTAGTGTCATTGCCGTTGATACCGCTGATAAATACAGCACCTTCGTCATTGATGTCAATCTTGACATTGCAGTCAGCAGAAATTTTCTGAATAATCTTTCCGCCCTGTCCGATAACTTCACGGATTTTGTCAACAGGTACTTTTGTCTGGAGCATTTTCGGAGCATATTCACTCACTTCTGCACGTGGAGCTGGAATAGCTTTGAGCATAATTTCATCAAGTATATGAATACGTGCTTTTCTTGTCTTTTCAAATGCCTGCTTGATGATAGCAGGTGTAAGACCGTCAACCTTAATATCAACCTGAATAGCAGTGATACCCTTGTGAGTACCGCCGACCTTGAAATCCATGTCACCGAAGAAATCTTCAAGACCCTGAATGTCAACCATTGTCATAAATTCGTCACTGTCGGGGAGCGTGATAAGTCCGCATGAAATACCTGCAACAGGTGCTTTTATTGGTACACCTGCGTCCATGAGTGCAAGAGTAGAACCGCATATTGAGCCTTGTGACGTTGAGCCGTTGGAGGAAAGTACCTCTGATACAAGACGCAGAGCATACGGGAACTCCTCAACAGGCGGAATAACAGGAGCTAATGCACGTTCAGCCAATGCACCGTGACCGATTTCACGTCTGCCTGGTCCTCTGCTTGGCTTTGTTTCGCCGACTGAATAGCTCGGGAAATTATAGTGATGCATATATCTCTTTGTTTCTTCTTCGTCAAGACCGTCAATTCTCTGTGCTTCACTTATAGGAGCAAGAGTTGCAATTGTGAGTACCTGTGTCTGTCCTCTTGTGAAAAGTCCCGAACCGTGAACACGTGGAAGAATACCTGCTTCAGCAGCAAGCGGACGAATTTCGTCAATTCCTCTGCCGTCAACACGCTTGCCCTCATAAAGCCATGTGCGGACAATTTTTTTCTGCAACTTATAGATGCACTCATCAATCATAGGAATCTGTTCGGGATACTGCTCATCAAATTTAGCGTGAATATCGTCAATAATCGGAGCAAGTCTTGCATCACGGACAGTCTTGTCATTTGTATCAAGTGCAACTTTTACACGGTCTGCGGAAAATGATTCAATAGCATCAAACATATCGTGGTCGACTTCCATTGATTCAAAAGTAAATTTCGGCTTGCCGATTTCCTTGCGTATATCGTCAATAAAAGCAACCATTTTCTTGATTTCCTCATGACCTGTAAGAATAGCATCAAGCATCTGGTCTTCGGGAACTTCATTTGCACCTGCTTCAATCATTACGATTTTTTCAGCAGAGCCTGCAACAGTAAGAACAAGGTCTGTTTTTTCTCTCTGTTTAAGTGTGGGATTCAGGACAAATTCTCCGTCAACAAGTCCTACATTGATACTTGCAACAGGACCATTCCATGGAATATCGGAAATGGAGATAGCTACAGATGTTGCAATCATACCTGCAATTTCAGGCGAATTGTCAGGCTCAACAGCAAGAACAGTCATGACAACCGATACATCATTTCGCATATCCTTTGGAAAAAGCGGACGGATTGGTCTGTCTACACAACGGGAAGTCAGGATAGCTTTTTCACTTGGCTTGCCCTCTCTTTTTGTGAAAGAACCAGGAATTTTTCCGACTGAATAAAGTCTTTCCTCATAGTCAACTGAAAGCGGAAAGAAGTCAACGCCCTCTCTTGGCTTCGGACTTGCTGTAACATTAGCCATTACAACAGTTTCACCATATCTTACCCAACATGAGCCATTTGAAAGACCGCAGGTTTTGCCAGTTTCAACAACAACTGGTCTGCCAGCATAAGTTGTCTCAAATTTTCTGTAATTTTCAAACATTTAAATAAATCCTCCTATAGAAATCTTAGTCGGCTTTAGCAATAAACTCTGGCACTTAGTTTAATTCGGAGCTTTTAACTCCTGACTAAATTAAAGTGCTACAGTTTAATGCTAAAAGCCGTTTGTTAATTAATTTTATTTTAATCTAAAACTTTCAAGCCATTCAATCATTGAAGATTCATATTCAGTCTTATCTGCTTTGCGACACTGAATTACAACACTGTAAATGGCATCATCGTCCTTGAAAATACCCTCAATTGAGAAAATACTGCTGGTATTTTCAAAGATATTTTCAGCCTCACGGTCTGTGGTATAGTAATAACCATCATTAATAGGAATAATATCCAATTTTTTACCATTAATTTCAAGATTTTTGCAGAAAGTTTTAATATCAATGGTTTTCAGGGATTCATTTGCGGAAAATGGGATTTTTGCAACACTGAAACAGACTTCAGAATTTTGATAAAGGGCAATCTGTTTCTCACCTGTTGATGTATAAAAGAGATTATCGCTTTCTTTCATGTTTTCCGGAAGTTTTGCGATAAATTCATCATTGTAAACATATTCCCATTTTGAACTGTCTGTAACATCAATTTTTGAAAAATATTTGTAACCAAAAAATCCACCAGACAAAAATATAACAACTATTACAGCAATAATAATTTTTTTCATATTTATTCACCATTTAATATTACAGACTTAAAGGCAGAAGGATTCCCCCCTGCCTTGATAAGCTTATGGAATTACTTACGGAGACCGAGCTTTTCGATTACTGCACGGTATCTGTTGATGTCCTTCTTCTTAAGATAAGCGAGAAGATTACGTCTGTGACCAACCATTTTGAGAAGTCCACGTCTTGAGTGGTGGTCGTTCTTGTGGATTTTAAGATGTGCATTAAGGTCATTGATTCTTCTTGTGAGAATAGCAACCTGAACTTCAGGAGAACCTGTGTCGTTTGCACTTGTTCTGTTAGCTTCAATAACAGCAGTTTTTTCTTCTTTACGTAACATTGTAAAAACACCTCATAAAAATATATTTCCGATAACATAGAACGGGGTAAATTTGAGGTCAAGCCCAGTTCCAAGTACACGGTAAATTTATTATATCACAAAAAAAATGATTTGTAAAGACCTTTTTCAAAAATTTTCAGAAATTTTTTGTGTACTGAAAGTTAAAAAAGTAAATAAAAAAATCAATTAAAGCATATTGACGTTAAGCATGAAATATTATATAATAGTTTTATAAACTTAAATAAAAAAGGAATGATAAAATTTTGGTTAATTTAGTTTCAGCATCGATATTGAGTTCAGATTTGCTCAATCTTGAATCGGAAATCAGAAAGCTTGAATCATCAGGAGTTGACTGGATTCACTTTGATGTAATGGACGGTGTATTTGTCCCGAATATAAGCTATGGAATACCTGTTCTTGCGCAGATTTCCAAAAAAACTGATATGTTTCTTGATGTTCATCTCATGATTACCGACCCTTTGAAGTATATCGGAGATTTTGAAAAGGCTGGTGCGGATATGATTACTTTTCATATTGAGAGTGTAAGCGATACAGCCGAAACAATAAAAGCTATACACGAAACAGAATGTACTGTCGGCATAGCTGTAAAGCCCGATACTCCTGCGGAAGCAGTATTTCCCTATATAGATGAACATCTTACTATGGTGCTTGTCATGACTGTTGAACCTGGTTTCGGCGGACAGAGTTTCATGGATATGAGTGAAAAAATACGTAAAATCCGCAGATACGCAGATGAACACGAATTCCATGATTTGCTTATTCAGGTTGACGGCGGTATCGACGATAAAACAGCTCCCATTGTAAAAAAAGCAGGTGCGGAAGTTCTTGTTTCGGGAAGTTATCTTTTTAAAGCTGAAAATACGGCTGATGCTGTAAGGAAGTTGAAGGAGTAATATGCAGAAAAAAACAAAATTACAGCGTTTTGTGTGGATTGATATAATGATAACGCTGATGACACTTGAAATAATGCAGTATTTCTATTATGGCATACGTGCAGTTGTTTTAAGCGGAATATGTGTGGCAGTTTCAGTTATTGCTGAAATAATTTCAATAAGAATGATGAAAAGAAAGTTTACAGCAGATGACCTTATGTGCGTATCAGATGCGCTTATAATATCGCTCATGATGCCTGCCGTCATGAATTTCAGGATAGCAGGAATAGCTTGTGTATTTGCTGTAGTCGTGGCGAAAAATGTGTTCGGCGGACGGAAAAACATGATATTTTCACCGTCAGCATCAGCTTATGTGTTCATGCTGACATCATGGAAAAGTCAACTGCTTATGTTCACCACACCGCATACGCACACGGGAATTTCTGAAAAAGCAGTAAATCTTGTAAGCTCGGCAAGCCATACATTCAACACATCAGGCAAAATGAATTTTACAGATTTTGAAATAATAATGGGAAATGTAACAGGAGCTTCGGGTGCTGTAAGTATACTCCTGCTTGCTGTTTCGGCAGTTATTCTCATTTTAAGACGTGATATTTCAGCAGGTGCATTTACAGGTACAATTGCAGGAACTGTTATACCTGCATATTTCGCTCCAATGTGCGACAGCCGATATGATTCAATCAAGTATTCGCTTGTTGCAAATATGGTGCTTTTTGCATCCATATATATAATATCGGATAAAAGGATCGCCCCGAAACGCAGTTATTATGCGTTTTTCTATGGATTTTTCATTGCACTTACTGCATATATTGTCACCATGACAACAGCAAAGGAAAATGTTATTGTTATAATGTCTCTGCTGTTCACTCCGATTTCTTTAGGATTCAAGTCACTTGAAAAACACATTGAAAACCTTAAAAAAGAGGAGGCGAAAGCATTTGAGTAAGAAAAATTCAGTTTTTGATGGACTTTTCGGAGACAATACAGTACTTTCGTCACTCATGGTAATATCACCCGTTATAATGTGCGGTGATAAGGTGAAAAACGCCCTTGCACTGATTTATGCTTTTTCTGCAATAACGTTCATATCTGTTCTTATCGGCTCATTTGTGCCGAAAAAATTACCGTATGCGGTAAAAATAACAATATATGCTTTTATATCGTCACTTGTGTATATTCCTGTAAAACTCATGGCACAGCAGTTTTTCCCGACAGTTATAAACCGTACAGGAATATATTTCATGCTCCTTGCGGTAAATTCGCTTATAATGGTGCAGACGGAAACAAAGTTCTACCGCATGAAAAAAAGCAGAATGTTTTTTTCACTGATATTCTATATTCTCGGATTTGATGTTGTAATGCTTATAACATCTGTTCTGCGTGAACTTATTGCATATGGAACTGTATATGAAAAAGTTGTTGATGCTGATATTCTTATAAGCGGAATCGGTATGCCATTCGGCGGATTTGTCTTTCTCGGACTTTTCTGCGGACTATACAGAAAAATACGTTTTATTGTGAGACAGCGAAACGGAGGAAAAAAGAATGTTTCTGGTAACTGAACTTATACTCCTTTTAACTTCAAATCTGATTCTTACACAGGCACTCGGCACAAGTACACTGTTTATAGCGGCTGGAAACAGGAAAAATCTTTTCTGGACTTCCGTAACTATAACAATATTTACTACAGCAGGTTCAGCGGCGGCATATTTCATAAATGATATAATTCCGCTGGGTGCTGAAAACCTGATGCCACTTTTTTATGCAATGGCAGTAGGTACGCTGTATATCGTACTTCTGACAATACTTTATTTTGTCAGCAGAAAAAATTTCAAAACAGCAAGAAAATATGTTCACCTTTCCGCTTTCAATTGTGCGGTAATGGGTACGCTTTTTACAATTACAGAAAAAGTAGCAGAAAATCATCAGCTGAACACCATGTCTGGTTTTATATTGGCAGGACTGGAAGCAGGTCTTGGATTTATACTTGCATCTCTTATTCTTACATCAGCATACCGCAGGCTTACTTCTGCTGATGTTCCTGCATCATTCAGAGGGTTTCCTGCTATGCTTCTTTATCTTGGCATAATATCAATGGCAGTGTATGCACTGTCGTAAAACAGGAGAGAAATAAATAAATGAAAAAAAAAGATAATGGAAGAAAAATTTATAGAACAAAAGAAAAAAATTATTATGAAAAAAGTACATTTGAAAAAGTTATGTCAACAGTTCTGACTGTATTTCTGATAGGCGGTATAGGATTTCTTGGCTATAGTACAGCTGAACCGCTTATAAATTTCACAAAGCATATGGGTGATGAACCTGAACCAACAACGGAAGATGTCGTTCCGCCTGAAGAAACAACAACTGACGAACAACCTGAAACTGAAACGACAGTTCCGACAGCAACAGAAGCACCGACTGCTCCGCCTGTTACTATGGAAGCATACGGCGCATACTCTCTTACAGTAACCGACCTTGAAAGTGAACAGTCTTTGCAGACAGCACTGGAAAAAATCCCGAAAAATCAAGGAATTGAATATGTTGAAGTACCTCTGAAAACAAAGGGCGGTATGATTTACTATTTAAGCACTGTTGTAACTGATGCAAAACTAAAGGAATTTCAGAAACTCAATCTTGTTAAAATTTCAGAGATGATAAAATCAAATGGCTACACTCCATCGGCATTAGTCAGCACTTTCAACGATAATATCATGCCAACAATAAACAAGGAAACAGGCTACATCAGAACGGACGGCTCTTTATGGGAGGATACTGCCTTAAATTCGTGGCTTACTCCTTTTTCACAGAATACTGTTGATTATCTTGTATCTGTCGTCAATGAGATTACAGGAACAGGCTTTGACCATATTGTCTGTACTGATTTTGTTTTTCCTGATTTTACAGCTAACGACCTGAAAAATCTTGATGAAAGACTTAGCAGAAATGACAGATGTGTATCACTTACTTCCACAGCGAATCTTCTCTATAATACGTCTGTTGCAAACGGTGCAACAATGTTCATTGAAGTTTCGGCTGTTGACGTTCTTGCACAGAAAGCTGATATATTGCAGTCCATGCTTCTTACAGCAAATACAATTGTACTTAACATAAATATTGATGAACTTGGTGAGGGTGTTTCGGACGGTCGCAATTATTATGAATTTTCAGGCACTCCCGCCGAAAAAGTAAAGAAATGTCTTGGATTTATTTCAGAGTTTCTTTATGATTTCAATGTGGCTGTCAGAATTTCAGGCAGTTCACTTACATCACAGGAACTTATTTCAGTCAGGGACACTATACTGGATTTCGGCTACAATTCGTTTGTACTTGGCTGATTAAATAATCAAAATAAATACCGATTAAATTCGGGGAATGGAGAAAAATATGGCAGATAATTTTACAGTTTCGCTTGCAAAGGTAATTGATGAATTTAAACTTGAAACAATTTACATTCACAAAGCACCTGAAGAAATTATGATTGACGAAACAGAAGTAAACAGACCGGGTTTACAGCTTATGGGATTCTATGAATATTTCAATCCCGAACGTATTCAGATTATAGGAAAAGTAGAATTTGCTTATCTTTCAACAATCGATGAAAAAACACGATTTGAAAGACTTCAGCTTCTCTTTGCACAAAGACTTCCTGCACTTATAATCACCCGTGAACTCCCCTACTTTTCAGAGATGCTTGAACTTGCAAAAGAATATGAAGTTCCGCTTTTGAGAAGTAAAGAAAGTACATCAAATTTCATGTCAGGACTTATTGCATTTCTTAACCTCAATCTTGCACCACGAATCACACGTCACGGCGTACTTATTGAGATATACGGCGAAGGCGTATTTATAACAGGTGAAAGCGGTGTAGGAAAAAGCGAAACGGCTATTGAACTTGTAAAGCGTGGACACAGACTTGTTGCAGATGATGCTGTAGAAATACGCAAGGTTTCAAATATAAGTCTTGTCGGAAGTTCGCCTGATAATATCCGCCATTTCCTTGAATTAAGAGGTATAGGAATCATCAACGCACGCCGTCTTTTCGGTATCGGTGCAGTAAAGATGACAGAAAAAATCGACCTTGTTGTTGAACTTGAGCAGTGGAATCCCGAAAAGATATACGACAGAATGGGCGTTGATACTGAATATATCAGCCTTTTAGGTGTAAAAGTTCCCGCACTTACAATTCCTGTAAAACCTGGACGTAATCTTGCTGTTATTCTTGAAGTTGCAGCTATGAATAATAGACAAAAGAAAATGGGATATAATGCGGCGGCTGAACTTCTCCACCGTCTTGGCATGGAATCAGACCCGAAAGAAACTGTCAGAAATTATGAAACATTCTGAACTTTTTAAGGAGCGGTAATAATGATAAATATAGATGAACTGACTGAATTGTGCAGTAAATTCAACTGCCGAATCAGTACAGAGGCACTTCTAAGCGATTACATTACATTCAGGTTTGGCGGAGCTTGCCGTGCTTTGATTGATGTAAATTCTGCTGAAAGTATTGCTGAAATTATGAAATATCTGAAAGCCAACAATATAAAGTATGCTGTTATTGGCAGAGGAAGTAATATTATAGCATCTGATAACGGTTTTGACGGTGTTATACTTCATTTCGGAAGTGATTTTTCAGATATTGCAGTAGACGGAAAATCCATAACGGCTCAATCAGGAGCAATGCTGTCGGCTGTATGTAAAAAAGCACAGGAAGCAGGCTTGTCGGGCATGGAGAATCTGTTCGGTATACCCGGAACTGTCGGCGGTGCTTTGTATATGAACGCAGGAGCATACAACAGCGAAATGAAAGATATTGTTGTTTCTGCTGAATATATTGATGCAGACGGAAAAATATGTACAGTCCGTGCGGACGATATGGCACTTTCATACAGACACAGTATTTTTTCTGAAAAAGAATGTATCATAACATCAGTGACAATGGAACTTTCAGAGGGAAATCCCGACAATATAAAATCAGCTATGAATGAATGTATACAAAAAAGAACGTCAAAACAACCTCTTGATTTTGCAAGTGCAGGCAGTACATTCAAGCGACCTAGTAACAACAGCTATGCTTCTCTGCTGATTGAACAGTGCGGACTTAAAGGAATGTCAGTCGGAGATGCAGAAGTAAGCACAAAGCACAGCGGATTTGTGATAAACAAAGGCAATGCAACCTGCAATGATGTTCTTGAATTATGTGAAAAAGTAAAAGAAATTGTAAAAGAAAAAACGGGCTATGTTCTGGAGTTAGAGCCTGTTATATTAAAATAATTATTTATTTTAATCAGGGAGAAAAAATATGAAGCTGTTAATTGTTACAGGAATGTCAGGTTCAGGAAAATCAAGTGTTATGGACGTAATGGAAGATATAGGATTCTACTGTATCGACAACATTCCACCGAAACTTATTCCGCAGTTTGTGGACTTATGCCGTAAGTCTGAAATGTCTCTTGACAGAATTGCTGTTGCTGTTGATATAAGGTCGGGCGATATGTTTACAGAGATTTTCCGTGCAAGACAAACACTCAAAAATGAAAATTCTGTTGATGTGAAAGTACTTTTTATTGAGGCAGAAGACGAAGCACTTATAAAAAGATACAAGGAAACACGCAGAAAACACCCTCTTGACGAAAAATTCAATGGAAATATGCATGATGCTATAAAATATGAGCGAAAACAGCTCACACAGTTAAGAGAAATCTGCGATTATTATATTGAAACGACAAATTATTCGTCATCACAGCTTAAAGAGGAAGTAAAATCACTTTTTCTTGAAAAAACAAGCGATTCAATCATAATAAAAGTGATGTCATTCGGATTCAAATATGGTGTTTCCACAGAGTCAGACCTTGTTTTTGACGTAAGATGTCTGCCAAACCCTTATTATATTGACAGACTGCGGAATCATACAGGTGTAGAGAAGTGCATACAGGATTATGTTATGGGATTTCAGGAATCACAGGAGCTTTTCGGAAAACTTACCGACCTTATCGACTTTCTGATACCTTTATACATAAAAGAGGGAAAAAGTCAGCTGATAATATCATTCGGCTGTACTGGCGGTAAGCACCGTTCAATCACTTTTGCTGAACTCATGGCAGAACATCTTATCAAAGAAAATTACAAAGTACAGAAATATCACCGTGATATTACAAAAGACAAAAAGTTTTAACAATAAATATCCGCATACTTTCAGGTGTGCGGATTCACTTTGAAATGAGGTGATAAAAATGTCCTTTTCAGATGAAGTACGCAGAGAAATATGCTCATCTATCACCGATAAAAATCTGCGTTTTGCCTGTTTTTATGGTATGATTCTTTTCAGCCGGAAATTAACGGAAAAACACATACTTTTTCAGAGTAAGAGTATTATTTGTGCAAAAACTTTCAGCAATCTTTTTGAAAAAGTGTTTCACGAAAAAATCGTCTGTAAGGAATCACACGGAAAAAACGGCAGTGTTATATATACCTATAATATAAAATCTGCGGAAACAATAGAAAAAATCTTCAGAAAATACGGTATATCAGGAAAAGAACGTCATATAAACTATGATATAATTCCGACAAGCAGTCTTGGGATTCTGGTTGCAGGTGCTTTTCTTGCCTGCGGAAGTGTAAACGACCCCGAAAAAGAGTATCATCTTGAATTTACAGTCGGAGATGAATCGCTTGCAAATGAGCTTATCGCTCTGCTTGGTGATATTGGAGTTACAGCAAGACCTGCACTGCGTCGTGGACAGCATATTGTATACATCAAGGGCAGTGAATCCATTGAAGATACGCTAACTTTTATCGGTGCAGGCAAATGCACACTTGATATTATAAATGTCAAGATTTACAAGGATATTCGCAACAAGGCAAACAGAATAGCCAATTGCGACAGTGCAAATATTGATAAAATGATAAATGCCTCCATGAAACAAATCAGGGATATTTCACTTATTACAGAAAAACAAGGTCTTGACGGTCTGCCTGATGATTTACGTGAAATCGCACGTTTAAGGCTTGAAAATCCTACTATGAGTCTGCGTGATATTTGCGAAAATCTCTCCGAAAATATAAGCCGTTCGGGAGTTAATCACCGTTTTCAAAGGATAGCAAAAATTGCTGACGATATAAGAAAGGCAGTGAATGACAATGAAAGCTGATGATTTTGTCAATCTTCATGTCCATACGGAATATAGTCTGCTTGACGGTGCTTGCAGGATAAAAAAACTTGTTGAGCGTGTGAAAGAACTTGGACAGAAAGCTATTGCAATAACAGACCACGGGAATATGTATGGTGTGCCTGAATTTTGGAAAACCGCCACTGAAAACGGACTTAATCCGATAATAGGGTGCGAAGTTTACGTTGCACCACGTTCAAGGTTTAGCAAAGACCCTGATAAAGATGCCAAACCATATCATCTTATTCTGCTTTGCAGGAATAATGAGGGCTACAGAAATCTTGTGAAACTTGTTTCATATGCAAATATTGAGGGATTCTACAGCAAACCACGGGTTGATATTGAACTTCTGCGAAAACATCATAAAGGGCTGATATGTCTTTCAGCTTGTCTTGCCGGAGAAATTGCAAGATGGTTGTCTGATGATTTATATAATAAGGCAATGATGACAGCAATGGACTATAATGATATTTTTGAGGGCGATTATTTTCTTGAGGTACAGAATCACGGCATTGAAGATGAGCTGAAAATTATTCCGCAGATTTACAAACTATCTGCTGAAACCGGAATAAAACTTGTCGCAACAAATGACTGTCACTATATAAAAAAATCCGATTCAGAAATGCAGAGTATATTGATGTGCATACAGACGGGAACTACTGTCCGCAACAAAAAACTTAGCTTTGAAACTGACGAATTTTACGTCAAATCAGCTGATGAAATGGCAGAACTGTTTAAAGGTCATGAGGAAGCTGTAAAAAATACCGCACTTATTGCCAATATGTGCAGAGTGGATTTGAATTTTGACAGTGAAATAAAAATACCTGAATTTAAGCCCGATATTGAAGTTGCAGACAATAAAACATATCTCCGTCAGATAAGCTTTGAGGGACTTTATAACCGCTATGGAAAAAATGTTCCTGATGAATACGTGAAACGGCTTGAATACGAACTATCAATAATCAACGAAAAAAAGTTCACTGACTATTTTCTTATTGTGTGGGATTTTGTCCGATACGCACATGAAAACAATGTTCCCGTCGGACTTGGACGTGGTTCGGGAGCAGGCAGTATTTGTGCATACTGTATCGGCATAACAGGCATAGACCCTATGAAATATAATCTCATGTTTGAGAGATTTCTCAATCCTGAACGTGTTTCAATGCCCGATTTTGACATAGATTTCTGCATAGAGGGCAGACAGTCTGTAAAAGATTACGTCCGCAACAGATACGGCTCGGAATATGTATCAGAAATAATTGCATTTGATACACTCAAAGCAAAATCGGTTGTGCGTGATGTTGCACGTGCCGAAAATCTCCCGTATAGTCTTGGCGACAGGATAGCAAAGATGATTGATTCAAAATATGACCTTGCGTATTCACTCAATGAAAATCATGAACTGAAAGCATTATATGATTCGGATAGTTCTGTACATAAACTTATTGATATTTCGCTACAGCTTGAAGGTATGCCCCGACACACTTCAACTCATGCGGCAGGCGTTGTTATTTCAGCAGTTCCGCTTAATGAACTTGTACCACTCCAAAAGGGTGAAAACTCCATAATAACGCAGTATACAATGAATTATCTTGAATCGCTCGGACTTCTCAAAATGGATTTTCTCGGTCTGCGCAATCTCACGACAATAAGAGACACTGTAAATCAGATACATCTGACAAATCCCGATTTTGATATAGACAATATTCCTTTTGATGATGCAGAAGTGTACAAAATGCTTGCAAAAGGTGATACAGCAGGAGTATTTCAGTTTGAAAGTCAAGGTATAACAAAATGGCTTGTGGAGCTTGTTCCTGAAAGTATTGACGATTTGATTGTAGTCATCTCACTCTATCGCCCCGGACCTATGAAGTCGATACCTTTATACATTGAAAACAAGAGAAATTCCGCAAATATAACATATCTGCACCCGAAACTAAAAGAAATACTGAATGATACTTACGGTGTTATGATATATCAGGAGCAGGTTATGGAAATATGCCGTAAACTTGCAGGGTATTCATACAGTCGTGCTGATATTGTACGGCACGCAATGGCAAAGAAAAAACATGATGTCATGCTTAAAGAACGTGAAAATTTTATATCGGGAGCAAAACAAAACGGTATTTCAGAGAATATTTCAAATAAAATATTTGATGAAATGATAAGCTTTTCATCATATGCTTTCAATAAGTCTCATGCGGCGGCTTATGCTTGTCTTGCGTATCAGACAGCTTATCTGAAATGCCATTACCGCAATATATATATGTCTGCACTTATGTCAAGTGTTATGTCATCAGGCACTAAATTAGCAGAATATATTATTCAATGTCGCAGTTCGGGAATAGAAGTTGTCGCACCTGATATAAACGTCAGTTCAAAGGGATTCACCTATATAAATGATAAGATATATTTCGGATTAATGGGCATCAAGAACATGAGTTCAACACTTTCAGAGGAAATCATAAGGGAACGAAAAGATAATGGCAGATTTACAAGTTTGCAGAATTTTTGTGAACGCATAATTCAACATAAGCTGAATAAAACAGTAATGGAGAATCTTATAAAATCGGGTGCATTTGATAATCTCGGACTTAACCGCCGTCAGATGCTTGAAAATTTTGAGGAAATTATAAAACTCACCAAAAAAAATGAAGATAAAGCTGTAAAAGAACAGTTAAGCTTTTTTTCAGCGGAGGATTTACGTGCAAACGATATAAAGATAAAGCCGATTCCTGAATACAGCAGAAAAAAACTTCTTTTTATGGAAAAAGAATCGGCAGGAGTTTATTTAAGTGGCAGTCCTCTTACAGAGTATGATTATTTAAGTGAATTAATGAAAACTCAAAGAATATCAGCACTTTCGGAAAATCCTGTTGACAATTCAGCAGTAAAACTTCTTTGTATAGTTCAGTCAAAAAAAATCCACACAACAAAAAACGGCAGTAATATGTGCTTTCTCACTCTTGCGGACGAATCAGGAGAAGTTGATGCAGTTATTTTTCCTGATTTATACGCAAATATCGGCTTAAACATAAATGAGGAAGATATAATTTATATAAACGGAAAAATTTCAGTAAAAGATGAAAGTATATCTGTAATATGTGCAGGTATCATTACAGAACAGAATTTCCCCGATATGACTGAAAATATGCGTCTTTGCATAAAATCAGCATCAGATGCAATCCCTTTGGAAAAAATTGCTGAAATTTCCAGACAATTCAGAGGCAAGACAGAAGTATGCTTTTATCTGACAGATGCAAGAAAAACTGTTGTTCCGAAAAATAAGCTGTATATCAGCATCAACAAGCAGAGTTATAAGTTGCTGACTAATATTGTTTCTGCCAAAAATATTGGTCTTATACAAAAAATCGGCAGATAGCATGATATTAAACAGAAATTTTTGTATATTATAAAAAAATATCGGAAATATACTTGACAATTATAAACAAAAGCTGTAAAATATATATGTATGAAAAAAATAAGCTTATCAGAATTAAAAATTGATTCTGAAAAATGAATATACGCAAAGTGCAGAATGGAGAAATTTTTTATGATTAAGAAAATTGGCGTACTCACAAGTGGCGGTGACGCACCAGGCATGAATGCTGCTGTAAGAGCTGTTGTAAGAGCTGCTATCAGCAAGGGTATGGAAGTTTACGGCGTGCGCAGAGGATATAATGGTCTTATCAATGGCGATATTATAAAAATGGACGAAAGAAGTGTAACTGATATTATCCATCAGGGCGGTACAGTTCTTTATACAGCAAGATGTCTTGAATTTAAAGAGCCAGCAGGTGTTGCAAAGGCAAAGGAAAAGTGCAATGAACTTGGTATTGAGGGACTTGTTGTTATAGGCGGTGACGGCTCATTCAGAGGAGCTGCCGACCTTTCAGCTATGGGCGTTCTCTGTATCGGTATTCCTGGTACTATAGACAACGACATTTCATGTACTGACTATACAATCGGCTTTGATACTGCCATGAATACAGCTATGGAACTTGTTGACAAGCTCCGTGATACATCACAGTCACACGACAGAATCTCTGTTGTTGAAGTTATGGGACGTGGTGCAGGTCATATTGCTGTAAATACTGGTATTGCCTGCGGTGCTACAGACATCATCACAAAAGAAGTGCCATATGATATTGATGCTATCGCTAAGACAATGCTTGAAAAGAAAGCAAGAGGCAAGCAGAATTTTGTTGTAATCGTTGCAGAGGGTATTGGTCACGCACAGGAAATTGCAAAGGAACTTGAAGAAAAAACAGGCATTGAAGCACGTGCAACCATTCTCGGACACGTTCAGCGTGGCGGTAATCCGACAGTAAGAGACAGAGTTGAAGCAACAAGAATGGGTTACTATGCTGTTGAACTTCTTGAAAAGGGTATAGGCAACCGTGTTGTCGGTATAAAGGACAGCAAGATTGTTGATTATGATATTCTTGAAGCTCTTAAAATGAAAAAACCATATGATGAAGAACTTCACCATATTGCAGAAGAAATTGCTTTCTAAGATACGTCTACATAAAAAATAATGTCAACCAATTTCGGTAAAAAGGTTGACAATTACCTCCGTGTATGATATAATATCATCAGGAGGTAATTTTTTTATGAAAACAAAAGATATAATTTTAATCGCAATGTTTTCGGCACTTTCAGCAGTCGGCGCATTTATAAAAATTCCAATGCCGTTCTGCCCGATTACACTGCAAATCCTGTTCACCACTCTTTCAGGTGTTCTGCTTGGCGGTCGAAATGGTGCAATCAGTGTGGGAATTTATGTTCTGCTTGGACTTATGGGCGTTCCTGTTTTTACTGGTGGTGGCGGAATATCGTACATTCTGCAACCAACTTTTGGCTTTCTTATCGGATTTATCATTGGTGCATACGTAACAGGAAAAATCTGTCATTCAGGTAAGCCGACAATGAAAAGACTATTAACAGGCTGTCTTGTGGGAATGATTCCGATTTTCTTTATAGGCACAGTTTATGATTTGGCAGTAACTTTCCTTTATATCAAATCAACAGCAGGAGTATTAACAGTTGCTTTCCATTGCCTTCTGCCGATTACATGGGACGTATTTTTGTGCGTGTTTACGGCATTTATGGGAAAACGACTTATACCGATAATAAAGAAAGAGAGGATTTCAGCATGAATATTTCATCATTGGTGGATAATATTATCAGCGGATTCAGAATTGACAAAAACTTTGATTACAGCATCTTCATACAGTCTGAACTTACTGAACTATGCGAAAATGCCGACAGAATCCGTGCTGTATTATGCGGAAATTATGTTGACCTGTGCAGTATAATCAATGGCAAAAGCGGAAAATGCTCTGAAAACTGCAAATTCTGCGGACAGTCAAGTCATTACTGTACAGAAACAGAAACATATGATTTTCTTGACGAAAGTAAAATAATCAATGAATGTAGATATAATGCCGAAAAAGGTGTAAACAGATTTTCAGTTGTAACAGCAGGTCGCACTTTGAGTAACAATGACTTTGACAAGGCAATTTCTCTGTACCAGCATATGAGCAAGGAAAAAATAAATCTCTGTGCATCTCATGGCTTTCTCACGGACGAACAATTTCAGAAACTTCATGAATCGGGAGTAAGCCGTTATCACTGCAATATTGAAACAAGTGAGAGATTTTTTCCGCAGATATGTACAACTCATACTTATGCAGATAAAATTGATAATATAAAACGTGCAAAAAATAATGGACTTTCAGTGTGTTCAGGCGGAATAATCGG
Organism: Ruminococcus sp.; assembly: GCA_029060755.1. Taxonomy (GTDB): domain Bacteria; phylum Bacillota; class Clostridia; order Oscillospirales; family Ruminococcaceae; genus Ruminococcus. The sequence continues at coordinate 16,473 of JAIDTI010000082.1, read as the reverse complement.
CATGGGTGAAACATGGGCGGACAGATTTGATATGGCTGTAAGTCTTGCGGAACTTGAAATAAAGTCGATACCGATAAACTTTCTTATACCAATAAAAAATACACCGCTTGAAAATGTCACTCCACTTAATTCAGATGATATTTTACGAACTGTAGCAATGTTCAGATTTGTGAATCCTGATACCTGTATCAGACTTGCAGCAGGACGAAAAATCATGAAAAATTCAGGCGAAAAAGTATTCAAATCAGGTGCGAACTCTGCAATAACAGGCGATATGCTAACAACATCAGGAAACAACATTGAGACAGATATAAAAATGCTGAATCAACTTGGCTTTTATACAAAAAATAACTGAAATACATTAAAAGATAAATGCCCGAAAGTAGTTTTTGAAACTTTTTTCGGGCTTATTTGCATAAATCAGATTTTATCTTATACTGGCACGTCATTTCCATTCCATTTTATTTCGTCTGCTTTGGCACCATGAGTTGCAAAAAAAATAATATCTGAAACAAATTTCGGAGTGATTATTTCTGGAACTTTAAAAGGCAACAAATATCTATTCCAAATTCCATTCGTTTTTTTATTCTGAAACATATTTCCTTTGCTGATTATATATGCTGTTTCTGTTTTAAGAGGACAAGAAATAATCAGTGCTTTATCGTCAGAAACTATATTTAGTATATAGTATAGGCTGTCACAATCTGCCTCAACATACCATACATAGCTTTTATTAAACACTGTAATTTTTCGTCTGCCTTTTTTCGCTATTCCCATATTTTCCCCCCTCATGTCAATAGAAATGCTATTGGTTTATTCACATAAATCAAAATTTGTTAGTATAATCCAAAATGCTTAGCTATTGCATCACATACTTCTTCTTTGGTATCTTTTCCATTATCTTCCCTAATAACTGTAAAAAATCCGCTGTTTGCATATTCATCATAGTGTTGCTTGCTGTTAATAAGAGCAAGCCCCCGCTTGTAATTTTCCATAACAGCTTCGGGATTGTCACAACTTTCTATAATATCAAGGATAAAACGCTTTTCCGGGTCACTGCGGTCAAAGAAACGTTCAACACTCATAGACTGTGGAGAAAGCATAACGGCAATATGATAATAATCTGATATTTCTTTTAACACATCAATTGGGATATTGGTATCTACAATAACTTTTTTATCTCTTGATATTGAAATGAGTTCGGCTATCTCAAATTCCGCAGCTTCTCTCCCTACACTAAATATCCATCGTTTATATTCTTCTGGAGGGCGATTGACAAAATCTTTCCAATTGGTAAGATTTTTGAGATAGCAAATATCCGGCTGTACATCTGGTGTTGCCACAATATCAGATACTGCACTGTGATAGTTTTCTCCGCAAAAGAGCATATTATATCGATTGGCAAGCATTTTGACTGTTGTTGACTTTCCTGCATAAGCTGTGCCAGTAATAAAATACACATTTTTAAGGTAATGCTTTAGAATGTTGTTCTCAATTTTCAATTAATATCACCTCTAACACAACAAAGTGAAATTTATTCAAATAAATCTTTTGTGAACAAGTGGTCTGTACCTCCACCATAATTAACAATATCTTTCAGATACTCATAACCATATCTTTCATAGATTCCAAAATGTTCTGAAGCAATATATGTGCGACCAAACCCAAGCTCCTTTGCATATTGATTTATATAATCTATCATCATACCACATATTCTTATTCCTCTGTATTTTTCTGTAACAAATACAGTTGTTATCCAAGGATATATATCATAAATCGGATAGTAATCTGTTTTCATAATTGAAGCATGACCAACTATCTCATTTTCATCTACAGCAACAAACATTGATTCCCATTCATCAAAACTATTATCAGAAATCATTTGAGAAGTATGTTCCTTAACTTCGTCCCAAGAACTGTTTCGGACAAACGAAAGTAATTTATCATTCAACTCAGTATTAGGTTCTACCTTATATATTTTTATTTGCATTTATATTCACCCGTTTTTTTCTGTTGTTTTAAATTCCAATTTATTTTACTAATATTATACATCAAAAAAACTGTTATGTCAATAGAAACGCCATAGTATTTCAAACTTATAATCAAAATACTACGGCTAAAAATTTCTATATGAGTATAGTTATCAAATTATTTAACAAGAAGTGATTTTCCTGTCATTTCCTTAGCAATGTTCAAGTTTATGAATCCCGATTTCGGGCTTTTTTAATTATTGGTTTATTCGCATAAATCAGAATTTAGCACATTACTCAAACCCCATAGCAACTTTTACATTGTGCATTTCTTTTGTTCCTATAAGGTTTTCTAAAAGAGTGAATGCGACTTCTGGTGCAGTTTGTGGGCAATGCGAAGTAATAATATTATCGGTTTTAACAACAGGCTCATTAACAATTTCTACACTATATTCTGCAAGCTGTTTCTGTCTATGTCCGTTATTCAGATGATAAGTTGTAGCCTTTTTTCCTGTTAAAATACCACTATAAGCAAGTGCAAGAGCTGCAACACAAACTGTTGCTATCATCTTGTGTTGACGGTTGAACGTGTTAATTACATCTGATAACTCTTTGAAAAAGGCTTCTTCATAAAATCCAAATTCTTCAAAGCCACCAGGAATTGCTAACGCATCGTACTCATCTACACAAATATCTTTCAATAATACGTCAACAGTTACAGGTACACCAAAAGTGCTTATAACAGTTTTTCTAAATCCGCAAGTGATTACGTCAACATTATAATGGTAATCATTTCTTGCCCACCCCATAACATCAACAAATACACTTGCTTCCATTGTTTCAAAGCCTTTTGCAAGGAATAAAAGTATCTTCATTTTTTACCTCTAAATTTCAATTTATTTTACTAATATTATACATCAAAAAAACTGTCATGTTAATAGAAACGCCATAGCATTTTGGACTTATAATCAAAATACTATGGCTGAAAATTTCTATATCAATTTATTTAACAAGAAGTGATTTTCCTGTCATTTCCTTTGGTTGAGGTACTCCCATAATATCAAGCATTGTCGGTGCAAGGTCTGCAAGTACACCACCTTCAGCAAGTTTTCCCTCAACGCCTACAGCAATAAGCGGAACAGGATTTGTTGTGTGTGCTGTAAACGGACTGCCGTCAGGCTCATACATCTTGTCAGCATTGCCGTGGTCAGCAGTAATAAGAGCTGCACCGCCCTTTGCAAGTATAGCATCAACCATTCTGCCAACGCACTCATCAACAGCTTCAACTGCCTGTACAGCAGCATCAAAAATTCCCGTATGTCCAACCATATCGCAGTTAGCATAGTTGAGGATAATAACGTCATACTTATCAGCATTTATAGCATCAACAACAGCATCACATACTTCATATGCACTCATTTCAGGCTTCATGTCAAATGTTGCAACATCAGGTGACTTTATAAGTATTCTGTCCTCACCCTCAAACTGCTTTTCCTCACCGCCGTTAAAGAAGAATGTAACGTGTGCATACTTCTGTGTTTCGGCAATACGAAGTTGAGTTTTACCGATTTTTGCAAGATATTCACCCATTGTCATTGTAAGCTGTTCAGGCGGATATGCAACTGAAACATTAGGCATTGTTGCATCATACTGTGCCATACATACAAAATTAAGTGGGAAGAATCCGTTTTTACGTGTGAATCCTGTAAAATCAGGGTCAACGAATGAACGTGTAATCTGTCTTGCACGGTCTGGACGGAAATTAAAGAATATTACACTATCATCAGCCTTAATCTGTTCGCCACCCTCAATAACTGTCGGAAGCATGAACTCATCTGTAACCTGATTTGCATATGAGTTTTTGATAGCCTGAACAGGGTCAGTTTCCTGTACTCCCTCACCATAAACAAGTGCGGAGTAAGCTTTTTCTACTCTGTCCCATGCATTATCTCTGTCCATTGCATAGAATCTGCCCGAAATAGTAGCTACTTTGCCCACACCGATTTTGGCAAGTTCAGCGACAGTTTCTGCCATATATTCAGCAGCTGATGACGGCGGAACGTCACGACCGTCAAGAAATGCGTGTATATACACCTTGTCAAGACCGTTTTTCTTTGCCATTTCAACAAGTCCGAACAGATGCTCCATATGGCTGTGAACACCGCCAGGGGAAAGAAGTCCCATAAGATGAAGTGCTGAATTTTTTGCTTTGCAGTTTTCCATAGCATCAAGTAATGCTTTATTTTCAAAAAATACACCGTCTTTGATGTCTTTTGAAATCTTGACAAGCATCTGATAAACTATGCGTCCTGCTCCGATGTTGGTATGTCCTACCTCTGAATTGCCCATTTGTCCGTCAGGAAGTCCGACATCAAGACCGCTGGCACCGATAAGAGTATTCGGACATTCAGCCATATATTTATCAAGATTCGGCTTTTTTGCGGCAGTGATAGCATTGCCGTAATTGTCGGGATTATAGCCGAAACCGTCCATAATAATAAGTGCTACAGGTTTCTTTGACATTTTTATCAAAACCTTTCATTAAAAATTTTTTATTTCTACGTCCAGTAGTACACAACAAGTCCTGAACTGTAGTCGAAAATACAACCTCTACCGTAATAAGACGGTACTTTATAAATTACCGCATCAAAAAAATCGTCAATATGTACATCATCAAGCCAGGCGAAAACGTGTCCAGGAAATGCTTTCGGAACATCAATGACATTTTTCTGTTTATCAATATGTGAATATATTGCTTCAATATTAATCTCAACAGGTTCTGCACCGTCAAGCTGCTTGTAATATTCTTCCAGTTCATGTATAGTTGATGTATCTGTGTGGAAAATAAGATAAGCTGACGGGTGATAGTCCTGTGCGATTGAACCGCCGCCCTGTGTGATGAATTTATAATCTTCGCACACTTCAGGAAGTTTTTCGGGAAAATACTCCAGCATATCACCGCTATGTATACCATAACAGCAGATAAATTTTTTAACCTGATACATCTGCTTTGAATATATCAAGTCAGAACTAATCACAATATATGGAACTAAAAAAGTCAGTACAATTACAATAATTATGGAAATTCTCAATATAATTACTGCTGTTTTGAGTTTTCTGCCTTTCTGCCATTTTTTATAAAATATTGCAAGAAAAATATTCAGCAGAATATTTATAGCAAGCATTGGTGTAGTAATACCAAGTGCAGTACACAGCCATATTCCTAAAAAACAACTGTTAAGACAACAAAGAACAAATATTATTATATTTACAGTATTCCACGAAAATTTTTTCTTCGGTACATCTTCATTTTTATTCATATTTTTTTATATTCAGTAATACAAATTGAAATATCCTGTTTTTTCGTTAATCATATAAACAGCAGGTTGATTCTCCCAAAATATATAAACTTCTGCATCTTCTGTATCTGCATTATTTTTCTGCATAAAATTAAACCATTTCACTACTTTTTCATCAGTTATTTTATAATGTTCAGCACCGTATTTTTCAGCTTTTGTTTTGTATTGCTGAATTGTTGTGCTGTCGGTGTAAAAATGTACATCAACAGTTGCACTGCTCTGTAATATTTTAGGAATGAATGTATATTTGCAATCTTCTGCATTTTTTGGTATCTCCTCAATGATAAAATCATTAAGTCTTGCCCCCGAAACGTAATTTGACAGAAACAATGCCCTGTCTATAGGGTAATACCATTTAGCATTTGTATTAATAAACGGAATTATTGTTCCTATTATTGCAACTGAATACAATGCAGAACGTACAAAAGTTATCATTATTTTCAGCAGCCTGCTTTTTGGTTTATCAACATAATAAAGACATCTGAAAAAGCCGATAATAACAGCAAAAATAAATGCTGTTGTTACTATGTTCCAGTAATAATGAACACGCAGTGCAAGCGGATAAAGAAACATTACCAGCATACATAAGATGAAATCAGCTTTCCGCCATTTTGATACTATATGTTCTGTTTCGTCTTTTTTTCTGAATATCATGCTGATTTCACCTCAAAAAATACATAATATCAGTGATTAAGAATATGCGGATTCTGCCATACGTACATGAATATGCAGGCAACTGCCGAAATAGTTACAAGAAGAAAATATATTCCTGCAATTGTCCGCACTGTTTTCATAATACGGTATTTCTGTAGTTTCCTGCTGAAAAATATAAGGGATATAAAAGCTATGAAAATATTTGCAAGAAAGAAAGTACGCAGTAAATTATTTTCCACAGCAATCCCCGTATAAAGTCCGCATGAAAACATTGTTAGAAAGCACAGTAGAACTACACTTTCACTTTTCATAATCAGCCGTTTACAGCAGCCTGAACGATAGTATTGAAGTCGTCAGCTTTGAGTGATGCACCGCCAATAAGTCCGCCATCAATATTTGGTTTTGCAAGAAGTTCAGCGCAGTTCTTTGCGTTCATTGAACCGCCGTACTGAATTGTAACTGCCTCTGCTGTAGCCTCATCATAGAGCTTTGCAAGCTGTGAACGGATAAGCGCACATACTTCCTCAGCCTGTTCAGGAGTTGCAACCTTTCCAGTACCGATAGCCCATACAGGCTCATAAGCGATAACAACATTCTTTACCTGCTCTGCTGTAACACTCCAGAGGTCAAGTTTAATCTGACGTGCAATAACTTCTTCTGTGATATTGCAGTCACGCTCCCACTCAAGTTCACCAACACAAACAATCGGCTTGAGACCTGCTTCAAGTGCTGCAAGAGTTCTCTTGTTCACTGTTTCATCAGTTTCACCGAAATACTGACGTCTTTCAGAGTGACCGATTACAACGTACTCAACACCGAGTTCAACGAGCATAGGTGCAGAAATTTCACCTGTGTATGCACCTGATGACTTGAAATGTACATTTTCAGCACCGATTTTAACGTTAGAACCTGCTGTTACATTCATAGCTGTTTCAAGGTTTGTGAAAGGTACACAAGCAATAACTTCAACATTGCCCTCTGCATTTGCAACAAGTGGCTTGATAGCTTCGAGAAGTGCCTTAGCTTCAGGTCTTGTGTTGTTCATTTTCCAGTTACCAGCAATAATTGCTTTTCTTGTTGATTTGTTCATTTTAATTAACTCCTTTTAATTAATATTATCATCTTCGTCGTTATCGCTTTTAACGCATACTTTTTTGCCTGAACCGTTGTACCAACCGTTATAAGAGGCTATTGCAAAGCCCTTTTTAGCAGGTGCGATAAGTATTCCCGCAATAACACCAGCAAGAAAACATGCAATCGACAAAAACATGATTTCCGAAGAATAATTTTCTTTTATTTTGTTCATTTGAAACCCTCTACATTGCAATAAAGGCGGATATTTCACCGCCCTTATTGAAGTCATATCTTACTTTTCAGCAATTACTGCAACACCAGGAAGTACCTTGCCTTCGAGGTATTCGAGTGAAGCACCGCCACCAGTTGATATGTGGCTCATCTTGTCAGCGAAACCAAGCTGCATTACTGCTGCTGCGGAGTCGCCGCCGCCGATAATTGTTGTAGCATCTGTTTCAGCAAGTGCCTGTGCAACTGCAATTGTACCCTTTGCAAGTACAGGATTCTCAAATACGCCCATAGGTCCATTCCATACAACTGTTTTAGCAGACTTTACAGCCTCTGCAAAGATTTTCTGTGTTTCTGTTCCGATGTCAAGACCCATTTTGTCATCAGGGATTGAATCTGCTGAAACAATATCAACAGCGATTTCTGCATCAATAGGATTCGGGAACTCTGCTGCTACTGCTGTATCAACAGGGAGGAGAATTTTCTTGCCGAGTGATTCAGCCTTTGCGAGCATTTCCTTACAGTATTCAAGCTTTTCGTCATCAACGAGTGACTTACCAATTGAACCGCCCTGTGCCTTGATGAATGTATAAGCCATACCACCGCCAATGATAAGTGTATCACACTTTTCAAGGAGATTTGAGATAACGTTGAGCTTATCAGCAACCTTTGCACCGCCAAGAATTGCAACAAAAGGTCTTTCAGGTACTTCTACAGCATTTCCGAGATACTGGATTTCTTTCTGCATAAGGTAGCCTACAGCTGTTTCCTTAACAAACTTTGTAACACCAGCTGTTGAAGCGTGCGCACGGTGAGCAGAGCCGAAAGCGTCCATTACAAATACTTCACCGTCAACGAGTTCAGCAAGTTCCTTTGAGAAGTCCTCACCGTTCTTTGTTTCCTCTGCACCACGGAAACGTGTATTTTCAAGAACAACGATTTCACCGTCTGCCATTTCTGCAACTGCTTTCTTAGCATTTTCGCCGACAACTGTATCATCTGCTGCGAATACAACCTTTGTATTTACGAGTTCAGCAAGTCTTGCAGCTGCTGGAGCAAGTGAGAACTTAGCTTCAGGACCATTCTTTGGCTTGCCGAGATGTGAGCAGAGAACTACCTTTGCACCGTTTTCAACAAGCTTGTTGATTGTCGGGAGAGCTGCCTGAATACGATTGTCATTTGTGATAACACCGTCCTTGAGTGGTACATTGAAGTCTACTCTTACAAGAACTTTTCTGCCCTTCACGTTAATGTCTTCTACAGTAACTTTGTTTAATCCTGCCATTTATATGACGTCCTTTCAAAATTAATTTTGTTGTTAATTAAATAACAACCATAACTATATTTTACACTATTCTGAAAAAAAAAGCAAGTGTTTTTGTAATATTTTTCAAGAAAATATTTTTAATAAAGTAAATTTGTTAAAAAAATTATTTTTCTTAAAACTCTTGACAAATCAGTTTTTATGTGATAGAATAAAAAAGAACTGAATATTAAACCGTTGAAGCGAGAGTAAAACTGATTATGATTTCACAGAGAGTCCGCAATGCTGAGAATCGGATAAAACACAGGTCAGACAAATGGGTCGCTGAGGGTGCAGTCAAATGTATTCTTATGATACAGAGTATTCTGCAACGTTTTGATGTACGTCAATCATCAGGGATATGTTAGTATCCTGCAAAGTGCGTGGATTTTCCATGAATCAAGGTGGCAACACGGATATTGTTTATTCGTCCTTGACAGAGTTTTCTCTGTCAGGGACTTTTTAATTACTAAAACGGAGGTGTTTTCTATGAATTTTATACCCGAATACAGCAAAGTCAGAGAAATTGCAGAAAGCGGAGAATATAGCATAATTCCGATAAGCAGTGAAATTCTCTCTGACATCTGTACACCTATTGAAGCACTCATGAAACTGAAAAATGTTTCTACTCATTGCTATATGCTTGAATCCGTTGCAGAAAAAGAAAAATGGGGTCGCTATACATTTCTTGGATTTGACCCGAAATCACATCTTACAGCAACAGGAAATAAAGTCAGTTTCGACGGAATTACAATGGAATCTGAAAATCCGTCTGAAATTATCCGCCAGATACTTTCAAAAAACAAAAGCCCGAAATTTGATTATCTCCCCTCTTTTACAGGCGGTTTTGTCGGATATTTTTCATATGATTTTCTTGCGTATACCGAAAAATCACTTAAAACAGATACAAAAGATACGGAAAATTTCAAAGATGTTGATATAATGCTTTTTGATAAAGTTATAGCATTTGACAATTTCAGACAAAAAATTATACTTATCGTGAATATGTCAGTTGCGGACGGTGAAGCAGGCTATAACAAGGCAAAACTTGAAATACAACAGCTTGCAGAACTTCTCCGAAACGGTGAAAAATGCCACGAAAAAACAGGTCATCTTACAACAGAAGTTACACCAATGTTTAATAAAGATGAGTTCTGCAACATGGTAAATAAAGCTAAAAAGCACATCTATGAGGGCGATATTTTTCAGATTGTACTCTCTAACCGTTTAAGTGCAGGATTTGATGGCAGTCTCTTTAATACGTACCGTGTATTGCGTACAACAAACCCGTCTCCTTATATGTTCTATTTTTCGGGAACTGATGTTGAAATTGCAGGAGCATCACCTGAAACACTTGTAAAACTTGAGAACGGTATACTTCATACATTCCCATTAGCAGGCACTCGCCCACGTGGAAAGACAGATGCAGAAGATAAAGCACTGGAAGAAGGTCTGCTGAAAGACGAAAAAGAACTCTCTGAACACAATATGCTTGTCGATTTAGGCAGAAACGACTTAGGAAAAATAAGCAAGTTCGGTACGGTTGAAGTCGAAAAGCTCCATAGCATAGAGCGATATTCTCATGTAATGCACATAGGTTCAACAGTCCGTGGTGAAATCCGTGAGGAATTTGATGCACTTGATGCTGTAAGTGCCGTACTTCCAGCTGGAACTCTTTCGGGCGCACCTAAAATCCGTGCTTGTCAGATTATTGCGGAACTTGAAAACAACAAGCGTGGTATTTACGGCGGTGCTATCGGATATATTGATTTTACCGGAAATCTTGATACATGCATAGCCATCCGCATTGCGTACAAAAAGAACGGAAAAGTATTTGTCAGAAGCGGAGCTGGAATTGTTGCGGATTCTGTTCCCGAAAATGAGTATCAGGAATGTATAAACAAGGCTGCTGCTGTTGTAAATGCTCTGAAACTGGCAGAGGAGGAGGATTTATGATTTTATTGATTGATAATTATGACAGTTTTTCGTATAATCTTTTTCAGCTTGTCGGCGAACTGGATTCAAATATAAAAGTTATAAGAAATGACGAAATGACAGTTGAGGAAATTGAAAATCTTGCACCCGATAAAATAATAATCTCCCCCGGACCTGGCAGACCTGAAGATGCAGGAATTATAGTTGAAGCTGCTAAAACCGTATGCAAGAAAATTACAACACTGGGTGTTTGTCTCGGTCATCAGGCTATCTGCTCGGCTTATGGGGCAAAAATAACATACGCAAAAACACTGATGCATGGTAAGCAGTCAAAAATCCACTTATGTGGAAACAGTCCGCTTTTCAACGGAATCAACGAAAATTCACTGATAGCACGTTATCACTCTCTTGCTGCTGATGCTGAAACAATACCTGATTGTTTTGAAATAACAGCAATTGCAGATGACGGCGAAATTATGGCTGTACAGCATAAGGATTTCCCGATTTTCGGTGTACAGTTTCACCCCGAATCAATAATGACACCTGACGGCAGAAAAATGTTAAGTAATTTTATTAATCTATAAAGGAGCAACTACAATGATTAAAGAAGCTATTGTTAAGATTGTTGACAAAAACGATTTGACATATGACGAAGCATATACGGTCATGACTGAAATAATGTCAGGTCAGACCTCACCAACTCAAAATGCGGCATTTCTTGCAGCTCTTTCCACAAAAAGTGCAAAAGCTGAAACGATTGACGAAATAACAGGCTGTGCCGCAGCTATGCGTGATGCGGCAGTGAAATTTGATAATGATATGGACTTACTTGAAATAGTCGGAACTGGCGGTGACAATGCTCATAGCTTCAACATATCGACAACTTCTGCTATGGTTATTGCATCATCAGGAATACTTGTTTCAAAACATGGAAACCGTGCAGCTTCGTCACTTTCAGGCACGGCTGACTGTCTGGAAGCTCTGGGAGTAAATATCAATCTTGACCCCGATAAATGCCGTGATATGCTCGAAAAGACAAACTTCTGCTTTTTCTTTGCGCAGAAATATCACACATCTATGAAATACGTTGGTGGAATACGCAAGGAATTAGGTATAAGAACAGTTTTCAACATTCTTGGACCTTTAACAAATCCTGCATCACCAAAGCATCATCTTCTCGGTGTATATGACGCATCTCTGATTCAGACTGTTGCGCAGGTACTCATGAAACTTGGTTCAGAAAACGGAATGGTTGTATACGGTACTGATAAGCTTGATGAGATTTCACTTTCTGCCCCGACTATTATTTGTGAATATCGTGACGGCTGGCTCAAAAATTACGAAATCACTCCCGAACAGTTCGGCTTTGAAAGATGCACAAAAGATGACTTACTTGGTGGTACACCTGCTGAAAATGCTGCTATAACACGTGGTATTCTTTCGGGTGAGATTCATGGTCACAAGAGAAATACTGTTCTTTTAAATGCAGGTGCATCAATCTATATCGGTGGAAAAGCTCCGACTTTTGCGGACGGTATAAAGCTTGCAGGTGAACTTATCGACAGCGGAAAAGCTCTTGAAACACTTGAAAAAATAATTGCTGTTTCAAACAGTTGAGGTGCAGTAATGACTATACTTGAAAAACTTGCTGAATACGCAAAAATCCGCACTGAATCAGCAAAAAAAGCAGTCTCATATGATGAAATAAAATCAAAAGCACTTTCTATGGCTGTCGGCGGATTTGAATTTGAAAAGGCACTGAAAAAACCTGATATTTCTTTTATATGTGAGTGCAAAAAAGCATCTCCCTCAAAAGGAGTTATTGCAGAGGATTTTCCATATATGCAGATTGCAAAGGATTACGAAAAAGCAGGTGCAGACTGTATTTCTGTTCTGACTGAACCAAAATGGTTTCTCGGAAGAAATGATTATCTGCGTGAAATTGCCAATGCGGTATCAATCCCATGTATCCGCAAAGACTTTACAGTTGATGATTATATGATATATGAAGCAAAAATGCTTGGTGCGAAGGCTGTATTGCTTATATGCTCCATTCTTACTCCCGAACAGATAAAAGCGTACATAAAAGTATGCGATACTCTCGGAATATCGGCACTTGTTGAGACACATGACGAAAACGAAGTAAAAACTGCTGTTGAATCAGGTGCAAGAATTGTCGGAGTAAACAACCGCAATTTAAGTGATTTTTCAGTTGATACAGATAACAGTCGCCGTCTTAGAGAACTTGTACCGCCTGATGTATGCTTTGTATCTGAAAGTGGTGTACAATCTGCGGAAGATATTGCAAGACTGCGTGAAATCGGTGCTGATGCCGTGCTTATCGGTGAAACACTTATGCGTGCAGAGGATAAATCAGCAAAACTGCGTGAGCTGAAAGGTGAATCATGACAAAAATAAAAATGTGCGGAATACGCAGAAAAACTGATGTGCAGTATGTCAATGAAATTCTGCCTGATTTTATAGGATATGTATTTTTTCCGAAAAGCAAGCGTTATATCACTCCCGAACAGGCAAAAGCACTGACAGAAATACTTGACAACAGAATTATTCCTGTAGGAGTTTTTGTTGATGCATCAGTTGAAAATGTGATTGAACTTGTGAAATCGGGAACAATAAAAGTTGCACAACTACATGGCAATGAAGATGAAAAGTATATTTCACGTCTCCACGCTGAAAATATTGAAGTAATCAAGGCATTTATTGTCAAATCCGCAGAAGATATTGAAAATGCTGAAAAATCGTCGGCTGACTGGATTCTGCTTGATGCAGGAATGGGAGACGGCAGAACGTTCAATCACAGCTTGCTGAATGGCATTTCAAGACCGTATTTTCTTGCGGGAGGACTGAATCCCGATAATATTACAGACGCACTTAAACTTAATCCGTATGCAGTGGATTTGAGTTCAGGAATTGAAACGGACAGTTTCAAAGATTTTGAAAAAATGAAACAGATTAAATCATCAGTTATTTAAGGAAAGGAAGATTTTTATGTCAAAAGGAAGATTTGGTATTCACGGCGGACAGTATATCCCCGAAATTCTTATGAATGCCGTTATCGAACTCGAAAACGCCTACAATCACTATAAAGATGACCCCGAATTTAACAAGGAACTTACAACGCTCCTTAATGAATATGCCGGCAGACCGTCACTTCTCTATTATGCAGAGAAAATGACAAAGGATTTAGGCGGTGCAAAAATTTATCTCAAACGTGAAGACCTGAATCATACCGGCTCACACAAAATCAACAATGTACTTGGTCAGGCTTTGCTTGCTAAAAAAATGGGAAAAACCCGTCTTATTGCTGAAACAGGTGCAGGACAGCACGGTGTTGCAACAGCTACAGCAGCAGCATTAATGGGCATGGAATGTGTGATTTTCATGGGTGAGGAGGACACAAAACGTCAGGCTCTCAATGTTTACAGAATGAAACTTCTCGGAGCAGATGTTATTTCTGTAAAATCAGGAACTGCTACACTTAAAGATGCTGTAAATGACTGCATGAAAGAATGGACGACAAGAATCAGCGACACACATTATTGTCTTGGTTCTGTTATGGGTCCTCACCCTTTCCCTACTATTGTACGTGATTTTCAGGCTGTTATTTCCCGTGAATCCCGTCAGCAGATTCTTGAAAAAGAGGGCAGATTACCTGATGCAATAGTTGCTTGTGTTGGCGGCGGCTCTAACGCTATCGGAAGTTTCTATCACTATATACCTGATGAGAGTGTACGTCTTATCGGTTGTGAGGCGGCTGGACGTGGCATTGATACTTTTGAAACAGCTGCAACTGTAAATGTCGGAAAATTAGGCATCTTCCACGGTATGAAGTCATATTTCTGTCAGAACGAATATGGTCAGATTGCACCTGTTTACTCAATTTCAGCAGGTCTTGACTATCCCGGTGTAGGTCCTGAACACGCTTATCTCCATGACATCGGCAGAGCTGAATATGTTCCGATTACTGATGATGAAGCCGTAGATGCTTTTGAGTATCTCTCAAGAACAGAGGGCATTATTCCAGCTATTGAATCGGCTCACGCTGTTGCTCATGTTTTAAAGCTTGCTCCGACTATGGACAAAGACAAGATAATCATTGTTAATATTTCAGGACGTGGCGACAAGGACTGCGCCGCAATTGCAAGATACAGAGGAGAGAATATTTATGAGTAATATACAGAACGCTTTCAGAAACAGAAAAGCTTTTATCCCATTTGTAACCTGTGGATTCCCCGACATTGAAACTACAGGAAAAGTTGTACGTGCCTGCGCTGAATCGGGTGCAGACTTAATTGAACTTGGAATACCATTTTCCGACCCGACAGCAGAAGGCGAAGTAATTCAGAAAGCAAGCATCGAAACTCTTAAAAACGGAATCACAACTGATAAAATATTGGATTTTGTTGAGGATTTAAGAAAAGATGTAACAATTCCGCTTGTATTCATGACTTATGCAAACGTAGTATTTTCTTATGGTGCAGAACGTTTCATGTCACGCTGTAAGGCTCTTGGAATTGACGGTATAATACTTCCCGATTTGCCATATGAGGAAAGAGACGAATTTGCAGATATTGCCGATAAATACGGAATTGACATGATTTCACTTATTGCCCCTACTTCTGAAAACAGAATTGCAATGATTTCAAAAGATGCAAAAGGATTTATTTATATCGTTTCAAGTCTTGGCGTTACCGGTGTCAGAAGTGAGATTACAACCGATATAAAGAAAATTGTTGAGCAGATACGTCAGAATACTGATACTCCATGCGCTGTCGGATTTGGTATTTCCAGACCTGAACAGGCAAAAGAAATGGCTGAAATTTCAGATGGTGTAATTGTAGGCTCTGCTATCGTAAATATTATTGACGAATATGGAAAAGATGCTCCCGAAAAAGTAAGGGAATATGTGAAATCCATGACAGACGCTATTCACTGAAAAACTACATACAACAAATAACAGGCTTCTGATTATCAGAAGTCATGTTATTTTTATCTGTGATACCATACAAATATCAACAGCTTTTTTTGTGATAAATACCATTTGACTTTAGTATAATAATAAAGTATAATTAAGAAAGTCAATTTATTAACAAGTGATGATGAAATAATTATGATGGGAATTACAATTATAAAAATAAAATGAAAGGTACAGGCAAATAAACAATATGGCTTTTAAATTAGACAATGTTGTGCCATGGGGAAGAAATATCAGTGAATACAGAAAAATGTTTATGTTGTCTGATGATGATATGAATAGTAAAATTGCTGGATTTGGTGATGGTCCTGCAAGTTTCAACTGTCAGGCAAACAAACAGGGTTTTTCTGTCACATCTTTTGACCCGATTTATCAATTTACCAGAGAACAACTTGAAAAACGAATTGAAGAAGTTCGCACTGTTGTAATGAAGCAAATGGCTGAAAATATGGGAAATTATGTATGGACTAATATAAAAAGTCTTGATGAATTGGAACATCTGCGTATGTCGGCTATGAAAATGTTTTTAGATGATTTTGAACAGGGAAAATCCGAAGGTCGATATATTTATCATGAGTTACCAGCAATACTCAATGTTCCTGATAATTATTTTGATATTGGATTAAGTTCACACTTTTTGCTGATGTATACATCACTCGGATATGATTTTCATATTAAGTCAATAACTGAAATGCTGAGGATTTGCAGTCAAATACGCATTTTTCCAATTGTTAATATGGACGCTGAAAAAACAGATTTAACAGAAAATGTTATAAAATATTTCAGTCAAAAATATTCAGCTAAAATCATTGATACATCTTATGAATTTCAAAAAGGTGAAAATAAAATGCTTATAATTGAAAAATAAAGTCTAATTTTCCACGGAAATCAATTTTCAAAATTTTGACAAGCATGGTATAATAAAAATATGAAAAATAACGGAATAACAGAGTA
>JAIDTI010000081.1 GCA_029060755.1 Ruminococcus sp. | reverse complement strand
ATTTATGTGTTTTTTCTTATAACCATATTATATCTTTTCCAAATTTCATTATTAAATTGAAATGCATTATCTGTGATTGACCTTTCCAAAAATCCTACACTTAAATAACATTTTATGGCTTTAATATTATTAGAAAAAACATTCAAATGTACCATGTCTGCTTTCGTAATTTCAAAAGCATATTTTATAGCTAAGGAAACCATTTCAAAACCATATCCTTTGCCACGACATTCAGACGATACTACTATAAATTTTAACATTCCTTCATTTGAAAATAAATTCAAAGAATAACAGAAAAAACCTACCACTTTTCCTTCATCGGTAGTAGCAACAAATTGAGATTCGCCATATTTTAGTTTCATTTCTGACAATTTATCCTCAAAATCTTCTTGAACTAACGGATACTGAAACCGATTTGCACACCACAATGAATGTGTTCGCTCATCAGTAATCCAATTTCTTATTTCATCAAAATCCAAATTTGATATATATGGTCTTATTCTCATCTTTATTACTCCTGTAAATTCCGATTTAAATCAAAAATACTATGGCTAAAAATTTCTATATGGTATCGTTTCTTACTCCGACTGGCTTTTTTAGATAAATCTTTCCATGCTTCTTCATTCCGTTTCAGCTTCCTCAACCTCTATTAAATCATGTTCTACAAGTGGTCTTGTGCCGTTTTCTATGCCGTCAATAATATTATTAAGATGATGCATATTGCTTTCAAAGTAAAATGGGTCTGCAGATATTTCAAAGGGAATACGGTGTTCTCTGCCCACTTTCTTTAAAAAAACTGTAATTGCTGCCGATATAGTGAGTCCCATATCGTCCAATGCACGTTCAGCACTTTTCTTTACATCTTCATCAATACGGAAACTTACTTGTGATGTTCGTGCCATATAATCACTCCTTTCTTGTATTAATTGTATCACAATTGAAATAATTTGTCAAGCATCTGCACGACAATTCACATTATTTATATGGATTTTCTGCTATATATTTATCAATAATTTCTGAAGCTGTACGCACAAACTTTATACATGGACGTACTTTATAATATTGCTCTGTACGCTGTTCGGGCATAGGATTTGTGTCTGTATTCAGGTGTTTCAGCAGTTCAAGACAGTTAATAGTCCCATGTTTTTCCTTGAACTGTTTTGCAAGATGCTGTATACGGCGATAATGTTCGGCTTTTTCGTTGATGTCATTTTTTGATGAGTAGCCATAAAGTATACCTGCAATCATGAACATAGCGGAGCAAGTTCCGCACACTTCACGCAGTCTGCCCATACCACCGCCGAATGATGATGACAGACAGAGTGCAAGTTCTTCATCAAATCCTGTTACATCACAAAATGCAGTAAAAACCGCTTGTGAGCAGTTTCTGCCCTCTGCAAACAACTGACAGGCTTTTTCAGCGTGATTCATTTTTATCACCTCTCTTTATATAGGGAGTTTTACACGCACAGGCACAATAAATTTCAGATGCACCCGAATCAATAAGCAGATTTGCAACTTCTGAAAGTGTTGAGCCTGTTGTGCATATATCGTCTATTATGATAATTCTTTTACCTTTTATTTTTGAAGTATCAGTTACAGAAAAAGCATTTTTAAGATTTTCTTTTCTCTGTACAAATGTAAGATTTTTCTGCGCTTGAGTTTGTCTGTTTTTGACGACAATATCACCAGCAACATCAGTTTCAAGGAAAAATCCGACTTCCTTTGCAATAAGTTCAGCCTGATTATATCCACGTTTTTTCAGGTCTTTTTTATACATTGGTACGGGTACTATCAAATCTGCATTTATTCCCTCATCTTTTATGCGTTCTGCAATCAGAGAGCCGAAAGCATATGGAGCATTTCCGCTTATGCCGTCTTTCATAAGAAAAACAGCAGGGGATATTTTAGTGTTGTATTCAAATACAGCAATAAACTTTTTAACCTTTTGCATTTTAAAATTGCCATGATATTCAGTAAATTCACTATTGCATTTATCGCAGAATCTGTCCATAGCACCAATAACTTTATTGCACACGGGACAGCGTGCAGGATAGATGAGGGCTGTAAGATGTCTTAAAAATACATATAAAGCTGACATTTTATCATGCCGTTGTAAAGTTTGCGACGGCGTTTTGACTCTGCACCGAAAAACTGTTCAAACTGTTCATGCGGAGAAATAATATAACTCTGCTTGTTTCCACCGTGTCCAAGCACACGTCCCATTTGACGATATATATTTTCAGCCTCACGCAGTTCAAGAAGTCTTTCGCCATATGGAGGATTACATATAACAATAGAATCATCAGGCTGTCTGAATTTTGCTATATCAGCCTGTTCAATTTTAAGTCGTGACTTTATACCTGCCTTGTGTGCATTGTCAAGAGTGAGTGCAACAGCAGAATCATCAATATCAAATCCGAAACCCTGAAAAGATGCTGAACGGTCAACACCGTCAATAGCGTTCTTGCGTTCTTCCTGCCATATTTTTGAATTCAGGCTCTGCCATTGTTCAGCTGCAAAGCGTCTGTTTATACCAACAGGAATTTTAAGTGCTTTCATGGCTGCCTCAATCAGAATTGTACCACTTCCGCAGAACGGGTCACATACTATTGAATCGGCACGGACTCTTGCAAGGTCAACAATACCAGCAGCCAAAGTTTCTTTTATAGGTGCAGAATTGGAATTTTTTCTGTAACCACGCTTATGAAGTCCGACACCGCTTGTATCAAGATATATGGTTACAATGTCTTTAAGTATGCTGAACTGAATCTGAACAGGCGGAGCTGATTCCTTAAACCAGCTTACACCATACTTTGATTTAAGTCTTTCAACAGCTGCTTTTTTTATTATGGACTGACAGGTGGGAACGCTATGCAGAGCAGAATCAAGTGAATAGCCTTTCACGGGGAAAGCATTGTCTGTTCCTATGAATCTTTCAAACTCTATTGAACGTACTCCGTCGAATAAATCGGAAAATTCCGTAGCTCTGAACTCAATAAGTTCAATAAGAACACGTTCAGCAGTAGAAAGGCATATATTTGCCCTTGCAATCATATTTTCGTCGCCTGTAAAGCTTATTTTTCCGTTGCTTACTTTTAAATCTGTACCGCCTATTTTTGTTATCTCATATTTCAGTACGCTTTCAAGTCCAAAATGGCATGGACAGCAAAGTCTTAATTTATCACTCAAAAATATCACCTCATGATTATATTGTAAAGCCTGCCCATTTTTCAGGACAGGCTTTTTTTGATTATATATTTTTTTTACCAGGAATCAATGCTTGAATCTCCGTCAGTGTCGCCACCCCATGAGCCGTCGCCACCAGTGTCACCGCCCCATGAGCTGTCACCGCCAGTGTCGCCGCCCCATGAGCTGTCACCACCAGTATCACCGCCCCATGAGCTTCCAAACGTATCACCGCTC
>JAIDTI010000080.1 GCA_029060755.1 Ruminococcus sp. | reverse complement strand
ATTTGTATTATAGACAGACTCTGCAAAAATAGCCGTCATATTCTTCGTATAATTCTACTTCTTCCAAGTATTCTGTGATTCTGTTATTTTTCATATTTTTATTATACCATGCTTGTCAAAATTTTGAAAATTGATTTCCGTGTAAAAAAATATATAATTTTGTTTTTTTCGATTAAATATGTTTCTATAGTAGTTCTAAAACATATAGTTTTTAAACGAAAAACCATTGAATATTGAAAAAATAATTTTAATATGATTGCAATAATATTCTTTTGTTATATAAAAAGGCAGACAGCATATATCCATCCGCCTTTATGTACATTATATAAGAAAAAATTTTAATTCTCCGTGAGAGTACCCGAATAAGTCACGCCGTCGATAGTGAGTGTGATATTTTTGGACTTCTTAGCTGATGCAGGATAAACATTGGATTTTGATAATCCGTAGTATTTGTAGAAATCGTCTGTAACGGAATAAGCAGAGGTCACAACCTCATCGCCTTTCCAGAAGTTTGATGTACGTGTATCGACGTGAGTAGCAGTATAAGTGGAATCAATATTAGCAATACCGCCGAAACCCAAATCCTGAGCCACGCAGGAAACTTTCTTTGAACTGATTTTATTGCCTGACCGGTCGTAGCACACAATATCAACAGCATAGCCCTTTGTGTGATAATCTGTAGCAGAACCGCCGACATTTACACTGTGTGTCGGACAACGATAACCTGAATTGATGATGATTTTCGAGCAGTTCAAGGCTTGATGCAGTTTCTCCAGCTTGTCCGCAAGTTCGGTATCAAGCTTTGTATCGTGGTTTTCGCCACACTTACATCTAAATTCGCTGATATTGAAATGCTCTGTAAGCTGTGTTTTATCGGTTGATTTGTAAGTTTTAATCATCATTTTTTCTCCTCTTTATTATTAAAATCTTTCAGTCGCTTGATAATTTTCAATGTCCATTGTGCATCTGGATTTATTTCAGCGTAATTTTCAAAGATACTGACAATCTCCATAACAACAATATATGTGAATACAAGCGAAGCTGTCAGTGCGCCTGCAATCTCCGATATTTCAGGTGATTCATAGTAATTCCCGAGCATTTTTATACCAATGTCAAGACCGCACGAAGCAGTCATGACAATGATTTCGCTGAGTTTGTTCAGTCCGCCTGTACGCATCTTTTTACTGCTTAAACTGTTAGTGCAGTAAGCCTTGATTATACCTGTGATGTAATCTGCAAGTGCAAGACCGATTATGATTAATAACATAATTATGTACTGCATTATAAATCCTCTCCCTGATTTGTCGGTAAATACTGCCCCGGATATGAGGCACCTGGGTCAACATCACACGTCTGAATCACTGCCCAATATAATTTATCTGCATTTTTGTCATAAAAAACTCCTACTCCTACATGGGTAAAACTATCTCTCATAGCAGTCTTCCACCGAGCATCAGTAGTACTATTGTCCTTCCAACTTTTAACAGCTTTCAATGGAGTATTACAGCTTTCAGCAATCAGTTCTCCGTGCTGAAGCCAGAATAATCTATCCGTGTCAATTACCGAATAATTAACAGTTCCGTCCGGACGCTGGTGATTATATACTACTGATATTTCTTCAGCTCTTATTGTTGCACACTCATTAAGATAAGGTACAAGGTAAAGCTGTCCGACACCTATTGCTTTACGTTCCTGATTTATCAGATATGCAACCTGTTCTGCCATTTTTTCAAGCAGTTCAGGAGTATAGGATTTCTTTTTCCATACAACAGTGTTATTGCTGTAAATTTTCTCAATTTCGGTCGTTTGACCAGATGAGTCTGTTTTTATAATTCTTGCTATATCATACGTTGTGTCAGGCGGAACATATGGTGTTGCTGATGTGCCTTCTTCAATCTGATAATCAGGATTATCCGGCTTGCAGAATACATACATCAAAGAAAAAACAAGATACTTTGCATCAGTATTTTCTGAAGGCTGTAAAACAAATGAAACACGGGATTCATGAGTATTGTCCATATAACTGACTTCATGAGGCTGTCCGATAATGTTCTGAGCGTTTATTGTATTTTTTGAGTAAAAAGCATAGACAACGTGAGAAAAAACGCCTGAAATTGTGTATGATTTATGGCAGTCAACAGGCACTATATAGGTCTTGAAACTGTTCGCTCTTGTATCATTTTTTAAAGCTCCTGTAGATGGATTGACATAACAGTTTCCGACAAACGTATTCGGATTCAGTATATTTTTACAAGTCACTTTTATCGGCACATCAATCACCTTCTTCCGCTATCATGTATATCGTATCAGGAGCTTTGGTACTAAGAGCATCATACTCACTCTGTGACAATGTTACTATATTATTTGATGAACCTGAACTGCCTGATGAACCTAATTCAAGCGTTGTCAGCCTGTCATTTACGGTTGATAAAGTGTTTTCAAGCCCTGCAAGTTTTGATTTTTCAGCATCTGTAAAATTGTTTTCCGAAAGTCCCATGCCGTCGATTTTATCAACTTTTCCCGAAATCAGGCTGTCAGTCTGCGATTTTGTGTAATAATCCGATAAATCGACATCTCCGCCGCCGTTTTCACCTGCAAGCTGTAATGCCATGCAAATTTCATGAAGATTCATTCAATCACCTCTCCGTTTATGTACCATTTTCCGTCACCGCCGAGAACAGCTATTTTGCCCTCTGTGATGATTAATGCAGTCGAACCTTGATGTAAGATTCTGCCCGATATTCCATCAATTTCAGGCAGTTCGTCTCTTGTGTCAACGTCAATCTGCATCACCGATTCCGATTTGTTTTCATTGAAACAGTAAAATTTTTCACTTCTTATTGTCATCATTTTTTATTTTCCTCCTTTAAATTTTAAATGACATTTTTTCCTCCTTTCATAAGAGGGCAAAAAAAGCACTTTTTTCAATGCAAAAACATTGATTATTGAAAAATGTTCATAAAAAGTTTACATTTCCTGCGTTTCGCACCAGACTCTATTTTCAGAATCGTACTCCAAATAACCGTCTGTACATATAACTTTCTGAACTGTCTGAGGAAAATCAAGCATTTCACTAGCCCAGTAATTATTTTTCTGGATATTTTCCCATTGTTCAAGTGTTCCCTCGTAGTTGATTTCCTGTGCAGAATATGTAAAAGCATATGTTCCTATTTTATTGACAGCAGTCGAAATAGTAATGTATTCAAGATTAGTACAACCAAAAAAAGCCGAATCTCCTATTTCTTCACAATTGGCATGGACAGTTTTCAGACCTGTACAGTTTCCAAAAGTACCAGACCCAGTATTTGCCGAAAATTCCACAGATATTAAGCCTGTACCACTAAACAGCATATCACCAAGATATTTAATTTCATCGGAAATTATCAATTCTTTGATGTCTGTATTATCTAAAAAAGGGGTAACTGTTTCGTCATCGAAAATAATCTGACTTACAAAATCGTAAGTTTCACCCTTGCCGATAAGTTCAGCCAATCCGTTACCATAAATAACATAATAAATATTATCGCCGATTTTGCCAGCATCAAGAATCTCCTCACCAGAAATAAATCCTACAATGCCGAAAAGACTGTCAATCTTGTTCTGCAATTTGTCTGTTTTTGCAATGTATTCCTGCATTTCTGCTTCAATTTTTGTCAAATCTTCAACCTGCTGTTTCAGTTCCAGAAATTCTGCTGTTGTATTCTGAAATTCGCTGATAACATCGGTAATACAGCATTTTCCAAGAATACACTTCACATAACCGCAGTTATTTTCATCTTCACGGCAATCATACAAATCTGATTCTGACAATGAAGTTGCGGACGGATTAAGTCGGATATTATAAAGTCTGAGCATTGTTTTCTGCGGAGTATCAGCAAAATCAACTGTTTCAGGACTGATTGCCGGAGTTCCTGCTGTCACCTCAATATGAATATTGCGGACATCTTCGGAAGTATCGCAGACAATTGAAACAGCCACAAATTTTGGCAGAGATTCGTCCTGATATTCTGACAAATCAATTGTATACGTCGAATCGTTGATAAAATAATGCCCGTTTATCCACGCTTTTCCTGTGCCGATTGTTACAGAAAGTCTGTCTGTACTGAGCGAAAAGCAGTCGCCATAGTTATCCTGAATACCGTTACTAATCAGACTGCCGAGATAGTCGCAGAAATTTTGACTTGTATATGTGCGGTCAGGCTCATTGCCAACCATTTTTGCATCAAAAAATCCATAAGAAAAAGCCATAAAAATCACGCTCCTTTAAAAGTTGGTGTAAGTGAGTGACCGTTTTTGTCGAAACTTTCAATCATGCCAACAAGCTGTATTTTCGGCTGTATCAAGCCAAAACGCTGATGCTCAACCGTTACATAGTCACCTAAAAAATAGTCTTTGTTGTACTGATACTGCTGACTGTCAACAGCAATAGTGGATTCACTTTTTTCCGTAATCGGCACAAGTTTTTCTGCTCCTCTTTGCTTTAAAATCGCTATATACTCATTAATTGGAATTTCCGTTGTCTCACCATTTATCTGTACTTCACTGGATAAATCTCTTGCATCAACACTTATCTCGTAACGTTCCAGGAATTGTGGTATTTTATCATCATTATAAAATATTGTACGCTTACGCTCTGCACCCTCGCCACTTCCATGAATATATGCAAAGTTGCAATGTTTTGAGTAATCCAAAGTGTAATCAAATGACAGAAGATTGTTGTATAAATCAGAAAAAATAATATGCGGATTTTCATTCTGCCAAACACTTCTGTCCGTACCCTCCGACAAGTCAAAAATCAGCGAAAAACCGCCGTTTTCTTCACTTTGTATACGGATATTGGCAGTATCGCCGATTGTTTCACAGATTGTGTAAATCCATTCCATCAGATTGACATAGCTGATTTGAAGATGTGTTGTGTTTTCCCAGCATTTTCCACTTATTCTGCCAAGTTTCAGTCCCGGAATCATACGAACAAGACCTTCACCACGCATCATACAGTTAGTAGAAACGGCTTCACGTACAATTGCAGCATATGTTCTTTCTGATATAGAAACCAGTGCTGGATAAATGATTCTGCGCTCCAGCAGACACATCAGGAAACGTCCTGAAATCGTGATATAATCGCCGTTTTCGGTATCTGCATTAAGCTGTATTTTCTCAATAATTCCATAATGCTGTTTATCATCAGAACGCCCGATAATTCTGCCCATTCTGAAAATACTGAGATTTTGTGGAGTTGCAGCAATATAAATCTCAAAACTTCCACATGAATAATATTCAATGTCCCACAAAAAACTTGAAAAACTGTCGCATATCGCCACAAGATTTACTGAAATACCGCCGATTTCTGCGGTCATGTCATAAATTTCAATCTGCATTTTTCACACTCCTAAGTATGCATTTCTGTGTATCAGGCGAACTTTCAGACTTTTACCGCCATAAAAATCAAATTTATTTTCGCCCTCACGCAATGTCAGCCACGTTGAACCTGAAACAAGTCTGTTGATAATATTTTCGGTCACTCCGTTACGCTCCAGAGTGACCGTTTTTCCTCCTGTTTTCGTGGTGATTGTAACAGTGTCACCGTCCGAAATATCACCCGAAATCTGTATATATTCGCCTGTATTGGCGTTTGTAAGTATCGGATTTGAAGCAGTACCCGAAAAAATAATTGTAAACCCTATTTCATCGCCGTCGTTTTGAATTGTAATTGTGTTATGTATGTTGTACACACCAATCAGGAATGACTTGCCACTGTCGGGGAAAGGAAAATGAAAAGCTCCTTTTATTGGTGAATATTCGGCAGTCTGAATCCGTATATCGTACCAATAAATATCAGGGCATATAATAGAAATCTGACCGTTTATCAACTGCTGAAAATTATTGATTTCGCACGTCTCAACATATCCCTCAGTGTACACATCAATATTCGGTGTACGGTAGTAAATCTTGATATATCGGGAAGTTCTCACTACTTTATACAGTGCGTGTCGTCGTTTTTCAATGTCAATTCCACGCATTTCAAAGTTTATTACAACATTGCGTTTCTCGATAAAGGCATTATTGAGATATGAGCCGTTCATGCCTGCATAAGTTGATGTACTGATTGTAGCGTTCGGAGGATTAAGCCCCTCAATTTTTGAGGTCATATATCGGTTGGCAGTGGAGGAAAAGTTCAGTTTTTCGCCTTTTTCATTCTCTAAAATCAATGAAAATTTCACGGAATCACACCCCTAATGCGTTTTTTGTCTGCCTGTAGATTTCCAGCCGTGACAGTGATTTAGGGCTGTTATTAGTTTGATTTACTGTGCGGCTGTTGTCGGTCTGATAATAGTTGTTGACTGTTCCAGAAGTACCACCATTTATCATAGTACCTGAAATGCCGTCAAAACTGTACGCAAGATTTGAGTTCAGTGTAAGTTTCATAGCCTCTGCAACACCGTTTACAGCATTTTCAATGTACTTTTTATTTTTATTGATACCCTTGACAAGTCCGCTGATAAAATCAGGCATCCATGATTCAAAGTCTGTCAACGGTCCTTTATCAGGAACGGAAAAATGCAGATATTCACGGATTGTATCAGCTACATTCGTCACAGCGTCCGTTATATCGCTGATTTTAGACTTGATACCGTCAACGATACCACTGATGATGTCAGAACCCCAGTTCCATGCATCACCGGCAAGACCTTTTACAAATTCCACTGCCTCATCAAATCCGCCTTTAATTTTGTCCTTTATGCCTGTGATTTTCTCGGAAACTGCCGATTTTACGTTCTCCCAGATGTTTGAAACAGTATTTTTGATAATGTTCATTCTCACCGAAACATTGGTTTTAATCGTGTCCCATATTGTTGAAATGACATTTTTTATGGTGTTCATTTTCTCCGAAATATTAGTTTTTATTTCATTCCAAGTGTTAATAAAAAAGTCCTTTATTCCATTCCAAATGTCAGTCCAAAACGTTTTAATAGCGTCCATACCGATTTGGAAGTTCTCCTGAAAACTATTCCATGTATTGACAAAAAAGTCTTTTATTCCCGTCCAAAAATCTGTCCAGCCTGTCCTGATAGCGTCCATTCCGATTTGGAAATTTTTCTGAAAAGCGTTCCAGAGGTTTACAAAAAAGTTGCATATTGAGTTCCATACATCATTCCAGAACGTTTTGATAGTTTCCAAATTCGTGCCGAAAATATTACAGAATATATTCATAATATTTTCAAGTGTTGCCTTGATAAAATCCCATACACCTACAAAAATGCCCTTTATTCCGTCCCATACAGAACTCCAATCACCCTTGAAAATGCCGATAAAAATATCAAGAATATTCAAAACTATATCCGATGCAAGCTTGAAAATATCAGCAATTTCCTGAAAAACTCCTTCAAAAATCGGTTTGAGGAAGTTACAAAGACCTTCCCAAACTGTTTTTATAACTTCTGTAATATCTTCAAAATCAAATCCAAGAGCATTGATCCTGTCCACAATATTTTGTGTAAAATCAGTAAAAACCTGCTTTATATTATTCCATATTGAAGTAATATTATTGCGGAAATCCTCATTATTTTTCCATAGATTCGTGATTGCAGCTATAAGTATGCTGATTATTGCTACAACAGCAATAACAGGAGCAGAAATTCCGCTTATTGCTGTTTTTACCGCAGTAAATCCGCCCTTTACTTTGGCAATAATTGCAGGCATTTTTGAAATTACTATCATCAGCATTCCGACCGCTGAAATAACCTTGCCTACCACAATAAGCAAAGGTCCGAGAGACGCTGCAATCAAAGCGATTTTTACAATCGTTTCTTTTGTCTGCGGACTAAGAGCATTTAATTTGTCCATAAGTCCCTGTATTTTCGTCACAATACTGCGGATTGCAGGCATAAGAATTTCGGCAAAAGAAATGGCGAGTTCCTGCAACTGAGACATAAGTATTGTAAGCTGTCCGCTGAGATTATCCTGCATAGTTTCAGCCATATTCTGTGCTGTACCGTCGCAGTTATATATTGATTCTGTTAAATCATTGTAGTCATCTTCAGAAGCATTTATAATTGCGAGCATTCCCGAAAGATTTTGTTTGCCAAATAGAATCGCAGCATTTTTCATCTGTTCAGCCTGAGTAAGACCATCTTCAGTTTCACTGAGTTCTGCAATAATATCATCGTATTCACGCAAGTTTTCATCGCTGTCCACAAGGTCAACATTTACTGCACTGAGACTTGACCTCAAAACGTCCATAATTTCTTTCAAGGATTTCATATTGCCATATTCGTCTGTAAAAGCATTTTGTCCTGTGCGTACTTCCTTAACAGTACCAGCTTGTGCAGTTGTGAGGGCATTTTGTGCATCAGTAAGATTTTTTTCGGCTTCTTCGAGATTCAACAATGCTTTCTGTGCATTTGCCGAATCTCCGCCGTATTTTTCAACTGCGGCATTATAGGAAATTTGTGCTTTCTGCAAACTGAGTGTTTTCTTTTCAACTTCCCCCTGTGCTTTTTGAATGGTATCATCATCAAAAACTGTCTGTGTTTCTGTCATTATTAAACCAAGATTTTCCATTGCTGCAGCTTGTGTATCGGTTGGTTTCACGAGGTTAACAAGTGCATTTTTTAGCGAGTTACCAGCTTGAGAACCTTTTATACCTGAATTTGCCATAAGTCCGAGAGCAACAGCCAAATCTTCTGCACTTGCTTTCATTGAACCTGCAATAGGAGCACAATACTGAAAACTTTCGCCCATCAACGACACATTTGTATTTGCATTGGAACTTGCGGCGGCGAGAACATTAGCAAAATGGCTTGCATCAGCGGCGGTATATCCTAAAGCTGTAAGTGCATCAGTGACAATATCAGAAGTTGTTCCAAGTTCTTCACCTGATGCGGCGGCAAGGTTCATAATACCCTCGATACCGTTCAGCATATCATTGGTTTTCCAGCCTGCCATAGCCATGTATTCAAGAGCTTGTCCTGCCTCACTTGCAGAATATTTTGTTTCACTTCCCATTTCACGAGCCTTTGCACGGAGAATATTCATAGCAGTTTCAGTTGCATCCGCTCCTTCAGTAAATGCTAAACCCATATCTTCAGCAGTTTCAAGAATTGCTGGTAAATCTTCATCTTTTACAGTTCCAGCAATAGCACTGACTTTGGACATTTCAGCATCAAAATCTGCACCAGTCTTTACTGCAGCAGTACCTAAACCAAGAATGCCAGCAGTAACAGGCATTAAACTTTGTCCCACACCTGAAATTTTGCCGCCGATATTCTGCAAACTCTCTCCAGCTTTACCAAGCTTAACGAAAGCTTCCCGTGAATTATCTGTCTCATTCTGCAAACGCTTTAAATCCTGTTCAGTCTCAATAATTTCACGCTGAATAGCATCAAACTGTTCCTGCGAAATCGGACGACCAAATTCCTCATCGACTTCTTTTTTACTTTTTTTCAGTTCTTCCAGTCTGTCCTCAGTTTCCTTGATTTCACGCTGTATTTTGTCGTATTCTTCCTGAGATATTTTGCCATTTGAAAGCTGTTCATTTGCTTCTTTAGACCTCTCTTTCAGCTTTTTCAGTTCATCAGTAGTCTTGGTGGTTTCAGTCTGAATCGGAGTTATTTTTGACTTCCATGCATCATAATTATCCTTAGTTTTTGCTGCTTCTTCACTTGCAGTTTTCAGGCTGTCAAGTCGGTCTTTGGTATCTTTTACAGCCTCTCCAAGCAGTTTCTGTTTCTGCGATAAAAGTTCTGTATTCGTGGGGTCAAGTTTCAGCAGTTTTTCTACATCTTTAAGCTGAGACTGCGTATTTTTTATATTATCATCAACACTTTTTAGTGATTTGACTAAATCAGTAGTATCTCCGCCAATTTCAACCGTAATACCTTGTATTCTTTTTTTCGCCACTTCCTCACCTCCGAATTAGAATTTATCGAAATCGTCCTGCGTTGCAAGCTTGTTGTATTTGAAATCATCGTTTAATTTTTCAGTGAACATATCATTTACAAGTCCGACTGTCAGCAAATCAAGTTCTGAAAGAGCAATACCAAGTTCAACACAACGCAGGAGGAACAGCAGAGTTGTCATTTCTCTGTCAGTCGAATTAGTATTACAGTTGTAAAAAGTGGGCGTTCCAATGACAGACAGAAGCATTAAGCTGATGTTTTAATTTCCATT
>JAIDTI010000008.1 GCA_029060755.1 Ruminococcus sp. | reverse complement strand
TATCAGGAATGTATTTGTATTATTTCAAATTTAGCTACTATCTTACGCCGTTTTTAGCTTGTGAAGACAGGTTCTGACTTTCTGTTTCAGCAAGTTCAGAACCTCCAACTAACAATCCATCTATTAAAACGTCCGTAAGTCCATTTGACATTTTAAGTGAATTATCATTTATAGTTACTTTTTTAAAATATATTATGTTTCCCATATAACAGTTTCAGCCTCTTTATACTATCACGGAAAAATCATCTGTTATTTCAAGATTCATATCAAAAACCAAATCATAATATCCGAAATATCGACCACTTTCAGCCAAATCATAATGTATTGAAATAATTATCTTTGTATCTTCACCAAAATTTTTCAAGGCATATGCCCACAAATACGCTTCTATTGATTCCCTGCCTGTTATTCCGTATTCTTCTGCTTCTCCTGAATTTACCCAATCATCAAAATTATTCCAAAAACTATCCCAAGTAATTTCAATAAGATGATTTTCTTCAACTATTTCTTTGAGTGACTGTTCTGCTTTGAGTGATTTTTCTGTTGTATCATCTATATTATCAATAAATCGATATTTCATTTTATATGCAATAACAATAGCATTATCAGCTTCAAAGTCAAATGGTTTTTCTTTCTGAAAAGCTCTGATGCTGTCCGTCCACATAATAAGCCTGTCGTCACGTGTTTTTCCAAGTAAGTCGGTACGAAATTCCAGATAACACCCTCCGCCATATTGCCAGTAGTTTTTACCAAGTCTGCCATTACTGAAATGATGCACACCCTCAAAAAACATCTCAAGTCTGCCGAATGTACGACTTTCAAGAACAAGCAAAAGATTATTGTTTTCATACTTAAGTGATGTTATTTCTGTACAATCATCTATTATTTCAGTTTCACTTCTGAAATCTTCAATATCTTCATCAGTATCTATTTCATTCCACATATTAATCATATTCAGAATACCTCCATTTCAAGCTGTCTGCAATAATATATGAGCCTTTTAAACTAAGCAGGTCAAAATCCTCATCATTTGCCCATACAATAAGTCTGTCGTCAGCTTTTCCACGCAGATTATCATGAAATTTCAGATAAGCCAACAAAATATAATTCATATAGCAGTCCTCAAAACACTGACAACTGAATTTCTTGACACCATTGAACATAAGTTCTATACGTCCTCTCCATTCACTGTCAACTGTAAGCATAATACAATGATTTATATTTTCGTCCATTGCAATTGCTATATTTCCGTTTTTTCCTTTTTTCATATAGTTACCGCTTATGTAGTTCAGCGAAACAATGCAGGTTTCATGGAATCCGCCATATGTATCCATAAGATACGCAATATCTTCATCAGTATTTATTTCATTCCACATACAAATCACCTAATCCTTAATAAATCGCCATTTCATTCCATCAGCAATTACAAATGTAATGCTTTCGTTCTGCAAATCAATCTGTTCACAATAATTTTTCGGATTAAACCATGAGCTGTCTGCCCATACAATAACTTTGCTGTCACGTGTTTTCCCCCATAAATCAATATGAAATTTAAGATAATAATCGTATATTTCATTGCCGAAAATATGCTCATAGAATCCCTGTAGTGAAAACTTTCTGACTGTTCGGAAAAATACTTCTACTCTCCCGCACCAACAGCTTGTAAAAGTAATTATCATGTTATGAGTTGCTTCAAAACCCATAGTATTTTTATTAAGTGCTCTCGTTCCGCTTTCA
The DNA here is from genome assembly GCA_029060755.1 of Ruminococcus sp. Lineage (GTDB taxonomy): Bacteria > Bacillota > Clostridia > Oscillospirales > Ruminococcaceae > Ruminococcus. Next base: position 40,595 of record JAIDTI010000008.1, on the reverse strand, counting down.
TATACTATAGATTCAATAAATACATCATGAAAAACGAATTTTTCAAGAAATTCTGCTATATCTTCATCATTTTCTATTTCTGTCCATGTATTTTCATCTTCAAAGCCATATTCCGTCAAATCATAATACATCAGAATATCTCCTTGTGTCAATTAGTAAAATTATTTTCAATACCCATGCCGAATATATAGTAAGCATATTCTTTTTTTTCTGTTACAATATGTGGTACAATTTCAAAAGAATATCCAAGCCCTTTATAGCTATAAGTATCATTTTTTATACAGAATATCGGAGTTTTTTCCATGACGACTAAAACATAATCTGTAAATCCTACAGCAAACCATATAAGCAAAACTGATACAATCAAAACAATTGTTTTTTTGATTTTTGTCATGTTATTTACTCCTGTAAAATTATATTTATTCGTCAAACGTATAAAACAACGTTCTGAAATAACTATAGATATTCTGATTTTCCGACAAACCGGAAACACTTCCGTCACCTGCTTCTATAACTTTCCATGTTCCGTCCGACAGCTCCGCATAATCAACAGTATAATAGCAACTTGCAAGACTGCTGTACTTTTTAATCAAATCCATTGGCGGTTCACTTGTATTTGCTCCTTGCCCTGAATTTCTGCTTACAGACGCTATTTTATTGTTAATGTAAAATACTCTGTATTCGTTGGTTTTCTCACCATAATACTTCAAATCAAGAAATTCTTTTACACATATACCACCTGTAAGCAACCCCCCACGATATTTATAAAAAATTTTCATATATTCGTCGAAATCTTCCTGTGTTACCGAACTGTCAAAAAAACGTGGAAATTCAGTACCTTTTACAGATTTCACAAAATCCTTTATCATAAATCTGTCAAAAGTTTTTTTGACGGATTCTATATCAATCTGTTTGTGCAAAGGAAAAATTTCCATTTTTGCTGTATCACTTCCAAATATATTGTATACATTCGGGAAAATGTGCATAAGTGTATATTCTTCGGGAGTGGTGATTAAGTTTATATTGTTATTATTTAACTTATCATAGAATACAGCATACTGTTCAGGTTTCATCATCCAGCCACGCATAACTGCACTGCACGGTAAATCAGGTGTACGACTTAAAACAAGCTTTCCCTCATTAAACCACTTGTCATATCCGAAAATTATTATATCAAAAAGTCCTGTTTCTTTTACTGCGTTATACTCTTTCTGTAAATCTTCATCAACTTCTCTTGACGAAAAATAGCTTGACGGAAATAAGATTGTTTTCTGCATATCAAATCACCTCATGAAATTTCCAGTATATTTTCATCACCGTTGCGTGTGATAAAATCCGCCTTTATAACTTCAAACTGCTTGTTATCACTGTTATATTTCAGGTAACTTTGCGCATCTCCGACATACTCAACATGGCTGTTCATAGCTGTAAATTGCAGACATAATATTTCACAGATGCCATCGCCGTCAACATCTTCAGGTTTAAATTCTCTGAAACTGTCAAACATTGCATGGTCAGAATCATTCTTGCCATTTGCAACAGTACCATCATCATTAAAAAGATTAGAATTTCTATAGTAATCAATTTCAGTTGAAAAACCAGTAAATGTATTTGAAAACTCAACAATATAATTGTCTTTCAGCTTACTTGAAAATCCTGTATCAAACATATCGTCCATATGGGAGGAAAAAAGTTCAGTGATATTGCCGTTTTCATAATCAAAGACATATGAATAATAAGAACCTACTCCACCTGTAACACCTACAAGCTGATTTACGATTATTTCATCATCACCATCGCCGTCAATATCACCTGTATACATTACATCTGAATGACTTTTAAAAAGTTCATGTGTATACTTTTCCTCACCGTCTTCAACCACAAGAAAAGCCTCATGAAATGCGGTTTCATTATCTGAAGTTTCAATATGCGCCTGAAAAGTATTGTCCGTTTTCGCTGTACTGCTTGTATCTGTATCACTTGCACTGTCTGCATCTGTATTGCTTATACTGCTTATATCTGTATTACTGCATGAAAAAAGTGTGCAGTATGCCAAAAATACAGCTAAATACTTTATTTTTTTCATATTAATTCCCCTTCATATATAAAAAAATTGGTTATCTTAATGCATACTCAACAGCTTCTTTAAGATTCAAAGTGCCTTTATATATTGACTTTCCACAGATTGTGCCATACAGACCCATTTCTTTGCAGGCAATAATATCAGCCATTGTGTGAACTCCACCGCTTGCGACAATATTTGCACGTCCGACTGTTGCATCTGAAAGTGCTTTAAGCTGTTCAACATTTACACCTGATAATGTGCCGTCTTTGGAAATATCGGTAAAGATAAAATATTTAACTCCGACTGAAATCATCTTGTCAGCAAGTTCAATATAATTCACATCAGAAGATTCAAGCCAGCCCTCCGTTGCAACCATGCCATTAACTGCATCAATTCCGACAACTATCTTTTCACTGCCGAACTTCTCAACAGCACTGCTTACAAGTGCAGGATTTTTGAGTGCGACAGAGCCGAGAATAACTCTTGTAATACCCATATTCAAGTATTCCTGAATAGTTTCAAGACTGCGTATTCCTCCGCCCAGTTCAACTTTAAGACTGGTTTTTTCGGCTACATCAGTATAAATTTTTGTATTGACAGGTCTGCCCTCTTTTGCACCGTCAAGGTCAACCATGTGAATCCACTCTGCTCCTGCATCTTCAAAGCTTTTTGCAGTTTCAAGATAATCAGATGCAACTTTTTCAACAGTAGAAAAATCACCCTTGAAAAGTCGGACGCAGTTTCCGTCTTTAATGTCAATAGCAGGTAAAATAATCATATGAGACCTCCGAAATTTTTCAGTATTTTCAAACCTGTTTCACCACTTTTTTCAGGGTGAAACTGCGCACCGTATACAAATTTTCCGTCATATACAAGTGCAGGAACACGTCCGCCATATTCGCAGTATGCAGAGATATTTTTGTCATCGCAATGTGCCTTGTATGAATGTACAAAATACACATATTCATTATCGCCGATATTTTCAAGCAACGGACAGTTATTGAGTTTTTCAAGTTTATTCCAGCCCATATGTGGTATAATCAGGTCTTTTTCTTCCATTTTGCATACAGAGCCTGAAATCATTCCCAGACCGTCGCACTCCTCAAATTCGTAGCCTTTTTCAAAAATCAACTGCATACCAAGACAAATTCCAAGAAACGGCTTTTTTGTTGCTTCTTCCTTGATAGTCTCAACAAGTCCGCTTTTATTGAGCATTTCCATGGCGGACGGAAATGCACCTACTCCAGGAAGTATTACTGCATCAGCCGATTTTATTTTTTCTGCATCTGAAATAAGTTCATTCTCAAAACCGAGATAATCAAGAGCATTTTTTACACTGAAAATATTTCCTGCTCCGTAATCAACAATAGCAATCATTTACAGAACTCCTTTCGTTGACAGTGTTGAACCGTCTGAATTATAAGATACAGCTGTTTTAAGTGCATGGGCAACTGATTTATAAATTGCTTCTGCTTTGTGGTGGTCATTTGAGCCGTACATCATGTTAATGTGCATTGTTATACCTGCATTGAAAGCAAATGCACGGAAAAATTCTTCAGTCATGCAGAGGTCGTAACCTCCGCATGATTGATTAGTGAAATTACAGTTGAACACAAGAAATGGTCTGTTGCTTATGTCAAGACTGCACATAGCAAGCGATTCATCCATAGGGATATAAGCTGTACCATAGCGGACAATACCTGATTTATCGCCAAGAGCCTTGTTGAGAGTCTGTCCGAGAGCGATTCCGGTATCTTCAATTGTATGATGACAGTCAACGTGCAAATCGCCCTTTACTTTGATAGTTATGCTGATTCCGCTGTGCTTTGAAAGAGCAGTCAGCATATGGTCAAAAAATCCTATACCTGTATCTATATCTGATATGCCTTTTCCGTCAAGAGCAATATTTATATATATATCCGTTTCAGAAGTTTTGCGGATAATTTCAGCTGTTCTCATTTATAATATCCTCCAATGCATTGAAAAGCTTTTCCATTTCCTCATCTGTTCCGACAGAAATTCTCAGATAATCGCATATTATCGGCTTATTCCAATAGCGCACATAGATTTTACGCTTTTTAAGTTCCTCAAATACATATTGAGCAGATTTTTTCTTCGGACTTGCAAAAATAAAATTGCTCATAGAATCAGTAAAAGTGAAACCAAGTTCAGCCAGACGCTTTTTAGCATTTTCACGTGTGCGGACAATTTTTTCTGTCATTTCTGTAAAATATGTTTCATTTTTCATTGATTCAGCACCGCAAATTTGAGTTACAGTGTTCATTGTGTACGAATTTATTGAAAACTTCACATCATTCATATACTTAATAAGCTTTTCATTACCCATTGCAAAGCCTATTCTCATTCCTGCCATAGAACGTGACTTTGAATAAGTCTGAATTACAAGCAGATTATCGTACTTATCAATCAACGGCAGACAGCTTTTGCCTGCTCCTGCAAAATCGATATATGCCTCATCAATAATAACAACGCTGTCTGGATTTGATTTTACAATATCTTCAATCATATCAACAGATTCAAGTACACCTGTCGGGGCGTTCGGATTCGGGAATATAATACCGCCGTTTTCCTGCTTGTAATCATCAGGATTTATTGTAAAATCCCTGTTAAGCGGACAGGTTTTATATGGTATGCGGTAAACATCAGCCCATACATCATAGAAAGAGTATGTAATATCGGGAAAAAGTATCGGCTTATCGGAGTTGAAAAACGTCATAAACGCCATTGAAATAACATCATCTGAACCGACTCCAACAAAAATCTGCGATGGATTCAGCTTATAGCGTTCTGCAATTGCATCAACAAGAACTTTTGCATCAGGTGCAGGATAAAGACGCATTTTTGATATATCGAATTTATCAAGTACTGCTCTTACGGACGGGCAAGGCGGATAAGGATTTTCATTTGTATTAAGTTTTACAACGTCCGTTTCCTGTGGCTGTTCACCCGGAACATATGGAATAACCTTTCTTACAGACTGTTCCCACTTTTTTTCAGTCATCAATGTCACTCCTTATTCAAATCTTACTTTTATAGCATTTGCGTGAGCCGTGAGACCCTCTCTTTCTGCGATAAGCACAATATCATCTTTTGCCTCTGCAAGTGCTTCTTTTGTATAGTATGTATAGCTTGTACGCTTTGTAAAGCTTGCAACACCAAGCGGAGAGAAAAATCTTGCTGTACCGCTTGTCGGCAAAACGTGGTTAGGACCTGCAAAGTAGTCGCCGAGAGGTTCAGAAGCGTAATTTCCTAAGAATATCGAACCTGCATTATCAAGACTGCCAAGCAGTTCCATAGGATTTTCCATAAGCACTTCAAGGTGTTCAGGTGCTATTTTGTTTGCAAGTTCAACGCATCTTTCACGACTTTCAGCAATAATAATTGCACCGTAATCATCAAGCGACTTTTCAATAATTTCCTTGCGTGAGAGATACTCTTTCTGACGATTGATTTCTGCAATTGTTTCATCAGCAAGCTTTTCACTTGTTGTAACCATAATAGCAGATGCAAGAACATCATGTTCAGCCTGCGACATAAGGTCAGCCGCCGCAAATTTCGGGTCTGCTGTATCATCTGCAATAACAAGAATTTCACTTGGTCCTGCAATCATGTCAATATCAACTGTACCATAAAGAAGTTTTTTTGCAGTTGCAACATAGATATTTCCAGGTCCTACGATTTTATCGCATTTCGGAATAGTTTCTGTACCGTATGCAAGAGCTGCGATAGCCTGTGAACCGCCGACCATGAAAACTCTGTCAACTCCGCATATAGCAGCGGCAACAAGTATATCCTTATTAGGTGTGCCGTCTTTAAGCGGAGGAGTAACCATGATAATTTCTTTTACTCCTGCAATTTTTGCGGGGATTGCGTTCATAAGTACGCTTGACGGATAAGCAGCTGTACCGCCTGGAACATACAAGCCGACACGCTCCAGTCCTCTTACACGCTGTCCAAGAATTACGCCGTTTTCCTTTGGATTTATAAAACCCTGCTCAACCTGTCTCTTGTGGAAATCCGCAATATTTTCCTGTGCATTAAGAAGTGCATCAACAAAATTCTGGTCTGCCTCTGTGAGAGCGTCATTTATAATATCTCTTGGTACTTCATAATATTCAGGCAGACTGCCGTCAAATTTAAGTGTATAGCTGTTTACAGCCTTATCGCCGTTTTCTCTTACGTCATCAATAATAGCGGAAACAGTTTCAGTCACTTTTTTATTAGTCTCCCCTGCTCTCTTTCCAAGTTCAGCAAGAAAATCATTTTCATCTTTACCATTTGCAAAAATCTTTCTCATCTTCAAACATTCTCCTCTATAAGTGTAATAAGTCTTTCAATTTCAGCGTGACGCATTTTCAGACTTACAGTATTAACAATAAGTCTTGCTGAAACAGGTGCGACATCTTCAATAACTTCCAATCCGTTTTCTTTGAGGGTTGTACCGGTCTCAACAATGTCAACGATACCGTCAGCAAGATTGAGAAGCGGAGCAAGTTCAACAGAACCCTCTATTTTGATAATTTCAGTGTCCATGCCTTTTTTCTCAAAGAAACTTCTTGCAACATTCGGATATTTTGTCGCAATTGTCTTTACTCCGTATCCTCTGTAGAAGTCATAGCCTTTTTTAGTTGCAAGGGCAAATCTGCACTTGCCGAAACCAAGGTCAACAAGTTCAAAGAATTTGCCTTTCATTTCCATGATAGTATCTTTTCCGACAACGCCCATATCGCATACGCCATGTTCAACGTATGTTATAACGTCATTAGCCTTTGCAAGTACAACTTCCATATTTGCATCAGGAACAGGAAGTATAAGCTTTCTGCCCTTTTCGTGAACGGCTGTGCAGTTAAAACCAAGCTTTTCAAGTAAAGCAACAGTATCTTTTTCAAGTCTGCCCTTTGTAAGTGCAATTCTTATCGGTTTATTCATATATTTCGCCCTCCTCATCGCTGTCAATTACAACAACTCTTGCAATTTTTCTTTCTTTTGCATATTCACGGACGGACTCAATATCATCAAAAAGTGCGTTTTCAACAATAAAACCCTGTTCACGAAGTTCCTTTGCTTTCTTTATTGCAAGCACTTCATAGCCTTCCTCCGCAAAGACAATTGCATCTGCACCGCTTAAAGTTGGCAGGATTCCGCTTTTCTCCACAACTTTTGAAATAGCATCAACATTTACTGCAAATCCTACAGCTGGCACATCATATCCGAACTCTGCAATAAGCTTATCATATCGACCGCCTGAAATAACTTCCTCACCGTGTCCCTTGAGATAGCCTTTTATAATAAGACCCGTATAATAGTCAGTTTTATTTACAAGACCTAAATCAACAGTAATATTGCCGTCATTTCCGCATAAATCAGCAACAGAAACATAAATATCACGAAGTTCATCAAGAATACGCTTGACATTTTCGTCAGGAATAATTTCTTCTGCCTTTTCAAAAACTTCTTCACCGCCAAAAAGTGCAGGAAGTTTTTTAAGTGCTGATGTTATAGGGTTGTTGCCGAATGTGTCAAGAAAATCATTAAGTGCAGGGAAATTTTTGTTTTCAATAAGCTTACGGATATAGTCCTTGTCCTTGTCGTCAGCCTCTAATCTGTCAACAAGAGCCTTGAACACACCTATATGACCGATTTCAAGTGAAAATTCCATGCCAAAAGCATTGAGAGAATCAACAGCAGTTGAAATAACTTCAAGGTCTGCAATTTTCATCTGCGAGCCGATAAGTTCAATTCCTGCCTGTACAATTTCATCACTTCTGCCCTTTAATGCAGATTCATTTCTGTAAACAGTCTGATTATAGCATAATTTCAACGGCAGTACAGCATCACGGAGACGTGTTGCAATAACTCTTGCTATAGGCATTGTCGAATCAGGACGCATAACAACAAGCCTGCCTTTGCTGTCAGTCATTTTGTACAGCGTTTCCTGCGGAAAATAGCGTGATTTCTGATTAAATACATCAAAAAATTCAAGTCCTGTTGTGATAATTTCGCTGTAACCTCTGCTTTTGAAAAGGTTAAGAAGTTCATTTTCTATTTTTCGTCTTACAATACACTCACCGAAAAGCAAATCCTTAGTACCTTCAGGAGTGATTAACTCATAATTTTTCATAGTAGCCTCCTTTATCTTATTAACGCACACTTTAGTGTGCTAACATGGTAATATGATAACATAATAATGTGATAAAGTCAAGTTAAAAGAATGACATTTGTGTAGATTCGGGCAAATCACCAAAAGCACCTATGGTTTTCAACATTTCAATTGTGGTTTTTGATAAACCACTCTGTTTCTGAAATTCTTCTATTGAAAGAAATTCATTACTTTTAACGGCATTATATATCCTTTCTATTGCTGATTCACCAACACCCGGCATTGCGGAAAATGGTATTCTTAATTTTCCGTCCTCAATAACATAATCAGTAACATGAGATTTGAAAATATTTATCGGCAGAAATTCAATATTTCTTGAAAGCATTTCATTTACTATAAGAAGAATTTCATATAATCCGCTTTCTTTTTTTGTTATGTTTTTGCCCATTGCTTTAAGGTTACTTATTTTCTGTCGGACAGCTTCTTTGCCCTTTACTGCAATTTCAGCATCAAAATCTTCACCACGCACAGTGAAAAAAGTTGAATAATATTCAAGCGGTCTGTAAAGCTTAAACCAGCCCAGTTTCATTGCTGCCATTATATATGCTGCTGCATGAGCTTTAGGAAACATATATTTGATTTTCAGACAGCTTTCAATATACCAGTCGGGAACATCATGATTTTTCAGCATCTCAATAATTTGAGTTGTAAACTGTTTCGGGGCTTTGCCTTTTCTTGTCCACTCCATAATCTGAAAAGCCATATGCGATTCAACACCTTTATACAGCAGATAAGTCATAATGCTGTCACGAGTTCCAATAACTTCTGAAATCGTACAGATTCCGTTGTCAATCAAATCCTTTGCATTGCCTGCCCATACGTCCGTACCGTGAGAAAGTCCCGAAAACTGAAGAAAATCATTGAATGTAGCAGGTTTTGCATCAAGGAGCATACCTATTGTAATTTTCGTACCCATTTCAGGTATACCGAGACTTCCTGTTTTGCAGTCTATATCTTCCTCCGTTACTCCGAGTATCGAACAGTCGGTACACATCTTCAATACTTCAGGGTCAGCCGAAGGAATATCCTTTATTTTCAAGCCTGTCAAATCTTCAAGATGCTTGTATAAAGTCGGAACATCGTGACCAAGTTCATCAAGTTTAAGTATTGTATCATGCATGGAATTGAAATCAAAGTGAGTTGTGATAATATCTGCCTCATCAGAATCAGCAGGGTGCTGAACAGGTGTAAAGTCGTATACATCATAATCCGACGGCACAACAACCATACCACCGGGGTGCTGACCTGTTGTTTTCTTTACGCCTGTACAACCGACTGAAAGCCTTGTCATTTCGCAGTTGTTGTATGATAATCCCATTTTCTCACAGTAACTCTTTACATAGCCGAGTGCAGTTTTTTCCGCAAGAGCTGAAATAGTACCTGCCTTGAAAACGTTTGCTTTTCCGAAAAGTTCCTCTGTATATCTATGAGCCTTTTTCTGATATTCATTTGAAAAATTAAGGTCTATATCAGGAGCTTTGTCGCCGTCAAATCCAAGAAAAGTTTCAAAAGGAATGTCATGACCCTCCCGAATCATATCAGCATTACACTCAGGACACTTTTTCTCAGGCAAATCAAATCCCGAACCAAAAGAGCCGTCCATGATAAATTCGCTATATTTGCATTTCGGGCATACATAATGTGGCGGTAATGGATTAACTTCTGATATTCCCGCCATTGATGCAACAAATGATGAGCCGACAGAGCCACGAGAGCCGACAAGATAACCATTTTCAACCGATTTCCACACAAGTTTCTGTGCAATTATGTAAAGTACTGCAAAACCGTGCTTGATGATAGATGACAACTCACGGTCAAGACGTTTTTCGACAATTTCAGGAAGCGGATTTCCATATATTTCATAAGACTTGTCATGCGTGATTTTGATAAGTTCGTCTTCTGCACCTTCAATATTCGGAGTAAAAGTTCCCTTTGGAATCGGTCGCACCACTTCAATCATATCTGCAATTAAGTTTGTATTTGTGATAACAACTTCTTCTGCCTTTTCCTTGCCAAGATATTCAAATTCTTTCAGCATTTCTTCTGTCGTTCTGAAATAGAGTGATGCCTGATTTTCGGTATCTTTGAATCCCATACCTGAAAGAATAATCTTTCTGTAGACTGCATCTTTCGGGTCAATGAAATGAACATCACAGGTTGCACATACAGGAATATTCAGCTTTTCGCCTAATGCAATAATACGCTTGTTATAGTCCTGCAACTCCTCAATGTTTTCTGCTGTACCGTCACGAATCATAAATTCATTGTTGCAAATCGGCTGAATTTCAAGATAATCATAAAATTTTGCAAGTTCTTCAATTTTACTTTCGGATTTCTTTTCAATCATAGCCTTAAAAAGTTCGCCTGCTTCACAGGCACTTCCGAAAATAAGACCCTCTCTGTGCTGTTCAAGAACGGATTTCGGTATCAAGGGCTTTTTGTAAAAGTAGTTAAGGTTGCTTATTGATACAAGCTTATACAGATTTTTCATTCCTGCCTGATTCCGCACAAGTATAATCTGATGATATGATTTCAGCTTTTTGACTTCAATGTCATCAATAAGTCCGTTCAGCTGTTCCAGTCTGCTGTAGTTTTTGCTTATACTCAAACGATTCAGCAGTTCTATGTAAATTTTTGCAAGAATAAGTGCATCTTCATCTGCTCTGTGATGATTAAAATTACCAAGTTTCAGAAGTTTTGCAATATTATTCAGTTTATGTTTTGAATCCGGAAACATAGACTGACAGATTATCAGTGTATCAATATAATTATAGTTGAACTCTATGTTATTTCGTCTGCATACCTCATTAATCATTGTAGTATCAAAATCAGCATTATGTGCGACAAGTACTGGATTTTCTCCGCAGAACTCCATAAACTGTTTAAGTGCCTCTGCTTCTTTCGGAGCATCTTTTACCATTTCATCATTGATTCCTGTAAGTTCTGTTATTTTTTCGGGAATATGCTTTTCAGGATTCACATAGATGTTAATATCATCTACAATCTGCATATTTCGGACTTTTACACCTGCAATATTTGTAAGTCTGTCATTTTTAAAGCTTAATCCTGTTGTTTCAACGTCAAAAACAATCACTTCATCATTGAATGTTCTTGAATCAGGCTTTTTAAGAATCATTTTTCTGTCAATATCATTGACAACATACGCTTCACAACCATATATCACCTTAAAATTATCAGGCATATTATACATACAGTCAGGAAAAGCCTGTACACAACCATGGTCTGTAATAGCCATAGCCTGATGCCCCCATGATGCCGCACGTTTTATCAGCGTCACGGGGTCGGTTACAGCGTCCATAGCAGACATATTGGTGTGGCAGTGCAGTTCAACCCTCTTTTTCGGAGCATTATCCATTTTTGGTATTCTCTTTACTTTTACAATGGACGGAAAATTTATACAGAAATCATGTGCATAGTTATCATAGTTTATTTTTCCAGATACAAGAATTGTCGTACCTTTTTTTAATGTAAGTTTTTCAATTGTTGCAGTATCAGCAGTTTTAGCAAAAATTTTCACCATTACAGAACCGCTGTTATCAGTGATACTGTATGTTACAACTGTTTTATCCGATTTCAGTTCTTTTACTTCAACTACAAAAATATCTCCTACAACTGTAATAATTTCGTTCTCTTTCTGCAATGCTTCTGCAATTGCTTCAGTAGTTTTGTGAATCGGTTTGCCGAAAATAAGTTCTGCTGATTCTTTATCAAAATCTTTATCAAGAAAAGAAATGTCAATCTCTTGAGATTTTATTGATGCAATGGCTGTTTCTTTTTCATTCTGTGCATTTTCATCAGTTTTAGGTGGTGGAGTTATATCAACAGGCATTGACTCAATTATTTTCTGTGTTAGTTTGTCGTAATCCTCATTGCTCATTGTTTCTCCGCCAATAAGATTTACTGCCATTTTCATTCCGAACTGACTATATATAAGCTGTGAAAATCTGGTTGCAAACCTGCACTTTTTCAGCATATCAAGTCCACCATGTTTCAGCGTTATATTGATAACTTCGCCGTTTATGCTGAAATCCGCATCATCAAGAAAACCATTTACAAGCGGTACATATCTTTTAAGAAACTGCAATAAATCGGGAACAGATTCAGTCGAAAAAATACTTTTGTCATATCGTGGCTTTATCCTGATATTTTCAGCATTTATAGAATCTGCTAAAGTTTTTTCGGTGTTGATTATATCAGTTGCTTTTATAATATTGTCAAAATGAACATACAAAGAAAATTTTCTGAAATTTTCGGAATACGTAATCTTAAACAAACTGCCGTTCCGCATAGATTCGGGAATATCTGAACAGTATTCTTTCAGAAATTCTGATAAATTAACCTGCATTACAGCTTTTCAACCTCCGCTAAAAGTTCTTTTATAATATCCTTTTCATCTATTTTACGCTGTAAACCGTCTTTTCTGAATATAACTGCACAACCGTTTCCGCCTGCAATTCCTATATCAGCTTCTCTTGCCTCTCCAGGTCCGTTTACAATACAGCCCATTACAGCAACAGTTATATCCTTGTCTGAATTTTTCAAAGCTTCCTCTACTTTTTTAGCTGTTCCGATAAGGTCAATTCTTGTACGTCCGCAAGTGGGACATGATACTATTTTTACACCTTTTCTTTTGCCGATACATTTTAGAATATCTATAGCTGCGGAAATTTCCTTTACAGGCTCATCAGTAAGCGATACACGGATAGTTTCGCCGATACCGTCATAAAGAAGTGAGCCGATTCCGACAGCAGATTTGATAAGTCCCATACGCTCCGTGCCTGCTTCTGTCACTCCAAGATGCAGCGGATAATTGCACTTTTCAGCAGCAAGTCTGTATGATGCTATCATTTTATTTACATCAGATGATTTTATTGATATGACAATATCATCAAAATCAAACTTTTCAAGCAGTTTTGCGTGATTCATTGCACTTTCAACAAGTGCTTCGGGAGTTGGTGAGCCATATTTTGCAAGAAGTTCCTTTTCAAGTGAACCTGAATTTACACCTATTCTTATAGGAAGACTTCTTGCACGGCAGGCATCAACAACAGCTTTTACTCTGTCCATATCGCCTATATTTCCGGGATTTATGCGTATTTTGTCAACTCCTGCCGATGCTGATTCAACAGCAAGACGATAATCAAAATGAATATCGGCAACAAGCGGAATTTTCACGGCATCTTTTATTGCAGGAATAAGACGGACTGCCTCCATATCAGGAACAGCTACACGGATAATCTCACAGCCAGCTTTTTCAAGTTCAACAGCCTGTTTCACATTTCCTTCAATATCGTCCGAACGTGCATTGAGCATGGACTGTATATATATATGTTTTCCGTCAAGAATACAATCCCCGACTTTTACAGTTTTTACTTCTCTCATTTATTATCACTCCATATATTTTTATTATCAAGATAAATTGTACAGATTAACTATATTATCGTAATTATAACCGCATTTTTCAAACTTTTCTTTCAGTTCAGAAAGTTCAACATGATTTAACATTTCGGATAATTCAAGATAAATATCTCTGTGTACGCTTTCTTTATCATTTACAATATCTTTATTAATAATAATATTATCATAATTCAGATTGAAATGATTATTGCCACAGATAAAAATATAATCTCCAGTATCACAGCCAACATAGTAAAGACTATTCTTATCATTTTCACACAGAAACAGCAGGCTTGTCGGCTTATTTTTATCAAAATTCTTGTAATCACAAGGATTATAATACGCTATTTTTTCTCCTGAACAGTAAATTTCAATTTTTACACTATTATCAGGAAATCCAATTACTTCTGTATATTCAATGGTATATGATTCATTAAGGTTATTTTCCAAAGTATAACTTTCAGGCTGAAATTTCTGCTGCTCAGCAGAAACTTCATTCATAATCCCACAGAAATTATCAATTGTTTTCAAAAAAACGTCAGCTTTTTCACATGATGTAAATGTTGATAAAAAAATTATTGTTAGAAAAATACTAAAAAATTTTTTCATAGTTATCACCTTAAACTGACTAACTTCTTGCCTGCTCTATAAGTCGGACTATATCATTATAGGTTGCAAAAATCATTATGCCAAACCAAAGCACCATTCCGGCAAGATGAACATATCCCTCATGCTCCGGCTTTACGGGTTTACGTCTGATAAGTTCGATAAAACAGAAAATCAATCGTCCGCCGTCAAGTCCAGGAATCGGGAGCAAGTTGAAGATACCAAGATTTATGGTAATAAGTGCAGTCATATACACAAGATTGAAAACTGCATCTTCTGTACTTTCAGCCTGTTGAGTTGATTCATTTATAGCAGTAACAACCCCGACAGGTCCTGACATCTCGTCTTTGCTTAGTTTTCCTGTAATCATCTGTTTGAGCGACATTCCTACAATATGACCCATTGACTTAAATATATCGCCTGAACAGTTTATAACTCTTGGAACTGTTTTTTCTTTTGTGACAAGTCCGAAATCAATGGTACTGCCTGACTGTTCATCATGAAAAACTACATCATTTAATATTACCTTCTGTCTGTCACGTCTGACAACTAAATTGTGTTTGTCTGTCTTTGAAGTTGCGAACATATAGTTAAGGTCAAGAATACTATAAATCGCCGTGCCGTCCATTTCAATAATAATATCATCATGTTTCAGACCTGTTTTATAGCTTTCGGCATAGTATGTCACTGAACCGTCGTCATTTTTGATACCGCTGAAACCTTGTATCTGCGTTGTAGGAATCGAATCAAACATAGATGTCATAACAATAACCATGATAAAGCCAAGTATGAAGTTCATGACTGCACCCGCAACAAGAACAATCATTCTTTTCCCTAATTTTGCATTGCGGAAACTTCGTGGGTCATCTCCCGAACTGTCCTCACCCTCCATTGCACAATATCCGCCGACTGGCAGAAGTCGCAGAGAGTATTTTGTTTCGCCGATTTGTTTCTGTACAATTTTCATTCCCATTCCTATTGAAAATTCCAGAACTCTTATTCCGCTGAGTTTTGCACAGATAAAATGCCCGAACTCATGAACAGTCACAATAAGACCAAATATAAGCAATGCTATAATTATACCCATATTAATTCCTTTCTCAAGATATAATATTTCTGACGTATTCCCTTGCTTCCCTGTCAGATTTCATTACATCATCATATCCAGATATAGTCGTAAACTTGAATTTATCAAGTACAGACGAAACTATTTCACCAATCTGTATAAACTGAATCTCGTCATTTAAAAATGCCTTTACAGCCTCTTCATTTGCGGAATTTACAAGACATGGATAAGCACCGCCAAGAGAAATTGCTTTTATTGCAGAATTAAGGCACTTGAAAGTATCATAATCAGGCTTTGCAAATGTAAGTGTGCCGTAATCGGTAAGTGAAAGCGGTTTTGTAGGACATTCCAGTCTTTCGGGATAAAGAAGCGCATACTGTATCGGGATTTTCATATCAGGTACACCAAGTTGTGCTATAACTGCAAAATCTTTGTATTCGACAGCAGAATGTATAACGCTCTGGCGGTGTACAACAATCTCAATCTGTTCAGGTTTGAGGTCAAAAAGCCACTTTGCCTCAATAAATTCAAGTCCTTTATTCATAAGTGTTGCGGAATCAATAGTAATCTTGTTTCCCATGTTCCAGTTAGGGTGATGAAGTGCATCAGCCTTTGTCACATTTTTCAGCTGTTCATATGAATATCCATAAAAAGGACCACCTGAAGCTGTAAGGATAATCTTGTTGAGCTGTTCACGCTTATTTCCCTGCAAACACTGGAATATTGCGGAGTGTTCGCTGTCAACAGGGTATATCCTGACACCATTTTTCTTTGCAAGCGACATGACAAGTTCACCGCCTGCAACAAGTGTTTCCTTGTTTGCAAGTGCAATGTCTTTTCCTGCATTTATAGCAACCAGTGTCGGCAGAAGTCCGACCATTCCCACAACAGAATTAAGCACTATGTCATTTTCATCAAGTGATGCAATTTCACATAGTCCGTCCATTCCGCAGAGGACTTTTATATCAGTATCAGCAAGACGGCTTTTCATTTCAGAATATTTGTTCTTATTATATATTCCTACATACTTCGGCTTAAACTTTCTTGCCTGCTCCTCCAGCATATCAACACTGCTGTGTGCGGAAACTGCAACAACTTTAAAACCGTGTTTTTCGCATACTTCCAGTGATTGAGTACCTATTGAGCCTGTTGAACCTAAAATTGAAACCTTTTTCATAATATTATATCTCCTTATGAGGATAATTATGTATTTTTGTTATAAAGAAAGGCAACGTCATTGTCGCCTTTCCTTAGTAATTATTCCACTTATTTGATTAATAAATTTAAGAATACAGAAAATGCCGGCAGAACAAACAGAACACTGTCAAATCTGTCCATAAATCCGCCATGACCTGGCATGATTTTGCCGTAATCCTTGAAACCAATCTGCCTTTTTACCATAGATGCCGATAAATCACCCAGAGTTCCCACAACTGCACATACTGCTCCTGCAATTCCAAAAAGAATATAGTTTATTTTGCACGGAGTATCAGCAATAATTTCTTTATAAACAAAAAGTGCTATCACAAAGAAAACAGCAGTAGAAACAATGCCACCGATAAATCCCTCAACAGTCTTTTTCGGACTAATTTCTGGACAAAGTTTATGCTTTCCAAGTGCGACACCCGTGAAATAAGCACCTGAATCGGCAATCCACGCTCCACACAAACCCATTAATATAAGAAATACGCTATGTGGTAAATCATTCAGTCCAATTATACACATCATTGAGCGAGGTATCATGAACATACACGCAAGTACAAAGAATATTTGTGTATACTGTATCTCCTTATGCTTTTTCAACCATACCGCAAATATCACAAATACACACAGAAATTGCAGTGAGTACAATATAGTGCTGACAATAACATAATGGCTGAAAGCATCGTAGTGTAAACTAATTAAACTATTTAAAATATTCCTTATTGGTTCACCAATTGCAAAAAATTCTGCTGTTATCAGAATTGGATAGCACCTTTCAAGTTTAACCGCCCTGATAAGTTCAAACAGCATTATTGCTATTACAACCGCAACAGCTATTGGCAGAACTATTGTTTCGTGCAGACAAAGCACTGTTACTGCGACTGCAATTCCGACAACTGCCGAGATAATACGTGTAAGCAAATCACACACCTCCGAAACGGCGGTTGCGTCTGTCAAATTCAATAAGTGCCTTGTCAAGTTCGGCAGGAGTAAAGTCAGGCCAAAGAACATTAGTGAAGTAGTATTCCGCATAGGCACACTGCCATATAAGATAGTTGGACAGTCTCAACTCACCCGACGGACGTATTACTAAATCAACATCAGGAAGTCCCTTTGTATAGAGTTCATCTGCAACAGACTGCTCCGTAATATCTTCGGGACGTATTTCACCGTTTACAGCCTTTTGTGCAAGTATGCGTGCAGCGTGTGCGATTTCATCACGTCCGCCATAGTTTACCGCCATCATAAGATTCATTTCTGTATAATGTGCCGTATCTTCTTCCAGCTTAATCATTTTCTCCTGCAAATCTTCATCAAATGCAGACTTATCACCAAGAAAAATCATTCTTGTATTTTCACTAAGAAAATTTCGTACATCAACAATATACTCACGGAACAAATCCATAATAGTATGTATTTCGTCGTCGGGTCTCTGCCAGTTTTCAGTTGAAAAAGCGTAGAAAGATATGTTCTTTAATCCTATATCCTTGCAATAACGGACAATCTTCTTGAAATTCTTTGCTCCCTCTTTATGACCGAACGGACGTGGCAGACCTCTTTTCTTTGCCCATCTGCCGTTGCCGTCCATGATAAAACCGACGTGTTCAGGAAGTTTTTCGGGCAATATTATAACGTCTTCTTTTTTACCGAATATAGCCATATTACACCGTCATGATTTCCTTTTCTTTTGCTGTAACAGTCTTATCAACATCAGCACAATATTTGTCTGTCAAATCCTGAACTTTCTTTTCGCAGTCTTTGAGGTCATCTTCTGTAATTTCAGAATTTTTCTTCATAGCCTTAAGCTTATCCATAGTATCACGGCGAATAGAACGGATTGCAACTTTTGCATCTTCACCAATTTTCTTTACACTCTTGCAAAGCTCTTTACGTCTTTCCTCTGTAAGCTGTGGGAATGTCAAGCGGAGTACACTGCCGTCGTTTGTCGGGTTGATTCCGATGTCAGAAGCCTGAATAGCCTTTTCGATAAGCTTCAGGCATGATTTGTCCCAAGGCTGAATTACAAGTATTCTTGCCTCTGATACAGATATACTTGCTAACTGCGCAACAGGAGTCGGCGAGCCATAATAATCAACCTGAACTTTGTCAAGTACGGCTGGATTTGCTCTGCCTGCTCTTATTGCTCCGAATTCCTTGTCAAGATTGGCAAGACTTTTTGTCATTTTCTCTTTTGCATTGTTAATAGTTGCTTTCATAGTTAAAACTTCCTTTCATTAATCATTAGATACAACAGTACCGATATTTTCACCCATAACAGCATCATAGATATTATCAGGACGACTTAAATCAAATACAAGCATCTTCATATTATTATCTTTGCACATTGTAGCGGCTGTACTATCCATAACACCAAGATTTTCACTTAAAACCTGCGCAAAAGTAAGTGTATCGTATTTTTTTGCATCAGGATATACATGAGGGTCTTTGTCGTAAACACCGTCTACCATAGTAGCCTTAAAGTAAATATCTGCCTGAATTTCAGCAGCACGGAGAGAAGCGGCTGTATCTGTTGAGAAAAACGGATTGCCTGTTCCGCAGCCAAATATAACAACTCTGCCTTTTTCAAGGTGACGAACTGCTCTGTTGCGGATATACGGCTCTGCCACCTGCTGCATTGAAATTGCAGTCTGAACACGCACATCACAATCAAGCGATTCAAGAACATCAGCAACAGCAAGTGCATTCATTGCAGTTGCAAGCATACCGATATGGTCGGCACGTGTTCTGTCCATTTTTCCGCTTGAACGTCCTCTCCAGAAGTTTCCTCCACCGACAACAACAGCAACCTGAACTCCTGCATCAGTAACTTTCTTTATACTTTTACAAATTTCTGTAATAACTTCATGGTCAAGTCCCTGCTTTTTATCACCTGCAAGAGCTTCTCCGCTAAGTTTTAATAATATTCTTTTATATTTTACTCCCATTTTAAACACCTCTTGATAAATAGTACTATGTATATTTTACACTAAAATCACGAATATGTAAAGTGGATTTTTGAAATTTCATAAATTTTTGCAATTTTAGTCATTATGTACAATTTTCAACAGAAAATATTGGGATATATTTTGATGAAAAAGTGCTTGACATTTTGTGTTGGACGTGATATAATATAATACGTTGAGTGGCACGAATGTCACGAAATAAAATGGAGAGGTATCGAAGCGGTCATAACGAGGCGGTCTTGAAAACCGTTTGCCCAAAAGGCACGTGGGTTCGAATCCCACCCTCTCCGCCATATTGATAATAATCACTAATGCGGAAGTACCCAAGTGGTGAAGGGGCTCCCCTGCTAAGGGAGTAGGTCGGGAAACTGGCGCGAGGGTTCAAATCCCTCCTTCCGCGCTCATTTATTTTATATGCGGACTTATCCAAGTGTTCAAGGAGCTTTCACCTACATGAGAGTATGCTGTTAAATCAGTTCGGGAGTTAAAATCTCCCAGTCCGCCAATAAGAACTAAATACAAATATGGAGAGGTATCGAAGCGGTCATAACGAGGCGGTCTTGAAAACCGTTTGCCCAAAAGGCACGTGGGTTCGAATCCCACCCTCTCCGCCAATTTTTCAGCTGTATTTCATAAGATACAGCTTTTTTCATTCATAAAAAATGAAATCAGCAGAAGTTTATTTCCTCTGCTGATTTTTATTTCTGTTAAAACATTGCTGTCAACTGCATAATTATCTCACTGAAATATCGTGGACTTACTTCATCAGCTTTGAGCTTGTTCTTGTAATCGCCGTATCTGTAAAATCTCAATTCTTCTATATCAACATCTTCTGCATCAAACTGATAAACACCGATATATGTACCAGAGAATGTGAGTTCTGCCATATATCCCTCAAAAACGGACTTATTATCAGCAGTTTTCACTCTCTTGTTTATGTCGTAATGATAAAATTCATAGAAACAGCCAGCATCTTGAGCTTCTCCTCTTTCCCAGCCGTTTTTCTCCATTCTGCTTGTAAGCACCTGATTTACTACTTCTTTCCCGTGAAATCTCATTATTTCAGTCTTGCCGATTTCATCAGATGTCGGGCGGTATACAGTTCTTGTAAGCTGTGCAAATGGCTGTATGATTTCATAATCAACAAGCTGTTCAGACCATGCAGAAAGTTCTTCCTCTGAAAGTTCAACAGGGTGTACAAGACTTATCTGCGCATTTTCGGGTATCTCAAATTCATCTTCATCTGATGTTGTGAAACTTCCGTCATCAAGGTATCTGAAACTTGAAACAAGTTTGCCGTCGTCATAAATTCCCCATATCAAGCCGACTGCGAAACAGTGCATAAGCGGATTTTTTACAAACAGCTTTTTCCAGTTTTCAGCCGTCCACTTTCTCTCACACATAAGAGTATATTCAAGTCTTGTTTTCTGCAATGTTACAGCAGTTTTAAGCTGTTTTTTCATTTCCTTGAACTCTGCATATGATTTTTCTGCAATGTCAGTTGTATCACTTGCGCAAGGTTTCGGGAGATTCTTCACCTTTTTGTCGCCATTATATATTTCAATTTCAAGTGCAGGAGTGAGATAAACGCTGAATTTACGTGTACCATAATCAAAAATACGACACATTTTTTCATCAAAATTAAAATAGGGGACAATTCTGTCAGCAAGTTCTTCCTGCGTGATACCAAGAAATTCAGCAGCTTCATAAAGTGCCTCTCTTGACGCATTTTTGACCTGATTGCTCTTGAATTTTCTTGCCATATTGTCAACCTGCAATAATGCCTGCTGACTACCGTTCATAGCAAGTGCCTTTACAGCTGACACTGCCATTGCGCCACGCATATTCTCCGACCACGTTTTTATGTATGAAACAAGCGTTGAAATCATGCTGTTATCGCCGTGAACTGCGTACAAAACAAGCACCCACTTATTTTTTGCAACTGCACCATCATCAATCCATCTGCCGAAAACTTCCGCTGTAAACTTTGCAAGTTCATCAGTATTCAGCTTTTCAGCAAGATGCTTTCCTGTATTGTAGTCATTGTTTGCATAGCAGAGTAAAATTGCTCTCATGTATTTTTCGTCTACTTCTGAACCGTCTGCAAAGTGTATGGCATTATATACGGACTTGTAAAGCCAGTCAACTTTTTTGGATTTACTGCCTTTTGTGAGCTTTTCCACAAGTTCATTGTCTGTAACAGATTTTGTTTCCTGCTCCTGTGTATGCTCTATTCCAAGAAGTGATGCTGTTTTCACTTTTAATTTTTCAGATTTTTCTTTTTCAAGAGCTTTTTTGAGAGCATCTGTCCAGTCGATACCCTTCATTTTCTCAATTATATCAAGTGCAAGTTCACGCTTTCCAGCTTTTTTTGCATTGAGCATATCAATAATATCAGTCTGCCAGTCTCTCATTTTTGATATAACAGAAACAAGCGTGGTTTTTACTGTTTTGCTTGAATCATCTGTCATTGCAAGAATTTTCTCTTTATATCTTTCTGTACCTGCTTCTGCCAGAACACTAAGATAAATTTCTCTTGCATCTGCTGTAAGTTCTGAAATATTGACTTCTGCAATCTGTTCAGCATATGATACAAGATATTCTGCTTTTACTTCCTTGTTAAGAATCATCTCAACAGGTACTTTTTCAGCAAACAGAATTTCTGCAATAATTTTACCGTTTTCATTTTCATAAGACGAAAAACCTGTAAAGTCTCTTATATCAGAATACGGAACTGAATAATATCTGCTATTTGAACCGACAAAAGCAAATACTATGCTTCTTCTTATTACATCATCATCAACACCATAAGCCTGAATATAATTTCCGTGACTTCCTGTTGTACTGTATCTGATATATCCTTTTTGCAGTTCAGTCATAGCTTCATCAAGTGACTTTCTGCCCATAATATACTCATAAGCATAATTATCAGAAGTGCATGAATTTGCACGGATATAATTAATATATCGCTCTCTTGCAATTTCCTTTAAGCCTAAGTCATCTCCTGCATATTCTGGCTTGACTTCCTGCAAAATTTCAAGCATCTTCTTTGCAGTTACAGCATCAGTAATCTGCTTTACTGCCGAAATAAATCTGCTTTCATGGTGTAATGCAAGTTTTTGAAGATGTGCATATACTCGTGGATTTTTATATCCTGACATATGAGTCATAATTGCAGAATAAACATAGTTTACAGTGATTTCAATATTTTCATCAAAAACAAGCTTGCTTATTCTGTTGATGTTGAAATAGTTGTTGATTGCAAACTCAATGAGTAATTCAGGCTGAACTTTCATTGTAGCTCTGAAGATTTCTTTTGATTTTTCGTCAAAATACGCACATTCAGCAATAGCAATCTTATAAACTGCATCAGACGGGTGATAATTGTTTTTTGCTTTTGATATATCCTGCATGATAATATCTACGCACTTTCTGGCTGTATCGTCGTAATTTTCCGAAACATTCAAAGCCATTGCACATAAAAGCACCTTTGCACGGTTGTTAAGTGTCATAAGTCCAGCGGATTCAAGATAAACATCTGCACTTTTATCACGCATTGCATCATAAAAGTAACATGGTATTGCATTTGTTGCCCAGCTTGTATTGAAACTGCGGTCTAAATCTATAGCTATAAGAAGTGCAGATGCACTTATTCCCGTGAAAGCATAGATTGCATCATTACATATCTTACGACATTCCTTGTTATAGTTGCTGTGTGTATAACCTACGTCACCTATAATTTTCCATAAACCACAACCGCAGACTGCATAAGCAAACTGTACAAAACGTTTGAAAAGTTCAGGATTTTTCAGGTGGTTTACTTTGTTGTTGAATTTTCTTTCAAATTCCCAGTATGAGCCTTTCATTGTCGGCTGACTTATTACTTGTGGCGAAATGTTCTTGAGGAGACTAATATCACCGCTTTCAAGAAATTCCGTGCCAATATCAATTGTTCCATGTGGAACACCTGCATTATGGATAGCCTCCATAATTTCCGACAAATCATTATTTTTGTTTTCTGCATAAATCATTTGTTTTTACCTCCTAAAGTTAAAATAATTTCAAGTCGTTTCCTTGCTGTCGTGATGTATTGCTGAATTACGGTCATAAGGTTGAGAATCTGTTTGATGTCTGCTTTTGTGTCATGCCTGTACGATTCGACAGACTGCACAAAATCCGCAACAAGTCTGCTAAGACCTTTTAAACCATAATTAAAGCACTTATCTGATAGTTTTTTATCCATTCCCGACTGCATACCACATTGTACCATAAGCTGAATGTTGCTTTCAATTTCATTGATAATCTCCATTACAGAATCAGCATATTGCAGATTATTGGCTGTTGTTTTGTATTCATCAGGCAACCAATATTCCTCATATTCATGAACACTGATAAAGTCGTAAATCTCAATCGGAAACAGTACAAACTCATTCTTTTCAATTCGTGCAGATGCAAGAATGATGTAATCTTTTTCGGGATTATCAAGCATTTTCTGTCCTATTTTTTCAACAAGTTCAACAAGGCTTTTTGTTTCCTCACGATATTTCACACGCATAAATGCCTGAAAACCTGCTCCGTCCTCAATTATAAGCGTGTATTGTTGAGTGTGCTTGTCAAAACCTGCTGAAACGCATTTTTGAGGGTGGATAAACATAAGCCTTTCCGTTTCGTTCTGCGGATTTTTTTCATACAGTTCAACTATAGCTTGTCTGAAATCGCAGTAAATCCTGCTTCTTATCTCCTCGCAGTCAAGGTCAAGTGATGAGTTCATAGCAACAACAGTTTCTTTTGATGTTGAAATTTTCCCCTCACTGATTTTAGCATTTGCAAGAACAATTTTTCGTCTCATCATAGTATCAAGCGTTGCAATCATTCCCCATGGAGTAATTTTATTTAAAGTATTTCTCTTTGTCTCATAGAAAGTCGGTCGGAGGTCTGATACAGTGAGAAACGGATTTTCCTGTGCGTCAGGATTAAGAAAATAGTATATTTCGCCCTCATAGTCACCGCCCAAAACAGTACGCTCCCCTATCGGAATAAGCGTAAGATAGCCTTTGTATAGCTTATAGTCCTGTCTGAAAGTACCAAGAATATCGGGTGTTATATCGTTTCTGCAAAGATTTTCAAGCATACTGACAGTTCTGCACATTTTATCTGTAAAAAATTCTGTGCTGAAAGATGCACGTCTTGCAAGGCAGTCACTCAAACGTGTACTTAAATCACGCATTGCACGTTCTGCATCTGCCATTCTCATGGCATGACAGCGGACAGCAGAAATCTCCATATTTTCTGGTACTGTTTCAGGTATTCGCACTAATCCCCTTTTCAGAACGTCTCCGAGCATTTCAAGGCAATGCACCGCACATTCATTTATTTTCCTGATTTCATCTGCTGAAAGTGATTTTTCTGTTTCTTCTTCTGCTGTAGGAATTTCCTCTACAGTTTCAGTAATCTGTTCATTTTTTTCCTGCTCCTCAAAGCATATATCTGCATAATCTTCTTCTGTAAGATTATTTTTCAGCAGAAGTATTGCCCCGACAATATGACGGCATACTGTTCTTGAAATACATGAACATGAACACTCATTCAACGGCGATTTTACAGTTACAGTTTCGCCCGATATATCCACAACTACAGCATCATCTTCCTCATAGGAAGTCGGCATCATTCCGTCAATATCTTTGCAGGCTCTTTTATATATGCCCTTGTTTGCAAGTGATGTAAGAAATGATTCGTCGGCATTAATTAAATCTTTTTTCAGTTTATTATCCAAGAAATTTCCTCCTCACATTATCATTGTGCATATATATTCCCCGAGCTGTTCGGGAGTCATAGCACCTACAAATGCACCCATATCAGCTAATTTCTGTCCAAGAACTCTGTCAAATGCGGGATTCGCCTGTTCGTCAAGTGCCGTCAGATAGTTCAGCTTTGCACCGCTTTCAATGATATTCTTGCTTATGTTCATAAGGCGGTTTACAGATGCACCCTCATACAAATCAGTAACGACAATTACAATTGTCCGTGATGGTTCAGAAATCAACTGCTCACAATATGCAAGTGCTTTTCCTATGTCTGTACCACCGCCAAGCTGTACACTCATCAGAACTTGTGCAGGATTTTCCGCTTTGTCTGTCAAATCCACTACAGCCGTATCAAAAATTACAAGATTTATCTCTGCAAACGGCAGGCGTGATATAATCTGCGCCATGACAGCACTGTAAATCACCGAACCAAGCATTGAACCGCTTTCATCAATTGCGATTATCACTTTTTTATTGTTATATTTTCTGATTCGGTCGGAGAAATATATATCTTTCAGAATAATCTGATTTGATTCCTTGTCAAAATTTTTAAGATTACGGCGGATAGTCTTTTTAAAGTCAATATTTCTTGCGGAATGTACCTGACTTGACTTGTTTCTGTCAAGTCTGCCTGATATTGTACGCTTTATATCCTGTTCAATTTTCCTTGCAAGTTCCTTTGCAACCTGTTCCGCTATTTTTTCGGCAGTCCTCAATACTTCACCGTGCATAAGGTGTTTAAGCTGTAAAACTGTTTTCAGCAGATTCATATCAGGGGTCATATGCTCCAGTACATCTTTATCTGCAAGCAGTTCTGTCATCTCAAATTTTTCAAGTGCTTGTTTCTGAAGTATTTCTGCTGTCTGTTTCGGAAAAAGCTTTCTCACTTTTGTAATCCACTCCGCACCGTTCAGCACGCTTGCACCTGTACCGCCTTTTCTATCGTCCGTGCGTACGTCCTGCCCCTGCGCCCTGCTGTAAAGATAGTCAAGCAACTGCTCCATGCTCTCAAACGTTTTCAGCATATCAGCATCTCCGTTGAACTGCAACTGCTGTTCTGAAAACTGTCCTAAAACAAGTCTCCAGCGGTTTATTGCAGTCTGTGAAGTGTCATTCATAAATCAACTCCTCCTTTCCGATTATTCCGCAGATTATACGGTCAAGCTCCTCACCAAAATCAAACAGATTTTCATCAACTGCTGATTTTTTCATAAGGTCATTTTCGCTTATACCATGAAGTTCCGCAACAGATTCTGATACAAGCTGAATTTCTGACGGCGTGAAATTGCTGAACGCAAGACGAAGTGACGGCAGAATTTCAAGAAAATCATCAAATCCCATATCTGTAATAAGCTTATCAGCCATTTCAAGGAATGAATTATCAACAAGAACTATGTCACGGGCTGTAGAAAACAGTCCACGAAGATAGTCAGCACCCTTTTTCTGTATCTCCGTACTGCCCGTGAGATACCCTCTTGCACCGTCCTCCGCTGATTGTTTATAGTCTGGAGAAATTGCACAAAGCAGTCCCATTGCACCTCCATAAACAGCAGGTTCTTTTTCTGCTGATGATACAATTGTAAGCAGTTCTGCTTCAAAGTCATTCATTCTGTAGTCAAGTACGGAAACAATTATACCATACATGATTTTCATGATATTTATAACATTATCTGCATTTTCAGGCGGTACATTTGCCATTGCAGGTAACATTGAAAGAAGTCGCTCAAAACATTTGCAGAGATACTTCATTGTTGATTTATCTTCAAAATCATAAAGGCTCTGCAATTCGCAAAGTGTCTGAAAATAGCCTAATCCTTTGCCGATTGAAAAGAAATCGCCGTCCGAACTGATAATATTGTCAATTAACTCCTGCTCCGCTGATTTCAATTCAATACCCATAAGAAAACAGTCAACAGCAACTCCGCCAGCTGTCTCACAACGCTGATACTTTTTAAGTAACTTTTCCGCAAAAGTTCCGCAAGCTTCCTCAATAGTAAAGCCGTCTGTTGTGTGGTCAATCAGAGACGCATCAACCTCCGGACTTCTTCTGTACTGCCATTCCTCACGCACACGGCTACGGTCACGATTGTTTTTTATGTCAGAGCCTTTCATAAGTCTTGCAAAATCTGTTTCAAGAAACTGCATACGATGCATAAACCGGCTTAACTCCATTCCTCTTACTGATGTAAACAAAGATGCCTCAACAGTAGTCGGTGCGGACAGCTGATATTTCAGCCTTAAACTTTTACACTGTTTCTCAAAATCAGCAATAAGCGGTGGTATATGTTCAGTATTGTTTATCTGCCCTATGCCGTCACCAGTAGCAAGATTTGCAAGAATATCAAGCGGAATGGAAGAAGATACTGTCTTTTCGCCCTTTATAAAACACGCTGTAACAGCATCAAACGCTTCACTTATTCCACATTCCATAGAATCACGCAAGGCTGAAAGTCCGTTCATCATTGTGTATGCGGAGGTCATATCAGAAATTGTTACCTGTATATCTCTTTTTGTGGATTCCTTTGCAGTCAGTGTGATTAAATTAAAAATATTATCATTGTAAATTTCATGCGGAGAGTTGCGGATATATAGTTCTTTCATGATACTGTCGTAAAAATGCGGATACATCATTCCCGACACATATCCTCTCAATGCATCAACCGCTCTGTATGAATAAGCCATAGGATAACAGCCCTCATCTGTTTTTGAGATTTTATGAATTTTCGGCGATTTAATATCCCCCTGCTGAATCAGATTATATATTCCGAATGTATGAAATCCGCCTGTAACAGCAAGTACTTTCTTATGCTCCTGCATGACTTTCATGATGTTGCAAGCCATATATTTTTCACGGCTCATTGTACCGTCTGCACGCAGTTCATCGTCCGTGCAGTCAGTTCTTGTAAGTGTGCAGTATGTATTCATCTGATGTACAAATTTTTCAGTGCTGATATATAATCCGCCGATTTCAAAATATTTCTCCCAGAACTCATCAAAATCTCTCAATCCTGTTTTTTCGCATATTTTCTGATAAAATCTGCTTTTGGTGAATCTTGAATCATCAGTATAACTATGCTTGTCGATATCTTTGCGCAGTCCCTCATTTTCAGCTGTATTTATCAAAGTCTCACTGTATGGCAAATCAATAAATTTTGTTGTAATACCATATTTTTTAGCTTGCATAAGTGCATTATATTCAGGTGAGGAATACTGAAACGGATAGTAGCATTTATAGTCTCCACCATTTTCGGAGATGTATTTTTTGGTATCTTTATAATAATAGTAGAATGCAACAGGTAGTTTTGTCTGTTCGTCTGTTATGACAGAAATAAGATGATTTGCGTTTTCAGGTCCTTCAATCAGAATTATATCAGGCTTGTAATTTTCAATTGTCCTGATTAAATGATACGAACATACAGGACTATGATGACGGATTGGAAAAAGAATCAACGAATCATTCAGATTATACGGTATTATCGGAGATGCTTCTCTGTATTGAAGTAATCTTTCCATAATCCACCGACTTTCTCACTTTTTTTCTTGACAGATGTGCGGAAATAGCTTTTCAGCTTTTCCAAATCGTCTTTATTTTCCTTGCATACAGCTCCGAGAAGTGTTTCTGTAAGCACATTCAGGTCAATTCTGCCGTCTCCGTAGTACCATGCGTGACTCAATGCGTGATAGTATACTGAAACTGCTTCCGCTGTACTCATTACAGCATTAGGCTTGTCAATAACAGTTCCCTCACTGTCCCTGCCCTCACGCAGTTCATGATAAGTAACGGCAAGAAGTTCCGCTGTATCTACATCAACAGGCATATCAATATGATTTGATTTTGCAAGATTCTGCGCCTCTTTTATGATGATTTCCTTTTCAAGTCGCACATCTTTTACAGGCTCAACAGTTTCAAAGTTG
This sequence comes from Ruminococcus sp., assembly GCA_029060755.1. Classification (GTDB taxonomy): domain Bacteria; phylum Bacillota; class Clostridia; order Oscillospirales; family Ruminococcaceae; genus Ruminococcus. Next base: position 11,374 of record JAIDTI010000008.1, on the reverse strand, counting down.
AATCTTCTTTTCAATGCTCCTGACATCTCATTTACACCTTTATCACGTGTATTTGCCGTACCGATTATGTTAAATCCCGATTTTGCAAATATAAGACCGTCTTTTTCAAGTTCAGGAATATTCAATATCTGGTCGCTCATTACTGAAATGAGACTGTCCTGAATTTCTGCTGGTGTACGGGTTATTTCCTCAAAACGTGTGAAAATTCCCTGCTCCATACCAACCAGAAGCGGTGATGGCACAAGTGCATCTCTGCTGTAGCCTTTTGCAAGAAGTAACGCATAATTCCAGCTGTATTTTATCATATCTTCTGTAGTTCCTGCCGTGCCTTGCACTGTGTTTGTACTTACTCCACAACAGGCAGCTGAAAGAAGTTCAGAAAGCATTGTCTTTGCCGTACCTGGCTCACCGACAAGCATAAGTCCACGATTTCCGGCAAGTGTAATTATACAGCGTTCAACAAGTGCATCATTGCCATAAAATTTGCGTGATATTATATGTTCACCGACTTTTCCGCCAAGAATAAACGTTCTTACAGCTTTCGGCGAAAGTACCCAGTTTTCAGGCTTTTTTCCCTTGTCATTCTGTTTCAAGATTTCAAGTTCATCTGCATAACGCACTTCAACAGGCGGTTTTATATAATTTTTTTCCATATTATTCCTCCATATAAAAAAATATCTGTACTAATTATATCATAATCAGACAGATATTTCAATAGATTTTCGAAAATTTGTTTCATATTTTTCCGAGAACTGTTCTTTCGTTCACTGAAATAACAAACTCTTTTATTTTATTGCGGTCGGGATTTTCAGGCAAATCTGTATTTTTATATGCGTACTCAAGTTTTTTCTTGTAATCCTCAACAAGTGCGAAAAATTCGGCTGTCGGCTGACTTTCAGAATCAAGAAATGCACCATTTCGTATACTCATAAGCAAGTCGTGTTCTTTTTCACGATACGTAACAATTTCACCGATTTCAAGAATATCAAGGCACATCAGGTAAAGTCTTAGCAAGTGCATCATGTGCTTACCGATTTTATTATGCAGAATTGCATTTTTGTTGCGCTTGCCGAGTGCTATTTTATCAGATTTATTTTCAAGTCTGTGAAATTGTCCTGTTGCATATCCACTGAATGACAGATACGCTTTCTTTGATAAAAACATTTTACGATTTTCAAGCAGTTCTTTTCCAATATCCGACAGATAGATATAACGCTCAGGTGCAAGCCCGAGAATCTCAATAGTATTCGGGTTACAGCTTGTCAGCAGTCGTATAAGCTTCATGAATGAGTAAATCGTTGTATCAGTCGAAACATCTGTAAAATGCTCAAAATCTTCTCCACACAGAATTTCTTCTTTACTGTTCAATGCACAGCCTCTTATATCAAGGTCGGAACTTTCTGTATTTGTGCCATATGCGTGAGAGCCACCCAGTCCAAGCAGAATTATATTTCTGCCAAGATGCTTGTTGGTATTCAGAAAATCATACTCTGCACCGCTTACTATCTTTTTTATTTCATTGATATTCATATTTTCAGCACCTTTCTTGCATATGAAATGCTTTGTCTCAATGTATTTTCCTTGTCAACTCCTGCTAATCGTAGTTTATGGGAATATTGCAGTATTTCGTCTGTTCTGTCAGATATTCCTGCATTTATAAGGTCGTCTGCCGTAACATATGGTTGTGACATTATTTCAGTATACCTTGCAAACCGCATAAGCAGAAATTCTTCTGTTGAATTGTCCTGCGGAATTTTTCCCAGTCCGTCGCAGACTGCAAGCTGTATCAGGTCAAAAGGCTCAACGACTGAATCAAACAGCTTGTTTGTTGATTTTGTTTTGGACTTTGCGTGCGCCATTATATTCGGCATCATATGAAATTCCACCATATTAAGCACATATTTCATTAAATCAGTATCAGCGGAAAGTCTTTCAAGAAATGTACGCACAAGCGGTAAACCCTCTTTTTCGTGATTATAGGCATGAATTACACCGTTGATTTTTTCGGTGCATACAGCTTTTCCGAAATCGTGACAAAGTGCCGACAGCATGAATCCGAAAGGATTTCTGACAATACCACGTCTTTTCGCAGACTCATCAAGCACAAGCATTGTATGAATCCACACATCGCCCTCTTTGTGATAGTTTTCATTCTGCGGTACTCCAATAAGCTGTTTCAGCTCCAAAAATGTATCATCAGGCTTTGTATTTTCAAAAAATTCAGACGGCTTTTCATATTCAAGCAGAATTTTTTTCAGTTCATCTATATTCAAAAAATCAACTCCTTTGTAAAAAATCACCTGCCTTATAAAGACAGGTGACAAGCTTTTTTATTTTATCACAATACCCCAGCTATTACTGCTGACTTTATTGTAAATATCCATCGTGGCGTGTTTCTGCTGATACTTGTAATAGAAGATTATTCCTGCAATATCAAGCGCAGACAGAACTACACCAACAATAACTCCGACTACTATTTTCGGTATAGCCAGAAGTGCAACTGCCCATATAATCACAAGAATAACAAGCATAATAGGAAGATAGAACGAAACAAAGTTTCTGCCTGTAATACGGATATAACGCAATACGTCTTTCTGCTCAAGATTTTCATAATGACGTGCGATAAAGTTATCAGGTCTTGCCCATTTACAGAACTGTTTCAGTCCTACGCAGTCAAGATTGAAATTTTGTCCTGTTTCAGTTACACGATAACTTACATTATATGTTCCGTCGCCTTTTTCTTCGCAGTCCATAATATGCACAAGAGTTCCTGCCTGAGCCTGACCGCTCATAGATTTCGTTACAACATATTTTCTGTCGATAGCTTCGTCCATGCTGTATATATATAATGCCATAAAAATCCTCCTTTCATATTATTTTTTTACGTTCACTTTCTTCTTGTGCTGAAAATAGCCTTTGCGATTTTTTTCTTCTTCTTAGCCTGCTTTAACAAATCCTCCTTTGACATTGTGGGAGGAGCAGGCTTTGAAGGAGCTGTTTCTTTTGCAGTAACTTCATCATGATTTCCTGCAATAGTAGCTATTGTTTCTACACTTTTTTCATTAACAGGTGCTTCATAAAACGGATTTGTTACATCAACATCAAAACCTGTTGAAAAATCAGCAGGAGCTCCAAGTTCAGACTTTTTATTCTGTGATTCAGAATTATTTCCATTATCAGAAACAAGTCCCATTTTCTCAAAAGCATTTTTTCCTGCTTTACTGGATTCAGCGTCCTGACCGTCAAAACCTTCAAAAAATTCTTCTGCTTTATTCATATCCGATTCTCCTAACAATTCATAAGCTTTTACTGATTCATTTTTTGAAACAAAAATCTCACATTTGCTGTTTTCATCATCAGCCTGAATAACAAGTTCTGCACTAAGCTTATCGGGCGGTACTACTTTAAAATCAGACAGCGAAATTGTAATCATCTGACGGGCTTTTGTCTGCCCTGCACTGAACATTGCATTTACAGCAATAATTTCTGCCGGAACAGTTGTAATAGAGCCGTTGCATAAAGAAATACCTGTAACGCCTGCAAAAACATCATGACTGCTTGTAAGAACAGCACAAAGTGATGTATTTTCTATTGATATACAGTCTGATTTCTGCTTAACAAAAGCCTCTGCATATTCCTTGACTATATTATAAAACATATTTGTAGACATAAATAATCACCGATTTCTTACTTCAATTTAGCTTTCTTATCAGCGTGTTTCTGTTTGTTTTCTTCTATCTTCTGTTTTATAAGTTCAATTTTTGGAATTATAAGTTCTCTGTTGAAAACACACGAAAGAGAAATATCGTCTTGTGTACCATAATGTGTACGCTTTGTAATATTCTTCATAACAGCAGCCTCAAAGTCATCGCCCTCTGCAAGCTGACTTGTGATGATTGTATGGTAAGCAAGAAAATCATCATCACTTCCGAAAGAAGTGTAGAGACCGTCTGTTGAAACATACAATGCAAGAGCCTGCTTATTTTCAATATAAAAGCTGTCAAACATTGTTGCGGCGTTTGCATTACATATTGATGATGTAATATTTGCAGGGTTGGACTCCTCATAGTCTATAAGAATTTCTGTTGAACCGTCATCAAATACACCAACAAGACTACCATCGCCAATCTGAAATCCAAACGAAAAACCTTTACACGCAACAACTACAATAAGAGTTGTTCCATAATACGATTCAACCGGAATTTTTGCAAATTCTTCCTGTGTAAATTCCTTTTTCTCATCTGCTGTAACAGGATTATTTCTGAAATGCTCCAGAACAGCAACATTCCATCTTAAAATAACCTGTTTCTGAATATGTCTTATAATCATATCATGATTTACAGGGAAATTCTTCTCAAATTCCTCAACGTTTTCATAATATTTTGCGATAGTCTCCAAAGCACTTTCAACAGCAAGTTTTGAGCCCATATTACTTCTGAAATGCTTTTTACTTCCGTGACCGTCGGCAACAACTGCTACAGCATAGTCCGCACAAGCATAGTGTGCGGAGCTGTCCTGACAGACAATGCCTTTTGCATCATGACTTGCACCCCTGACGGAGTTACTGAATCCACTGAACATATCTACATACTTCCTTTCAACACTATTTTTTCAGTTATTACCAGCCTGTATCGAAAGAAACAGCATTGTTTGCATCATCTTGTGCAACAAGTTCCTGAATCTGCTGACCAAGAAGTTTCTGTTTTGCTGCAAATACATCTTCTTCACTGAGTTCTTTGTTTGATTCGTCAGAAAGAGTCATACTCTTACTTCCAATCTGAGATGCTGTTACAGCTACAATTTTAATCATCTGTGCAAGCTGTCCGCCTGTATATGCGTGTACAACAGTATCAGGTGAACCTGTAAACTCTGCCAGCATTTCATCTTTAGCCTCGTCACCGATACCAAGAGCAGCTTTAAGTCCGAACTTATACCAGCTGTTTGCCTGTAATGTTTTAAGTCCTGTTTTATAGTCATCTGACGGATAGCCGTCTGTCATAAGGAATATAACAGGAGCAAATGAAAGTGACGGAGAATTTAAAAAGCTGTTTCGTGACATTCTTGAGGAAAGTTCCTCAAATGCCGCACCCATACTTGTAACACCAGAGGCATTAAGACGGGTCCACTGAAATTCCTCAATAGAAACAGGAGCAGAATACATCCATTTTACATCTGTTGAAAAAGTAAGAACTGCTATTTTAACGTCTGTATCAGCTTCACCGACACGTCTTATTTCAGGGATAAGCTCCTCCATAACTGTATTAAGCTCACCCATTTTCTTTCCTCTCATACTTGCTGATGTATCAATCATAAAGAATATGACAAGGCTTTTTTTGGAAACGCTTGTTGCACCAAGAGGGTCATCATCATCAAAATCCAGTAAGCTGTCTGGTGTAGTATTTTCTTTTATATTGCTCATTTCTCACACAACTCCAATCAATAATTTATATTTTTGCAGTAACTTCACCAAAATCAATTTCAAGTTCTTTCCATATAGGACAGCCTTTGCCGGGAGCTACTTCATGATATATACCGTCAGGCATCTTTACTTTCCATGATTTTTCGGAACAGTTCTTTATGCCAAGTTTACCAGTGATTTTATTCTCAACAAGTTCTCCTGCAAGATTGAGAAAATCTTCACAATCAGAATAAATTTCACATTCAAAAAACTTTTTTCCAAGATAAAGCGGAATACGGTCAGAATTATTTGAAAATCCGATTGTAGCAAATTTCATTCCGCATTTAGGACATTTATAGGTCTTTTTATCAGGCATTTCAAACATTGATATAAAATTCGTTCTTCCGCAGCCGCACATGATAATTTCAGCACGGAGACGGATAAAGAGTTCCTGCCATTCATTTTCAACCATGCGCTTGTTGATGTCATTAAGTCCCTCCGTAAATGAGCGGATAAACGCTTCTTTTACATAATCAGGATAAACTTTCCAGAATTTCATGACATTATCATGAATACCCCTTACAGGACGATTTGAATCATCATTAGGGTCATATATGAAAAGTGCTTCCTGACCATAATGTTTCAATTCGGATTCCTTTGTAAGACATACATCTTTTATAACTTTTTCGCCTTCCAGCGGGTCTCCTCTGAAAAGCAGTTTGAAAAGTACAACTGCAAGGGAATATTTATCAGTCTGAACATCAGGTTTTGCTGTTCCTTTTACAACTTCGGGAGCTATATATCCCGGTTTACCGTTTATACCAAAGTCACTTCCTTCAGGTACAATGTTATCACAATCGCATACCAGAATAGCTCCTGTATCAATATTTATAAAGAAACCGCCGTCACTGAGATACTGATAGCTTTTTCCTGAACGGTGAAGCTGACGGAACGCATTAACAATATTTATAACAGCTGTAACCATAGCATAAAGCGTAGAAAATCTTACTGTTTTCTTGACAGTACGACCAGTTGACGGGTCGGTTACAAGTTTATATGTATTGAGAATATCAACAAATGAATCAAAGCTGTCAGGCTTTAACTCCATAAGGTAGCCGAAACTGCCGTCGGATAAGACTTTTGTCAGATATTTAGGCCATAGGAATCTGTTGCTTGGTGCGCCGTCAGTAATATTCTGCTTAAGATTATTTCTGAAAGCATCAGGATTTTCAATTTTATCTATATTATACCATTTCAAAGCCCACTGCATACCATTATATTCGACAAGGTAAACAGCACTTTGGTCGCCTTTTCCTATAATTCCCGCAACTTTAGCTTTTCCGCCAAATTCCAAATCAACTTCCTGTCCTATTTTAAGTTCGTGCATTAAAATTATCCCCTCTCTTTAATCTTTAAGGCTTTTGCCTATCAGAACAGTTTCAACTTTTATATTGTTATCAACGCAATATCTATGAACATAGGAATTTTCATAGCATCTTATGATAATATCGGGACAGCATAGGAAAGCTGTATCATCAATAAATTTTACACTGTTCGGCAGATAAAGCTTTTTAAGTTTGTCACAGCCTGAAAATGCCTGCACACCTATACTGCTTACAGTTGACGGAATTTCAACAATTTCAAGCGATTCACAACAGAGGAAAGTATTATCCTCAATTTCAATAACACCTTCAGGAATTGTGATTTTTTCAAGTTCTGTACACTGACTGAAAGCTGCCTGATGAATAACCCTTACAGACGGTGGCAGTTCGATAAGTCTGAGATGTTTACAGCCTGAGAAAGCATATTCACCAATTGTTACAAGAGTTGGAGGAAGTTTTACTGTACGTACCATTTTGTATTTATCAAAACAGAATCCCTCAATTTTTGTATAATTCTTTGTGATTGCTATATTTTTTGCAAGTCGGTATTTTACTGCGTCAACCGGACGAAGAACCATATCGGGAACATTTACAGGTGCTTCTTCAACATCTTTCTTGTTGCGCAGAATAACGGGTTCTTCCTCATCTTCCTTTATAGTATTTATTTTATAAGGCCATTTAAGCATATATGTAAGACAGACAAGGACAAACTCTGCCGCTCTTTCTGATATAAAACATTCACTCAAAAGACAGCTTCTTGCACGCATTACAGCAATATCTTTGTTTTCTTCGGCAAGCATATTTCGGAGAACACCCGAACTTATTGTGTAGATAAGCAGGTTGCACTCTGGCTTGTAATCGACAAGATAATCTCTCAGCAGGGCTAAAAGACTTCTTGTATTTACAGAGGTACTTTTGAAATTCTCAACTATAAGCTTACGAAGAAGTCTCTGTATAGCCATTGAGTTTTCAAAACCCTCAACATTCTGAAGTATAGGTGCACCACATTTTTTGCAGACTAAATCGTCCTGTTTAAGTTCTGCATTACAAATTTCACATTGCATAACTCAATTCCTCCTTTTATATTATTTGTCAGATTCTTTACACATTTACTGTTTCGTTAAGAGTGGCATTTATTCCATCAACAAGATTTCTGATTTCGATAATAGATTTAATAATAAGATTTGAACTTTCATTTGTTGTGTTTATGTTTTCATCAAGTGCTGTAAATGCTTTCAACGTTGTTTCAAGAATAATAATCATCTGTTTTACGCTGTCTGCGTCCATTGTTTCGTTGCTTTCACAGAATGTAACAATATTTGAAAGAAGTTCATTAACAAGATGTGCCTTTTCATTTGTTTTGTTTGTGGATTCTCCGATAGTATCAATATTGCTCTTGATTTCATGAACATTATTTTTAAGTTCTTCGGAAAGTGCAAAGCATTTTGTTGTGATTTCTGTAAGTCTTTCATGCTGTGCAGTAAGTTCACTGTGACGTGCTGTAAGAACTGATTTTGCATGGACAATACAGTTATCAGGAGTATTAAGACCTCTGCAAATAGCTGTAGCCATATCTTTACATGACTTGTAACCGCAGGCATGACAGTTGAAGTTTTTGTCTTCTTCTGTATGCTTGCCCATAAGTTCAAACACTGCGTTAAGCTGTTTTTCTGACGGAATAGGAGACGGAGTAAGTCTCTTGTAAACTCTCATGAAATCTGATAATCTGAGTTCTTCATCAAATCTCCTGAAAAGTCTGTCCTCACCCTGACGGAAAACACCTGTTTTACGACGTTTTTTAGCTTCTTTTTCAACTTCTCTCATAGTTGCCATAACGTCAAATACAGTCTGTTTTGTGCCGGAAGCAGGACCTACATTACAGCCAAATTCACACGAAAGAACGTCGAACACTTCAGGGTGCTTAAATTCAGGCATAGTAGCATACATATCAAGTTCGGGATATACTTTGTGTACACCCTCAGAAGTTGTTATGTTTATATCAGGATTGTGCAACCAGAGGTTATCTCTCAATCCGCCCGGACGAGGATAAACAGCACCAACCTGACCTTGCTGGTCATCAAAGCGATATTCAAATTCATGTTCTGAATTTGTCGGAATCTTGATACCGTTTGCATCAAAATACTCTTTAAGCTTATTGAATGTCACATTATAATCAACAAGACCTGTTTCTGCAAATTCTGTTTTCTTTGCGATACACGGCGAAAGAACAGCTATAGGATTTGAATGTCTTAGATATTTTTTTATGTATGTTACACCGCAGGCAATAGGACTGTGAATCGGTGAAAGATTATTAAGAAGTTTCGGCTGATAAATTTCAATATATTTAACAATAGCCGCACAAGGCTGTGTTATTATGTTTCCGACTTTTTTATTTTCAATAGCTCTCAGATGAGCCCATGTACAAATATCAGCACCAAAAGAAACATCATAAATTATACAGCCTTTGTTTCTGAACCAGTCAAGCACACCCATCCACTGTGTCGGGAATACTGATTTTATAGCAGGTGTAGCAAGAATTATCAGTTTTTCTTTTGAAAGTCTCTGCATACATTCTCTTGTATCATCAATATAATCTCTTGCACCATGATTGCAGGTTCTTACACATTCACCACAAGTGATACATTTTTCCGGATTAACTGTTGTAACAAATCTTCCGTCTTCAAGTATTTTTGTAATGTTCGCCTCTGGTGCAGGGCAGTTTCTTACACAAGCATTACAGCCCACACATTTTTCCGGCTTTACAATAATAACTTCGTTCATTTCTGATTCTCCTTATAGTAAATTTTAATTGTTAAGTGACCCCGCCTGTTTCATAAGGTCAGCAAGACTGATTCCACCTTTTTTAGTTTCTGATTTTTTTGATGATTCAGCAGGAGCATCAGAAGCTTTTTTTTCGTTTTCAAGTGATTCTGCCTGTTTTATCAAGTCTTTCAGACTGATTCCGCTTGATTTTTCAGGCTTTTTTTCACCACTTATTGATTCTGCCATTGCCTGAAGCTTATCAAGTGCATCATTGTTTTTCTTTTCAGGAACAGCAGGTTTCGGACTTTGATATACAGGTTCGTCAGGGTATTCAGGTTCAAAACGTTTAGGTGCAGTAAATACAGGAATACCGCCATTCTGCAATGTTTTATCTGTACTTTCAAGAACTTCTTCTGCCTCATTAAGTGAAATAAGACTGTTGCTGCTGAAATCAGAAATCAATCCCCTCAATTCAGAAAATTTAGTGGCTATTTCGCTGACTTCCGTGTGCATGATAAATCTAAGATTATTTGCAGATGCTTTAATCTGCTCAGCCTGATTTCTGGCATCTGTAACAATATCAACAGCCTGTTTTTCTGATGTATAAATAATCTTTGATGCCTTATTGTTTGAATCGATGACAAATTCTTCTGCAAACTTTCTTGCATTTTCCATGATTGTATCTGCTTTTTCCTGTGCAGAAGCGAGAATTTTATCATGTGATTTCTGTGCTTCTGAAAAAATAACTGTATATGCCTCCGCACTGCTTTTATCTATAGAACTGATAGTAATTTCTGCATCTGAAAGCTTTTTCTGAAGTGCTTCTATATTTTTATGAAGTTCTGCAATTTCAACTTCTTTAATTCTTAGTTCTTCTTTGAGAGACTTGTTTTTTTCTGAAAGACTTTCACTTTTCACCTGAAATTGCGTGAGTTGCGTTCTTTCAGAGGTAAGAATCTTTTCAAAATTCTTTTCTGCATCAGAGCCATTCTGATAATCTTTAAGCATAAGTTTTGTTTCACGAAGTTCGTTTTTTAAGTCATAAACAAGACCATAGAGAAATTCAAGTTTTTTATCAACATCTGCTTTATCATATCCACAGAAAGCAGTTGTTTTTATAAATTTTGTTTCAGCCATATAATACCCCCATAGCTTTAAAAAAAATGCACTATAATTATTATAACATTTTTTAATAAAAAAAACAATAACAATAGTGCATATAATTTTGCTTCTTTTTTTGTGTATTACATACAAAAAATATATTCGTTTTTATATATAGACGACATAATATTACCAATTATCGCCACATAATTCAATTATTTTCCTGACTTCTTCATTATAATAAAGTCCTAAATCAAATAATTTATCTGCCTGTTGTTTGGTAATTTTTCCAGTTAAGGAATAAACAAACTGTCCATGTTTGCGTTCTGTGCCGTCCCATGAATCTATAACTTTAAGCCAGCCTGCACTTCCAAGAGTCCGTTCAGGCAGAGTGGCATTTGGAAAAAACTTTTTACAGATAGCAATTGCCGCCTTGTTATGACCCGTATAACTGCATGAATATGTGTCTCCTTTTGGCGAAATCCAGCCAAGCTTAAAGTTTTCATGATTTTTAAAGAACATTTTTTCCAAAGTAAGCGGACAATCCTTTTCAGTTTCAACGATTTCAACAAAACAATAATCTTTGTCTGTAAATTTAAAATATCCGCCGTTTCCATCAAGAACAGCAGGGAGCTTGTCCTCTGTAATTATATTTTCAAAAACTGTTCCTTTAAGATGTTCAATATTTTCAATATATTTGTAGTAATAAAAACCCGTTTCAGATTTATAA
>JAIDTI010000079.1 GCA_029060755.1 Ruminococcus sp. | reverse complement strand
GCATTTTATCAATACTGAGGAAATGACAGAATCATTTTAAATTTATTTTCAATAATTACAAAGGTTCATCGGGATTGTAGACAAATAGACCATTACTACAATTTTCATTAGATAAATCCTGTTTGTTGCAACCAATCTCGTAACCTTCCTTAAGCCCTTTTATATAACCAATAATTTCTCCTTCTGTAAATGCTTTTGCTCGCAAAATCTCACGTCCTCCTTTGGTTCCTTTGCCTCCATGCTCTTTGGAACCGTCACCAACGTTAGCATCGCTGGCTTGGTCATATGCTCCTCCTTTAAGTTTTTCCATAGGGATTCCTGTGCTTGCCGTATCTTTTTCACGCCCTTTCTGAATCTGCTTATCAAGATACCCATTAATTTTACAAAGATATTCAAGAGTATTCTTAACATCTGGATGATTCATATAAGGCTTGTCACTGGAATTTATTGACAAAATTTCATTTGTACTCCAAATATTGCCCTCACTCTCATATTCCGCCACAGGATAATTCATATCGGGCTTGCTACTGGAATTTATTGACCCACTTTCATTTGCACTCCTGATACTACCACCATATTCTGCCAAAGCTTTAAATGAAAATTCTTTTTTCATTTTTTATACCTCCTGAAATTTTATATAATATCAAAAACCTGTATTTCAAAAATTCACGAAATACAGGTTTTATGGTCGAGGTGACAGGATTCGAACCTGCGGCTTCTACGTCCCGAACGTAGCGCTCTACCAAACTGAGCCACACCTCGATAACATATAACATTATACACCATAAATTTCAATTTGTCAATAGAAAAAATATATTTTACATATTTAACTTTTATTTGTAAAAAAACTATTGACAAACAGGCAGAATTATATTATAATGTTACAGTAAACAGCTTTACTCATTTAAAGCAAAAAAATAAAAAAGGAAGTGGTTATTTATGGGTTCAAAAACCGCAACATTTGTCATATTGGCAATATATGTTGCTATGATGGTCGGAATCGGTTTTTATACCTCTAAACGCACAAAATCAACAAATGACTTTATGCTTGGCGGGAGAAGTGTAGGCTCATGGCTTACGGCATTTTCCTATGGTACAACGTATTTTTCAGCCGTTGTATTTATCGGATATGCAGGACAGTTCGGCTGGAGTTATGGTGTATCTGCAACATGGGTCGGCATAGGAAACGCTATAATCGGCAGTCTTATTCCGTTCTTTCTGCTTGGCAGACGTACTCGTCTTATGACGAATCATCTCGGAGCTAAAACAATGCCCGAATATTTTGAACATCGTTTCGATTCGCAGTCACTCAAAACAGCATCTGCTCTTATCGTATTCATATTCCTGATACCGTATACAGCATCTGTTTACAACGGATTATCCCGTCTTTTCGGCATGGTGTTTGATTTAGGTGAAAACGGCGGTACTATCATAATAATTCTCATGGCTGTTCTTTCGGCTATATATGTAACTCTCGGAGGTTACAAAGCTACAGCATTAAACGACTTCTTTCAGGGAATTATAATGCTTATCGGAATTGCCACAGTAGTATTTCTTACTGTAAACAAGAAAAATGGTCTTGCATCTGCCATTGACGGTCTTAATCTTATTTCAGACAACAGCACCCCTGCCAATACGCTTGGTTCACTCTTTGGTCCTGACCCGATTAACCTTTTCGGTGTTGTACTCCTCACTTCCCTTGGCACATGGGGACTTCCTCAAATGGTGCAGAAATTCTATGCAATCAAAGATGAGAACGCAATAAAAAAAGGTGCTGTAATTTCAACTTTATTCGCTATCGTCGTTGCCGGAGGTTCGTATTTTATGGGTGGATTTGTCCGCTTATACTGTACTCTCAATGAAAATGAAACAGGCAAGGCATTTATTGAAACAGTCAACGGAAAACCTGTTTTTGATACAATGGTACCTGCTCTCATTCAGGAAGCACTCCCGAATATGCTCATTGGACTTATTGTTGTGCTTGTACTTTCTGCATCTCTTTCAACTCTTTCGTCACTTGTTCTTACATCAAGTTCAACCCTCACAAATGATTTAATCAAACCCCGTGTAAAGAATTTCGATGACAAGAAACAGATGCTCACAATCCGTATATTTATCGCAGTATTCCTTGTTATTTCTGTAATAATTGCCTGCAACAAAAATGCCTCAATATCAACTCTCATGTCGTATTCATGGGGCGCATTATCAGGTGCATTTTTAGGACCTTTCATGTATGGACTTTTCCTTAAAAAAGCATCTGTTGCATCTGTATGGGCAAGTCTTTGTACAGGTATCGGCATAACTGTTATACATATGATGCTTTTCAGCATGAATATAAGTGCATTTTCAGGTATAAGACAAGCTGTCATTGATTTGAACTGTCCGCTTAATCTTCTTTCACCAATCAATGCGGGAGCATTTGCAATGATAATCTCAATTATTATCGTTCCGCTTGTCAGCAGTTTCACAAAATCACCGAAAAAAGAAGTTGTTGAAAACGCTTTCAGCAGTCTTAACTGATACAAAAATCCGTATACAGCGTAAAAACTGCATACGGATTTTTTTATTCCTTAAACTTATATTTATTGCCACGATATGTCATAATCTTTTCGGCAGGGTCATATATGACCATATATCTTACACTCTTCTCCTCACCCATAAGCGGTAAACCAATTTTATAGGTGTTTTCGGTATAGCCGTCATCTACCTCAACATTATACGGATTATGAAACCAATTCAGGAAATCTTCCTCTGTAACCTCATTTTCTTTCATGGCACTGCTGTAAAAATCCACAAATTCAGCTTCATTGAATCCCATAAGCTGAATTGTATCATCTTCCGATACTTTGATATAGTCCGCTTTTTTGTCATCTTCATTGACGTAATCACCAGCAGAAACTAATTCTGTAAGGGTGTATTTTGAATCTGATGCAGATTTTTTTGTCTTTGGCTTATCATTACAGCTGAACAGGCATACGCAGATAACCAACATAATGGAAACAATAAAACTTCTTTTCAATAACATATATTAACTCTCACTTTCTTTTCAGATGTATAATAATTATATCACATCATCAATAACCTGTCAACAAAATAAAAAATACAAATCACGAATATTTTTTCAGAAAAACTATTGACATTGTACAGAAAATATGATATAATAACAATGTTGCATATAATATATCAGGCGTACCCGTGCAATTTGATGATAACTTACTTTTATGATACAAATAGGGAATCGGAGTGGTCTTTACAGACCGCCGATTATGTGTTTCGTTGCATGGGCTGTATGTTATCAATCAGTCTGCTGTATAAAGCAACATCTCAAGGCAAGCGTGCTTATACAAATCATTATAACTTACTTTTACATAAGATGAAACTATATCATTTTTGTATAGGCTGTATGTTATGAAACTGCTTGTCTTAATTAAAAATTCGGCAAGCGTGTCTGTACATTTTATGATAGCTTACTTTTATTGCCTGTCACGCAAATAATACTGTACAGACTGCCTATTATCAATCGGCTTGCCGTAAATTCAAAAAAACTATAACAGTGGCAAGCGTACCCCGTTTCAACTTATCAGATAACTTCCTTTTAGAATTGTCATTTATGAAAAAAGCATAGTTGAACTGGATTGTATGTTATCAGATAGCTTGCCCCTGTTTTTTTATCTTAATTATCATGCGGAGGTGCATACTTATGGAAAATAAAGTAGGAACAAGCTTTGACGAACTTCTTTTTTCAGAACTCAGACTTGTAAGCTTTAAACAGAGTGATTCAGAAATCGACGAAAATTCACTTGTAAAGGCTATGACAGTCAACGAAGAACTCATTAATATCGGCTATTCACTCTCTCCGAAAGATATTATACTTCTCAGCAAAAGCAAAAGTCTTGACGGATTTTTCAATCATGTAAAAAGTCTTGTCGGAGAAGTTAAAGCTCTGCCGATGTATCCGAATTTTCCGACTCAGGTAATGGAACTTACAGAAGCTCAATTTCGTTTTCACCAGATACTGCACTATATGTCTACATACGGAATGGAACTTATAATGGGTACACCTGTAGAAAAAGGCTGGACTCCTTATCCTGATGCACCTCAGAAAACTGAAAAAGATACACGACTTCTTGAAGCAAAAACAATTGGTCTTGTATCTGAATCAGAAAAATATATAACAGCAATTTCAAAAGTTACAAACAAAAGAGAACGTCTCACAGATAAAGAACTTCTTATTGTAAAATCAGCTGTCGGAGAGTGTTCAACAGAACAGCTTGCAGGTCTTACTGTACCATTCAAGCAGAATCTTCTTGCAATTTTTTACTGCATTTTTGACAGCGAAAATGAAAGTACAAAAAAAATATCTGCTCTCCGTGCAATCTGTCAGCACTCAGGTGATGCGTGGAAATGTATTGACTATACAATCACAAGAAAACATTATCATCTCCGCACATCTGAAAAGAAAGTGCTTGTGAAACTTCTTGAATCATTCTCAGCAAGAGATTTCAGGGAAAATCTTATCATTTCAAATAAAAAAGCTGAAAGAATAAAAGTCCTGCTTCCGTTTATCAGCTATGACAATCTTTCAAGAAGTGCAGAACATAAGTCAGCTGTAGACGACCTCAGAAACGGCAGACTTCATTCATGGGTCGGAACAGGTACTGCACTTATTGAGCAAGATGCAGACAAAGCTATTGACTATTTCGCAAAAAGACCAGGTGAACTCCTAAGACGAATGAATCATCTGCTTAAAAGAGGCTGTTCCGAAGAAAAACTTGAAAACACACTTATTGCCAACGCTGAAAGTCTCAGCATACAGACACTTGTAACAAATCTTAATACATTTGGAGAATTGTTAAACAAATACAAGAATTTTGACTATGATGCAGAATACTCTGAAAAGACTGTCAGATTTGATGATACATTTGAATATGAGGACGACTATACAGCAGAAGAATTTAACATATACAGAAATCAGATAAAATCGGAAATTGAGTCCACAAATGAACTCAATAGAAAAAACCGTGCTGAATTTGAAGCAAAGAAAGCTGAAATAACAGAACTGCTTGACAGAACGAATATTCTTTTTGATATTTGCGAAGCTGTTCTTGCTGAAAGACTGAAATATGTCACAACAGGTATGGAGGGCAAGAAAGTTTATATTGACTTCCATAACTATGATGAACGTATGTCAGTTGTCAACTGCAACAACAAATCAGATGAGGGCGGATATATCAGAAGCGGACTTGCAATAAAACTGCCTGATAATATAGACAGAATGCGTTTCTTTGTATACTGGAATCACCCTACACGTGTTGACCTTGATTTACACGCATCTGCAATGGATTTAAGCGGAAACAGAATCAACATAGGCTGGAACAGTGATTTCCGCACAAAAAATGCCTCAATTATATTCAGCGGTGACATGACACATAGTGATGCCGCAGAATATGTTGACTTTGAATTAAACAGAAATATCAAAACAATCTCCGCTAATATCAATATATATTACGGTGTTCCTACTTTCAAAGAACTGGAAGAAGTTTTTGTCGGTATAATGGCTGTTGACAAGCTCGGACAAGATGTAAAACTCTATTCAAGTGAAAACTGTTTCTTTACACACTATCTCACTGGTAATTACAGAACTATAAATTATGGCTATATAGATGTCGAAAACAGAGTTCTTATATTTGACGGCAGAGAAGAAACACCATACAATTATTATGGCACTGTAAATCACGATATACCCATGTTTTCTCTTGGCGACTATCTTAACTTGCTCATTGATGCAAAGGAAATTGAAGTAGTTGAAAAACGTGAAGATGCTGAAATAGTACTTGTAATGGAAAAACCGTCAAAGAAAAATGAACTTAGTATTATTGACAACAATTTCTTTATGAATTAAGAAAGGAATAATTTTATATGTCTGAAAAAAAAGATAAGAAAAATTTTGAAATCCCACGTCCTGAATTTCCTGAACGTGCCGTTGTAACTGCTGGTATGCCCTACGGAAACAAAGAACTCCACTTCGGTCATGTCGGCGGTATGATGGTTTTTGCTGATACTTATGCACGTTTTCTGCGTGACAGAATCGGCAAGGACAATGTTATTTTTGTGACTGGTACAGACTGTTACGGCTCTCCGATTGCGGAGGGCTGGAGAGTTAAAGTCGAAAAAGGTGAGTTTAATGGCTCTCTGGAAAATTTTGTACAGAATAATCACGACAAACAAGAAGAAACTCTCAAAAAATACGGCATTTCTCCAAATCTTTTTGCTGCATCAGGTCTTGGACGTTCGAAAGAAATCCACGCAGAAGTAACAGACTGGTTTATCAGTTCACTCTACAAAAAAGGTCAGCTTGACAAGATTACAACAATGCAGTTCTATGATGAAGATGCAGGCTGTTTCCTGAATGGTCGTCAGGTTATCGGAAAATGTCCTGTTGAGGGCTGTAACTCTGAAAAAGGCTATGCAGATGAATGTGATTTAGGTCATCAGTATATGCCTCAAAATCTTCTTAATCCCATAAGCACACTCACTGGAAAAACTCCGACTATGAAACCTGTTACAAACTGGTATTTCAAGTTGCGTGACTATGAACAGCTTATGAAAGACTGGATTGAGGAACTCAAAAAACGCAAGGACATTCGCCCTGTTGTATGGAAAACGATTGACGAATTTCTTAAACCGCCTGTAATTTATATAAAGCGTGAATTTGAGGAGAAATATTTTTCTCTCAAAGATTCAATGCCCGAACATAATTATATTGAGGAAAAGAAAAAGCCATCATTTACTATAGAATTTTCACAGCTTTCTGATTGTGATGATGCTTGCCGTATTCTCACAGAAAACGGAATCCGCTACCGAACAGGAAAAACACTTGTTCCGTTCAGACTTACAGGAAATATTGAATGGGGTGTACCTGCTCCCGTAATGGACGGTGCAGAGGGTTTAACTGCATGGGTATGGCCTGAATCCTTATGGGCTCCTATTTCATTTACAGAAACTTATCTTGAAAATTGTGGCAGAAACCGTGAGGAATGGAAAGACTACTGGTGCAGTAAAAAATCAACAGTATATCAGTTTATCGGACAGGACAACATATATTTCTATGGAATTGCTGAACCTGCTATGTGGATTGCACAGCAGAAAGCAGATGAAAAAACAGCAAATCCACCTGACGGCGAATTACAGATGCCGATTATTGTCGCAAATCATCACATTCTTTTCCTTGATAAAAAAGCATCAAGTTCAGGCAAGGTAAAACCACCAATGGCTGATGAACTGCTTGACTACTACACACCCGAACAGCTCCGTATGCACTGGCTCGGACTTGGTTTAGGTCAGCGTTCTGTAAGTTTCATGCCTAAACCGTTCAATCCTGATGCAAAATCCGAAGATACAGACCCCGTTGTAAAAGATGGTCTGCTTCTCTCAAATGTATATAACCGTATGATTCGTACTGCATTTTATACAACACAGAACGAATTTGACGGCATACTTCCCGAAAATCCCCCTGAAGAAAAATTTTTGGAGGACGCTAAAAAAGCTGTACTGGAATTTGAACGATATATGGCAAAATTCTCTTTCCACCAATGCACATATGTTCTTGACAGCTACATCAGAAACGGAAGTAAGTATATGTCAAAGGCTCTCAATGATGAATCCGCCGACAAAAAGCAGACTCTTGCAAACTTATTCCATATTATCCGTACAACTGCTATACTCCTTCACCCTCTTGCACCATTCGGCACAGAGAAACTTCGTGAATATTTGCAGGTTGACGAAAAAATATGGTCATGGGACACAATTTTTGAACCGCTTACATATTTCACGGAAAAAAATCATAAACTTAAATTTCTCCCTCCACGTGAAGACTTCTTTACACGTCATGAATCGCAGTTTGAAAAGCAATAATGAAAAAAAATATAATATTAATTGGAAACAGCTGGTCTGTTGACAGTCTTTATCCGATTTTACTGGAAGACTACAATGTTATCCGTGTAAATTCAACAGATGAACTTATTGAAAATTATGAAAACATTTTTAAAAATATAAATGCTGCTGTAATTGATTATCCCGAAGCAGTAAGAAATAATTCTGAATTTCTGATAAAATCACAACATGATGGCAGATTTGCTTTTCTGCCTCTGCTGATGATTTCAAACTTCCCACAAGATGAAAAACAGTTGTCTTGTCTGTCTTATGGTGTAGTTGACTTTATTGCTGAACCGTTTCAGAAAACTGTAATAAAAAACCGTATTGAAAATGCAATAAAAATCAGGGATTCAGCATCATTCTATGAAATTGAGCGTATGTTAAAGGCACTGCCCTCAAATATATATCTTAAAGATGCTGAAGGAAGATATATTTTTGCAACTCATTACTGGCATCATCTTGACCATTCCGACGACCCTGACTGGACTATCCGTGGCAAAACTGATGTTGATATACGCAAAGATACAGAAAATGCAAAAATGGCTATGGAAAAGGATATGGAAGTTATCCGTACTGGCAAGGGCGATTCATATATAATCGAAATAAATGCTGACGGTATACTGGAATACTTTCAGGTTTACAAAGAGCCTGTAACTGATGAAAAAGGCAATATCAACGGCATTATAGGACTGCTTAACAACGTAACCGAACATGAAGTTATGAAACGCAAGCTGAAATCGGCTGCTATAATTGACGGACTTACAGGACTTTATAACCGCAAGGAAATTCAATCTCAAATAGAAAAAACTATCTGCGAATCAAGAAAAAAAGGAAGTACTTGTTCTGTAATAATGCTTGACATTGACAATTTCAAGCAAGTAAATGATTTCTATGGTCACAAACAGGGCGATATTGTTATTATCGGACTTGCTGACATTCTGAAAAATAATCAGACAACAAGCGGAAAATTTTCAGCTGGACGATGGGGCGGTGAGGAGTTCATGCTCCTGCTCCACGATACAGAGATTTCAACCGCAACATACATAGCCGAACTTATCCGCCAATGCTTTGCAAATACAACATTTCCTGATATAAGACCGCAGACTATAAGTCTGGGTGTAACGCAGTTAAGGGCAGATGATACAGCAGATTCATTGTGCATAAGAGTTGACGACGGCTTATATAAAGCCAAAAAACAAGGTAAAAACCGTGTATGCGTTGTATAATAAATAAAATCCTGTTGAAGTTCTGATTCAACAGGATTTTTTTATTTATTCAAGCTCCTCAACAGCCTGTTTTATACGTGCTATGGATTCAGCCTTGCCGAATACTTCCATAAGTTCAGTTGCACCACCGGGTGTTATAACCTGTCTGCCAACCGCAATTCTTACAGCCCACATTACAGCTCCTGCCTTTTTCTCTTTAGATGTGGAATACTCTTTCAGAACAGCAAAAAGCGTATCATTATCCCAGCTTTCTACAGCCTCTAAAATCGGAAGACAGTCAACAAGAACTTCTTTACAATTTTCGGGAGTTGTCTTGTTTTTCTTGTTTGTATAGAATGACGAATCCATTTCAAGACGTGATGTAACAAAACCTATGGACTGTCTTATTTCACCAAAATATGAAATTCTTGTATGAAGAAGTGATGCAAGTTTCTTTGTGTTGATGTAGTCCTCACAAAGTTCCTCAATAATCGGAAGTGCCTTTTCCTCATACTTATCATCAGGCATTTTTTTGATATACTCTGCATTAAACCACTTCAGTTTTTCATAGTCAAATACAGCAGGCGACTTGCTAAGTCCGTCAATTGAAAATGCGGATTTCAATTCGTCCATTGTGAAAAATTCCTGATTTGAGTCTTTAGGACACCAGCCAAGCAATGCAATATAATTCACAATAGCTTCAGGAAGATAACCATCATTTACTAAATCCTGAAAACTTACTGCACCATGACGCTTTGAAAGTTTTGAAACATTGCCGTTTTCGTCCTTGCCCATAAGCAATGGAAGATGTACATAAGTCGGACGCTCCCAGCCGAAAGCATCATAAAGCAGACAATATTTCGGTGTTGAAGTGAGATACTCATTTCCACGTACAACATGAGTTACACCCATTAAATAATCGTCAACAACATGGCAGAAGTTGTAAGTTGGAAAACCGTCTGCTTTTATAAGTATCTGGTCACGGAGTTCAGAGTTGTCAATTTCAACCTCACCATAAACAACATCAGTATATGAAGTCTTGCCCTCATCAGGCATTTTCTGACGAATTACATACGGTACACCATTAGCAAGATTCTTTTTGATTTCATCTTCTGAAAGATTACGGCAGTGACCGTCATAACCGCCTATTCCGTTTTCGTCTTTCAAAGAATCAAGTCTCTGCTGAGTGCAGAAACAGTAATAAGCATTACCACTTGCAATAAGTTTTTCTGCATACTCCTTGTAAATTGACAAGCGTTCACTCTGTACATAAGGCTCGCCGTCGTATTCAATACCCGTCATTTTCAGGGTATCAAGTATAACATCTGTAGCACCCTCAACAAGTCTCACCTGGTCGGTATCTTCAATACGGAGGATAAACTTTCCCTCTTGTGATTTTGATACCAGATAGGAATAAAGTGCAGTACGCAGATTTCCTATGTGCATGAATCCTGTCGGAGACGGTGCAAATCTTGTAACAACATTTGACATAATATCTTACCTCTTATCTTTTAACAAAATATTCCTCATACCATACAAGGAATGTATAAATAGTCCATATTTTTCGCCAGTTATCAGAGTTACCGCCGATATAATCAGCAAAAATATTCTGTATTTCATCAACATTAAAGAATTTTTCTGCTGTTTCTCCTGAAAATTTAGCTCTCACATCTGCATTATAACGCTCATCAGCAAGCCATATTCTTATCGGCACAATAAATCCGAGCTTTTTGCGGAAAGCAATTTCCTCTGGCAAAATTTTTCTTGCGGCTGTTCTGAATGCGACTTTATTTGTAACATCATTTACCTTATATTCGGACGGCATACGTGAAGCAATATCAAAAATACGTCTGTCAGTCAACGGCATACGGATTTCAATACCTGCGGCACGGCTCATTTTATTGACATTCAAATAAATATCGCCCTCAAGCCATATTTGAATATCAACATCAGACATCTTTGTCAGTGGGTCAAGTCCCTCTGTTTCATCATAAATATACTTGACAAGATTTATCGGCAGAATATCAGAGTTATAATGTTTGAGTATACGCTGTTTTTCGTCCTCTTTCATTATGTTGGTATTGCCCACATAAAAAGTTTTCAGGTTATCGCCGTATCTTTCTGCATTTCTGTACATATTATAACCGCCGAAAAATTCATCTGAACCCTCACCCGAAAAGCATATTTTTTCATCTACCGCTTTACAGCCAAGTGCAAAAACAATTGCAGAAGCGTCACCCAAAGGCTGTTCCATATTGTACATTACATATGGCACGATTGAAAAATAGTCTTCAGGCTGAATAATTGAACGTGCAAATTTTACGCCAAGAAGTTCTGCTGTCTTTTCAGCAAGCGGAGACTCATCAAATCTTTCATCTTCATATCCGCATGAATCGGCACGCTCTGCCCTTGTCATTGCAAGTACATACGACGAATCAACACCGCCTGATAAAAATGATTCTGCTTTTTCGTCATCTTCCAAAACTTCTGGTATAATCTGCTGTAAAGTTGTGTGTATTTCGTCTGCCCATTCATCAAGCGATTTACTGTAATCGGGCTTGAAATCAGGTTTCCAGTAACGTTCAATTTCAAGTCTGCCGTCTGCAAATTCAAGCAGATGTCCGGGCATAAGTTTTTTTACACCCTTGAAAAAAGTGTCCTCACCTGCAACATAAGTCAGCGTCATGTAAATCTGAAGCATATCAACATTCAGTTCCTTGACAAAGCCGTCCTGCTCCATAATATCACGTATAGACGGACTACACAACAGCTTTTTATCAGCTGTAACATAATAGTAAAAAGGCACTGTTCCGAAATGGTCACGGACTGCAAAAATCCTGTCATTTTCCCTGACAGCAAATGCAAACATTCCATATAAATGGTCTGCAATTGATTTTCCCCACTTTGCATAGCCATTTTCAATAATTTCAAGTTCTCTCTGTTCACGTGAGAGAGATTTATCAATTCCAAGTTCATCACAAAGATTTTTCCAGTTGCGGATATGCCCCTGATAGTTAAGAATTGTCGGCATAATAAAAATCACCTCATAAAATTAGTTAAGTTCCTCTTGCTCATAAATCATAGGACGGCTCATAAGTGATGTAAGTGCCTCCTGAGCATCTCCGTCATGAAAAAGCACTTTATTGAGCTGTTCCGTAATAGGCATTTCAACTCCCAGTTTTTTTGCAAGTTCATAAGTTGCACTGCAACAGCAATAACCCTCAACCGTTCCGACTTTTTTTACTGCATCTACAGGCTTCATGCCCTGACCGATTAACTTTCCCGCTCTTGCATTTCTGCTGTGAACACTTGTGCAGGTCACTATCAAATCGCCTATGCCTGTAAGTCCGGTGAATGTGAGATGCCTTGCGCCTGCCGCTATTCCAAGACGTGCAATTTCATGTATTCCTCTTGTCATGAGTGCAGCCTTTGTGTTATCACCTCCGCCCATGCCGTCACATATTCCGCAGCAAAGTGCAATGATATTTTTCAATGCTCCTCCAATTTCACAGCCCTTTACATCATCATTAAGGTAAATTCTCAATGTACTGCTTCCAAGCTGTTCCTGAATATATTTTGCTGATTCCCTGTTATATGAAGCTGCTACCATTGTAGTAGGAATACCCCTTGCAACTTCTTCCGCATGAGACGGACCAGAAAGTACAACAAGTTTTTTTGTATTGAGTTCCTCTGTTATAACTTCGCTTAACAGTTTTAAACTGCCCTCCTCTATTCCTTTGCCAGTATTGACAATAACCATATTATCATCAACATAAGGCTTTGCAAGTTGAGCAACCGAACGTGCAAAGCTTGACGGAATACCAAGAATAAGAATATCACAGCCCTTTACACATGAAATATCACTTGTAAGATTGATTTCAGCCGGTATTTTTACTCCCGGAAGTTTTTGTATATGTTCGCCGTTTGCCTTTATATCGTCAATTTCCTGCTGAAATTTAGACCATACTGTTATATTGTGTCTGCCTTTTTTTGATGCGGAAACTGCAAGACTCAATCCGAAACCGCCTGAACCAAGAATAACAATATCAGCCATTGAATACCCCTCCTTATGTCACTATTTTGCTTTTGATTTAAATGTAAACTTTGATTCTGTTCCATTTTTGAGACGTTCAATATTACTGCGGTGCATATATATTATAACTATTGCCATTGGAATACTCATAAGTGTATAGATAATACTTCTTATAAATGTATTATTGTCAACAATAAGCGACATGAGGAATATTGCAAGCGGACAATAAGCGGTTGCTATAATTGATGCAAGCGAAACATATTTTGACAATGCAAGCATAACAGCAAAAATAATAATCAATGCAAGAAAAACCCGTGGCTCAATTATAAGAAATGCCGAAACTCCGACAAGAACACCTTTTCCGCCTTTGAAATTATAATATATCGGATAAATGTGACCGATAATTGCAAAGAATCCAGCAATAAATCCTATATAAAGCACGTCATTGTCAGGCTGTATGCCCGCTTCAAGTTTAAGTGCAATAAGTCTTGAAAGCCATACAGCAAGAACACCTTTTCCCAAATCGCCTATGAGCGTAAGTAAGGCACATGATTTTCCACAACAGCGAAATGTATTTGTAAGTCCTGCATTTTTGCTTCCCATTGTGCGAATGTCCTTGCCTTTCATAAGCTTGACAACAATTATAGCAAAATTGAGACTTCCCAGAAAATAGCCGAATAAAACCGCAAGTAAAATTGCAAGTAAAACTTTCATTATTTTTCATTTCCTCCTCTTTCACGTACAATAAAGCGGACAGATGTTCCCTCAAGTCCGAATGTTGAGCGAATCTGATTTTCGATATATCTTTTGTAAGAGAAATGGAATAAATCAGCTTTATTTACAAAAGTTACAAAAGTAGGCGGTTTTGTTGACGGTTGTGTCATATAGTAAATTTTAAGTCGTCTGCCTTTGTCGGACGGTGGCTGTACTCTTGTAGTAGCATATGCAAGAACATCATTTAACATTCCTGTTGATATTCTCATACTGTTCTGTTCGTTTGTATATTTAATCAACTCATACAGTTTGTCAATTCTCTGTCCTGTTTTTGCGGAAATAAATACAAACGGAACATATGACATAAAGCTGAAATCATTTTCAAGCTTTGTGCGGAACTCCTGCATAGTCCTGTCATTTTTTTCAACTAAATCCCACTTATTAACTGCAACAACACAGGCTTTTCCCTGTTCATGTGCATATCCTGCAACTTTTGAATCCTGTTCAGTGAATCCCTCTGTAGCATCAAGCATTATCACACATACGTCTGCACGGTCAACCGCCATATATGCACGGAGTACGCTGAAATGCTCTACTTTTTCGGTAACTTTTGATTTTTTGCGTATGCCTGCCGTATCTATAAATACAAATTTTCCGTATTCATTTTCAATTACAGTATCTGTTGAATCTCTCGTAGTTCCTGCAATATCAGAGACAATCACACGCTCCTCGCCTGCAATTTTATTGATAAGCGACGATTTGCCCGCATTTGGCTTGCCGATTACAGCAACTTTTATATAGTCATCATCATATTTCTGCTCCTCACCGTTTGGGAGATACTTGTAAACTTCGTCAAGCATATCACCAGTGCCGTGACCGTGTACAGATGAAACAGGGTAAGGGTCGCCAAGTCCGAGATTGTAGAACTCATAGAGTTCAAGAGGCGGTTCGCCCAGACTGTCAACCTTATTTACACATAATATAACTGGTTTTCCGCTTTTCTGCAACATATCCGCAACCGCATAATCATCAGCAGTAACACCGCATCTTATATCAGTTACAAGAATTATTACATCAGCTTTTTCTATAGCAAGTTCAGACTGTCTGCGCATCTGCGAAAGAATAACATCATCACTTTCAGGCTCAATTCCGCCTGTATCGACAACCATAAACTCTTTGCCACGCCATTCGCATTTAGAATAGATTCTGTCTCTTGTAACACCCGGTGTATCTTCAACAATAGACAGTCTTTGTCCGATAAGCTTATTGAAAAGTGTGGATTTGCCCACGTTAGGACGCCCCACAACCGCAACTATTGGTAATGCCATTTTATCTTCTCCTCTCTTTATTTTAATTCATTCCAATGACAACATCAAGAAGTCCATATCCGTCATTATCCGTACATATTATTTTTACATTCAGTTCATTTTCAACGTCTGCCACTGTCAAATCATCAAGAAAAATTTCACTGTCACGCATAAGCATTGATGAGGATATAAGCAACTCACTGCCGATATTTTTTCCTTTAAGCTGTGCAATTAAATCCTGCGCTGTTATAAGTCCTGTTACAGTAATAGTCTCACCGAAAAAATCATTGCGTATACAGTATACATCGCATTTAAGCTCCGAAAATTTATCTTCTGCCATTTTTGCAAGTCTGCACATAGTTTCATAGGCAATATAGCCTGTTGCTATTGATACATGACGTTCACCGCCCGTATATTCAGCCAATTCAAGTGCATCTGTAAACTCATCAATAAGCGAACGAATCATTCCCACGCCGTTTTCGTACTGCGGATAATCTTCATAATATTCAGCATCAGGCAATTCACGTTTTGCAATAATAAAAAATTCGTCCGACGGAAATACTACACGTCTGCCATACTTTTCACGGAAAATATTCTGGTATGATTCGATAATGTCAATAGTTTTCCCTGCGCCGTCTTTGTCAAAACAAGTCAGCGGATAAAGCCCCTCACGGTATTTTGTAACTCCGACAGGGACAACAGCAATGCTGTCGATATTCGGCATAAGATTTCCTAAATCAGTGAGTGTGCGTTCAAGTTCAGCGTTGTCATTGAGGTGAGGACAGCACACTATCTGACAATTAAGCCTGATTCCGCCGTCTGTCATCTGTTTAAGATATTTAAGTTTTTCACCTGCAAATTTATTTTTCATCATCTTCACACGAAGTTCAGGATTTGTTGTATGAACTGATACATTGATATTCAGTTTCATTTCAATTATTCTGTCAATATCTTCCTGTTCAAGATTTGTCAGTGTAACATAATTTCCCTGTAGGAAAGAAAGTCTTGTATCATCATCTTTGAAATAAAGTGTTTCACGCATATTAGGGGGCATCTGGTCGATAAAACAGAAAATGCACTTATTACTGCATCTCTGTTTCTTATCCATAAGAAAAGTATCTGATTCTATGCCTAAATCGTCATATTCGTCTTTTTCAATGCTGAAAGTGAGTTTTTCGTTGTTTCTGATAATTTCAAGTATAAGATTTTCCTCACTTGCATAGTACATATAGTCGATAACGTCTTTTATTTCACGTCCGTTAATTTCTGCCAGCAAATCGCCCTCTCTGATTCCGACTATAAAAGCAGGAGAGCCTACAGCAACACTTTTTATTTTAATCATATCTTTCTCCTGTAATAATAAAAAGGAGAGAAAGTTATAACCTCCTCTCCTCCTCATGTATCGGAAATCAGCCGATTATTCAGCGTCGAGGTTAAGAACCTTTACGCCCTTATAGAATCCGCAGTTCTTGCAAACCTTATGCGGAGCTTTGAAAGCACCGCAGTTATCGCATTTGGACATTGCGGGTGTATCAAGCTTCCATACAGAAGAACGTCTTTTGTCACGTCTTGCTTTGGAAGTTTTTCTCTTTGGTACAGCCATTTTTGCACCTCCTTAATTAACGAGTTTCACAACTCAGATGTTTGATGTTCGCAGGTTGATTCGTTTAAATCACAGCCACAGACCATACACAATCCCTTACAATCATCTTTGCAGAGATTTTTTGTTGGTAACTGTAAAAGCAAATCAGTCACTGCAATTTCATTCAGTTCAATGCTCTCACCGTCTGCAACGATATATTCATCATTATCACCGCTGACATAAGGAACAACAATATGCTCACAGTCAAAATGATAATCTCTCACCATTTCTTTCAAGCATCTGTCACAGGTTATAAGCAAAGCAAAATCAAGCGAAAATTTCAAGTATACAACGTCCGCTTTGTTATAGATTCTGCCTTTTACAGAAACAGGCGTACTGAAAGTGTAACCTTTTATTTCTGAAAGCTCGTCCACTTCAATTTTATAATCAATATCTTTAGACTCTCCCGTGATACTGAAAAGTTGTTTTAAATTAATCTTCATAACAAAAAATTTCCTTTAAGAGCATTACAATCCTAATTATACACCAATTGACTTAATATGTCAATAGCTAATTGAGAATTTTTCAAAAAATTACTTGATAAACTGTTTTACGTTTTCTGTAAGTTCGCTGACATCAGCAGAAACAGTGAATGTAACAGTAGAGTCGTCTGCTGTAAGCTTGTCTAATTTTTCAAGCATTTCACCGAAAGCATTATAATCTCTGCCACCGATTTTGAAGATACCGTCAACATAAATGTCAGTAATATCATAGTTGCTTGCAAGAAGTCCGGCAATAAAGCCATAAAATGCGTCATATCCCTCAACTTTATAATACTCTGTATCGCACCATCTTACTTTACGGCTGATAGAATATCTTACAGTTGAACCTTTTTCAACGCATACAACGCTACCGTTTGAGGACTTTGAAGCCTCATTGATATGGTCAATAAGAATCTTTGTTTTGCCTGTACCCTTTTTACCTGGAATAAGCTTAATCATTATTTTCTCCTTTCTGTCTTTGATAAAGACAGTATTATTTGTTAAATTTATTGCAAATCGGATTAACCGAGTTTTGCTTCAAGTTCAGCCTTTGCACCCTCATAACCCGGCTTGCCGAGAAGTGCAAACATATTTGACTTATAACTCTCAACACCTGGCTGATTGAATGGGTTTACACCAAGAACATAGCCCGAAACAGCACAAGCCTTTTCAAAGAAGTAAATCATATAACCAACGCTTTCTTCTGTTGTGTCGTCAAGTTCAAGGATAATGTTAGGAACACCGCCCTCTGTATGTGCAAGAACAGTTCCTTCAAAAGCCTTGCGGTTTACAACGGACATATTCTGATTTGTAAGGAAATTAAGTCCGTCAAGATTTTCTGCATCTGTTTCAAGGAAAAGGTCTGTCTTCGGATTCTTTATGTCAACAACAGTTTCAAATAAAATTCTTGCGCCGTCCTGAATATACTGACCCATTGAGTGTAAGTCTGTTGAGAAAGTAGCTGCTGACGGGAAAATGCCCTTGTTGTCCTTGCCCTCACTTTCACCGAAAAGCTGTTTATACCATTCAGACATCATAACAAAGTTAGGGTCATATGAAACGAGCATTTCAACTGACTTGCCTTTTCTGTAGAGGATATTTCTGATAGCAGCATACTTATAGCAGTCGTTGTTGTCAAAATCTGCACAATAATCAGCCTGTGCCTTTGCAGCACCTTTCATAAGTGCATCAATATCACAACCAGCTACAGCAATCGGAAGAAGTCCTACAGCTGTAAGAACGGAGAAACGTCCGCCTACATCATCAGGGATAACAAATGTTTCATAGCCCTCTGTATCTGAAAGACTCTTGAGAGTTCCTCTTGCCTTGTCTGTTGTGGCAAAGATACGGTTTTTAGCTTCTTCCTTGCCGTATTTATCTTCAACCATTTTCTTAAAGATACGGAAAGCAAGTGCTGGCTCTGTTGTTGTGCCTGACTTTGAAATTACATTTACAGAAAAATCCTTGTCCTTGCAAAGTTCAATAACAGTATTAAGATATGTAGGGTTGATGCTGTTGCCGACGTAATAAATATCAGGTGTATCCTTTTTCACATTGTTATAAAGAGTAGATTTAAGAAGTTCAATTGTAGCTCTTGCACCAAGATATGAACCGCCTATTCCGATAACAATAAGAATATCAGAATTTTTCTTTATTTTTTCAGCAGCAGCTTTTATTCTTGCAAATTCTTCCTTGTCGTAATCAGTAGGAAGATTAACCCAGCCGAGAAAATCATTTCCGAGACCTGTTTTTTCATGAAGTGATTTTACAGCTGCTTCAACCTGCGGTTTTATACCAGCGAGTTCGTCAGCATTAATAAAGTCATTCAGATATTTTGTATTAAGTTTCAGTGACATTAAAAAAACCTCCATAAATACAGCAGATAAATCTGCACATTATTATCTATATAATAATACCATATTATGAAAAATTTTTCAAGTACCTTTATAAAGTAATCATGTTTTTTGTAAGACTACAACAAATATCAACACTATTATTTCAGCATATTCAACAATGTTTTTTCGAATACAAATCCAAATGTGAGTTCGTTCATGCTTTCGCTTGTAACTATATCAATTTCACAGACAAGATTTTTCTCACTGTAAAAGCCTGCTGTGCCTATTTTCTGTCCTTCTTTACATGGTGCTGTCAGATATTCGGGAATAACTACAACTGTACTAAGTTCTGAAACGCCACGAGGTACAACAAGATTGCACTGATTTTTCAGGTGTATTTCAACGGCTGAATCAGTACCATTTTTCACCTTTATCGGCATAAGCATTTCATCAGGAAACATTGTTGCAGTCAGCTTATATTCGCTGAATCCCTTATTGACAAGTTTTTTCGCACTTTTCAGCATAATATCATCATTTTCCGCACCAAGAACAACAGCAATATAACATATACCGCTTTCATTTCTGCCTGCCTCTGCAATACAATAGCCCGACTGTTCAGAATGACACGCTTTAAAGCCGATATGCCTTTCATATGTGCGTGACAGTGTATTTTCGTTGACAAGTTCTGTTTTCCCCTCTTTTACAAAATCACGCCATGTTTTGAAATACTCCTGCAAAAACTCAAATTTCACAAGATGCGAACATATAACAGCCATATCATAAGCAGTAGTATATTCACGCTCATCATAGTAACCATACGGAGAATAAAAAGCTGTATTGCGCAGTCCCATATCAAAAGCTTCTGTATTCATGCGGTTTACAAAATTTTCTATACTCTGCTCCGATTTTTCCGCAAGAACTGTCATAGCATCATTTGCATTACCTATAATTACAGCCTTTAAAAGTTCCTCAACAGTCATTGTATCACCCGATTCAAGCCATATTACAGAACCTTTTGTATCTGTTACTGACTGCGATGCTGTAAGTTCTGTTGAAAGACGGTATTTTCCTGTTTCAATATCTTCTGCAATAAGCAGAAGTGACATAAGCTTGCTAAGATAGCCTACATTCAGCTTTTGAGACGGATTTTTTTCGTCAATAACAGTACCCGTGCTTGATTCAATCAGGACATATGACTTTACACCGTCATAATCCTCTGCAAATGAATAAGCAGGTATAATCATATAGCAAGTTATAATAATTGACAAAATAATACAGATTTTTTTCATCTTTATCACCCTGCATTATTTTATGCTGATAACTGCTTTATTATACAAAAAAACAGCCCCATCATATTGACGGAGCTGACATAAATTACCTTTTGAAGCTTATTATATATGTGTCTTTGTTGTCGCCTGATATTTCATAGTTGCCATTTGCCGGCAGTTTTGCGGTAGTTGTTTCCCCCTCTGATTTTACTGTATAAACCAGATAAGTACTGCCGTTCATTTTGTGAGTGTACGGAGAATCGACGGTGTAGGTTTTCAGAAACTCAACATACTCATCAATACCCATATTTTTTGCACTCATTATTGACGCATTCAGCTTTCCGACATAGCGAAAATGCCAGGGACAATAATCAGCATCATCACCCCTGCCTTCCGGACAGGTAAGGACAAATCCGTATTTTGAGCAGTTGTCAATAATCCAGCTTTCCTCGTCCAGACCGTCAAAAGCAAGATATTCACCATATGCAATAAGTGCAAGGTCAATCGTGTTTCCTGTTGCTCTTTCGGGAAAATATCGTGGACAATATGACCCTGCATCTGTATATGTATCAGTAGTACCATATACAACAAAGTCACAAAGATTTGTTTCCTCTTTATAATCAGCCATAAGCAGATTAAGTGATTCAGCGGCTTCCTCATTCAGCATGATTTCGCCACCGTTTACGGTATAGTATTCATTTCTGAAATCAGAAAGTTTAACCATTGTTTTATTGTCGCCAATTGAAATGGGGTGCGTTTCATCTGCCAGAACAAGCAGTCCTTCTGAAAGTTGGTCTGAACTGATTTTCCCCTCTTTATATCCTGAAAATCTTGAGTCCTCAACTTCTGACAGCATATTTTCTTTGTCAGTATATTTAATTGTATTTGGTATGGTCGGGGGATTCGTTTTTGAAACAAAGTTTCCTATGTATTCGGTTATACCTTCCGTACTTACCTTTGAGGTATCTCGTATTATATTATTTGAGACTATTATCATACCAACGATAACTGCAATTCCTGACAGTATTCTCACTGCACTCTTGCGTACTTTCGGCTTTTTCTTTTTTTCGCTCATATTAAACCCTCCATTTCTTAATGCTATCAGAATTACAATATTTTGTAATTCTTTTAAGCAACATTTGTTCTTTTGTTTTCGTATTTTACTAAATGTCTAATTATTATTATAATATAAACGTTTTCTGTTGTCAAGTCGATTTATGAATTTTTTTACAAATTTTCAACGAAATTTAATATTTTGTAACTTTAGCGTAGAAAATGCAGGATTTATAAGATATTTCGTCATTTTCGGCATTAAAAAAGCTGTATGCTCAAAAGAACATACAGCAATTTTTATTTTAATTACCAAATACAGCAAGGAGGAAACCAGCGGCAATTGCAGAACCAATAACACCTGCAACGTTAGGACCCATAGCGTGCATAAGCAGGAAGTTGGACGGATTTGCTTTCTGTCCTTCCATTTGTGAAACACGAGCAGCCATTGGAACAGCTGAAACACCTGCTGAACCAATAAGCGGATTGATTTTACCGCCTGTAAGCGCATACATAAGCTTTCCTACAAGAAGTCCGCCGATTGTTGAGAAACAGAAGGCAGTGAGTCCGAGTACAATAATAAAAAGTGTCTGCAAATTGAGGAAACTGTCTGCGGCAGTTGTTGCACCTACTGAAATACCAAGAAATACTGTTACAATATTCATAAGTGCATTCTGAACTGTATCGGAAAGTCTCTCTGTAACTCCGCACTCTCTCCAAAGGTTGCCGAGCATGAGACAGCCAATAAGAGGAGCTGTTGACGGCAGGAGAAGTATTACGAACATTGCAACG
Source organism: Ruminococcus sp. (assembly GCA_029060755.1). Classification (GTDB taxonomy): domain Bacteria; phylum Bacillota; class Clostridia; order Oscillospirales; family Ruminococcaceae; genus Ruminococcus. Next base: position 15,857 of record JAIDTI010000079.1, on the reverse strand, counting down.
ATAATCGGGAACAGAATTTTTTCTGTCTTTGATACAACTCTGTTCTGTTCCATTTTTACCTTACGTTCTTTTTCAGTTGTAAGAAGTCGCATAAGTGGTGGTTGTATCATTGGTATAAGTGCCATGTAAGAATATGCGGCGATTGCAATAGGTCCGAGAAGTTCGGGGGCGAGTTTTGTTGTAAGGAATATAGCAGTAGGACCATCAGCACCGCCGATAATTCCTATAGCGGCAGCCTGATTTCCAGTGAATCCGAGAAGTACAGCACCGAAAAATGCAAGAAATACGCCCATCTGTGCGGCTGCACCAAGCAAAAGGCTCTTTGGATTTGAAATCATAGGTCCGAAGTCAGTCATTGCACCTACACCCATAAATATAAGTGAGGGATAAATACCCGCTTTTACACCTATGTAGAGAATATCAAGAAGTCCGCCGTTTGCCATTATATAGCCGTAACTGTGATAATAGGGGCTGTCATGGTCAAGAAAATTCGTCCATAAATCAGGGTGATAGAGTGCGTCTGTCGATTCAGGACCGAAATATGAAAGATTTACAAGCAGACAGCCAAATGCGATACCAACAAGCAGAAGCGGTTCAAACTTTTTCTTTATACCCAAATAAAGCAATACGCACGCAATAGCTATCATGATAAGATTTTTCCAGCCGCCGTTAACTAAAAAGCTGTGAAATCCTGAACTCTCCCACAAGTCTGTAAGTGTCTGTAGAATATCCATTTTTCACCCTCCTTATGCTATGATAACGAGCGGTGAGCCTGTATCTACAACAGCACCCTTGCTTGTTACAACCTGTGCAACAGTACCGTCTTTCGGAGCAACAATTTCATTCTCCATTTTCATAGCTTCAAGGATTACAAGAATCTGTCCTTCTTTTACTGTATCACCCTGTTTAACGTCAACACGGATAATATTTCCTGGCATTGGTGCTGATACTGTTTCGCCCTCTGCAAGATTTACAGGTGCTGCCGGTGCAGTCGGTGCAGGAGCTGGAGCAACAGGAGCGGCAGCAGGTGCAGTTGTTTGAGCAGGTGCGGGAGCAAGTGCTTCGTATTCGTCAAGGAGAATTGCTTTTCCTTTTTCTACCTCAACTTCGTATGTTTTGCCATTGAGAGTAACTTTATATTTCATTTTTTAGAAACCTCCTTAATAGAAATAAAGTGCAGTTCATTAAGAGGAGTCTGCATTTTATCAGCAATAATAGCCATAATCATAGCAGCCTCCTTGTCGGGTACATTGTGGAGCTTTATGTGTCCTGCCGAGCCTTTTGCAAATACGGGTTCAGGCTTCTTTTCAGGAACAGCAGGTTTTGTTTCAGCTGATTTTGTTGCATCAGCCTTTTTAGCAGCTTTATCTTTTTCATCTCTGCTCTGAAAAATTGCACCTGTTGCATAAAGTACGCACATAAGCAACACAAGTCCGAAAAATACAACACAATAGCCGAATATTGCAGTAACAGCGGCATCACCTATGCTTATTTTAGTACCGCTGTCAGCTGTCTGAACAGCAAGTGTAAAGAAATTCATACTGATACCTCCTTACATTTCCTCAATTGTATAAACAGCCTCATTTTCTTCCTGAGCCTTGCGGTTCTGGAGAAATTTAAGCGTCTGGTCGGGATAGCATATATAACTCATTATATCTTCCTCACAACGACAAAGGTCGCCAAGTGCTTCTTTAGCATTTGCAAAGTCCTCACCTGTACGCTTTTTATCTTCGTCACGGCAGTCAACAGGAATACTGTCACCAAGCACCTTTTTGGAAAGTTCGGGGTCAATCGGAGCTGGTGCAATGCCATATTCGCCCTTGATGTAGTTCTTTACTTCTTTGGAAATATTCTTGTAACGCTCACCGACAAGAACATTTGTTACAGCCTGATTTCCTACCATTTGTGAAAGCGGTGTTACAAGCGGAGGATAGCCTAAATCTGCACGGACTTTCGGAATTTCAGCAAGTGCATCATCAAACTTGTCCATAGCGTGCATATCTGTAAGATTTGCAATCATATTTGAAAGCATACCGCCCGGAACTTTATAGACAAGTGCCTGTGCATCTGTTGCAAGACTTTTTGGATTAAGCTGTCCGTTGTCAACATATTTCTGCTTGATTGGCTTGAAATAGTCGTTGACTTTGTTTATAATTTCCTCATCAAGTCCGCAGTCAATGCCATACTGCTGTAAAGCATAGAACATTGTTTCTGTAGAAGGTTGAGAAGTTCCGCCTGAAAAACATGATGTAGCTGTATCAATTACATCAATACCCGATTCAATAGCCTTTGTGATAGTCATATATGCCATACCTGTTGTACAGTGAGTATGGAGAATGAGTGTCATATCGCCGATAGCATCTTTGATTCCCTTTATGAGATGTTCAGCTTCATACGGTGACATTGTACCAGCCATATCTTTAAGGCAGATTGTATCAAATCCCATTTTCTTGAGTTCCTTGCACATTTCAATATACTTATCAACTGTATGTACAGGACTTTGCGTATATGAGATACAGCCTGATGCAATTGTCTTTTCCTTTGCATATTTCTTTACAGAATTAAGCGCAGTCTCAATATTTCTGAAATCGTTGAGAGCATCAAAAATACGGATTACATCAATACCATTCTTGATTGAAAGTTCAATGAACTTTTCGACAACATCATCATGATAATGTTTGTAACCAAGAAGATTCTGTCCTCTTAAAAGCATCTGAAGTCTTGTGTTCGGAAGATTTTTTCTCAATCCTCTTAATCTCTCCCAAGGGTCTTCATTGAGATAACGCAGACAAGAGTCAAATGTAGCACCGCCCCAACATTCGATTGAGTAATAGCCTGCCTTATCCATATCGGCAAGGATTCCCTCATAATCGGAATACGGGAGACGGGTTGCCATTAATGACTGATTAGCGTCACGCAAAACGGTCTCTGTCAATTGTACCTTTTTCATGTACAAACCTCCTAAATAAGTAAAAAATTCAAGGTTAATACTTCATTGTAAAAACCAATCAAAAATATTATAACATACTTTTAAATAAATTTCCAGTCTTTTTATTAATTTTTTCTTTTAATTATATATCAGTTTCCTATAAAATCACGGATAGCCTTATCAGCATCAAGTATACGCTTATGCAATTCGTTTGCGGAGATTCTCATAGCTCCGTTGCCTAAAATTATAAGCTGTTCTGCTCCGTCAGATGTTGCAACACGTACACGATGTTTTTTTGTGAGTTCATGGCTTATGCACTCTATATATGTATCGGCTGTTTCACGCTCTTTTGTGTAGATTATGTTTATATTGTGGAATTTCTCAATATCACGGTGATTCCGCTTTACCTTATAAGCATCAAACACAAGTATAATTTCATATCCTGTATAGCCCTGATAATTGCACAATATCTTTGCAAGTTCCATTCTTGCATCATTAAGATTTTTTTCAGCAATTTTTTTCAGTTCGTCCCACGCAAAAATAATGTTATATCCGTCAACTATGAGATAATCTGAACCATCATAATTTGGTATACTTACGGGCTTGCTGTAGTTGGCTTTTATTTTTGTTGATTTAAATGCTTTTCGTGGTTCACTGTTAATTTTGCCATATGTGCGTTCAAAGATTTCCAGAAGTTCAGAATCCGAAACAACACGGTTTACAAATCTATACGCTTTCTGTTCAGGTTCTTCCTTTTCGGGTTGAAGATATGATGATAAGTGCATATGATTAGGCACATCATACCATTTCACATTATAGCCTGCTCCATGACTGCAAAAAATTGAATCTGCACTGTTATCTGTATCACTGTCCGCATTATAACTGAATGTACTGATTATTTCGTCGGAGTTGTGACATTCTCTATAACCGCCGTTTATACACGAAATTCTGCCTTTTCCACGTGTATAGCTGATTATATCTGCCTGGTAGTCATTCATTTCCGAAACAGGTGCAGAACCTTTTATAACAGTCATTTCCCCGACTGTTTCGGGTGAACTGAAATCAGCTGACATTCGCTGTAAGTCTGAAATTGCACGCCCGACATATTCAGACGGTATTTCAAGCTCATAGTCATAATAAGGCTCTAACAGTACACTTTGCGCACACCTTAATCCCTGACGTACTGCACGGTATGTAGCTTGTCGGAAGTCTCCGCCCTCTGTATGTTTCAGATGTGCTTTTCCTGCAACAAGTGTTATCTTCATATCAGTAACCGGCGAACCTGTAAGCACTCCGATATGTGTCTTTTCCTCTAAATGAGTTAAAATAAGTCTCTGCCAGTTGCGGTCAAGCTTATCCTCTGAAACAGCCGTATCAAAGCGTAATCCGCTGTTTCGTGGTAACGGTTCAAGCAGAAGATGCACTTCTGCATAATGTTTAAGCGGTTCATAATGCCCTACACCCTCTGCAATATCCACTATAGTCTCCTTGTATGCGACAGTACCATTTGAAAAAGTAACGGAATAGCCGTATTTTTCGTCAATTATACGGCTAAGCACTTCAATCTGCACTGCTCCCATAAGCTGAATATGAATCTCTTTCAACTGCTCATGCCATACAATATGCAACTGTGGATCTGTATCTTCAAGGCATTTCATATCTTTCAGCACTTCATATATATTCTTATCTTCGGGAACTTCGATTCTGTACGTCATAACAGGCTCTAATACAGTTCTGCCCGAATTTTCTATACTGCCTATGCCCTGCCCTGAATATGTTCCACTAAGTCCTGCAACTGCACATATTTCCCCTGCAACTGCAATTTCATTTATGTGAAATTTCTCACCTGAATAAAATCTTATTGCACTTATTTTTTCGGTTATTTCCTCACCGTTTGCCGTCTTATACGTCAGTTCACTGCGCACTTTCAGTTCACCGCCCATTACTCTAAGATGTGTGAGACGTGTTCCCTTGCTATCGTACGATATTTTGTACACTTTCAGTCCGAAATCGCTGTTGTAATCAGATTCAGCAGTATATTTGTCAAGAAGTGTGATAAATTCGTCTATACCCTGCATTTTCAGTGCCGAACCAAAAAAGCAAGGGAATATTTTCCGATGTGATATTGCTTTTGTTATGTCATTATCCGATAATCCGCTGTCAAAAAAACGATTCATCAGTTCTTCATCACATGCCGCTGAATTTTCGTAGATATTGTCATAATCCGAAAAATCTATGCAATGCCCTGAAAGCTGATTTCTTAATTTTTCAAAAACTGCATCTTTTTCCGCTCCGACTAAATCCATTTTATTGACGAAAATAAAAACAGGCACTTCATATTTTTTCAACAGTTTCCATAGTGTAGAAGTATGGCTCTGTACTCCGTCTGTTCCGCTGATTACAAGTACAGCATAATCAATGACACACATAGTCCGTTCAGTTTCTGCCGAAAAGTCAACGTGACCAGGAGTATCAAGCAATGTCACATGAGTTCCACCTGTAGTAAATTCTGCCTGACTTGCAAAAATAGTGATACCTCTGTCACGCTCAATTGAATCTGTATCAAGAAATGAACTGCCGTTGTCAACCCGTCCAAGCTTGCGGATTTCACCTGTTATATACAGCATAGCCTCCGCAAGTGTAGTCTTGCCCGAATCCACATGAGCTGTTATGCCGATAGTTATATTTTTGTTTCCCATATATATCACTTCCGTAATTTTTACTTTATTATAGCATAATTAACTGCTTTTGTAAATAGCTATTATTGACTGCTCCACGCCTTGACCGCATAATCAGGTACACTTCCGACAATTACCGTTTCAGCTATCAGAAATTCAAAACTTTCACTTGTTTCAAAGCTGTACAGTGGTATTGATGATATAAGCTTCGCCGAAATATCGGCATATATTCTGTGCCTTGTCTGATTTACTCCTGCTGAATCAAATGTGCTTTTCAATGTTACAACGGCATCTCCGACAGGACAGATACGCACGGTTACTTCCGAACCACGTCCGGCAAGAAGATATGAACCGCTTAACGAACCAATGGCTATTTTGGCAGATGTCTGCTTGTTGTCCATAAATTTTTTGTTTATCTGATTTGCAAGCTCCGACTGCACACGGTTTATATTTGCTGTAAGTGCTTCGACAGATACCGTCCGACCGTCTGCGTCATAAAGCACTGTTGCAAAGTCGCTGTATGTGTATTCATTCTCTGCAACATATTCGGAAACTGTTTCTGTGATGATTCTGTTTGCCGTATTTTTCGCCACCTGCTCCGCCTGCAACTCTGCAACAGGTTTAACGGATTTTTCAATACTGCATACAATGACAGTAACCATAATAAGTATAGTTGCAACAAATGCAAAGCCGATTGAAAAACGTAAATCATGCCTTTTTCTGCGATGCCGTTTCATAGAAGATTCCCCCTTTACTCCTGATACTTATTATATTCCTGTTTTATTTTTAGGTGACAAAAAAACCGTATACAGATTATACTGCATACGGTTAATTATTAATCTGTAAGAGATGCGCCAATAATAACAAATCTGTTTTTCTTATAATCGTAAATACTCCACAAAGCTGTCCCCCACCATTCTTTTCCATCATCAAAATAGTCTGAAAAATCATCATTCCATAAATATATTTCGATACTGTCCGAAAAAAGCATATTGTTAATTCTTCTGAAATCATCTACAGTATATGGTGTACTGTATGGTGGATTGTGAAATGCAAACCAATATGTCATATCGCCGAATTTTGAGCCGTTTTCTGAAAAAAATTCCTCAACACTGTACAACCTGCAAATCATTTTATCTTCATCTAATGAAAAACTGCCATAATCGAGCCTGTTTCCAACTCTATGTCTTTTTGCTATTATATCAAAAAAAGCTATAACTGCTTTTTTATGTGAAATTTCATGCTCATACTCAACATCATTGCTTAAAATAACATAATCAAGCTGACATTCTTCATAATCATTTTCCAATATTTTAAGTACGTTTTTATTTGTGATTTCTTCCATAATATCAGACCTCATTTATTTTTTTCTTTTAAGCAAAGGCATAAACTTTATCTTATACAAATAATAAAGTATATGCATATTCAAATCATACAGCACAAATATAATATTGCATAGTACAAGCATTATTACTGCACCATATTTGCCTAAATCGTTCATATCCTCAAGCATCTGGTCTATACCAAATATAAAAACTGTCGTATAAAAGAATGATACTGCACAAACATTGAATATCACAAGCTTTATAAGCCATCTCAATATTTTAAGTCTGATTTTTTCAATATACAATCTCAATATTGGGAAATGACCGAAAAGCATTATAAAAACAAGTGCGGATTCTTTATCAGCCGTTATGAAAATTGACAGTATACTGACGGATATATATGTAAGCCATGCCCAGCTTTTATTCACTTCCTCTGCTATAATCATAAGAAGTATTCCTGCAATCATAGGCAGAATAAGATAAAACATGGGCATAATTCCTGCCAGAAACATACACATCAGACAAAGTGCAGAGACAATCCCGCCAAGTGCAACTTTATAACTTATATCTCTCATATTACTTTTTTCCCGTCTGTTGTTTCCTTGCTTTTCTGAATTTCATATGTCATCATGGAAAGCAGTTTGTGCGGTACAAATCTTGATGCAAGAAGTCCTGCCTGAACCATAATTCCGGGAACTATAACAAGCTGTCCTGCAAAAGTCTTTTTTATCGCATAGTCTGCAACGTATTCAGGAGAAAGCGGTTTCATGCTGAAAGTAACACCGGCACGGTTATTGAAATTCGTATCAACAGGACCGGGACAAAGTACCGATATTCTCACTTTTGAATTTTCTCTGCGCAGTTCCTCTGCAATTGCAATTGAAAGTCTCACAACATAATTTTTTGAGGCATAATACGACGAAAGCAAAGGACCTGTCAGAAATCCTGCTGATGATGCTACATTCAGTATTCTGCCGTGATTGATTTTTCTGAAATCACGAAGAAACAGCTTTGTAAGAATATGCACCGCTTTTATATTGACGTTTATCATGTCAAGTTCGTCATCAAGATTTGTTTCGCTGAATCTGCCGAAAATTCCGTAACCTGCATTATTCACAAGCAAGTCAATTTTTTTGTTCCTGCAATGTTCATATAAAGCAAAAACTTCTTTTTCGTCTGATAAATCAGCCTTGATAATTTCAGTTCTGCCCAGTTTTTTCTGCAATTGTTTCAGCATATCCTCATTTCTGCCTGTAAGAATAAGTTGCCAGCCTTTTTTACTGAGATTTTCTGCAATGCACTTTCCTATGCCTGATGTTGCACCTGTTATCAGTGCTATCATAATAATCACCTCATATAGTTAAATATATCATCATTAAGTGAATCTATACCGAACAGAAACAAAGTCTGCTCATAATCGTCAGGATTGATAAATTTTTCCAGATTTTTTTCCATACATTCAGGAAAAACAACAGCAATTTCACTGTAATGCTGTGTAAGAAACGGCACAAAGCATGATGTGTAGTCATCACCGATTACAAGCAGTTTCTTGTTATTGCTCACACTTGTATTGATTCTTATAAACGGCAGTTTCTCACCAAGATACAACCTGTACATATCATCTGAATCTACAGCATCTCTTTCATAAAGATTTTTTTTGTATGTCATTCCGCTGTTGTCATAACCTGTACAGCTGATTATTTCCGAACTGTCGGAATATGTGCATATATCAAGCAAATCAGGCTTCGACTCCATATACTGCGTTCTAACATACAAATTTCCCTTGTAATCATCTGTAATATGTTCAATAGTATACTTATCATAAGAAACGGGCATAAATCCAAGTTTCTGAATGACTGTTCTGTATACGCAGAACGCACCATAACTTGTCCATTTTGAATCGCTTCTGTAGTAGATGTAGTTATCACTAAGCATTTTCAGAATATTATATGCATCAATTTTTCTTATACTTGTATCAAGCTGTTCATAAAGCGTGTCAATCTGCTGTTTTTCGGTTGTCGAAAACAGATATGAAGGCAACATATCGCTGTAAACTCCCGAAGATGTAGGAACAGCTACAAAATACAGCGTTCCGTCATAATTTCTTACAAATTCATTTATAATATTTGCAGAATTTTCTGTACTTTCCATTGATACAGTATCAACAGAAAGAAGCCTGTTTTTTGAGATATACACATCATTTACAATACTCTCACTTAACCATGATTTTATCTTTGCACTTACTGAAACCCATTTGTCACGCCCCGCAAAATTATCCACAAAAAAACTGCTCAATTGCTTGCTGTAACTGTCGTCAAGAAGATTTTCCAATGTTATTTCAGGAAATTCCGTCAATGATTCATTTGTTTCATGTCTGAAAAACGTAAGAAATGAGAGTGCTGAAATAAATATAATCAACAAAAACGCAGAAACTTTATTTGAATTTTTCATGCTCCCTCCTATAGTTTCAACAAGATTATATCGGAATTTCCGTTGTATGAAATAAGTGCTGTACAAACGGCAAAAATGACAATCTCAATAACAGGCGAAAAAACAGAAATAATTATTCTGAAACGTGTTTTCCTGATTCTTGAAATTGTATTGACGAATAAATCCGTTGAAAAATATACGGCTATAAGCAGAACTAAAATATATGATTTAACAAGATAAAGAGTAAGCGAATCGGCAAAAACTTTGTTTCCTCCAATCATAGCCCACAGATAATCAAGCGATTCTGAAACTGTTCCGCACGAAAGAAACACTGATAAAAATGTTGTTGCCAGAAATGTGTAAATTATTCCTGTTGATTTAAGCATTTTCACATCTTTCAGTCTGCTTTCTGCCACAACAGCAAATCCCATTAAAAATCCCCATAATGCACTGCACAGGTTAAATCCATACCAGAAACCAAGCATAGTCATAACGCTTATGTGCGTGAATCCATTTATATATTTTTCGTTGACTACAGACTGAAACTGACTTACAATATATTTTCTGAACCATTGCATTATTTGTATATGCCATTTTGCACAAAAATGACGTATGCGACTGCTGAAAAGAGGGTAATTGAAGCTTTGCGGAAATCTGAATCCAAAACAACAGGCTATACCGTTTCCCATGTCGGAAATTCCTGAAATTGTGAAATAAAGACAAAGTATATACGATGTTATGCCAAGCCATGCAGTCATGGCGGAAATCTGTCTTACATCAAGACTTTTTATTGCAGAACACATCATAAAAAGATTATCAGAAATAATAACTTTTTTTGCAAGTCCTCTTATAAAAATTTCAAAACCTGCTCCAAGTTCACTCATTCTTATCTTGCGCTTTTTCCATATACCTATAAATTTATCATAACTTACAACAGAACACATTATAAGACGTGGAAACATCATTATAAATAACCCGAAACGGATAAAATTTACTTCTGCTCTTATTCTGCCTTTGTATACGTCAATAAGATAACCCATAGCCGATAATGTATAAAACGATATGCCAATCGGAAAAAATCCGTCAGGCAGATTGAATAAATCATAAGTCGAGGAAAATAAATCTGTCCTGAATATGAAAACAGCTGTCACATCAAATAAAATTCCTATTGAAAAAGGTATGCTTTTAAAGTGCCTGTATTTTGATTCTTTCCACTTCAATTTATATGTGATACTTGCCGAAATATAGTTTACTGTCGTGTAAATCAGCATGAAAAGCATAAATTTCAGACTGAAAAATCCGCAGAAAAGTACACTGAAAAAAAATAATGATATATCTTTGAATTTTTTTGGTGTGAAAAAATATACTGCAAGAGATATTGGAAAAAAAGCATATATAAACAGCAGACTACTATATATCATTTGTCCTGCCCTCTGATTCCATAACTTTTTCTTTCAGTTCGTCTGCTGTCATCATAGTGTTAAGCACTTCTATCAATGCACCTGTTGAAAGAAGTGACGGCAGACCAAGCGAACTCTGCAACTTTTTCCGGAGCGTACTGCTGTTTTTTCCTCCGCTTAATCCGAGTTCATACAGCGTTATATTTGTTATGTCATGTGGTAATGCTGATTCTGATGATGTAATACCAGCCTTTGCAAATGCGCTGATAATTGTCTGAACGTCTATACCCTCAACTCCGAGTTTACCCTCTGCGGAAGCTGTTCGCTTGCGTTTTTCCTTGCCGAAAATATCGGGAATATACACATTTCTTATGCTTCCCTCTTTTACCGCACCTTTTATATATCCACGTATTTTCCGTCCTGCACTGTCTGAATCAGTCAGTATTATAATACCGCTTTTTTTTGCATAATATCTGATAAGCTCCAGCTTTTCGGTATCTTTGAAAATGCCGAAACCATTTGTAACTATAATTACAGCATCAATTATTGACGATAATTTTATTTTGTCGTATTTTCCCTCTACTATAACAGCTTCTTTTATTTTTATCATGTTCAACCTCTGTTTTTTGTCAGGATAAGCATCTTTGTAATTGCCTGCTCAATTGCAGTCCTTGGATTTGATGCTGTTGAATTGAGTTTCATTGTCGTATCACGCAATATAACAATACATTCCCTTAATCTTTCAATACTCATGCGACTGCTGTCATGGAAAGCATTTTTCACAACAAACGTTCTTTTTCCATAACCAAAATCAGATGCCACTTTTTCAGGTGCTACACCCGATTTTATCGCACAAGATGCACGGTACATATCAACAAATGCTCCTGTTATGGCATACATTACAAGCACTCTGTTGTCGTTATCAATATCAAGCTGATTTACTGCGTCAAATGCGTCTCTTGCGTTCATAGATGCTATAGCATTGGCAAGATTATATATTGTTGTTTCCGTCTGAATATGCACAAGCTCATGAATCATATTCACGTCAATTTCCCTGCCGTCTGCATATGCACATAGTTTTGCAATCTCATTGCTGATTACAAGTTCATCACACATACATATTTCCGCAAGATGACGTGCATTAATCTGCGAAATCGTTCCGCCGTTTGCAGATACTGCCGAAACGATACTTTTTGAAAGTTCAGCCGGCTTTTTTATCGGAAACTCACATAATACGCCGTTTTTCGCTGCAAAATCAGCAAGCTTTTTATTTTTGTCCTTGATGATATTCTGATTAGTCTTATAGTCACGCTGGACTTTTACTTCAAATCCTGTAACATTAAATATTATTACAGTTTGAGACGGAATATTTTTCAGTGTTTCAAGAAGTTTTTTTGTAACATCATCTGCACTCCTGCCACGCATATCATCAAAAGGTCGTTCGCAGTTATAGTCATTTACAAGAATACAGTTATATTCTGACATCATGGGAAACTGCTGTATAATATCAGAAAACTCCGATAAATCAAGCTTTTTGCCGTCTATTTTTGTAAGTGCAAAATCTTCATTTTCACCGACAGCCGTTTTAATTATATATTTTGTCATCTTTTCAACACCTAAAATATCAGCACCAAAAAGATAGTATATTCTGTTTAATTCGCCTTTTTTAAGTGCAGAAGCAAGTGTTTTTGAATCTAATTTCGGCATGAAAGTCTCCTTATTTTGTATTCTCCGTCATGAGAAAGTATTATTTCAAAATTATTCATATCATCAAGAAAAATACTGTTTTCATAAATGGTTGTAGTTTTTGTGATATTTCCATAGTATACAGCAAGACCGCCTGTATATTCGTTATCCTTTGCAGAAGAAAAAGTTACTTTACAATCGCTGTAAGTAATACTAAGGACATTATTTATATATTCAAATCCATATCCATCAGCATCAAAATAAAAATCTGTTCCTTTTAAAGAATCAAGCCTGTTATTATAAATTTGCGTGTCATTTACTGTAAAACGTTTTCCTATTCTGAATGATTTTAATTCATAATCATATATGACATCTTGAGAAGCTGTTTTATTTGTAAGAAAAACTGCATTTATCATTTCTGTACCGTTTTGTGAAAGATATTTTCTGACATATTCAGCAGAATGATAATGACCACTTAAATCGATTATATTTGAATGTCCCTTATATGATATAACAATGACAGAGTTATTGCCTTTTCCAAGTACAGCAACAGTCATTCTGTCATCTCTGATTTTATCAGATATTGCAAAAACTAATGAACAGAATACAACTGATACAGCTATCGAAACAGAAATTATACGTTTGCTTTCTGTTAAATAATATAAGTATAATACTGCAAATCCTGACAGAATAAGAATAAGCGGAATCATATCATTTATACATGAAATATGCGTAAAATCAATTAATGCAAGCTTATCGGATATTTTCAGAACGATTTTTATTATAAAATCTGAAATATACAGTGCAGGTTTCAGAAATCCGCCTGATATAATATAAATCAGTCCGAAAATCATTGCAATGATACAAACAGGGACAATAATAATATTGGAAAATGGCGAAACAACAGATGTTTCGTCAAAATAATACATACTTGCAGGCATAACTGCTAAAGATGTACATACTGCACTTATAAATATTAATGCAGATTTTCTTTCTATACCCTCTGTCATGTATTTTCCGAAAACTGCAATACCGAATGTACCACATACCGAAAGGATAAATCCGCTGTTATAGATTATATATGGGTCGGCTACACTGATTATCACTACAACAACAGCAATAGAGTTAAGAGAATCATTCTGACGGAGAAAAAGCGGTGCAGAATACATAATATCAAGCATTAAAACAGCTCTTATTGCTGATATTGGATAATCAGTAATTATAACCATAAAAAGAAAAAGTAAATTTATCATGCCAAAGCTGACAAATTTATTTACTCTTAACTTCCGCATGATAAACATGGCAATTGAAGCAATTATAGAAACATGAAGTCCTGATACAGCGAAAATATGACCTATTCCGATTCTGTAAAGGGATATTTTTGTATTATTGTCAAGATATTGTTTTTCACCGAAAATCATTCCTGCAATAAATCCGCCTGTTTCATTTCCGATTAATCTGCACATATCTTTTATTGTGTTTTCACGGAATGACACAAGCAACTTTTTTATAAGTGCAGAATTATTGTATTTGATTTCAATATCTTCTGCTTCATATACACATAGAAAAATATGACGTGATTTATACCATGTTTTCGTATCAAACAGATAGTCACTTTCAAATTCTTTAAAGGTGCAGTCTGTAAGCGTTATTGTATCGCCATAGTCTGCACCAAGTTCATTTGTATAAAGATTTATTTTTGTTTTCTTTAAGCCATTTATCCTGCCTTTAATTGTATATGACGCTCTGTCTCCGTCGTATACTTCATAATCAACAACTACTCCCGAAAAATTCCCTGTCTGTTCTGCAAAATCAGTTACATCATAATAGCAGTGTAAGGTGTATGTTGTACTTGCTGTAAAAGCTGTCAGGAAAGAGAAAACTATTGTATATAAATCATATCTGCTGAAATGATTTATTTTTGTTACAAAAAATAATACAGATACAGCAAATAAAAGAATAGCTGTTTCAGATTTGTCAGTAAAAAATGAAGCGAAAAATAATCCTGACAAATATGCTGCTGCCATACCAATCATTTTTCGCTTCATAACTGATTATTTAAAGAATAATGGCAATTTTTCGAGGAATATTATATCATCTCTTTCTGATGCATCACCTTCAGCAAGTACAGCTGTTTTTGCTGAAATATTTCCGCCTGCACTTTCAACGAACTTTTCAAGTGCTTTGAGGGATTCGCCTGTACTAATTACATCATCAACTAACAGAACATTCTTTCCATTAATCATCTCTGCTTTTTCGGCTGAAAGATAAAGAGTCTGTTCATTCGCTGTAGTAATTGATTTTACAGTAACCGAAACAGGATTACTCATATACAGCTTTACTGATTTTCTTGCAACAACATAAGGTTTCCCACTCTGACGTGCCATTTCGTATGCAAGCGGTATTCCTTTTGATTCAGCTGTAAGTATAACATCAAAATCAGGGCATTTTTTTAGTAGTTTCGTAGCTGATGCAACAGTTATTTCAACATCTGAAAACATTACAAATGCTGCAATATCAAGCTTTTCATTAAGCGGACACAAAGGAAGTTCACGCTCCAGCCCTGCTATAGTCATTTTATATGTATCTGCCATTTTCCTGCTCCTGTTATTCAGTTTTGCCGAGAGATTCAGCACCCCAGCCCATTTTTACACCAGCAAGCATATGGAAATGCAGATGTTTTACTGTTTGTCCTGCATCATCTCCGCAGTTGTTGATGATTCTGTAGCTTTCAATACCCTCTGCTTTTGCAATTTTAGAAACTGCCTCAAAAATTTTAGCCACAACAGCAGAATTTTTCTCATCAATTTCATTTGCACAACAGATATGCTGTTTAGGAATTACAAGATAATGAACAGGTGCAATAGGGGCAATATCCTTGAAACTGTATACAAATTCATCTTCATATACTTTTGCAGATGGAATTTCTCCGTTGATGATTTTACAAAATAAGCAATCCATAAAAACTCTCCTTATGTCTGGATTTATATGATAAATTGTTTTCGCTTTATAAATCAGTTATGAAACATGACATCAGTTCATATTCATATTATACATTATATCATATATTTTTTGTTTTGTCAACATAAATTTTGTTAATTACGGTCGTATTTTGAAAATTGATTTCAGCGTCTGAATCTGTAGCCTTTTTCATTACATAAGTCATTAACCGCTTCTGCAAAAATCGTTCTTGAACGTTTTTCAGTGTCGTTATTACAATTCTTGTAGTTCAGATAACGCTTGCGAAGTTCTGATTTTAAATTGTTGGAACATATCCAATCTAATTTATCTTCTATGTTATAATTACTGCCACGATACTCCCAACTATATGTACAACGTGAGTTCGACAGAAAAAATCAGTCAAGTAGGCATAAAAAGCCCTTTGGCATATTAGAAGCAGAACAGACAG